>JACPPF010000104.1 GCA_016191165.1 Planctomycetota bacterium
ACCGTGGGCCGATCCGCCTCCAGCTCCATCAAACGCCAACGCGGGATGTCCTGCTCGGCCTCGGCAACCGCCGCGTCCCAGGCATTCTGCATCGCGACCTGCGACCAGATCCACCAGCCCACCGGCCCCAGGACGAGCGAGGCGACGAAGCCGAGCACCGCCAGCCACCAGCGACGACGCCGCGGCGGCGGATTCGGCGAAATGGGGATCGGGGTTTGCATGGTAGATTCCAGGCGGCCTGCGACGCTTTTACAATCCTTGCCGGTTCGGGCGGTCCCACGGTAAAGTTTACAAAATCCGCATCGACCAAATAAGACGGCGCGGCCTCGCCGGCTCATCCCGCAACTCACTTCCATGCCGTAACTTCGGACCGGGTTTACCGGAAAAAAGCGCGTCTTCTTCCAGCTTGGCTCATGTTTTGCTTTTACACTTCGTGTAGCCATGAACCGCGCGGGCCGAAGGCCCGCGGCTAAACAAGTCCGGAGGTTTGCGGAACATGAAGAAGCGCTTGGCCCTCGTGTTTGCCGTGGCAACCGTGTTCTGCTCGATGGGGGCCGAATTCCGTACGCGGAACTTCGTCGTCATCGCTCCCAATGCCCAAATAGGTCAGAGCGTCGGGCAATGGGCCGAGCATTATCGCAAGGAAAAGGCCATCCTCTGGCTCGGTCGCGAGATGCCCCCCTGGCCGCAACCGTGCCCGCTGCGCGTCCACGTCACGATGGACCCGCCTTCGGGCGAGACCGAGTTCACCTTCGGCATGGGCGGGGTCAACAGCCAGCGCATGATCATCCGCGGGCCGATCGATCGGCTCATCTACAGCGTGCTGCCGCACGAGATCACGCACACCGTGTTCGCGCATCACTTCAAGACCCCGGTGCCGCGCTGGGCGGATGAGGGCGGTAGCGTCCTCTCCGAGGACAGCACGGAACGCGATCGGCATGACAAACTCGTCCGCAACATTCTCAACCGCAATCAGCAGATCCCGATGCGCACCCTCCTGGGCCTCAAGGAATATCCGCCGCAGGTCATGTGCCTTTATGCCCAGGGTTACTCCATCGCCGACTATCTGGTCAAGCGCAGCAATCGGCAACACTTTCTGAGCTTCGTCGGCTACGGACTTCAATACGGCTGGGACCATGCCGCCCGCACCCACTATGGGCACAACCGCGTCGAGGAGTTGGAACAGGCCTGGCTGAAGAACCTGCGCGAGACGAGGAACCAGGGGCAGCAACAGCAATTCGCCGCCAACCAGACACCCGGCGGCGGAACGCGGTTCATGGGCACGGCGACCGGCAAGACCACGCGCATGACCATCCCGCCGGCGCAGCCCTTCGAATCGCAAGCCATCGCCCGCGGCGCCATGCCGACCGCGCACCAGGCAGGGCATACCCGCTGGCAGCCGGGCGTGCGCCTGGAAGCGCCGGTGCCGATCGAGTCGGTGATCCCGACCATTCCGTCAGCGCGGACCGGCGTGGAGTTGGGGATGCCCGTGCGCTAACACCTAATTCGTTTAGCGCCCGCGCGGCGCCGTGCGAACGCCAAGCCGCCAGCGGCTTAAAGCAGCAGCACCGCCGGGCTCTTGAGGCGAGCGATGACCGCATTCCCGAACGCCGCCCCGACGGCGCCGTCCAGGACGCGATGATCGAAGCTGAATGAGAGATAAACCATATCCGCGGCCTTCACCTGGCCGTTTTCGTCGAAGACGGGGCGTTTGACGATTTTCCCTAGCCCAAGAATGGCGACCTGCGGATGGGCGATGATCGGCGTCGAGAAGAGCCCGCCGATATTGCCGACCGAGGTTACGCTGAAGGTCGCCCCTTGCAGGTCCTCGCGGCGCTGTTTGCCATGCCTGGCATCGCTGGACAGGCGTTCGATGTCCCCCGCCACTTCGAGAAGGCTTTTCTTGTCCGCGTCGCGCACCACCGGCACGATCAACCCGCCCGGCGTTGCGACGGCGATGCCGATATCGTAGCGATCATGCATGACGATTTCGCCGGCCTTTTCGTCCAGCGTCGCGTTGACGATCGGCACTTCTTTCAATGCGAACGCCGCCGCCTTGACGAAGAATGCGAGGTAGGTGAGCTTGATCCCCTTGGCCGCGCCTGGCTCCTTGAGCGATTCGCGTAGCGTGACGAGATCGGTGACGTCGCATTCATCGACATAGGCGTAATGGGGGATCGTCGTCTTGGCGTGGACCATGTGCTCGGCAATCACGCGGCGCAGTCCGGTGAAAGGAATGCGCGTGCCGGGTTGACCGAAATCGATCGAAAGCGGTTTGGGCGAGCCGGGAGCGTGAGCGACCGGAGCTGCCGAGGCGGCAAGATCGTCGATCATGATCCGGCCGGCTGGCCCACTGCCGCGCACCTGGGCGAGGTCAATTCCAAGTTTGCGCGCCATCTGCCGAACCGCGGGAGCAGCCTTGAGGGTGGAGGTTCCCGGCGCGGGGGGTGGGCCGTTGGAGCCAGGCCGGTTTGCGTTTTCGGATTTGCCGCCCTGCGGCTTCGGGCTATCCGCCTTCGCATGATCGGGATTGGCGGCCGACTTTGGCTGAGCGCCCGGCTTGCCATCGTGCTGTAGAATCGCCTGCCCGATTTCGATGCGGTCCCCCGGCTTGACCAGCAGATTTTCGATAACGCCAGCGAACGGCGCCGGGACCTCCATGGTTGCCTTGTCGGTCAGCACTTCGAGCAGCGCCTGCCCCGGTTTGACGGTATCGCCCGCCTTGACGAGCCAGCGCACCGCTTCGGCCTCATAGACGCCTTCGCCGAGTTCGGGAAGTTGGAAGTCCATGTTGTCACCCATTACTTATTGGATAGTCTGGCGCAAACGTTCCAGCCCGGCGAGGCATTTTTTCAAACTCTCGCTGGATTTGGCAGCATCGCGCGGTCGCCAGTGATTCGATGCAAATTCAATGAGTCGCGAAACGTACGCTGGCCCGACGCTCGCTGTCGATTGGTCGGCCGGCGCCATGTCCTCGCGAATGGACCTCTTTCTGGACTTTCGCGCCAGGTTCACCAACTCAAGTTTGGGATCGTCCAGCAGGTCTGGTTTCGACGAGATCTTGCTCGACGCGACACTTAAAAACTCGCTCAGGCGTTTTCGGTCCGCCAGCATCCAGGATTCGGCGGCGTGAACCGCGATTCGCAAAACCATGTATGGGGCCCGTTGCGCAAGCAATACCTCCACAACTCGGGAGCGCAGGCGGCGTCCCGATCGAGATCGCGAAGGACCAACCACGGCGCATGATTGGCAGCCTGGTTGAATGCCTTCAGCTTCTTGTCCAGATTGTCCTTGCCTTTTTGAACATAAACCACGCCGGTCGGCAATTCGCATTCCCGAAGAAGCGCCCGCGCCAACGCTTCATCGGAGTTCCCCTCGACCGCCACGTTGACGGGCAGCGAATTCATGGAGCGTCCCCGAATAGCGTAAGTTGCTGCACAATCGGCGGCGCGGTCCACGGCAGCACGGCATCGGCGATGGACATGCCGCCTTCCAACAATCGGCCGATTTCGATTTCATTGGCCGCTACGGTGACCCTCGTGTCTTCCCTTGTCGGCTTCAGAAGGAGAACTTCGTTGGCGTCGATTCCTGGATCCGAAAGCAATTCGGCAGAGTGGGACGACAATAGAATCTGCCGGCCCGTTCGCCGGCTCAATCGCGCCAGGATGCCAGGAATGTGGCGAACGACTGCGTAGTGCAGCGACAATTCCGGCTCCTCAAGCAATAGCGGAGCCGCGCCGTCAAGGAAACCCCAGAGCAGACCGAGCAGGCGGAGCGTGCCATCGGAAAACTGGTCTTCCAGCTGCCAACCTGCATCAGGCCTCCAATGGGAAAAAAGGCCTCGCAGATGCGGCGTGCCCCGGTCATCGCGATTGAGCTCCAGTTCTTTCAGGTTTGGAACGGCAACCTTCAATGCCGCGACGATTCGTCTCAGACGCGATTTCAGGGTTTTCTCCTGCGTCCGAACGAGCTGTTCCAAGAAATCGCCTCCATAGGGCGACCATTGCTTACCACTGGAACGGTCCGTGTCGCGGATCAGCTGGGGAATGATGTGCAAGTACCGAATTTTCTTGAAGAAATCAACGACCTCGCGAAAATCCTTGTTGGCCTGGATCTGCTCCAGGTGCGTTTGCGTCAACAGTTCCGGATCCTGGTTGTCTTGTTCGTTTGGGCGGTCGAGGAGGCATCGGCCGTTAGCCGCCACGGTTTCTTTTTTGACAATGGCGCGCCGATTGTTGTCTTGCGTAAATTCCAGGCGATAGGTCCAGGATTTCCCGTCGATTTCCATTGCGACGTCAATCACGATGTTGGAGTACCGGCGGGCATGCAGCGACCGTAACTTGGAAACCCCCTTTCTGGTCTGAACCGCGCTTTGGAAGCCTCCTTGATCGTCAGCGATGTCGCGCAGAAAACGGAACACGTCAAGCAAATTGGATTTTCCCGATGCATTGGGCCCCACCAGAAACATGCGCTTTTTTAGCGGGACGTCAACATGCAAGAAATTGCGCCAGTTTTCGAGCTTCAGATGCGTGATTTGCATGAAATGTTCACGCCTCCTCACTCATCAGATCCGCCAGCGCCGTCGTGATCGACGCCAGCTGCGGCACCGAGTTCTGCTCGTACACCGGGTTCAGACCGATGCCCGGCAGATGCCGGCCGAAAAGGACGCGCGGGCGAACCACGAGATCATAGAAATGCTCGTCGATCACGCGACGCAACAAGTGCTCGCCGAAGTTGGTGACTTCGGTGTCCTCGTTGACAATCAGGATGCGCCCTGTCTTTTCGACGCTGGCGCTGACCGCCTTCCAGTCATAGGGAAAAATACTACGCAGGTCGATCACGTCGAACGTCGCCCCGGATTGCTTCCGAATCGAATCCGCCGCCTGCACGCAAAGGGGCAAGGTGCGGCCATAGCTGACGACCGTGGCGCTGTCGCCTTCGCGAACCACGCTGGCCGTGCCGATCGGGATGAAAAACTCCTTCACGTCGGGCCAATTCGGCTTCCACCGGCTGCGGTCGCCGACCGGAGCGTCGATCATGCTCTTCAGCTTGTCGGGGTCCGCCGGCTCGCCGGGAATCAGCTTGTCCCCCTTGAGCCGCAAGAGCGCCTTGGGGAGGAGCACCATGACGGGATTGGGATCGGCAATTGCGGACAACATCAGCCCATAGGCGTCGAGCGGGTTGGATGGCATGACGATCTTCCAACCCGCCAGCCGGCTGGCCCAGCTCTCAAAGCTATGCGAATGGTACAAACTGCCGCGAATGCCGGAGCCCGAAGGCGTCATCAGCACCAGGGGTAACTCCCAGCCCCCGCCGCCGGCCCAGCGCTGGTTGCCCGCCACTTTCAAAAGATCGATCGTATTGAAGCCGTAGTCGCAAAATTGGATTTCGCACACCGGCCTGCCGCCGGCATAAGCGATGCCCATGGCCGTGCCGACGATGCCGCGCTCATCGAGCGGCGTGTTCCAGGCGGTCTTGAGCCCCTGCGTGGCGGTGAAGACCCCGCCCAGCGGCGGGCCGACATCTTCGCCGAAGACATCGGTCACGCCGAGGTTTTCCTCGCCGTAATGAAGCGCCAAACGGACGGCTTGCACCATCGTTGCCATAAAAAGGAAAAGGTAAAAAGTAAATGGAAACTACGCTTTGGGCTCGGACCCCTGTTTTGCTTGTTTGTCCTTTTTCTTGCTGCGGGCCACGATGGCGCCAAGGATTCTGGCGAGTTGCTCGCTTTCATTCAAAAGATCCGCGATCAAGGACAACGGCAGCAACTCCGCTCCGACGACCAGGCGGAGCCAATAGTGCGTTTCGCGGGCCTCTTTGAGAGCAATCGAAGTCTCGCTAATGAAATCCAGCCTACTTTGTCCGGCTTGTCCCTCCTGATAATTGGCGCCAACGGACGTCCCAGAGCGCAATACCTGCTGGCCCAAAACCCGACCCAGTTCTGAATTCTTGGCAAGTTTCTGATAAAGCCGAACAATCCGTAACGAAAACGCGAAGAGGCGTTCCTGCAAATCCTGGGTTTTTTCGTTACCGCCCATCCCGCACGGTCCCTTCCAAAAAACGGGAGTCCCGCGATCACTTTTTCCCTTTTCCGTTTTACCTTTTCCTTCTCAACTCAAGGCAGCCCCGTGTAGTCGTCCGGGTAAACCGCGTCCACCGCGCTCGGCGCATAGGTGAATTTCTCGATCTCAGCGGGCGTGGGTTTTTTCTCCTGGCCTGCCTTCTCGACCGCGGCATCGACTTCCTGGCGTGCTTCCCGATGCACGCGTTCAAGACCTGGCCGGTCGATCACGTTGGCCGACAACAGACGCTCCTCGAACAGCGCCAGGCAATCCGGATCAGCCGAGCGCGGCGCGCCCGAGGACGAAGAATGGCCATGAAGCCGCGAAACCATCGCCTCCAGCATGAATGGGCTGCGCGTCGAACGCACGTATCGCAAGGCGCGTTCAATGGCAAACCAGCTGGCGACCGGGTCGTTGCCATCGACGACTTCTCCCGCGATGCCGTAGGCCTTCCCGCGCTCGATGGTGTGTTCGCAGGAATGCTGCGTGCAATGGGCGGTGGAGATGCCCCAGCCGTTGTTCATGGTGATCATCAGGACGGGGAGTTCGTTGCCCGGGCGGGAACTCCAGAGCATGCAGGTCGTGAAGTCCCCTTCGGCCGCGCCGGCGTCGCCGCCGACGACGATGGTGACGCCATCGCCGTGGCGTTTTTGCACGAGGGCCGTCCCCGGCGCCATGGCGAATTGCACTTCGATTACTGAGCTGACCGGGACGACGTTCCATTCCTTGCGTGAGAAATGGCTCGGGAAGTTTCGCCCCGCGGAGAACGGGTCGGTCCAGGTCATGCCCATCTGGCGGATGCCGTCGATCAGCTCCATGCCCATGGCAATCATGGTGGCGCTGTTGCGATAGTGCAGATGAAGAAAATCGAAGGTGGGGCCCTGCCCCTTCTTGATTTGCAAACCGAGACAGGCGTTGAACGCTTCCTCGCCGGGGCCGCCGATCCAGAAGAAGCCTTCGCCGGACTTCGACATCTTGATCATGCGTTCTTCCATCGCCCGCGCCCGCACCATGATACGATGGATCTGCAAGCAGCGCTCGGCTGAAAGAATCTCGTCCCCGGTTTCGACGCCACGGTCCTTCACCGGCATGGAGTTTTTCTTCGGCATGCCCGGTTCTCCGACGGGATGATTACGCACTGAGACTGGCTTTGTTATAGCAGATTTCGCAAACGGAATGAAGTGACGTTTTAGGCGGCCAGCGGCTAAAACGCACGCTCGTGGCAATACGCGAAAAGCAATTCCCACTCGCGGCGTTGAATCCGCCGACACAACAACCCGAGCGCCACGGGCCCGCGCGCCGCCTGTTCACACAAATCGACAAACGCGGCCGCGTTCCAGGTTTTCTGGTGCGTCAGGAATTCGCTCCCCGCGGGTGCGCCAGCGTCGTTTGTCAGCGCCGCTGCTTCCTTGCACAACGGTGGTAATATCGGATGCGCCGGCACGCGCCGAAACCAGTATTTCGCATTCCAATAATCCGGCTCGCGGCGATGGAGGATGCCGTGCCAGTAGCTGCCCTCGACGGTGTCGAGCTCCTGACTGATGGCGTGTGATTCATCTTGGAAGTCGTGCAAGAGCCACAGGCCGGCCAGGCATGCCAGGGCAAAATCGCGGTTCTTGGCCTTTGCGGCGAGACTGCTCGCCAGGTCTTGAAGTTGCCGCCGGACCGCCAGATTGGGCGAACCAGGGCCGAGATCGTTGAGGCGGCTCTCGGCGAGCAACGGACTTATCTCGGGGAGGCTAACGGACATCCTGCTCTCCGTGCTACGCCACAAGCGGCATCACTCCGCGACATCCGCCACAAACACCGTCGCCGGCTCGTCGGTCGGGTCGAGGCGAACGCGCCGCAAAATCTCAGCGCCGGCGAGGTCGCCGCGCAACCCGGCGTGCACCGCCTTGACTTGATCCTCGTTCAGATGCTTGAACCGCAGACGCACCAGGGCGAGCAGCGCCTGATCGGCCGAGGCCGGCGGGGCTTGAGCGCCATCCGCGACCAGCGGCAACGTCGCGGCCACGGCGGCGGCTTGCAGGAATCGGCGGCGGGTGGCCATGAATCGATCTCCCCGTTTTCTGCGTTTAGCGCCCGCGCGGCGCCACGCGGGCGCTAAACGAAGGCAATCAAAACTCCGCGCTCTTCGGCGTCCTTGGACATGGTATCACATCGCGGATGTTGCCCATGCCAGTCAGGAATAACAGCACGCGCTCCAGACCCAGGCCGAAGCCCGAGTGCGGCACCGTGCCATATTTGCGCAGGTCAAGATACCACCAGTAGGCGGCCGGGTCGAGGCCCGTCTCGCGCATCCTTTCCTCCAAAACGTCGAGGCGTTCCTCGCGCTGGCTGCCGCCGATGATCTCGCCGACACCTGGAACCAGAACGTCCATGGCGCGGACCGTCGTGCCATCGTCATTGACGCGCATGTAAAAGGGCTTCAACGTGCGCGGATAATCGTGCAGGATCACCGTGTTCTTGAAGTGCTCCTCGGTCAGGAATCGCTCGTGTTCCGATTGCAGATCGATGCCCCACTTCACCGGATACTCGAACGCCTTGCCCGATTTGAGCAGAATGTCAATCGCGTCGGTATAGGTAACTCTGAGGAAAGGAGTTTTCAGGATGCCCTCCAGCCGCGTCAGGATTTCCTTGTCGATACGCTCCTGGAAGAATTGCATATCCTCGGGGCATTTGGCCAGGGCATCGGTGATGATGCGTTTGATGAACGCCTCGGCCAGGGTCATGTTGTCGTAGAGGTCGTGAAACGCCATCTCCGGTTCGATCATCCAGAATTCGGCCAGGTGGCGCGAAGTATTGGAATTCTCGGCCCGAAACGTCGGGCCGAACGTGTAGGCCTTGCCCAGGCCGCACGCGAAGATCTCGGCTTGCAATTGGCCACTGACAGTGAGGAAGGTCGGCTTGCCGAAGAAGTCCTGCGTGTAGTCGATCTTGCCATCGAGCAAGGGCGGCTTGGCGGGGTCGAGCGTCGTGACTCGGAACAGTTCGCCGGCGCCTTCACAATCGCTCGCGCCGATGATCGGAGCATGGACGTAAAGGAAGCCTTGCTCCTGGAAGAACTGGTGGATGGAATAGCTGACCTGGTTGCGCAATCGGGCCATGGCGCCGAAGGTGTTGGTGCGCGGCCTGAGATGCCCGACGGTGCGGAGAAACTCGAAGGTGGCGCCCTTCTTCTGGATGGGGTAAGCATCCGGATCGCACCAGCCGTGGACGATGACGTTGCTGGCTTTGACCTCGGTCGCCTGCCCCTTGGCGGGGGATTTGAGCACCTCGCCCTCGATGGTAACGGAACAGCCGACGTGTAGTTTCTTGATCTCCGATTCGTAGTTGGGCAGCGCGCCCTCCGCGACGATCTGGACATTGCCAAACGAAGACCCGTCGTTGAGTTCGATGAAGCTGAAGCCCCCTTTAGAGTCGCGGCGCGTGCGGACCCAGCCTTGCAGGCGGACCTGTTTGCCGATCGATTCCTCGCGGCGCGCGTCGGCGACGGTTGTCCGGTCCATGCGATTCTCCTAACGTAAACTACGGGCTGAATGATACGGGTTTTATATCAACTGCGCAAGCCCGGAGGTGAGGTACTCCGAACCTCCGGGTTCGCGTGTCCATCATCCCAGGGGCTCGGAGTACCTCGCCCTGGGCTTCGGCGGCATACGGAATCTACTAATGTCTTCCTGGCAACGCACGCACACCTGCGGTGAACTTCGCGACGCGCACATTGGCCAAGCCGTCACGCTCAACGGCTGGGTCAACACCTTTCGCGCCTATCCCGATCAGGTCTTCCTCGATCTGCGCGACCGCTACGGCGTCACGCAGGTGGTCGTCGAGGCGGATCGCCCTGAAATCTTCAAGCTCGCGGCCGAGACGCGCGGCGAGTGGGTGCTCTCCATTACAGGAAGAGTGCGCGAGCGCATGATCGGTTCGGAGAAAAAGCACAACACCAAGCTCGCGACCGGCGCCATCGAAGTCTTGGCAGAGGATTTGCGGGTGCTCAACCGCTGCCCGACGCCGCCGTTCGAGGTTTTCTCCGTGCCGCAGGAAGGCCATACCTTCGGCGAGCCCGAGTTGGCCAACGAGGATTTGCGCTTGCAGTACCGCTACCTCGATCTGCGCCGGCCGACCTTGCAGCGCACCCTGGCGATGCGGCATCGGCTCAACAAGGTCATCCGCGATAGCCTTGATGCCCAGGGCTTTCTGGAGCTGGAAACCCCGCTGCTGGGTCGTTCGACGCCGGAGGGCGCGCGCGATTATTTGGTGCCGAGCCGGGTGTCGCTCGGAAGCTGGTATGCCTTGCCGCAGTCGCCGCAGCTTTACAAACAGATTCTGATGGTGGCGGGCTATGACAAATATTTTCAGATCGCCCGCTGTCTGCGCGATGAGGATCTCCGCGCTGATCGTCAACCGGAGTTCACGCAGCTTGACCTGGAAATGTCGTTCGTCGAGATAGACGACGTGTTTCGCGTGATCGAGCAACTTGCCGTCGATGTTTTCCAGCGCTGCCTGGGTGTCACGATCAAGACGCCGCTGCCGCGTTTGAAGTATGCCGAGGCGATGCTGAAATACGGCAGCGACAAGCCGGACCTGCGCTATGGGCTGGAAATTGTGGACGTTGGCGATATCGCCTTGCAGACCGAGTTCCAGGCGTTCCGGGGAACCTTGGAAGCCGGCGGCGCGGTGCGCGCGCTCAACGCGAGCGGGGCGGCGGACAAGTTTTCGCGCAAGCAGATCGACGAACTTGCCGAGATCGTCAAGCGCTCGGGCGGCAAAGGTTGCGCCTGGGTCAAGGTCGAAGCTGAAAAATTCGCGGGAGGCATCGAGAAGTTTCTGACGGGCAACCCCCTCACCCCCAACCCCTCTCCCGCGGAGGGGCGAGGGGGAGCCATCCAGCAACAACTGCGAGAGCGTTTGAATGCGAAGGCGGGCGACCTGCTCCTCTTTGTCGCCGACAAGGAGGATGTCGTGTGCCAGGCGCTCGGCACGCTGCGAACGCATCTGGCAAGCGTGTTGAAGTTGTACGATCCCAATGCGCTGGATTACAAGATTGCGTGGGTGCTCGATTTCCCATCGTTCATCTGGGACGACGAGGAAAAACGCTGGGCGGCAAACCACCACCCGTTCACCGCGCCGATGGACGAGGACCTGACCAAGCTCGAGAGCGACCCCGGCAGCGTTAAAGCGAAGGCGTACGACCTCATCATCAACGGCTACGAGTGCGGCGGCGGCAGCATCCGGATCCACAACCCGGAAGTGCAATCGCGCCTCTTCAAAGTGCTGGGCATGAGCGACGAACTGGCCCGCTCCCGCTTCGGGTTCCTGCTCGACGCGCTGCAATTTGGCGCCCCGCCCCACGGCGGCATCGCCCTGGGCCTGGACCGCTGGGCCATGATGCTGGCGCGCACCAGCAACATCCGCGACGTCATCGCGTTTCCGAAAAATCAAAAAGCCCGCGATTTGATGACCGGGGCGCCGGCGGCAGTGGATGCGAAGCAACTCAAGGAATTGGGGTTATAATGATTTGCAGCCGCGCTCAATCGATGAGGTGAGTTATGCCGTCTCCCTTTCCGGGCATGAATCCGTTTTTGGAACGAGAATACACCTGGAAGGATTTCCATGACACGTTGCTGTTTTTCATCCGCGGCAATCTTGTGCCCCAAGTTCGGCCCAGCTTCATTGTCCAGATCGGTGAATACCTGTTTGTCCATGAACCCTCGGCCGAGCAACGGCTTTTATTGGGCCACGCCGACGTAAGTCTGTCGTGCAATAAGGATGGCGGGTCCCAAACTGCGACGGCAACGAATGTGTCGCCGGCCAGGATTCGACTCCCCGCCGTGGATATTGAGGAACATCTTTTTTTGGAAATTCTGGACTGCGAAAATCTGGAATTGGTGACCGTCGTGGAGATGCTCAGTCCGTCCAACAAGAAACCGAGAGCGGACCGAGAACATTATCTTGCCAAACGTGCCAATCTCTTGCACAGCGCCGCCCATTTTGTGGAAATTGATCTTCTCCGTGCTTGGCCCAGGATGCCGATGGAACCGGCGCATGATTGTGATTATTGCATCACGGTGAGCCGAGTTGAAGATCGCCCTGAAGCAAATTTCTGGCCACTGGGCCTGCGCGACGCGCTGCCTGTCATACCGATTCCCCTGCGGCCTCCGCGCGCCGATGCGTCAATCGATTTGCAGGCGTTGCTGCATCAGGCCTACGACAGCGCCTCGTACGGAGATTATCTTTACGGTGGAACCCCATTCCCGCCGCTCAGCCCGGACGACGCTGCCTGGGCTAGGTCCTTGATTTCCGTGCCGAGTTGAGGAAACACCGTGGCCACGCAAAAAACCTGGGGCGGTCGATTCACAGGCGCCACCGATGATCGGGTCGAATCGTTCACCGAATCGATCCGCTTCGATCAACGTCTTTACCGCGAGGACATCCTGGCCAGCCAGGCCCATGCGCGCATGCTCGCCCATGCCGGCTTGCTGTCAAGCGACGAGGCCGAATTGATCGTCGCCACGCTCAACGACATCCAGGGCGAGATCGCCCGCGGCGAATTCGAATACTCCATCAAGCTCGAAGACATTCACACTCACATCGAGCAGGCGCTCATCCAACGCCTGGGCGACGTGGGCCGCAAGCTCCACACCGGCCGAAGCCGCAACGATCAGGTCATCACCGACGTCAAGCTCTGGACGCGCTTTGCCATTGACGTGATCGACCTGCGCCTGCTCGAGTTGCAGCGCTCGCTGTTTGGCAACGCCGAACGCCATCACGACCTGATCATCCCGGGCTACACGCATTTCCAGCGCGCGCAACCGGTGCTGGCGTCGCATTACTTCCTTGCTTACCTCGAGAAATACCAGCGTGATCGCGAACGGCTGAGCGATTGCCGCCGGCGCGTCAATGTGCTGTCGCTGGGCACGGCCGCTCTGGCGGGAACGTCGTTGCCGATCGATCGAGCGTTCGTCGCGCAGCAGCTCGGCTTCGACGGGTTGGCCGCGAATAGTCTGGACGTATCGAGCGACCGCGATTTCGTGGTGGAATTCGTCTTCGATTTGTCGCTGATCGCTCTCCACCTGGCTGGCTGGGCGGAGGAATGGATACTCTGGTCCACGACCGAGTTCAATTTCCTGGACCTGCCCGATGCCTTCTGCACCGGTTCGAGCATCATGCCGCACAAGAAGAATCCCGACGTTTTGGAATTGATTCGCGGCAAGTCGGCGCGCGTCGTCGCGTCGCTCCAGCAACTGATGTTGCTCATCAAGGGTTTGCCGCTCGCCTACAATCGCGACCTGCAAGAGGACAAGGAGCCGCTCTTCGATGCGTTCGACACGGTGTCGGCGTCGCTCGAACTGGCGGCGGCGCTGGTGCGCGACACGAGCTTTCGCCACGAAGCCATCGCCAGCCGGATCGAGGACGGATACCTCGACGCGACGACGTTGATGGAGTATCTCGTCAAGGAGGGCGTGCCGTTGCGAACGGCACACGAAGCGGTCGGGCAGCTGGTGCGCAAGTGCGAGGACCGCAAACTCCGCCTGATCGATCTGCCGGCCGAGGTTTTCGATTCGATTCAGATGGGCTTGAGTGCGAAGGTCAAGAGCGTACTCGGCGTGCGCAATGCGCTGGCGGCGTTTCAGAGCCATGGTTCGACGGCGCCGGCGGAGGTTGAGAAACAGATGCTTGCGTGGCGTCAACGCCTTGAGGCCCAGTGATGAGCGAGGCAAACCCCGAGGTTCGCTGCGCTCACCGCGGGGCTTCCAATCCGTTGACCACATCCCGCATATCCTCCGGCATCGCCGCGTGCCAGTCCATGCGTTTCCCGGTCGCCGGATGGTCAAGCGCCAAATAGGCCGCGTGCAGCATCGGCCGGTCGGCGCCGCTGGTGTCAGGCAGCGGCTTGCCGTGAAGCGGGCGGTCATAGACGCGTTCGCCGCACAGAGGCGTGCCGGCTTCGCCGAGATGGATGCGCACCTGATGGGTGCGGCCGGTCTCCAGCTCACATTCGACGAGGGTGAAATCGCCCAGCGTTTCCACGACGCGAACCTGCGTGATAGCGAGTTGGCCGTCGGGACCGCTGCCACGCCGACCGTCACCGCGATCGGCCACGAGCCGCGTCTCGATCCGCGCGCCTCGCGCCTTGCCGCGCACGAGGGCGAGATAGCGTCGGCCAATCGTATGCGCCCGGAATTGCTTGCCGAGGTGACTCTCCGCTTCTGGAGTGCGGGCCAAGACCAACAGGCCGCTCGTGTCCTTGTCGAGCCGATGGACGGCGCGGATGCGGCCCTTGCTCTTTTTTTTCAATCGTGACAGTACTGCGGGCAACAGATCGACCAGGGTCGTCGGCAGAAACTTCCGGGCCTTCTTGCCCAGCGTTTCGATCTCGCCGGCGTGGCGCACCGTCGTCAGGCCGGGGGGCTTCACGACGATCACGATTTGCTCATCGAGGTACCGGACGACGATTTGCCCCGCGAGGTCCTTGTCCGGGGACTTGCATGGCGCGGCGTCCTGTCGCCCTTTCACCTTGGGCGCCACTCTCCGGGTCGGGGCCGGGGAGAAAACCTGGATGTGCTGCCCCAGCTTCACGCGCCGCCGTGGATCGACGCACACGCCGCCGCAGATGCGCACTTTTTTTTCCGCGAGCGTGCGCAACGCACGCGCGCGCGGCAGCCTGAACGCCGATTGCAGGATTTCCAGCAACGTGCGATTAGCCTGCGAACGGTCGATAAAGAGGGAATTGGCAGCGTCCATCGAAGGTGATTTTAGTTTAGCCGCTCGCCTTTGGCGAGCGAGTCCAAACGTCATCTGCCGCGCCGGAAGAGTTCGTGAATGTCGGGAACCGGCGCTACCTCGTCCACGCGCTGGGCGTTGAACAGATCGTTGGTCTGCATCAGCTGGCCGATCTCGACCACCGACGCCCACTGTTCAGCCAGGGCGACGAGATACTGGGTAATCAGGTTCGCCAGCGTCTGCTGCGACATGACGATGTCGTTGTAGCTGACGTTTTTTACGTCGCCGACGGCCGCATGACGGGCCACGGCGGCGCGAAAGGCCTGGACTTGATTGGGTAGCATCTGCTTCTTGTACATGTCGAGGAGGACGCGGTTGTTTTCGTAGCGCTCGAACGCCGCGGCGGCGCGGGCGGAAAGGTCGTTGCGCACGCGACCATCTTCCTGCATGGCGCGAACGAGCCAGGCGCGGGCCTGCTGGATGTTGCCCTGATTGCGATCGAACACCGGCAAGGAGAAGCCCAGCCGGATGTTTTGGGTGAGGAACTGCGGATTGGAAGTCATGTCGCGTTGCATTACGTAACCGATCGCCATGTCGGGAATTGGCTGCATCTGGGCCAGTTGCAAGAGGGCCCGGGCGCGCTCCACCCCGTACTGGGCGTTTTGAATGTCGGTGTGATTGGCCAGCACGAAACGCAAAACGTCCTCGTGCTCGAAGCGCGGCACCGGCATGTCGATGCGCCCGGCAACCTCGGTGAGCGGCGTCGCCGGCGCGCCCAGGGCGGCGGCCAGCTGCTTCCATGCCGACACGTAACGATTATGCGCCTGCACCAGCTGCCCACGCGCCTGCATGGCCAGCACGCGGGTCTGCATCGGTTCATAGGCGGCCACTTCGCCGGCCTGGAGCTGCAAGAGCAGGACCGTGTAGACCTCATCGGTGAACTTGGCCAGGGATTGCATCACCTCAAAATTCATCTTGGCGGAAAGCACAGCGAAATACTGGCCACGCACCTGCGCCTGCACGTCAGCCTGGGCCTGCTTCAATTTCTTTTCCGCGACTTCCAGGTCATACTGCGCAGCCAGACGCGCGAGCCTCAACTTGCCCGGGGTTTTGATTAGCTGCTCAATGTAACCGCCTTGCTGGCCAGCCGAGCGTTTGCCATCGGGGTTGGCCTGGCCCAGCGTGTCGGTTTCATAACCCATGACGGGGTTGGGATAAAGCCCAGCCTGGATAGCGGCGCCTCGTGCCCCGACAATGTCAGCCTGCGCCTGGCGAATGAGCGGGTTGCTCGCCAGGGCCATTTGCTGCAGGTCGTCGAGTGTGAGCTTCCGGCCATTCGGTCCAGGTTTGGCGGCGGGCAACTCGAACATCTTGGGCAAGGGGGGGAATTGCTTGTTGATCGCGTCCTGACGGACTTTGGGCGGCGCATTCGCGGGAGGCAGCGTGATGTCGTCAATCTTGAACCCCAGCGCTTCCTGCGGGAATCGAAGCCGCTCGACCATCGAGAGAGCCTTCTTGTCCTTCCCGGGCTGCGCCGGCGTCAAGGCGACGGTCTGAACCACCCGCGTGTCCGCTCGCGGCGTGCCAAAGGTCGCCCGTCGGGGCGGTGGCGTGACACCCGGCGCATCGATGATGATCTCGCGTGGCGGCGCCAGCCTCTTAGGGGCGTCGCTTCGCGGTCGGTCCCAGCGCAATAGCCGAGCGTTCTGGTCCACCGCCAGCGACCGGCAGCCAGTCAGCGTGAATAACAACGATAGGTACGCGACCCAGCGCATGGAATGACCCCAGCCGGCCAACGTTAAAGGATAGCGATAGTATCGGCATTGAGGATTAGTACGAACGAACAAAACTGGCTGACTAATAAGAAACGCGAGCAGATTCAAACAAAATCGGGAAAGGCCGGAAGGGTGGGCAGGCGGCGCATCGCCGCTCCCCCAGGTTGAACGGGATGTCTACGCCGACTTTTTACCGCGTGCTGGCGCCGCACCGCGACGATATGGATGAGCGAGGTCCATTGCACGATGTCGTTTTCGGGTTCCGTGACGACGAGCGTGTTCTTCATTACGATGACATTTTCCGGATGCTTGATGTGAAAAACATGCCCGCTGGACAAGATGACGTCCACCGGCTCAAACGGCTGCTCGGTCAATAACCTTCGCAGGGCGTCGGCGTTCATACCATTCTCCCTGGGCTGAATCATACAACGCGAACAAACCAAAGGGAAGGGCCGGCCCTTCGTCGGGGTCGGCCCTTTTCTTCGCTTACGCTTCAGTCTCGGAACTCAGTCGCAGAGGTTATTGATTGAACACGAATTCCTTCGTATTGATCAGGGCCCAAAGCAGGTTCTCGTAGGCCAGCTTTTTGTTGGCCGCGTGCCGGGCGATGTGGTCCAGGGCCACCTGGCGGTGCTCGGCGCTTGGGCGGCGCGAGAAGACCCACATGAACAGCTCGTCCACCTTCTCGGCGTCTGGACGCTTGTCCTTGGCGAGCACATCGGCGCGGGCGTTGGCCGCCGTGAGCTTGTTCTGGATTTCTTGCGAGTTGAGCAAGTGCAATGCCTGGGCCAGGTTCGCCTCGCTGACGCGCTCGCACTCGCACGCGCTGATGCGCTGCGGGCGGCCGAACACGTCAAGGAAGTACGACGCGAACGCCTCATCGGGCAGCATGATGGCCCGGTTGGGTGCGTGCTTGTCGGTCGGCAGTCCGCCGAAGGCCGCGGGGGTCTTCGTCACCTGGCTGACCGCGTCATACAGCACCTCGGCCGACATGCGGCGCGGATAGAAGCGCGCGAAGCTTTGCTTGTCATGCTTGTTGAATTCGTTCGGGGCCGAGCTGAGTTGATAGGTTCGGCTCTTCACGATCGTGCGAATCAAGTGCTTGAGGCTGAACTTGCTGTCCACCAACTCCTTGGCGAGGGCGTCGAGCAGTTCGGGGTTGGTCGGCGGGTTGGTGACGCGCATGTCGTCGATCGGATCGACGATGCCGCGGCCAAAGAAATGCGACCAGTAACGATTGGCGACGGCGCGAGCGAAGAATGGGTTCTTCGGCGTGGCCATCCAGTCCACGAGCTTCTGGCGCGGATCATCATCGCTGCTGATCTCCATCGGCTCGCCGTCGAGCGGTTGAATTTTGGCGGCGGCGCCGGTGCGCTTGTTGGTCACCGATCCGCTGCGGGCGTTGAAAATCACCTGACGCTGGGCCTGTTGATTGCCGGCGCCACCGGGGATCTGCACGTTCTTGCGACCCACGCGGCCGAAGAAGGCGGCGAGGCCCCAGTAATCGTCCTGGCTCCATTTTTCGTAGGGATGATGGTGGCACTGGGCGCAGGCGATGCGCAGGCCTAGGAAAACCTGGGCCGTGTCATCGACGAACTGCTGCGGGTTCTGAAGTTCCTTGTACCAGACCGTCGGCGGCGATTGCGTTTCATCGCCGGTCGCGGCGAGGATTTCGCGGACGAATTGGTCGTAGGGCTTGTCCTTGGCGATCGCTTCGCGAATCCAGCTGTGGAAGCCGAATGTGCCCGCGGCGCGGTCGGGTTGCCCACGGCGTTTGACGCGGAGAACGTCCGCCCACTTGTTCGCGAAAAGGTAGCTGTATTCCGCCGATTCCAGGAGCCTGTCGATCAGCTTGTCGCGTTTGTCCTTGCTGGTGTCGGCCTGGAACTCGGTCAGCTGGGCTGGGGTCGGCAGCGTGCCGGTCAGATCGAGGTAGACGCGGCGGAGGAATTGTTCGTCGGTCGAGAGGTTCGAGGGGACGATGCCAAGTTCTTGCCATTTCTGTTGCGCGTACTTGTCAACCACCGTGCGCTGCTCGAACGTATAGGCGGGAATCTTGACGCCCAGAGGAACCGTGGCGCGGAAGACGGCGACCTGGCCGAGGTAGCGGGCCATGACGGCCGCCTGCCCGGATAGCTCCAGCGAGCGGACCAGCGCGGCGCCTTCGACCACGGCGATCTCGGTGTCGTTGCTTTCAAACTGAGCGCGCTGGGTCACATCCTGAGTGCTGCCATCGCTGTAATGAGCCGTGACGGTGAACTGCTGGCGATTGTTGCGCGTCAGGATGCGCTGTTCGGGGCTAACTGTGATCTTCACAACGGTGGGATCCTTCTCGCTGCCGTAGGGGGTGCCAGAAGCGATCCAGCGGCGGACGAGTTTGTATTCATCGGAGCCGACTTCCATGCGTTTGCCACCCGCGTGGGCGGCGATGCCGACGGCTTTCAAAAGCAGCAGGCTGTTGTCGGGTGATGCGGGGAAGAGCCGGCGGCCACGATTTTCCTTCACGAGCGTTTGGTAGTCGAGTTCAGGCACGAAGCCGAGCAGCGACAGGGCGAAGCCATTCTGCCCGCCCGATTTGCCGTGGCATCCACCGCTGTTGCAGCCGAGCTTCGTGAAGATGGGCACGATCTGGTTGGCGAAGTTGATCGGCAGATCGACATCGCAGCTCTCGGTCTTGAGAGTGACCTTGGCGGTCTTGTCGCCGTAGCGGATGGTCACGTCGCTGACGCCGTTGGCGAGCGGGATGATGCGGCCATTGCTTGAGACGCGCGCCAGTTTCTCGTTGGCGAGTTCGTACTTGACGTCGCCGGTGAGGTCTTGCAACCTACCGCCGGCGAGGTTGCCGGTGATGACCAGCTGGGCCGAGTCGTCCAGCCCTTTGAGGGTGACGGCCGCGGGGAAGACGTCGAGTTTGGTCACTTCCGCAGGTGTCGGCAGTGCGACCTGATCGATCTTTGGCGCCGGTTTTTTCTCCTGCGCGGTGACATTCGCAGCAAAGAATACGAGGCCTGCGCAGGCCGCGAACCAGAATTTGCGGTGGCACGTCATGAGGCTTCCCCCCTTGAAAATTGAAGGTAGGACCGAGTCAACGGGGTTTTTCGGGTGAGGTTGGGCCGCGCGGGGAACCCTCGGGGAAACCGCGCGGCGGTAGTTAATTGTATTTTGGACAATCCGCGCCAGGAAAGCAACAGGAAAGATGGGATTTTTTTCGCGCGGGCGCTTTCGACTTGGCTTTCGATGGTCACACGGCGAACGCCAAGCCGCAAGGGGCGACATCAATCGCGGCCTTAGAAGTCCTTATCGGAGACGCCGTCTTCTTCCGTCAGGTGAAAATGCCGGCGAATGGCCCGAATGACGCCCTTGGGATTCGCATCACCTTCGTTATGGCCCTTCGTGGGATAACGGATGATGACGCCGTTGACGACACCCACGAACATGCGTTCCGACCCCTTGCCATGGGTCTTGTCTTCTTCAATTCCGAAACGCTTGAGGATTTTTCGTAGTTTGCGATAAGTGAGTTGTTGTTCGGCCATTACACCAGCTCAACTTTTCGCCCCTCGATTTCCGCGAGTACGCCGTTGGGCGACGGCCTGATCCGTTTCCTTTTTCTGGCCGAAAAGAACATCTTCCAGTATTCGCCCGGCGCCGGGCGAATGATCGAAACCAGGTCGTTTTCATCGATCGCCGTTCTGATATGCAAAAGGCAAAGATCAATCAGGTCGGCTAGCGCCTGTTTGGCGGTTTCCCCTTCGACAACGATGTCCAACTCCAGGCAATGGGCGAGCCACAGGCCGTCCTCTGGATAAGAGATGACACGGAGATCAAATTCGGTTTTCGCGGACATCGTCAAACTCGATAAGCGGGCCAAGATAGTATACACAGAAAAAAGGAACTACTAGGCCGCCAGTCCGCGCGGATCAGGCCCCTCGCTCAACCGCGTCTCGGCGACGCGCTCGCCGTTGCAGTTGTAATAGAGGATGCGATTCTCCTCGCCGGCCCAGATGGCGTAGTTCTTGAGCAAACGCGGGCCTTGCACCTGAAAAAACAAGCCGCACGGCCGGCCATGGCGCGTGATCAACGCCTGTTCGAGCGGGGTTTGGTCAGGATCGAGATTATCATGTCGGCACAGGGCGTTCAGGACATATTGGCAAAGTTCAGTCAACGTCGGCAGCGCGGCAACGTCTTGCATAAAGAGAGAACCTCATGGGTATGAATCAGGTTCATCCGCGACCCGCACGGGAGCGCGAGGACCGGCGCTCGCCTGCGGGTCCCGGTTAAACAAGCTGGGAAGGATGAATGAAAGGCATGTTCAACAGATCGGCCAGCGTTCTGGGTGGGATGCACAAGAGATGGGAAGTACGCGAAGATTTCCGGTCGGGTTCTACCAGCCATGCAGCTGATGCAGACCTTCATACGCGACGATGCCCGCTGCCGTCGCCAAATTCAAACTGCGAACTTTTCCCGATGGCATCGGGATCGTGTAACTTTGCAGACGATACCGCTCCAGCACCTCCGGCGGCAAGCCACGCGTCTCGGCGCCAAACAGCAAACAGTCCCCGTGGCGAAACGGGATTTGCGTGTAGCGCCTTTCAGCGCGGGCGCTCAGGCAGTGCAGATTCGCGCCCTGTTCCTTGAGCAAGGACTCCAAATCCGCCAGCGTGTCATGACAAAAAAGTTCCACGGCATCCCAGTAATCGAGCCCGGCGCGGCGCAGCGATTTCTCGTCGAGGCGAAACCCGAGCCGGCCGACGAGGTGTAACGAACACCCGGTTGCCGCGCAGAGCCTGGCGATGTTGCCGGTGTTGGGCGGGATTTCGGGTTCCCACAGGCCAATTCGGAGCATGTTTTGTCTTTCAAGTTGTCACGCCAAACGGCTCAATAACAAGCGATACTGATGTTCAACGTTACAGTATTCGTCCGTATCTTTGTCAAACCCGAATTTGTCGAAATGGATGAGTATGAATTCCACCGTTGAACGCAGATCGGCTTTGATGGACACGATTGGTCCAGCTCCAATCAGGCGACAATCCAGGGTCGCCGCGAAATACCTTGCCACTTCGCGGTCGCCGACTGATGCGTCGCTTCGCAGGTAATTGATGGCAGCCTGAACGTAATAGAAAAACGCCCACGGTCCCATGGCTAACAAATCCCCGGTGTAGGTTGTTGAATCCTCACGAAACAGGGCTTCCGCGTCGGCAAGGTTCTTGCCCAAAAAGTGCTCGACCGCGATGCGTTCGTCAAGCGAGTCAAACGCGATGCGTTCGTCAAGCGAGTCAAAAACGTTGATCTCAACAGCAGTAGGGATTCTGCATGAGAGCATGGTGCGACGCCATCAGGTGGATGCGAATCCGTTCTCTCAAATGAACGTGGTGCCAATCGTGTCGGTCGTGACGATTGCAACGTTTCTCCTTTGAAGTTCTTTGTACCTTTTTAGGAATTCCCCGTCATGTCCGAACCGCCAGGCGCGCTCACTGGTTAAAATCAAGGGGGGGGCCTCGCGCCCTTTGGTCCAGCGCATGTCCTTTTGGGTACGCAACATCAATCATGCCGGAACGTCGCAATCTGCGCGTGGATGGCATTGCCTGGCTGCTCTTCCTGAGCGGCATGGCCGTGGCTCTGTGCGTTCTGAGCTTTGACGGCGACCCGGGCCGGGGAACCTCGAACCTCCTCGGCCTGCCGGGCAGCCTGCTCGCGCGCGAACTCTACGCATCTCTTGGCAGTGCCGTTTACGTCCTGCTGGTTGCGTGGTTTGTTCTCGTGTTGATGTTGCTGGTGCGCAAGAGTTGGGTGCGCTGGACCGTTCGGCTCAGCGGCTGGCTGGTGTTACTTCCGTGCACCGCGATGATCGCGGATGCTCTGGGGCATGATTGGCTCGCCGGCCCAATCTACGGCAGCGGGGGCGTGCTCGGCGCCTGGCTGGGCGACCTTTTACAACAGGCCCTGCCCGGGACGGCCGGCTACCTCGCCCTGGCGAGCGCCACGTTTCTCGGCGCCTTTTTCGCCGCCGACTTCGCTCTGCGCGGTCTGCTCGATGGCGTCTACTGGAGTTGCTTTGGTTTGAGTTTTTGTTTTGCACTCGGCGTCCGCGGGCTGGGCAAATCTTTTGCTCTATTCAAACGTATGCCGCGTCCGGTCGTCAAGGAAATCGGCGTACCCGTGAAAAAACCGGTGCCCACGCACGTTCTGCCGATCCAGCATGTTGGCTTCGATGTGAAACCGACGCTGGAGGTGGAACCAAAGCTCGATAATCCCGACATCCTGCCAATCAAGCGCATGGGGTTGACGAGCCTGCCCGAGCCCAACTTCGACGACTACGAGTTGCCGCCGATGACGCTGCTGGATGATCCAGAGCCCTACCCGTTCGAGGAACACGATCAGAAGTTGCGCGACCAGGCGATCATTCTGGAGCAGACGTTCCGGGACTTCGATCTCAACGTCAAAGTTGTCGCGATCAATACCGGCCCGGTCATCACTCAGTACGAGATTGCACTCGAAACCGGCATGCGCGTCAATCGCATCACGGTGCTGGGCGACGACCTCGCGTTGCACCTGAAGGTTCCGTCGGTTCGGATCGTCGCGCCGATCCCGGGCAAGAACGCCGTCGGCATCGAGGTGCCCAACGAGCATCGGGCGACGGTGCGCCTGAAGGAAGTTATCCTCGGCGCCGGGCGAAAGCTGAACAAATGCAAGGTCCCCCTTTTTCTGGGCAAGGATTCCGAGGGGAAGCCTCTCGCCCATGACCTGGCCGATATGCCGCACCTGCTAATCGCGGGCACGACCGGCACGGGCAAGTCGGTCTGCCTCAACGCGCTGATCATCAGCATGTTGATGACGCGCCGGCCCGACGAGTTGAAGATGCTCCTGATCGATCCCAAGAAAAACGAGTTCGGCGACTACCGCAAGATTCCACATCTGATGCACCCGGTCATCACCGACGAAGCGAAGGCGACCGCCGTCCTGGCCTGGGCCGTGGACAAGATGGAAGAACGCTACGACCTGCTGAGCCGGGTGCGGGTCCGCAATCTTGCGCAGTACAACGAACTGGGTCTGGAAGAGATCCAGCGCCGGCTCGGCGATGCGCCGCTTTCTGACGACTCCGGTGAGCCCGAACGCATTCACGCCAAACTGCCGTACATCGTTCTGGTCATCGACGAATTCGGCGACCTCATCATGCAAACCAAGCGCGAAGCCGAAACGTACATCGTGCGTCTCGCCCAGAAGGCGCGGGCCGCCGGCATCCATCTGGTGCTGGCAACGCAACGGCCCACCGTGGACATCGTCACCGGCCTGATCAAGTCGAACCTTCCTGGCCGCTTGTGCTTCAAAGTCGCCAGCCGCATGGATAGCCGGGTGGTGCTCGACGAGATGGGCGCCGACAAGTTGCTCGGCAAGGGCGACATGCTTTTCTTGCTGCCGGGCAACAATTCACTGGTGCGGGCGCAATGCACCTACGTCGGCACTTCCGAAATCACGAAAGTGGTGCAGCACCTGGAAACCGATGAGCCGTGCTTCTCGCAGGAGTTGCTCCAGCTGCAAACGTCCGGCAACGCCGGCGCGGGCTCGATCGACGACATGCGCAAGCGCGATCCCCTCTACGAACAAGCTGTCGAGATCGTGATTCGCGAAGGCCGCGGCAGCGTGTCGCTCTTGCAGCGAACGCTCGGCATCGGATACGGCCGCTCGGCGCGCATGATCGATTGGATGGCGGAGGATGGCGTGGTCGGCGCGTACAACGGCTCGAATGCGCGCGAGGTTCAGTTCACGATCGAAGAATGGGAAGAATTCAAGGCAGGCAAAGTGGCGGCGACGGCGTGATGAGCGTGAGCCTTGGGTTGGTCCAATCCGCGAGATGCGGCGGCCCCTTCATCCAATCCAGGCGAATTCTTTGCCGTAACTTCACGAAACTCGGGCCAAAAAACTATCGCCCTCGCGTTGTGCGATTTTTTTCTCAGACCAGGCCGGGCATCTGGTTCACGACCTTCGCCGGCGCGGCGGTGCTCTTCTTGGGCCCGTCGAATGTGGGCTGCGAGAGATGGTCCACCAGGAAATAACCAGCCACGCAAAGGCCGATCACGACCACGCCGATGATGACGGAGAGAATGGTGCGATTCAAAGCAGGATCTCCTTGGATTAGGCGAACTAAATCCCACCTCATTTTATGGACTCGTCAACGTCGTCGGTCCTCGAGCGAAATCCGCAATTCGGCTTCAAGCGCCCGCGAGATCAACTGGCCCAACGCCATGGAACAAGAGGCTTCAACGTGCGTTCTGCGCCAGGGTGCATTTCGGGGCTTGTCAAATTCATTGAGGATACAATCGATTACGCGGTTTTCGTGACACCAGCTGGGATGCTCCACGTCAAAAAACACTCGCGTCAACACATTCGGCGCGGGCTTGCACAGGGTGCGAAAACGAACCTTCGACTTCACGGAGTCCGCCACGACATCGCCGTGCTTGGACAGAAAGTAGATCATCGTATCGCCGGCCGAGTAGTAAAAGCGCAGTTTGACATCCGCCGGCGTGGTGTTGGCGCCGTAGGCCGTGCCGAGCGTGATGACCGTGTCGAATCGATAACCCACCGTTTTCTTGGCCAAGGCAGGGAATTTCTTGCGGTGGTGCGCCAGATGGGCCATGGTCATGCCGATCTGTCCGCCGGCGGAATGGCCGATCCAGACGATGTCATCGTTCGCGGTAATGCCTCGGGCTTTAAGCGTTTTGTCCAGGCGGACGTAGGCATCCTGAGCGAAACCCGATGCGGGGTCGGCAGATTCCAGGTAGAGGATCAGGCCCGCGCGCGGCACCATCTCCTTGAAGCTGGCCCTGGGAAAGGGACTGTCCAGGAGAATGATGTCGCGATTGTTAATGCCGCGCCCGACCAGTTGCTTTTTCAACGAGAGGCCAGCGGAATTTGGATCCGGATGCGCCAAAATGATATGCATGCCGGAGTGCAGCACGAACACCCGGCGTTTCGTTTGTGCCTCCGCCACGGGAGCGACGGTCAGGACCAGAACCATGGCCATCGGGAATAGTCGCGACATGGATTCTCACCTCTTAACTTCTGCGCACCACGCGAAGAATTTTTGGGGCAGCCGACATCGGACCTTTGTGTCTCGCAAAGACGCAAAGGTCGCAAAGGAAAACAAGAGAACGCAAGACGAGGAGCACAAACTCAAGGGGGACAATTACGGGTGATTCCCTCTCTTTTTGAATTCCTTTGCGTCCTTGGCGCCTTTGCGAGAACTCGAGTTCGGTGCATTCGGCTTCCCGGTTGCGGCTCGGCCGCGTTGGGCGCACCTCCGCTATTCATGCCAATTGATTCTCCCAGATCCCCGTGCCTTCCGCAACTGCTGGAACAGCTCAAAGTAGCGCCGGCCCTGTAATTCGAGCGAATACTCCGTCTCCGCCAATTTACGGCAGGATTCGCGCAGCGTGCGTCCGTTCGCCAGGTCCCGCAATGCGCCTTCGACGGCCCGTCCAAGTGCCGCGGGCGTTGCCTGATTCGCGAGCCAGCCTGTTAGTCCGGCGCGGACCATTTCGGGCACGCCGCCGACGGGCAACGCAACCGTGGGGGTGCCGCAGGCCATCGCTTCCAGAACGACATTCGGAAAGTTGTCCACCGGCGCGGGGTGCAGTAGCAGATCCGCCGCGCGGTAGGCCAAAGTCTTGGCAAGGTCGTCGTTGAGGTAGCCGAGCGCATGAACTTCAATCAGGGGATCGTCGATCGTGATCGCGCCGCGCCCCATTGTCAGGATGGTCAGCGAGCGAGGTTCGATCTGTTTCCAAAGCGCCGGTAGAATCGCGGCGCCCTTGCGGCGTTCGGTGAGATCAGCCGCGGCGACAAGGAGCACCGGGCCGGCGGGCTTGATGCGGAGTTGCCGGCGAGCGTCTTCGCGGAGGCCAGGTGCGAAAAGCGAGGTGTCCAATCCATAGGGGATCACCTCGATTCGATGGCGCGCCAGCATCCCGCGACGGGCTTGACTGGCTAGCCAGCGCGATGGCGTCACGATCACCAAATCCTCGACATGCCTCGCATAAAGGGATCGCCGTTGTTCCCATGCCGACTGGATTCGTTCGGGCGCCAGCGCCGGCGCTTCGTCCGGCGTTGGACAAGAGACATCGCAGCCGGTGATGAATTTCTCGCAATCGTAGCTGTAGGCGCAACGCCCCGTGAAACTCCACATGTCGTGTAACGTCCACACTACGGGTGCGAACTCAAGGCAGACCGCAATGAGATGAATATCCCAGCCCCACGGAGCCGCGGCGTGGAGGTTGTGTACGCTGACCACGTCCGGCTTCCAATGGCGCAACGCCTGGCGCAGACGCTTCGCTGCAAAATCAGATGCGTTCGGATAAGGGAAAAGTCCCGGCCATAATTTTCGCAGCGGTCTCAGGAGTGTGCGTTTGGCGACGGTTTCGTCATACCAGAGTTCCGACGGGAAGCCGGCGCCGCGTTCAGGAAAGAAGGAAACTCGCGTGGCTTCCAGGCAATGTCTTACGGACTCGGCCATTCTACCGGTGGCCACGGCGGCCCCACCCTCGGCGTGATGGTCCGACAAGATGACAACGTTTATTGGCCCTCGCCTGCTCATGGCGCGTTTCGAGCCTGTAGCTCCTGCTCCAACGCAGCGGCGATTGCCCGCAACTCGGCGAGGGGTTTCACCGCCAATTCGTCGCGGAGTGACACCGGCTTGTTCAGGATTTGCTGCAAAACGAGAATCCGACCGATCCATTCTCCTTGTTCACGGCCTTCCTGACGACCCTCCTGACGACCCTCCTGACGACCCTCCTGACGACCCTCCTGACGACCCTCCTGACGACCCTCCTGACGGCCCTCCTGACGACCCTCCTGACGGCCCTCCTGACGGCCCTCCTGACGGCCCTCCTGACGACCCTCCTGACGGCCTAACTCAAGGCCGCGTTCCAGGCCGCGTTCCAGGCCGCGTTTTTCACTCTCGCGCGCCTCCTCAAGATACATGATGTGGTCGCGTTCGCGTTTCACACGTTCCAGGTAGCGGAACCATTCTGCATCGTTTTGTTTCATGATCTCGATAACCTCCATCGCTTTTCGTATCGGCTGTACGCGCAACAGGTCGGGCACGTGTTCGGAATCGAGCATCGCTCCATGTTTCAGAAAATAGCACCATGCATCCAGAGGCGTTGACAAATCCTCCGGCTTGAGCAGAAACTTGGGCAACTCCACCAGATGCACCGAAATATGCTCGCTGAACACCAACTCCGGATGGCGCGAACCTCGCAAGCGAAAATCCAGGTGATGCTCCGGCGTTTCGGGAAACAACACGCTGTTGACAAGGCTGATCGAGATCGTCGGTTGAAGCCTGGAGTAGGATTCTCCCTCGCTGATTTGTCGCCCGTGAAGAACCGCCCAGTAGTACAACGCTCGGTGCGGATATACGCCCGTCGGAGCCATCTCCATTTCGATATTATACAACCGCCCCGCCCGATCGCGAGCCTTGACGTCGACAATCGACATCTTGTCGTCGAGAGTGTCCTTCTCGTTGAACGGATTCTGGATGGTCACCTCCACCAGGGGCGCCTCGCCCGTCGGAGTCAAAACCGCGTCCAGGATGCTAAGCAGAATCGAAACGTTCGGCTCGGTCGCGAAGAGCTTCTTGAAGACATAGTCCACCTTGGGATCGACGCCGAGAATCACGATGGAATCCTCCGATCGCTGACGTTTCGGGCGGGCCGCCGCGCTTCCACAAAGAGCGAATCGGGCTTGCGGATGGCGCCGTCGGGTGCCACATCCAGATGATAATCGATCCAGCCAGCAATAGCGCTTTCCATCGGCTCCACGCAACGGAAATCGGCGAAACCCGCCTCAGCCAAGACCGCTTGAAGGGACACGCGGTCGTACATCCACTGATGGACCTCACCCCCTCGCCGGAAGCGACCGATCTGCAAGAGCGGGTACTCCGGCCCGAGGAGCCAGCGGATCAATCGTTCCCGCCACGAACCGAACAGCCAGCCGCGCAGGCGTTCGCGCCAGACCGCGCGCGAATCCGCGTTTAGCCGCTCGCCTTTGGCGAGCGCGCCGGCCGCGTCGCCTATCCGTTGCCTCGCCAGGGCACAGGGCGCTCGATTCAGATAGTCACGCATTTCGCCGCCTGAAACCTCGCGCGTGCTCTGATCATACAGTTCCATCACCAGCCAGCGGTGTTCTTCGAGCGCGCCAGCATCGCCGCAAGCCGCCGATTCGAGGGCGGCAAGGTAAAGGCGCGCAATCGTTTCGAGGTCGGGGACCGCCAGGCGCAAAACACCGCCCGGTTTGAGGACACGATGACATTCGGTCAAGAACGGCGCCGTACGTGCGCGGGGAAGGTGTTCGAACAAATGTGAATGGTAGACGGCATCAAACGTTTCGTCACCGAAAGGAAGCGCGGTTTGCACGTCCCAGCGTTGGATCGACGAATGAACGGGATGGAGATCCAGATTCGTCCACGCCGGGTGAAAGCGCTGGCCGCAGCCGAGGTTGAGCAATTGCGGCGCCGTCCCGGATTCGGTGCGCGAAACAACCGCCAAGCGAGCATCCGTGACGCATTCCATGAGACACGCGTCCTTTGTGGTCAGGCCGCCCGCGCCGGGGACATGGTGGGGCGCTTGATCACCAGGCGCCCGGTGAAGTCGATCGGGCGTAGGTCGGCGTCAATGCCCTGGGCGCGGAAATAATCATCGACTGCCCGCTTGGCGCCCTGCCAGTGGCCATAATCATCGATGATCAAAACGCCACCGTCCGCAAGCCGGGGGTACAGATGTTCAAGTTCGTGAAACGTCGACGCGTACCAGTCGGTGTCGAGCCGCAGCAGCGCAATCCGGTCCGGCGCCTGATCCGGTAACGTCGCCTCGACCTGCCCGGCGACGAAACGGAGTTTCTCCCACGGATAGCTTGTCAGCATCATACCCTGCTTGACCTCGGCCAACGAGCAGGTCGCCCGAATCATGTCTCCCTCGCGTGTCTTGCCGCGCATCAACTCGCGCGCCGGTCGGCCTTGCCAATCGACATCGATCAGGCCCGGTTCCGGCATGCCGGTGAAGGTGTCGTACAGGTAGAGGTCGCGGTGCGTGGACGCGAGGGCCTGCAACGCCAGCGCCGCCGCCATCATACTGCCGCCTTTCCAGACTCCGCATTCAACGATCGCGCCAGGGATCTTCTTTTCCTCGAGATAGGCAATGCTTTGGCACAAAGCAACGACTCGCTCCGGGCTCGTCATCGTATACGGCTTGACCTTCCACCAGATGGCCGCCTGTTGTTCAGCCATGGCTTCCGACCATTCGGGTACGCAGAGAGGCATTCGAGATTGGAAAGAAAACGCCGGGTGGAACCAACGCCCCGCGCGGCGCAAGAAAGACGTCAACATGTGAGAACTCCGTTTCGCGGGATTGCGAGGGGTATAGGGTAAAGAAAAGGGCGGCCCGCGGTCAAGGTCATCCTGGCACGCGAGCATGGTCGGCACAGGGCAATTCGCCAATTGAGGTTGGTTGGTCGGAAGGAATTAAGTAGAAGGGGGAATCGCTTTCTTAGGATTGGAGATTGCCATGATGGCTCCGCTTTCCCTTCTTGAAGTGCTTGCCGATTTGCCTGATCCCCGC
>JACPPF010000105.1 GCA_016191165.1 Planctomycetota bacterium
GGTTCCAGCCAGCCAAAAGGAAGTGATCCACCGCCGCAAGGTGATGCGAGCTGCACGCTCGACAAAGAAACGCCCGGGGTTATTGCGAAAACTCGAAAAACGGTACGCAGCGTCACCCCATCAATAAAGCGGGTGGTTGTCTTTTTTCGCTGGCTATGCCCTCCTGACCTCGGATCCCTCACCCCTATGTTCTCGCGTTTCTTCATTGACAGGCCGATCTTCGCGACGGTGATCTCCGTGGTCATCACGCTGGCGGGATTCGTCGCCATGTGGACGTTGCCCGTCGCGCAGTACCCGGAGGTGACGCCGCCCACGGTGCAGGTGACGGCGCTTTACCCCGGCGCCAACGCTCAGACCATTCGCGACACGGTGGCGGCGCCCATCGAGGCCCAGGTTTCCGGCGTCGAGGGCATGATGTACATGTCGTCGCGCTGCACCAACGACGGCGCCTACAACTTGACCGTCACCTTCAAGCTCGGCACCGACGCGAACATGGCCCAGGTACTGGTGCAGAACCGGGTCTCGCTGGCGCTGCCGGTGATTCCGCCCCTGGTGCAGAACGAAGGCATCAGCGTCAAGAAGATGTCGCCCAACACGCTGATGATCGTCAATCTGGTCTCATCCGATCCGAGCAAGGACAGCATTTTTCTGAGCAATTATGCGACGATCTTCGTCAAGGACGAGCTGGGCCGACTGCCAGGCGTGGCGGGAATCACGTACCTGGGTCAGCGCGACTACAGCCTGCGCGCCTGGCTCGATCCGGACAAGATGGCGGCGCGAAACTTGAGCGGGATGGACGTGGTGGCGGCCATCGCCCAGCAGAACGTGCAGGTCGCCGCCGGGCAGATCGGCCAGCCACCGACCTTGCGAGCGCAACAATTCCAGTTGACGATCAACACCCAGGGCCGGCTGACCGATCCGAAGCAGTTCGCGGACATCATCATCAAGGCGGGCCAAAATGTCGCCGGGCAGACAGGACCGCTTCCGGCGGCGCCGACTCAGGCATTCGGGAGCGACCCGCGCACAACTCGGCCTGGGCAGGCGACCGGCATCGTCTACCTGAAGGACGTGGTGCGCGACAACAAGTATCACGTGTGCATCCGCCTCGATCCGGCCAGGCTGGCGGCGCGCGGGCTGGAGGTGGGCGAAGTCGTCACGGCTCTCAAGCCCGCGCCGTTTTCCATCATCGCCGACCCCGATGCTGACTCGACCAACGGCGTCACGCTGAGCTGGGTGGCCGTTTACGGCGGCACCGAGCCGCCGCACCCCGACGCCGTTGCCGAGACGCGCGTCGCCCTGGGCGCCGACCCGAAAAGGTGGCCGCGCCTGGCCGACCTGGTCCTTTCCCGAAATGGTCTGGAAAGCCTGTCCGCCCGCGATGAGGAGGGCGTTCAGCTCGGTTCGCAGCAATACGATCAATCCTGTAGTTTGAACGGCCGACCCTCGGTCGCGCTGTCGATCTATCAACTCCCCGGGTCGAACGCCCTCGAAACCGCCCGCGGCGTCTATGCCAAGATGAAGGAACTCAAGGCGCGCTTTCCAGACGGTCTTGATTACAAGATCGCCTACGATACGACGCCGTTCATCGAGGAATCCGTCAACGAGGTTTACAAGACTCTCTTCGACGCCGTCATCCTGGTCGCCATTGTCGTGTTGCTCTTTTTGCAAGACTGGCGCGCGATGATCCTGCCGATGATCGATGTCCCGGTCTCGCTGATCGGCACATTCGCCGTCATGGCGGCCATGGGCTTCACGCTCAATAACCTCACGCTCTTTGGACTGGTGCTGGCGATTGGAATCGTGGTCGATGACGCGATCGTGGTTCTTGAGAACATCGAGAGGCAAATCGCGACTGGCCTGGATCCGCGCAGCGCGACGATCAAGGCGATGGACGAGATCACCGGCCCCGTGCTGGCGATCACCCTGGTGCTGAGCGCGGTGTTTATTCCGTGCTGCTTCCTGGGTGGCATCACCGGGCAGTTTTTTCGGCAGTTCGCGGTGACCATCGCGGTCTCGACGATCATCTCCGCGGTCAACGCCTTGACGATGACGCCATCACGCGCCGTGATGATTTTCACCTCCGGCGAGCCCGCGGCCGGCAAGCCGGGAGCGTCAGCGACAAGACCCGTCCACAAGCGTGAAGCCCTGCCATGGTGGATTTTCGGGCTGCTGGGCTTTGCCACGCTCTGGGGTTCCGGGCATGTTGTCGCCGACTGGTCCCCTGATTGGGCGTTGACGCCGGACGCCATCGCGGAGATGCCGGCGTGGAAAACGTGGAGCATCCGAAGTGCGCTGTTCGCGCCTGGCCTGGCTATCGGGCTTGCCATCGGGTGGTTTGCAATCGGACCGGTCAACGCCGTGCTGGGCTGGGTGTTCCGTGCTTTCAATCGCGCCTTCGATCGCGTGACCGAAGTGTACGGACGGGTGGTCGCGTGGGTGCTTCGGCTGAGCGTAATCGTTTGCGTTGCGTATGGCGGGCTTCTGGTCGTGACCGGCGTCCAGTTCGCTGCCGCGCCGACCGGCTTCATCCCCCAGCAAGACAAGGGTTATCTGATCCTCAACGTGCAACTGCCCGATGCCGCCTCGGTGGACCGCACGGAAAGGGCGATGGCCCAGATCGAAAAGATCGTTCGCGGCGACGAGAACGACCGCGCGCGCTATCCCGGCATCCCCGGCGTCGCGCACACGGTCGGCGTCTCCGGGCAGTCGCTCATCCTTAACGCCAACGCGCCGAATTTCGGTTCCATGTATGTGATGCTCGAAACCTTCGACAAGCGCCGCGACCCGGACCGGAGTGCCGACGCCATCGCCGCCAAGGCGCTGGAGCGCTGTCAACACGACGTGCAAGAAGCGATCGTCTCCGCCTACGGCGGGCCGCCCGTCGATGGGCTAGGTACCACCGGCGGGTTCAAGTTGATTGTCGAAGATCGCGGCAACCTCGGCGAGGTCGAGTTACAGCGCATTTGCGACCGCATCGTCAAGCGCGGCAATCGGACGGCCGGACTCGAGGCGCTCAGCCATAGCTCCAGTGCGCGAACTCCCTGGCTTTACCTCGAAATTGACCGCGTCAAGTGCATGGCCCTGGGGGTTGCCGTCAGCGATGTCTTCAACACGCTCCAGGTTTACCTCGGCTCCTACTATGTCAACAACTTCAACCAGTTCGGCCGAACCTGGCAGGTCAATATTCAGGCCGATCAAAAATTCCGCAACAAGACCGCCGACATTCGGCAACTTCAGGTGCGAAACAACCAGGGGCAGATGGTGCAGCTGGGTACGTTCGTGGATGTGCGCGAAACCTTCGGCCCGGTGATGCTGATGCGCCACAACATGTACGCCGCCGCGGCGGTGACCGGGCGCGCTGGCCCGGGAACCAGTTCGGGACAGGCGATCGAGATGGTGCAGGAAATCGCCGATCGCGAGTTGCCGCACTCGATGGCCGCCGAATGGACCGAGCTAACGTTCCTTCAATTACAGGCGGGCAATGTTGCCCTGTTCTTTTTCGCGCTGGCGGTGCTGTTCGTCTTTTTGGTGCTGGCGGCTCAATACGAAAGCTGGTCGCTTCCTCTGGCCGTGATCCTGGTCGTGCCGATGTGTCTGTTGTTTTCGGTGACGGGCGTCATCCTTGCCGGCCTCGAAGTGAACATCTTTACCCAGATCGGGTTCGTGGTCCTCGTCGGCCTGGCGAGCAAGAACGCGATCTTGATTGTCGAGTTCGCCAAGCAACGCCGCGACGAGGGCCTGCCGATCCGGGAAGCGACCATCGACGCCTGCCGGTTGCGATTGCGGCCCATCCTCATGACGTCGTTCGCGTTCATCCTCGGCGTGGTGCCGCTGGTGGTCGCACATGGGGCAGGGCACGAGATGCGGCGTTCGCTCGGCCTGGCGGTCTTCGCGGGCATGTGCGGGGTGACGGTGTTTGGCGTCTTCTTGACGCCCGTGTTTTACTATGTCATTCAATGGATCGCCCCGACGGCCTCGGTCGTGCGGCGCGCCGATGCCGTGGATTTAGAGGGGAATGCCAATGTTGCGACCGAGCCGAATTGACGCCCTCATCCTCTTCGTGGTTATCACGACGCTGACCTGCCCGGTCGGCGCCGGCGAAACGCCAGCGAAGCGCCGCACCGAGAATGTCATCGTCGTCACGCTTGATGGTTTTCGTTTTCAAGAATTCTTCGGAGGCGCCGACGAAACGCTACTCAACAAGCAATTCGGCGGCATCAAGGACCTTGCCGGCACCAAGAAAAATTATTGGCGCGAAAAGCCCACGGAGCGCCGCGAGGTACTGTTGCCCTTCTTCTGGAGAACGATTGCCAGGTCGGGCCAAATCTTCGGCGACCGTTCGCGCAAGGCCCACACCCGGCTCACCAATGGCCTCAAGTTTTCGTATCCGGGCTACAGCGAGATCTTTTGTGGATTTGCCGATCCGGGCATCAACTCGAACGCCAAGAAGGTGAACCCGAACCTGTCCGTGCTCGAATTCCTGCACCAGCGCCCCGGTTATCAAAAGCGCGTGGCCGCGTTCTGCACCTGGGATGTATTCCCCTACATCCTGCGCGCCGAGCGCAGCGGCATCAAGGTTCACGAGGCCTGGAAGCCGATCCAGGATGCGCCGCTCACGCCGCGGCAGAGCGCGATGAACGGGATACTCCCAACTTTGCCCCGCTACTGGCCTGACAACTGTTTCGACGCCGTCACGATGGAGTACGCCCGGGAGCACCTGCTGCGGCACAAGCCGCGCGTCTTCTTCATCGGCCTGGGCGAGACGGACGAATGGGGCCACGGACGCCGCTACGATTTGTATCTGGATGCCGCCCACAAGGCAGATAGATTTCTCGCGGAGTTGTGGCAAACCTTGCAGAAGATGCCCGCCTACAAGGACAAGACCTCGCTTGTCATCACCACCGATCATGGGCGCGGGGACACGCGGGTGAACTGGACCGACCACGGCAAAAAAGTGCCCCTGGCGGAATTGATCTGGATCGCCGTACTCGGCCCCGACACGCCGGCGCTGGGGGTGCGCGAAAACGTCGAGACGACGCAAAGCCAGGTGGCGGCTACGATCGCGCATCTTCTGGGCGAGAACTTCGCGACGGCCAGCCCCAGGGCGGCGCCGCCCTTGCCTGGGGTGACGCGGAGGTAGCCAACCGCGAGCCGCCGAGCTTGCCTCGGCGATTGTACTTGCGAGCCGCCGAGCTTGTCTCGGCGGTCAGTGTCCAAACCGTCGCGCCGAATTCCGCGTCACGCGCAAACCGCCGGTTTCATGTCCACGACCTCGGCAAGTTTGCGTTCCTGATCCGCAACATACTTGATGGCGGCATCGATTGCCGCCTGGCCGTGTTTGTATCGATCGCTGCCGCCTTGAGTCCACCAGCGCTGCGGCTTGCCGCGATGCCGCGTCAGAGCGGCCTGGGTGGTCCCCTTGAGAACGCGACGAACCTTGGAACCGTCGTCCGGGCAATCCATGACGACGACATGGACGTGATTGGCCATGATTGCCGCGCGCGGAATGCTCCATTCTCGTGCCCGCGCAGCTTCCACCAAGGTTTGGGCCACCACGAGCACTTGATTGACATCCAGGTAAACGGGAGCATGCTTGAGCAAGCGGCGCGCGTTCTGTTGCATGGAAACATCACCGGAACGATACGGAGTGCGGGGCGTATTTTCCTTGTCGAGAAAGCCGCCCTCCGGAAGGAGAATATTCGACACATGTCCGCGGGGATCGCCGGGCAGCCAGGTTCCGTAACACGTCCAGGTAATGAGCAACGCGAAGTTTTCGTCGAATTCCATCGATTTTACCTCGCAAGGGCGGGATGTTTCGGGGTTTCACGGCGGGGACAAGCCCCGCCGCTCGCCACATTCGGTTTTGGAGGTTTCACGGCGGGGACAAGCCCCGCCGCTCGCCACATTCGGTTTTGGAGGTTTCACGGCGGGGACAAGCCCCGCCGCTCGCTCACTTTGCGCCATAATATTCCGCGCGTTTTCGCTTCAAGAACTCCACGGAGCGGCGCAGTTCATCCAGGCCGTTCATGCCGTCTTCGACGGAGATCCACCCGGTGAAGCCGACGCCATGGAGGATGCGGAAGATGGCATCGTAATCGTTGAGCCCCTGGCCCGTTTCGCCATGAAGCAGCTTCGCGGAGTAGCCGATCGTGCCGTCGGACTGACGCAACTCTTCGAGCGTCGCGCCGGGAACAAGCGAGCGATCCGAGGCATGCATGGTCACGACGCGCGTCTTGATCTTTTCGAGAAACACGACCGGGTCAAACCCGCCGACCGTCGCGTTGGATGGGTCGTACTGGACGCCAAAGAACGGCGACTCGATCCGTCCGAGAATCTCCAGAAAGATATCCTCGGGCTGGGCGAACTCCGGGTATTGCCAGGTCCCGTCCTTGTAGTGGTTTTCCATACATAAAATCACGTTGCGTTTTTCCGCGTACTCCAGCGAGCGCTGAATGCACGCCACGGTGCGCTCCACGCCGTCCTGGCGCGTCATGTCCGGATAGCGCTGGCCCGACAGCGTGCGGCAATGGCGGATGCCCAGGCTCACGCACAGGTCGATGGCGGCGCGCTGCCGGTCGATCTGGCGCTCGCGTTCATCGGGGTCCGGATGCGTAAAGTCCGGCGAGAAGCAGAGCATCGACGAAACCTGTCCGGTCTCGCGCAGGACGCGCAGCACCGGCTCGACGCCGGCCTTGATGAAGCCGTCGTAATGCTCAACGCCTTCCGCGCCGAGCGTCGCCGCCTGACGCAGCCAATCAAGGTAGTCCATCGACCCGCCATAAAGCTCGTCGAAGTAACACTTCGGAAACACACTGATGCGGGGAAACGGGTTGGCCTGGCTCATGGGATTATGTCCTCCTCACCGTGAGTAACCGCGATTGGTTTAGAGTGCCTAAAACAATGAAAGTAGGTCAGGCTTTCTAGCCTGACGGTCAGGCTGGAAAGCCTGACCTACGTCATTTCTTTGGACGCTCTTAGCCGCTGTACGTGCAGTTTATCGTACGGAACGCCTCGCACCGCCCCTTGCCCCTTGACATCGCCCCGGACCGCGCTACGATGAATGAACGGCGGGCTCTCCACCTTGCTTCACCTCCTCCGCGGCAGGAGCCTAACATGCGACGCACCTTGATCCTGGCTTGTCTTGGGTTTTTCGCGTTTGGCGGCATCACCTGGGCTGATTCCTACATCCTCGTCGTCAAATCGGCGACCATCGCGGCGACCAAGGCCAACGGCAGCTGCTGGGACTGCGGCTTCACGCCCACGCAATGCCGACCTGATCCGTACGTCCTCGTCAAGGTGTACGATGCGGAAAACGGGCTGGCGGATTCGGGGCAAACCTTTGTCGCCTGGAATACGTTCACGCCCGTCTGGAGCCAGGAGAAAGGGACCGTCAAGGCCGGCTGGTGGGTCAGCCTTCAGGTCTGGGACAAGGACATCAAGTACGACGACGAGATCGGCACCCATAGCTTCTACATCACCGAGGCCATGCTCAAGGCCGGCGAAGTCTCGTTGACGTTTGGACAGGTCGAACGCATCACGCTGGCGTTTCGCGCAACCCAAAAGCCGGCGAGCGCGGCACGCGTCATTTTGAATCAGCCTTACCCCGGCCCATTCAGCGCCAAGAACGTCCGCCGCACGAAAGGCCGCGACCTCGCCGTGATCCTGCTGCACGGGCTCGACCTGCGCGACGATGGCACCTCGCCCGCGGAACCTCGCCTGCACGACTGGCAGGGCAGCACCAGCCCGCTGGTGCGGACCCTTTCCAAACACGGCGATGTCTTTGCCGTCTGTTACACCCAGACCGCCGCGATTGAAGAGATCGCGACCTACACCGAACTGCGGGAATCGATCAAGAAGGTCAAGGATCTTGGCTACAAACAAATCGTGCTGCTGGGGCACAGCGCGGGCGGTTTGCTCGCCCGGCACTTCGTCGAGGATCATCCGAGCGCCGGTGTGACGCGCGTCATCCAGGTGGCGACTCCCAACGGCGGCGCCGGCCTGGCCGAATGGGGCGTCCGGCTCGGTCAGGTTCCCAAGGGTCAAGCGTCGTTCGTGAAATCGTTGAGCAAGTCCCACCGTGCCGCGTTGCTCAAGAGCCGCGGCGGGCGCGCGATTCCGAGCCACATCGATTTCGTCACCGTTCTGTCATGCACGGTGGATGGCGCGCGCGGCGACAACATCGTGAGCCGCCGGAGCCAGTGGTCGCCCGATCTCCAGCAGCAATGCGTGCCGTGCGTCTGCGTGAAGGCAGGCCACCTGGAAGTGATGGTCCACGACGATTGCCTCGACAAGTTGAGCGCTCTGGTCAGTCAAAAACAGGTCCGCTGGTCGTCAGCGCGCGTCGGCGAGGTGAGCACCCAACTCGGTCTCGCGCGCTAGCCGCTCGCGGCTTGGCGTTCGCGCGGCGCCGTGCGAACGCCAAGCCACGAGCGGCTACGATTCCGCCTTGAGCTCATGCAACGGCTCAAGCCGCCGCAGCCGCGGCCACCACAGCGCCGCCGCCACGACGACAACGAGCGTCCCGGCCCCGCCCGCGACAACGGCGGGAACCAATCCCAGCCACGCCGCCGTGATTCCCGACTCAAACGCGCCAAGCTGATTCGTCGAGCTGATGAAGACCGAGTTGACCGCGGCAACCCGGCCGCGCATCGAATCAGGCGTCAACATTTGCATGAGCGTCCCGCGAATGACGACGCTGATGTTGTCGAAGGCGCCGATCAAGAACAGCATCGCAAACGAGAGATAGACATTTTCCGAAAGCCCGAAACCGATGGTCGCGAATCCGAATAGCGCGACCGACCCGAGCAGCGCGAGGCCGGGCCGGGCGAGCGGTCGGCGATGCGCCATGGCCATCGCCATCACGAACGCTCCGATCGCCGGGGCCGCCCGCAGGATGCCGAAGCCGACTTCATCCACATCCAGAATCTTCTTCGCAAACGCGGGCAACAGCGCGACCGACCCGCCCAGGAAAACCGCGAACAGATCGAGCGTGATTGCCGCCAGCAACAGGTCGGTCCGCCACACAAATCGAATGCCCGCGAGCAGCGCGCGCGCGGAGCGCGCTTCCACCGGGGACCCACCTCCCTCTGCGGGAGAGGAGTTGGCGGTTTCGCGCGGGTAAATAAACGCGACCATGCCGATGCAGATCAAAAGCCCGGCGATCGTTCCACAGAAGGCCATGCCAGGCGTGCCGGCCAGGAGGCCGCCGACCGCCGGTCCCGAGACGGCTGCAACCTGCCAGCCACTCACCGACCAGGTCACCGCGTTGCCCAGCATCCCCGGCCCCACCACGAGCGGGATCAGCGACGATCGCGCCGGCATCCCCAGCGCCCGGCTCACGCCCGCGAGAGCCAGGAAAACAAAGATCAGCCAGACCGGACCATCGTAGAGCGACACCAGCGCCAGCCCGAACGATGCCGACGCCATCGTGAAATGAGCCAGCATCAATAGGTACTTTCTGCTAAACCAGTCCGCCGCCTGCCCCGCCGGCAGAGCAAGCAAGAGCAGCGGCAGAAACTGCGCCAGGCCGCCATAGCCGAGCATCGCCTCAGAATTCGTCCGGCGAAAGATCTCCCACTCCGCAACGGTGAACTGTACCTCCGCACTCGTGGCCGCCAAAACGTTCGACGCCAGCAGCAACGCGAAGTCGCGCCGACGCAACGCGGCATAGGGATCATGGGCGTCTGGCATGGTCGGATCTCGAAGGCGGCGAAAAAGCGTTTCACTTACTTTAGGACGCCAGCCATTTTCTTGCTGCAAAATCGGACCCGTTGGTATAGAATCCTCTCAACCTTCCTTTTCCCCCCCCGCCGCGTGGTGTTTCATGAAGAAGCTTCTCCTCCTCTGCCTTGCCCTCATCATCGCTGTCACTTCCTGGACACTCGCCCAGTCGGGTTCGCCGAATACCTGGGCCGCCGCTCAGTGGGTCTGGGATGAAGCCGACGCCAACAAGAATCCGCAGAACAACGAGCCGCGTTTCTTCCGAATGACGTTCACCCTCGACGCCAAACCAGCCAAGGCGGAGTTGTGGATCACGGCCGACAACCACTATGTCGCCTACGTCAACGGTCAAAAGGTCGGCTCGGACGCCGAGTGGAACACGGTTGAACGCTACAATGTCGCGAAACATTTGATCGTCGGCAAAAACGTGCTCGCCATCAAGGCGACCAACCAGGGCGGCCCCGCGGGCCTTATCGCTCGCCTGCACGTCAAGTCCGCGGGCAAGAAAGATCACTTCATCGTCACGAATGAGAAGACGAAGGTTCGCCGCGGCGAAGCGAGGGTGGGGGACCCGGAATCCTGGACCAGGGCTGATTTCGATGACAGCACATGGTTCAACGCCATCGTCCTCGGCGACCCGACCATCGGCCCCTGGAACCTCGCGGGAAGCCCAGGACCGAAAGGCCCTGGGATCGCAGCCAAGGGCTACAACACCACCGAAGTGGTCAAGGTCAAGGGCCGCCTCTCGGCGCAGGAACAGATGAAGCACTTCGTCGTGCCGAAGGATTTCGTGATCGAACTCGTCGCCGCCGACCCGGTCATCATCAACCCCATCACGATGGTCATGGACGATCGTGGCCGCATCATCGTCAGCGAAAGCCACACCTATCGCTACGGCCCGCCTGGCTCCCCGATCAAGCCGTACGCGAACCCGGTGGTTCGCCTCGACCCCGACGGCAAAGGCGGCTTCAAGCGCACCCTGATTGCCGACGGCTTTGCGGACCCCGTCATGGGCATTGCTGTGAAGCGGGACAAATTGTGGTTGACGGCGAATAATTACCTATACACGTATGATCTGCCACCGGGTGCTGACGCACCCGGCTCGGGGAAACCGCTTGCTACCAACAAGAAAACCATCGTCACCGACCTCAACAAGGCCTGGAACCCCTTCGGCATGTTCGTCCTCGAATGGGGGCCCGATGGCAAGCTCTACATGAGCGTCGGCAATCACAACATCAAGCTTACGAGCCCCGACCGTCAGGGAGGGGAGGCCGTCACCGGCCGCGGCGGCTCGGGCATCATCGTGCGCATGAACCCCGACGGCACCAAGATGGAGCGGCTCGTCCACGGCCTGCGCGTGCCGTACTCCTTCGAGATGGATCCGTTCGGTCAGCTGTGGCTGCTGTCCAACGGCGAAGGCAACCCGAACCGCTTCGTGCGCGTCATCGAAGGCGTCGATTATCACTGCTACAGTCGCGGCGGCGTCGGCAACGACTGGCTGGCGGGCAACCATCCGCTCGCCCCGCCCTGTGAGGAACTCCACCGCGGCGCCAACACCCAGCTCATGCGCTATTACGGCGCCGCCTACCCGAAGGAATATCAGGGCAACCTGTTCCTGTGCAACTGGGGCGCGCATGGCTTCGCGGGCAACAACCGCGGCATCTTTCGCTTCGTCCCCGACGAACGCAACAACATCAGCAAGCGCGAGCCGCTCGTCTGGTGCAAGGACCCCCACTTCCGCCCGAGCCACATCATGTACGACACCGACGGCAGCCTGTTAATAGCCGACTGGTACGGCCGCGACGACGAAAGCGACATGACCGGCCGCATCTGGCGGCTGAAGTACGTCGGCAAGAACGCGCCGGTAGTGCATGAAAAATTCGATTCGGAGTTGTGGAAGCTCGACGATTATGCAGTCGAGTGCTTGAGGTCGCCACATCATCTGATCCGCGAGATGGCGATGAAAGTTCTGACCAAACGTGGCGACAAGGTCGTTTCAAAGTTGGGTGAATTTGCAGAAAAATCGCCGGAGCCGCTCGGGGCGGCGTATGCTTTGTGGACGCTGCTACGGATCGACACCAAGGAGGCAAAGGTTGAACTTGGTAAACGATGCAAACATCGCGATTGGAAAGTGCGTCGCCTTGCCGCGAACTTCTTGCGAAACCATCCGGTTCCGAACCACCCCGATACACTCGTTGACCTGCTCCGCGACAAGGATGCTGCGGTGTTGCTTGAGGCTGGCCTCGCCGCCATGAACGTGCTAGGGTCTCCGCGCGTAACCATTCCTGCCACGATAGAATCCCTCAAGCTCGGCGGCGCCGCTGATCCGCATCTTCGTTACGAAGCCGCGTGGCATCTTGCCAAGCACGCCGACGAAAAAACGATCACTACCCTACTAACCTCCGACGATGCCAACGTGCGTCTCGCGGGTCTGATCGCCATCGATGTCGCCTGTTACGAGAATTTCCCGACCAAGAAGGCCGCCCTCGCAGCGCTCGCCAAGGCGTTAGAAAACCCCGGCAAGCTCGATCACCAACTACTTCTTGAGGTGGCCAGGCTTGACGGCGACAAATCGATCGTGCCGGCCTTGGAGAAGCTGATCGCGCGCGATGATCTGCCGACCGCGACCATTGCGAAGGCGGTGCTCGTGCTCAAGGCGAAGGCGGGTGGGCTAAACAAACTAAGCGCCGCGGCTGGCAAACGACTCATCGAAGCGGTCGAGAAGGGTTCGCTGCGCATCGCGTCCCCGGCGGATCAACTTGTCATGTTCGAGTTCCTCCAGAGCGAAGGGCCAACGCCGTTCGCGCTTAAACAGATCGCGGGGCAGTTGCGTTCGAACAACAAGGAACTGCGGCTCGCCGCGCATACCTTGGCCCGGCGGTTCGGGCCGAAGGCCTCATCCATGGCCGACGGGCTGTGGCCGAGCGTGCTCAATCCAAAGACGTCATTTGCGGATGCGATCGAATCCCTATCGACGATCGCCCGCGTCGAAAAGACATCGAAAAAGACCCAATGGGAGGAGCTCCTGAAACACAAGGACCCGTTGCTTCGCATGGAAGCTGTCCGCTGGTGGCGCAGATTTGACAACGAACCGGAGTTCATTGCATTGTTGAATCAGCGTGCCGTCGATCTCTCGCAGAAGGATGCAAGGATGTTCGAGGAGTTGAACACGGTCGGGCGCCAGCTTTCTGGAAAAACGATTGGGAAGGAAATAAGCAAGGACGACCTGGCGACCCACGCCGTCAAGGAAATCGTCGCCATGCCGAAGTCCGACCGCTCCAAACGCGCCGCGATGGGCCTGCAAATTTTCGAGCGTAGCGCCTGCACCAAATGCCACACCACCGCGACGACGACCACGCTGCTCGCGCCGTCGCTCAAGGGCGTCGCCGCGCAGAAGGTCGAATACCTGATCGAATCGATCCTCTATCCGTCCCGGATCATCAAGACTGGCTGGGAAGTCGAGCTGATCGAACTGAAGAGCGGCAGAACGCTGACCGGCCTGGTGAAGGACGATGGAAAACACTTGCGTGTGCTCAATCTCGACAAGGACGAGCGCATCCTGAAGACCGACATCGACAGTCGGCGCCTGTCGAAAATCTCGGTGATGCCCGAAGGCCAACACGCAACGCTCAGCCGGCGCGAGTTTGTCGATTTGATCGCGTATTTGCAGACGTTGAAATAATCCCCTCTTCGTTTAGCGCCCGCGTGGCGCCGTGCGGGCGCTAAACGAAGACAAGAAACCCCACATGCCATGAATCCTCTCCCCGAAACCATCCTGCAATTTGGCGCTGGCCGCTTCTTGCGCGCCTTCTTCGATCGCTTCGTGCAACACGCCAACGAGGCTGGCCAGAACGTGGGCTGCATCGTCGTCGTGCAGCGCTCGGCCGACGAACGTTCCGATTTGCTCAATTCTCAGCCCGAAGGCTATCAGGTTCTCGTACGCGGCTATCAGGACGGCGAATTGATCCAGCGCCGCGAGAACGTGCGGTCGATCAGCCGGGTGCTGCTGGCCGACAAGCAATGGCAGGACGTGCTGGCACTGGCGAAATCGCCCGAGCTGCGCGTCATCGTCACCAACGCGACGGAGTCGGGCTACGTGCTCGACGCGCGCGATCAATCCGATTCCGCGCCGCCCGAGACGCTGCCGGCCAAGTTGACGCAGGTGCTGTGGAGCCGATTCCAAGCCGGGGCGGCGCCATTGACGCTGTTGCCCTGCGAGCTGATCGAATGCAACGCGGATAAGCTGGCCGAATTGATCGTGATGCAAAGCCGGGCGTGGGGTCTGCCTGACGATTTTCGCGCCTGGGTGCGCGGCGACTGCGTCTGGCTCAATAGCCTGGTCGATTGCATCGTCACGATGCCCGAGCCGGCGCTGGCCAAGGCCGAGCCGCTGCTCATCTGCGCGGAGCCGTATCATCTGTGGGCGCTCGAGAGACCCGGCGAAAAGAAGGCGACGCTGTTTGAACATCCGGCCATGCGCCTCGCGGACGACATCTCGCCGTTCTTCTTGCGCAAGGTTCGCATTCTCAACGGCACGCACACGGCGATGGTCGGCAAGTTTCACGGGAAGTTCGAGACCGTGCAGAAGTTGCTCGCGGATCGCGTGGCCGCACGCTGGATTCGCGATCTGATGTACGGCGAGATCGTGCCGACGCTGGCCCATCGCATCGACCTGGTGCCGCAATTCGCGGATGAAACGTTTGAACGTTTTCGCAATCCGTTCACCAATCACAAGTTGGCCGACATCGCCAAGGGGCAGGCCGTCAAGGTGAAGATGCGTCTGGAGCCGACGCGCGAGGAGTACGAAAAATTGTTCGGCAAACCGCCGGCGCGCATCGTCGAGGCGATGAAGCCGCTTGCGGCTTAGCGTTCGCTTGGCGACGCGCGAGCGCTAAGCCGCCAAGCGGCTTACTCGAAGCGCACATACGGCCGCAGGTTTTCGATCGTTTTGGGCCCGATGCCAGGCACCCGGCGCATGTCGGCCACGGTTGTAAATGCGCCCTTTTCCCGCACATCGAGAATGCGTTGCGAGAGCTTGGGGCCAATGCCGGGCAGTTTCTGCAATTCTTTTTGGCTGGCCTGATTGACGTTGATCGGCTCCGTGAGCAAAAGGGCTTTCTTGCTGAGCCGGGCCGTGCGCGGCTTGCTCTCGCGCGGCATGGGTTCGTCGTCGTCAAAGGCCGTGTAGGATTCATGCTGCGATACAAACAGGCGGGGGCGCAGTCGTTCGAGCGTCTTGGGGCCAATGCCGGGAACCTGGCGCAGATCATCGACGCTTCGGAACGGCCGATGGTCGATGACGCGCTGGGCCAGGGCGTCGCCGAGGCCGGGAAGCAGACGCAGTTCGCCCCGCGTCGCGCGATTGAGATCGAGTGCCGGCGCTGGCTGTTCGCGCGCGCTGACAGGTGAAGCATCCGGTTGCGACGTCTCGCGCGACCAGCGCCCCAGGAGGAAAAACAGGCACGCGGTCACCATCAGCCCCAGCGCGAACTGCACACCGACCGGCCAGGAAGCCGGCGGCTTGGCGATCTCGCGAGTGCGCTGGGCCAGGTCCATACGGGAACCCCGCGAAGTGGCGGAAACGATGATTAGAGTCTAGTGGGGCGAATCGCCAGCGCCTACGAAAAAAAGGCTTTTCTTGCGATTCACGGTTTCCGCCCAGAAGTTGCGTAACCTCGGGTGCGGCGAAGCGGAGCTTCGCGGACGTGCGTTCCCAAACGGAGTTTGGGAACGAGTGGAACGAGTGGAGGAGGTTTCGGTGGACAACCGGCGGCCTGCGCTTATGATGAATGAGAATTGACCCCGCCATCGTGCCTCTCCGCATGCCGCACGTTCTTGGTTTATCCGTCCTGCCTCGAGGGAGTTTTCATCATGCGCCGGCTTTCGATTTCGCTGCTGCTTCTGGCCTTGTCCCCGCTCGCCAATCCGTGTGAGGCCGGCGGCAAGGACAAGAAGACGCCCGCCAAGGAGGATAAGAAAGACTACCTATTCGTCGTGCCCCCCGCCGGCGGGAAGGAAGTCAAACTGGTCGATTGGCGTTTCACCCTGGGCACGCGGAAGTTTTCGCTTTCCGAGACGCCCGGGCCGGAATACCTCGAGATCCGCGAGGAAAAATCGACGACCTACCGCAACGGCATCCTCACGCTCATCCCGCTGAATAGTGTCAAGAAAATCACCTATGATCGCGCGAAAAAAGGCATCGCCGTGATCGCGCTGCAAGCCAACGGCGACGAGACAACGCTGGTGGGCCACACGAAATTCACCAGCAACAAGATCACCATCGAGGCCGACGCGATCCTGGATGGCCTCGGCTCCGCCACCGTGAAGTTCAACGGCGGCACCGACAAGGGCTTGCACAGCGTGATCTTCCCCGCGCCGAAACCAGCCGCCAAGGTCGAAGGCGCGCAGGCGACCGTCATCGCCGATGATAAGGAAAAATCCCAGCATCCCGCCTACGATATTCAGGCCCTTTACCTGACCAACGGGCAGTACCGCGTGCTGCCCTACATCATGTTCAAGAAGACGGTCAAGGTCGATCTCGCCAAGCTGGCAGGCCTGCGCTACGTGCCACCGGTGGACAAGAAAAAGGCGTCGAGCGATTATGAGATCACATTGAAAGACGGCGCCAAACATACGCTCAGTCTTTTGACCACGATCGCGGTGGACAAGAAAAAGATGACGTTTGTCGGCCTGGTCGGCCGCGTGCCGGTCGGGTATCGGTTGTTCATGCTGGATGCGATTTACGAATATCGCGCGGCCGAGGAAAAGAAGGAATGACCCACCAGCCCGGAGCGCAAGCGACGGGTAGGCAACGCCCCGTCGCTTGCGCTCCGGGCTGGTAAACGAAGGCGGCGATCACCATTCCCCCAGGCAACAGCCATAATCACCGCCGCCGCTCCCGAGGGCGAGCGCGCGCCGTTCAAACGGCATCTTCAAATATTCCGCGCGATCATGGACAACTCGTCCCGCGATAATCGTGTAGGTCACGTGCGTGGCATGTTCAAACGGATCGCCGTCGTAGAGCACCAGGTCCGCCGCCTTGCCCGGCTCGATGCTGCCGAACTGATCGTCAATTCCCAAAATCCTGGCGGCGTCGAGCGTGATGGCGCGCAGGGCTCGCTCGTGGCCCAGTCCGTTCACCATCGCCATGGCGGCCTCGTAGCGCAGCACGCGGGTTTTCGGAACGTAGCCTTCAAACGCCGTGCAGATCGCGGTTGGGATTTTTTGGTCCACCAGGAACATCGCGTTGCCCAGGTGGGCGTTGAACGTCTCCGGCGACGATGGCCTTTGCATCGTCGGGTGAACGATGACCGGAACCTGGGCGGCCCGCAGCGCGTCGGCGATCAGGTAGCCCTCGGTCGCCAGCGTCACCATGGTTTGCAGCTTGTATTCCTTCGCGATGCGCAGACCCGTCATCAAGTCGTCGGCGCGATGGCCGCTGAAGATGATCGGCATTTTCTTTCGCAGCACCAATTCCAGCGCCTCGTGCTTGAGGTTCGGCGCCGGCGGTTCCTTCGCGGTTTCCTTCTTGCGTGCATACCCTTGCGCGGCATTGAGAGCGTTGCGAATGAGATTGGCCGTGCCCATGCGCGTGTTGGGCAATTTCCCGGGGTACGAAGATTTCGGTACCTCGCCCAGATTCACCAGCAAACCGGCGGGGAAGCGGATCTTCATCTGCTCGGCGGTTCGGCCCTGCGTGCGGAAGATGCCGGTCTGCCCGGCGATGACGTTGCCCCGCCCCGGCATCGCATGGATGACCGTCACGCCCTGCTCGCGAATGAACTGCAAGAGCGGCTCCCGCGGATTGAAGCTATCCATCACCCGCAAGTCAGCCTGATTCGGATCGCTCATCTCGTCCTGATCCTGATCCCCCTTCTTGAAATTGAGCGCACCGGAAAGCCCGACCACGGAATGCGCGTCGATCAATCCGGGGGTCACTGCCGCGGCGTATACAACCGGAAAGCCCTTCGGCACCGCGACGGCCTTGCGTGTGCCGACTTTCGTGATCTTGCCGTTTTCGACCAGGACCACGCCATGATCGATAACCGCGCCGGAGATCGTGTAAACGCGCCCGGCGATCACGGCCAGTTTCTTCGGGACCTCGTTGTAGCTCGGCCCGCGGATCGTTATCGCCGGCACGGGAAGCAGCAACGATTTCAATGGAATGACCTTCTTCGGCAACAGGTTCTTGTTCCTGGCAAGCGCGAACCCGCCGGCCTGATAGGTCCAATCCTCGTGAACGTCGCGGTCGAACATCTTCTCGCCTTCGATGTACGTCTGGAGCACCTGCGTGTAGACGCTGAACGGGCGACCCGAGAGGACGACGAAATCAGCGTCCTTGCCCTTTTGCAATGAGCCGATGCGATCGTCGAGGTGCATCATCTGCGCGCCGTGGAGCGTGAGGGCCTTGAGGGCGTCGTCTTCGGAAAGGCCGCCGCGCACGGCGATCGCGCCGGTGCGCAGGAAGAAGCGCGACTCGGTGACGAAGTCATCCGTGTTGATGGCGACCTTGACGCCGGCTTTGGTCAGGATCGCCGCGTTTTCCTCGAGCAGGCCCATGACCTCGGGCTTGCCGCCGGGGCTATCGACCAGCGTGAGCGACACGCTGATGCCGCGCTTGGCGAGCTCCTGCGCGACGAGGTAGCCCTCGGTGCAATGCTGGAGGACGAGCTCGAAGCCGAATTCCTCGGACAGGCGCACGGCAGTCATGATGTCGTCCGAGCGATGGCAGTGGAAGTGAACGGTGCGCTTGCGTTCGAGCACCTCGACGAGCGGATCGAGATTGATGTCGCGTTCAGGCGGCGTGACCTTTTCGCCGGCGGCCTTGGCTTTGTTGTAACGATCCCATTGCTGCTTGTAGGTTTTGGCCTTGGTGAGCATTTCGCGCTGGAGGGCGGCGATTTTCATGCGCGTGTGCGGCGCCTGGCCTTTTTTGCCATAGACGCCTTTGGGGTTTTCGCCATTGGCGAACTTGATGCCGCCGAGGACCCGGTTGGCCATGATGCGCATGGCTTCGACAACGGTTCCCTTGAGTCGCACGTAGAGGGTCTGCCCGCCGATGGCGTTGCCTGAGCCTGGCATGATGTTGGCGGTGGTGACGCCGCCGGCGAGGGCCATGCGGATGCCGGGGTCGTTGGGATTGATGGCGTCGATGGCGCGGAGGCCGGGCTGAACGGGTCCGGTCATCTCGTTGCCGTCGGCGCTGGCTGAGCCGGCGGGTCGCCCGAAAATGCCGATGTGCGAGTGCGTATCGACGAGCCCCGGGATGATGACCTTGCCGGTCAGATCGTGGACCGTTGCGCCGGCGGGGATTTTCACGTCATCCTCTTTACCGACGTCGAGGATCTTGCCCTTGAGAACGATCAGGACGCCGCGCTCGATGACCGGGCCGGACGCCGTGTGAATGCGAGCGCCCTTGTAAACGATCGGAGCGTCAGCCGCCTGCTTTTGCGCTGCCTCGACGAAGGCGTCGGCGACGAACCAGGTCAGGCCGGCCAGCGCGCCGGCGACGAACATGAAAATGAACCAGGCGGTCGGCGATAATTTCGACAAGCGTAAACGAGGCATGGCAGGGTCTCCGGGAATCGCATTTCAATGAGTGACTATTGTAGCGATGTTGTTTGCACGAAGCGAAAATGCATAGTACACTTTTCAGGACTTGTAGAAACGGAACCGGCAGAGGCCAAGCATTGCCAGGGAATTGGACCCCGTCATGCTTCCAGGCTGCTCCCGTCAGCTTCTACCCTCAGACGCCCCGTATGATTTTACGTCGCTGCGCGCGACGCCGATCGCGATGCGCGCCGCGCATTTTCCTGGTCCTTTTTTAATTCTGGAGGAATGACGTGTTCTCAACTCTTTCTTGGAAATCCTGGTTCGCCCGATTCAGGAACGCTTCGTCGCGGACAGCTGGCGGCAAGGCGTTCGCCCGCCCGCGGCTGGAACAACTTGAAGATCGCGTGACGCCTTCGACGCTCGATCTGACGTCGCACGGGGCCATCGGATCCATCAACGGCGCCATCTTTCGGCAGTTCGACGCGCAGCCGACCGGCACTGGCGTCATCGACTCCTTCTTGCGAATTCAGTCGAACAAGAGCATGGTGCAACAAGGATTCAACTCCGACCATCGCGGTGTGCAATTCAATGAAAACACCAGCCCGCAATTCACGCGGTCCCTGTTGTTGGACGACGTGCCCGTCGTGAATGTCGGCGGCGTGAATTACCGCGAGTTCTTGCTCGATATCAACCAAAAAGCATCCCAGCCGCTCCTGTCGCTGGACGAATTGCGAATCTACCTCGGCGGCGCGGGTAATCTTTCGGGGTACGTCGCATCCACGCAGCAGCTCGCCGGTTTGAACGCGGTCTACGATCTCGATGCCAACGGCGACAACTGGATCAAACTCGACGCTCGCCTGAACCAGGGGAGCGGCAAGGGCGACATGCTGGCGTACATCCCTGACAGCCTGTTCACGGGCGGGTCTTATGTTTACCTCTACTCCAAGTTTGGGGTGAACCACACGCCCAACGCGGGGTTTGAGGAATGGGCCGCCGGCTCCACGACTTTGACCGACGCCACCGGAAGCATTTCGGGCCACGTTTTCAACGAGACGACGCTTGCCCCCATTCCCGGCGAACTGATCTACATCGACGCCAACCAGAACGGCGCGCTCGACAACAACGAAGTGTTCACCTTTACCGACGCCGACGGTTATTACCAGTTCGGTTTCCTGGCGACCGGCCTTGGGAGCTACTCGACCTACCAGGTGCGCATTGAATTGATCGTACCAAACTCGAACGGCGACGTCGGCACCCTGAGCAAGGAAACCGTCGGCGGCGAGGAGGTCGCCTATCCGTACGACGTGGTCCTGCAAACCAGCGGCCAGGCCGTGACGGACGTGGATTTCTACGTCTTCTTCGGCGAACCCGAGCCGCCGAACAGCTGAGCAATCTGGCGACGAACAGGCAAAGACGTTCGTCCCTGGTTTTTCACGCAGGCCCCGTAGCACTCTCGGCTTGCCTTCACGACCTTGAACGTGTTGGCGAATCGTCGGTGTTGCGGGGATTGCCTTTTGCTACGCGTCGGCGCGCGATAGGATGCCTATCGCGTAGGAGAGCGAAAGAACCGCCCCTTGAGTTGACGCTGGTTTGATGAATCCCCTCATTCCCTTCCTTCAAGCCTCCGGGGTCGTGATCCTCGATGGCGGCCTCGCCACCGAGTTGGAGCGGCGCGGCGCCGATCTGCGCGACCCGCTCTGGTCGGCGAAACTCCTTCTCGAAAATCCCGATCTGATTCGACAAGTCCATCACGATTACCTCGCCGCCGGCGCCGAGGTGATCACCAGCGCGAGCTATCAAGCGACGATTCCCGGTTTGAACCAGCGCGGGCTGAATCACGCGCAGGCGGCGGATGTTCTACGGCTCAGCGTGCAGCTGGCGCAACAGGCGCGCGATGACTTCTTGCTCCGCTCAACCCCTGGGAGAGGGGCCGAGGGTGAGGGTGGGACGCGGCCGGATTCCGACTCCCATCTCCAGCCAGAGGTTGACGAGGTATCGGTTTCGGACACACCGCACCCTCACCCCCAACCCCTCTCCCAGAGGGAGAGGGGAGCACGGCGCCCGGCGCTCGTCGCGGCGTCGATCGGGTGCTATGGCGCCTTCCTTCACGACGGCTCGGAATATCGCGGCGACTATGGCCTGTCGCTGCAACAACTCATCGACTGGCATCGCCCTCGCCTGGAAATCCTGGCCGCCAGCGGCGCTGACTTGCTCGCCTGCGAAACGATTCCCTGTCTTCGTGAGGCCGAAGCGCTCGTCAAACTCCTGGCCGATTATCCATCCACACCCGCCTGGTTGAGTTTCAGCTGTCAAGACGAAGCGCGACTTTGTCATGGTGACCAATTTTCCGAGGCGGTGCAACTCGCCAATGACTCCGCCAACATCATCGCGGTTGGCGTGAATTGCACGGCGCCGCGTTTTATCGAGGGTCTCCTTGAATCGACCGCCGACGTTGCGAAGAAGCCGCTCCTTGTCTATCCAAACAGCGGGGAAACGTGGGATGCTTCACGGCAGTGCTGGCAGGGCACGACCGGCGCGGTCGATTGGAGCGATGCGGTGAAACGTTGGCATCGCGCCGGCGCCCGGTTGCTCGGGGGATGTTGCCGCACGACGCCCGCTACGATTCGTACCCTGGCGAACGTGCTGCGCCCCACGTGATCGCGAAAAACGTCTCGCCACCGACTTTGACAAGAACCCGCCCCTTCGGTAGGATGCGGAGACGGAAGAGAAAGGATGCCTTATGATCGCCTGGCTGTGCCGATTGTTGTTCTGGTGGAAACGCCCCGCCGCGCTGGCGCCCCAGCCGGTCGCTTCACTGACGCGACTGGAGCGAATCATTCTGACCGACGGCGTTGCCCGCACGTTGTTCGAGGATTACGCCGAGCATCGCCGCTCGGCACGCGGGCACGAGGAGATCGGCTGGGTGCTTCTGGGCCTGCGGCAAGGCGATGAGGCCATCGCGCTGGCTGCTCTTCCCGCCGGCACAAGCCGCGACGCGGGCGCCGCCCATGTTCAATTCGACGCCGAGGCGCAAGGGCTGGCGAGCCGGATCGTGCGGCAACGGGACAAGCGTTTGCAGATTCTGGGCGTGGTGCATACTCACCCGGGCGATTTGCGCGAGCCAAGCGATGGCGATTTGCACGGCGATAGCCGATGGGTCGGCGCCCTACGCGGCGGCGAGGGCGTTTTCGCGATCGGCACGGCGGACGCTCATTCGAATGAAGCCGCTGGCGCCCACGTGCAGCGTTTGGGCGACCTCTGTTTTTGCTGGTACGCGCTTGGGGTGGGCGAGCGCCGCTATCGCACCTTGCCCGTGCAGGTGACGCTTGGGCCCGACCTCGCCCAGCGCATTCGCACAGTCTGGGCCGTGATCGAGTCGAACACCAAAGCCCTGGAATACCTGTGCCGACTGTTCGCCAAGGTCGAGTTCGACATTCTCAACGATGACCCGGACAATCTCCTGGCCGTCAAAATTTCGCTCGCCGAGTCCGGTCAGCAAATTCGCCTCTTGCTAAGCACGGCGGAGGCGCGGTATTATTGGGAGAGGGATGGCGAGGTAATCGCCATCGACCCACGCGAGGAAGATTTGGTCCGCGCCGTTTTCTTGATTCTCGCGGAACTCGCCAAGGAAGACGCCCAGATAACTGAGACGCCCACGTTTGTCGAATCGTAATCACCAGATCGAAGGGAGAAGACAGATGGACTTTCGACCCCTGCAAACCGAAGAACGCAAAAAGCTGATCGACGCCTTGCGCGGCAACGCCGAGGACAACCTCGCCATCCTGATGGATCGCCGCGACACGTCATTTTTGGGCGCCAGCGAAGAGGTGAGCGACGAGGAAGTTATCTCCGCGATCCAGTCGGTGCCGTGTCATTATTGAGTATTTCTCCATTCTCCCCTGGGGAGAGGCGAGGAAGCGTATGCCCCTTCTCGACACCGAAGCCGGCAAACGGCGGTTGCTCACCGTCGAGATCCCGGTTCTGGAACGCTACAACCAGGATCGCGCGGACGATTTCAAGATCAAGGTCGTCAAGCACGCCGGAACGCTGCTTTTGCGCTATCGCCTCAAGCCAATGCACAACGTGTACGAACTCGAAACGCGCCTGCCGGCGGACTACCCGACGATCCCGCCGGAAACGCGCGTGATCACGTTGCTGGATTTCTGCCCCCACTTGCTCGATGGCCAGGTCCTTTGCATGTGGAAGCAAGGGAGCACGCGTGAAACGAGCCGATGGGACCCCGCGAAGTTCACCTGCGTGTTCGCTGTGCAGGCCGCCTGGCGCTGGCTGGCGTGTTACGAGGTGTGGCGCGACACGGGCGATTGGCCGCTGCCCGACGCCAAATGATTTTTGGCCACATTACCGCGCGTCGATGAGTCTTTGACCAACCCACAAGCGCAAGCTGGGGGGCTTTAGGGGCGGGCCAAACCCCCACGCTTGCGCGTGGGCCTGGCGTTCCTCCGCTTGACGAATGGTATTGCGTTTGGAGTGCCAGGAACAATGAATGTAGGTCAGGCTTTCCAGCCTGACGGTCAGGCTTTCCAGCCTGACCTACTTCATTTCTTTGGACCGTCTTGGCAACGCGGCTTGCTCCGCGCGGGCCAAGGCCTGCGGCTAAAATAAAGGGGAAGTGCCATTGTCCCACCTCTTTCAGGTTGGCGCCGGCTCCGGCGGCATGACGGTGCTGGATGTCGTTTGCCGCGATCCTCGTATCTCGCGCGTCACGCTCATCGAACCGGATGAGTACAAACCGCACAATGTTGTGAGGCATCTTTTTCCGCCGTCCGCGGTCGGTTCCAAGAAGTCCAACCTTGCGGCCAAGTGGCTGGAGGAACGCCGCCCGGATTTGAAACTGCAACTTCTCCATTGTAGCTTGATGAGCCCGTTGCACGCGGCGAAGATCGAAGCCGCGGCCCAGGCGTGCGACCTCGGGGTTTGCGCCGCGGACAACGAGGCGGCGAAGTTTCATTTCGATTTGCTCATGCGTCGTTTTCTCAAGCCGTGGACGCTCGGCGAGGTGCTCGCGGGGGGCATTGGCGGGTTTGTTCACTGGTTCGCGCCGGGTGGCCCGTGTTATGGGTGCGTGGCCAGCTTCCTGCGCCGGACGGTGCAGGCCGACACCAGCAAACCGCCCGATTACGCCGCGCCGGGCGGCCCGGCTCCGGAGACGACGATTCCCGCGAGCCGGGCGTCCATCGAGGTCATCGCGTCGCTTCACGCCCAGATCACGCTGCAACTCCTGACGCACGGCGCCGGCTACGACCCGGGATTCACGAGCTTGTTGTTCACACTGGAAAAAGTCCCCGGCATCTTCGACGAGGCGTTCCGGGCCCACCGCTTTCGGATCCCCCGAGCGCCCGATTGCCTGATCTGCAAGGATTGTGGAGCGCCAGCCGATCTGGATGACGCACTCAAGAACGCGCTGAAGCGACTACAATAGGCGGCGGTTCGCTCACGAGCATCCCGGTTCGAGCCAGGCTGCAAGGTCAGTTGAGGCGCCACCCCCGCGCCGTGAGAAGTCCTCAAGAATAACTCGGCAACCGATGATCCTGAAAGGAGTTGCGGCGCGACTAGGATTTTTCACTTATTATGCGGACACGGCAGGCGGACCCAGGCGTGTCCAAACCAGGCCCTTTTCCCATCAACTCCTTGGCCGATCCCACAGCGGCTGGAAGTCCTCGTTCTTGCCGCGGTAGCGATGGACGGCTTCCATCAACACCAGCATCGCGCGGCACTGGGCGCGGAAGGCGTCGCGGAAACTTCCTTGCTTGAAAAGCTGGGCGGCCTGTTTCATCCGCTCCTGGTAGGTCTTCACGTCGTAGTCCCAGGCTTTGCCGCGGATCGATTCCTCCAGCGTCGTGCTCGATAGATGGAGGCGCTCATAGATGGCGGCGTCGAGCGGGCAGGCCGTCTTGCGATAGACTTGCAAGGTGCGTTCCTCCGCGGGTTCGCCGATAATCTGGCGCGATTCGCGAAAGTTCTGAATCAACAGCGTGACGATCCCGCCCAACAACGACAGAGCCGCGATGATGAAGGCATACAGAGCCTGCTCCTTGAGGAGCGCGCTCTCGGCAGTGGTCAGGACGATGGCGACCACGGCGAGCAGGATTCCCGCCGCGAGCAGGATGAACCCCCACGGGAGCTTGCTGGCGTGATACAGCATGAGGGCGATGCGCGGGACGATCGGCTGGGCGTTTTCGACCTCGGGAAAGACGACGTCCATCTGGCTATCCAGGTTGCCCGGCTTCGGCTCGCCGCCGACGCGCATGACCAGGACGGTGGTGTTGTCCGGTCCACCCTGCAGATTGGCGAGGTGAACGAGGAATTGCACCGCTTCATCGGGCGGCAAGGCGGCCGCGACGGAGCCGATGACGCGGTCGTTCACCTGCCCGCTGAGTCCATCGCTGCACAGCAAAAAGATGTCGCCGCGCTCCAGAGGGTGCGGGCCCTCGACATCAACCTGCACCGATTCCATGGAGCCGAGCGATCGGCTGATGATGTTGGATTGAATGCCGGTGAGTTCTTCGGGGCTTTTACGTTGCTTGCGGGCAATTTCCCAGAGGAGACTGTGGTCGAAACTGAGCTGTTCGATGGTGCCGCCGCGGATGCGATAGGCGCGGCTATCGCCGACGTGGCCGACCCAGGCGCCTTCGGGGCGCAGCACGATGGCCGTGCCGGTCGTGCCCATGCCCTTGAATTCGCGGTTTTGCAGGCCGCGAGTATGGATGATGAGGTTCGCTTCGCCAAAGGCGCGGCGCAGGGCGGCGAGGGGTCCTTCGTGAGCGTACTTGGAGAAGATGTGCGGGATGTTATCCACGGCGATCTTGGCGGCGAGTTCGCCGACGGCGTGCCCGCCCATGCCGTCAGCGACCAGGAAGACGTGGCCCACCTCGCGCCAGTGCTCGTCGTCCGCGGCGGGCATGACGACATGGTTGTCTTGGTTGTGGCTGCGCCGAATCCCCACGTCGGTGTGGCTTGCGTACTCAATTTCGTTGAATCCAATCACCCAGATTTCCTGCTTTCGTCGATGCTCTGAAATGTCGGGGCGTTCACCGCGAGTAAGCTCGCCGGCTAGATGTTTGCCAACCCGGCTTGACGCCTTTCCTTCCCTTCGTTATATCGCTTCACCTTTGATCCATACAGATGAAAATCACGAGGCTCTCTTGCGAATGGATGGATGCCATGGCGCATCGGATCGGCTCAGGAATTGGCTGGGGAATCGCCTTGATGCTCGTGGCCGGCGCGGCCGGTTGCGTCGAGCGGCGCATGGTCATCGTCCCGGAGCCGCACGGCGCCATCGTTTATGACGAGAAGGACCAGCCGATCGGGGCCGGGCCGGTGGTTAAGCCATTCACTTATTACGGCAAGTACCGCTTCCGCATCGCCAAGGACGGCTACGAGACCCTGGTCTTCGAACAGCGTGTGCGGGCGCCGTGGTACGAGTTGCCGGGCCTGGATTTCATTAGCGAGAACCTGATCCCCTGGACGATCCGCGACGTGCGCTATTTCTATCCCGTTCTGAACCCGATCAAGGTCATGCCGTTCGAGCAGGTCTACGGTCAGGGACAGCTTTTGCGCAACTATGGCAAAACGATTGGGACGCCGAGCCCCGATCTGAATCCGCCCCTGGGCGCTCCGCCCGGCGTGCTGATGCCGCCAGTAAAATAACGCACCTTGTTTGCGGAAGCGCGAAACCGCGCGCGGGGCGATTCTAATCCTCGCTCTTGCGCACGCGAAACGACGCGATCAGGTCGAGGAAGTCTTGCCGCCAGATCTGGCGCGCGTCCCAGTTGCACTCGCACAAGATTCCGTAACACACGTCGGGTTCGTTCACGGCGCCGAGCAGGTAGTATCGCATGGGTTTGGTCTGATCGGGCGAGGTCAATTTCAAGTCGAGGATGCGTCCGGGGCGATTGCCGATGTTGGTGACCTCGCCAAGCTCCGGCTGTTTGGGCGTAACTTCGGTGGCTGGCAGGATCTTGTTCGTCTGGTTCACGTTTCCTTCGCGGGTGGTCACGTAGGCTTGAATCGCCTTCATGGCGGTTTTCAGATCGGGCTTTTTCCCCTGCGTGAAAACGAGGAGCTGAGCGTTCTTGAGGTTGTCCTTTTGGCCGCGGTGGGTCTTGTAGGTCCCGGCCAGAAGCAGGACGCCGTTGTCGTCCACGTCCTTGGGCGGGTATTTTTCCCAGACTCCTTTGAGCGTGGTCAGGTCGAACTTGCCGGTCTGGGCAACGAATACCTCGGTCGGCCAGGGCTGGGCGACCCAGTTTTTGCGCTCGCTCAGGACGAACACGTTATCCTTGGGCAGGGTCTCCGCGAACGATTCGAGCGTGGAATCATCGGAGCTGGCCATCATGAACCAGTAGGCGATGCCGTTGTTGAAAAACATCAGACAATACCCGGGCCAAAAATCGCCCATCAGCTTGCCCCGGAACGGCAGGCTCAGCGCGGGCAGGTCGCCGAACTTGGTTGGCTCGGCGTTTTTCTCCAGCTCAAGCGTGTCCCCGAAATGGCTTTCGAGATTGTCCACGGCATGGCGAAACAACTCGGCGTTGCGAGGCTTGTGCATGCCGTAGTCCTTGACGGCGATGGCGAACCAGAACGGGTATTCGTTGTGCTTGAAAGCAGCATGGGCGTTGAGACCGACGCGGAGGTTCTCGTCGCTGGTCCATTCGGTGCGTGGCAGGATGAGCTTGTAGACCTTTTCGGATTCGTTCTTCGACCCGCGCAGGATACCCGTGTGTTCGTCGCCCTTGATTCCCGCGCCGCCGCCGCCTGGGCCGACGAAGTAGAGAACCAGAAAACTGATCCCGGCGATCACCACACAGGCGGCCAGTCCCACCGAAAAGAAGGTGACGAGCACCCTGGTCCAGTTGGTTTTCCTGGTGAACTGACCCGTGCGCACCAGCGGCCCGGCTCCCCCAGCCATGAACGCAGTTGGATTCGGACCATCGGCCTGAGCAGAACCAGCATCGCTCTTGGCGATCGGCACGGCCAGGGGCGGCGACGCGGCAACCGGCGGCGCGGTTGTAATCGGTGTCGCCAAGGGAGGCGCTGACGCCGGCTTCTTCGATGCTGCCGGCGGTGGCTTGGGCTTGGGTTTGACGACAGGCTTCGCGGCGGCAACCGGCGCCGGGCCTCGACCCTGCATGCGAAAGCCGCACTTCGGGCATGCAATCTGCGTCGCCGCCTGCAACTCAGCCTGGCTGAATTGATGCACACACACCGGATTCGGGCACGGGATCGTGTTGCTCATGCGTCTTATTATCGTGCCGATTTTTCATTACGCAAGTGGTTGCTACTCGGTTCCGCGCAACCGCGAACCCCACCCGGTCCGTGGGCGTCGTCAAAATGCCGGGCGGAACGTAAAATGCGCGTGCCTCATTCATTCCCGCTCGCCAAAGGCGAGCGGCTAAACGGCAGCGGCTAAACGGAAGCGGGGATTGCCATGGACATGTCCAAAATGGAAAAACTGGTCTCGCTGTGCAAACGGCGCGGCTTCATCTTTCAATCGAGCGAAATCTACGGCGGCCTCAACGGCTTCTGGGACTACGGGCCCCTCGGCGTCGAGTTGAAACGCAACATCAAGGAGGCGTGGTGGCAGGATATGGTCCGCAACCCGCCGCCCGGCCCCGATGGCCAGGAGATTTCGATGGTCGGCGTCGATTGCTCGATCATCATGAATCCCAAAGTGTGGATTGCGAGCGGGCATGTGGGAACGTTCGCCGACCCGACCCGAAAATGTACCAAGTGCGGGCGTTTCGTTCGCGCCGATCAGCTTTGGCCCATACTCGCTGAATGCGCCTGGATGAATTCCTTGATTCAGGAATTCACTCCAATTACGGGACATATTGACACGCCCCGCTTGATGAAGTGGGCAAAGGGAAAAGGACAACGGCTTGCCCCCAACCTGGCCCTTGTGCGCAATCCAGAGGTTACGCTAAGCTTCCTGGCGACGCGCGTCAACGGGCAGCCCGATGCTCCCCCCGATCTGATGGAAATGACCCGGTACTTCGCGACGGAACAACTTCACGCGACAGGCCTTCAGGAACCCTGTCCGGTTTGTGGCGCGCCTCTGGGCGACGCCAAGCCTTTCTCGTTGATGTTCGAATCCCACACCGGCGTGGAAAAAACAGACGACGCAAAGGTGTATCTGCGCCCCGAAACGGCGCAGGGCATCTTCGTCAACTTCCCGAACGTGCTCGACAGTTCCCGGCTGAAACTGCCATTCGGCATCGCGCAGGTCGGCAAGGCCTTTCGAAACGAGGTCACGCCCCGCAACTACATCTTCCGCAGCCGCGAATTCGAGCAGATGGAGATCGAATTCTTCTGCCACCCGGCCGAGTCGATGAAGTGGTATGAATACTGGCGCGATCTACGTAAAAACTGGTATACCCGCCTTGGCATCAAGTCGGGCAACCTGCGGCCGCGCGAACAGGGCAAAGAAGAACTCGCGCATTACTCCATCGGCACCACGGATATCGAATACCTGTTCCCGTTTAGCGAGGAACCGCAGGAGCTGGAAGGCGTTGCCCACCGCGGGGCGTATGACCTCACACAACACGCCACCCACAGCGGCAAGGACATGAGCTATTTCGACGAGGAGGCCTGGGAACGCGACAAGGCCTCGCGCGGCACCAATTCGTTCAAGGAGTGGCTGAAATCAAACCCGGCCAAAGAAGAGGTCGCAAAGTATTCGTTCGTTCCACACGTTATCGAACCGTCGGCCGGCGCAGACCGGTTCACGCTCGCGGTGCTGTGCGAAGCCTTCGACGAAGAAGAAATCAAGGGTGATGTACGAACGGTGATGCGCTTTCACCCGCGTCTGGCGCCGATCAAAGCGGCCATCCTGCCGCTCGTCAACAAAGAGGGCATGCCGGAAATCGCCCAGAAAATCTATCGTGACCTGAAGAAGACCTTCAACGTCTTCTACGACGACAAGGGCGCCGTGGGCCGGCGCTATCGCCGCATGGACGAAGCGGGCACGCCTTACTGCTTGACGATCGACGGGCAAACATTGCAGGATCAAACGGTGACGATCCGCGACCGCGATACACTTGTGCAGGAACGGGTGGCGATTGCGGAGTTGGAGGCGGTGATTCGCAAACGTATCGATGTTTAGCCGCTCGCCTGTGGCGAGCGGGATCCCAGCGCGCTCGCCACAGGCGACCGGCTAAACATTGCCACATTGGGCCTTGAACCGCAACCAGTGATCCACCAGCACCAACGCCATCATCGCCTCGCCCATCGGCACGAACCTCGGCAAAAGACACGGATCGTGCCGGCCCTTGGTCGCAATGGTCGTCTCTTCGCCGCTGGTTGTAACGGTTCGTTGCGCCTGTGGCAGGCTGCTGGTCGGTTTCAGCGCGACGCGGCAGATGATCGGTTCACCGCTGGAAATGCCGCCGAGCATGCCGCCGTGGCGGTTGGTCGCGGTGCCGATGGTACACCCCCCGCTCACGCGGGGGGCTCGGTTCACAAATACGTCATTGTTCTGGCTGCCGCGCATCGTGGCGACGCCGAAGCCGGCGCCGTACTCGAATCCCATCACGGCCGGCAAAGACAGCAATGCTTTTGCCAGGTCGGCCTTGAGCTTGTCGAAGATCGGTTCGCCCAATCCCGCAGGCACGCCGACGGCGACCAGCTCGCAGATCCCGCCGATCGAATCGCAGTCCTTGCGCATCTCCTCGATCAACGTTTTCATCTCGGCTGCCTTGGCCGCATCCGGACAGCGGACCTCGTTCGCTTCGATTTGCTCCAGGGTGATTGCCGTCGGATCGGGAATGTCGGCAACGATCGAACCGACCTGCTTGACGTAGCCCAGGACGCGCATGCCATGCTGGGCGAGAATTTTCTTGGCAATCGCCCCGGCCGCCACGCGGCAGATCGTCTCGCGGGCGCTCGACCGCCCGCCGCCGCGGTAGTCGCGGAAACCGTACTTGGCGTCGAACGTGAAGTCGGCATGGCCCGGGCGATACTTGTCCTTGATGTCGCCGTAGTCGCGGCTGCGCTGGTCGTTGTTGTGAAAGAGGATGCCGATCGACGTGCCGTCGGTCTTGCCCTCGAAGACGCCGGACCAGATTTCGGGCACGTCGTCCTCCTTGCGTTGCGTGACGATGCTCGATTGCCCGGGCGCCCGGCGGCGCAGATCGGGCATCAGGTCGTCCACGCCGAGCGGTAGCCCCGGCGGGCAACCGTCAATGATGACGAGATACCCCGGCCCGTGGCTGACGCCGGCCGTCGTGACGCAAAACAGTTGTCCGAACGTGTTGCCTGCCATGACCCCTGGCGCTCGCATCGCGGTTTGATAACGCACCTGTCAATAGGACCTACGTCATGCTATTCTATCCAAAATGGAATGACGCACGACGCGTTTTCCGCGGAGGACTCTTCATGCAATCCCTCACCCATTCCGCGCCGCTCATCGCACTCCTGCTGGCGTGCGTGGTCTGTGCCGCGCAGGACGCCGGGAAGAAAAAGGAACCGATGCGCTTCGGCATGGAGGTCGATCAAACGACCTTCCCCCAGCAAACGCCCAAGGACGCCATGAAGTCGATCGCCAAGGCCCTCGACCGCAACAAGATCGACTACCTTCTCGCGCACCTGGCCGACCCGGCCCATGTCGATTACTGGGTCGATCTCTACAAAAAGGATTTTCCCAAGGGCTCGGACGCCGGCAAACGCCTGCTCGCCTTCGACCGGCTCTCCCGCGAAACCAACGAATACTTCCTGAACGATCCGCTCATCGTCAAGGACCTGCGCGTCTTCGCCAAGCAGGCGGAATGGAAGGAAGACGAGAAAGTAGCCATCGGCAGCGTCGAATCGATTCCCGCCCGCAAAGTCTATTTCAAAAAGATCGGCGACCGCTGGTTCCTGGAGAATCGGCAACAATAACCGTTTAGCCGCTCGCCTTTGGCGAGCGCGCACCGCCACAACGAACCGCTCGCCAAAGGCGAGCGGCTAAACAAGGGCATTACCATGACGACCATCGATTTACGCAGCGACACCGTCACCCGCCCCACGCCCGCGATGCGCGCTGTCATGAACGATGCCCCGGTCGGCGACGACGTTTTCGGCGACGATCCCACCGTGAACAAGCTTGAAGAGCGCGTCGCCCACCTGCTCGGCAAGGAGGCGGCCCTTTTCGTCCCCTCCGGCACGATGTCCAACCAGATCGCCGTCAACATTCACACGCATCCGGGCGACGAGTTGCTCTGCGATCTCAATTGCCACATCTACAACTACGAGGCCGGTGGCCCCGCTGTCCTCTCGGGCGTGACCTGCCGAACGCTCGACGGCGATCATGGCATTCTCGATTTAAGCCAGCTTGAGGATCAAATCCGCAATCCGGATGATCCGCATCTGGTGAAGACACGCATGGTCGCCCTGGAGAACACGCACAACCGCGGCGGCGGACGCATCTACCCGATCGAAAAGATCGAGGCGATCAGCCGGTGGGCGCGCAAACACGGGCTCATCATGCACCTCGACGGCGCGCGACTATGGAACGCCATCGTCGCCACGGGCATTGCCGCGCGGGAGTGGGCGAAACACTTCGATACCGTGTCCGTCTGCTTCAGCAAGGGCCTTGGCGCCCCCGCCGGCTCGGCCCTCGCTGGCCCGAAGGCGACGATCGCCAAGGCTCGCCGGGTGCGCAAGCTTTTCGGCGGCGGTATGCGCCAGGTCGGCATCCTGGCGGCGGCCTGCATTTATGCGATGGATCACCACGTCGAACGCCTCGCGGACGATCATCGCAACGCCCAGATCATCGCCCGGGCGATTGCCGACATCCCCGGCTTGCACCTGGAGCCACCCGAGGTGGATACCAATCTCATCTGGTTCCGCGTTGATCGAGAAGTTGGCAACGCGAAGGACATCACGGCGCGTCTGAAGGAAGCGGGCATCCTGGTTCACGCAGCCGGCTCGCAAAAAATGCGGGCATGCACGCATCTGGATGTGTCGAAGGCCCAGGCGGAACAGACGGCGGAGATGTTGCGCAAGGTCGTCGCAACGCCGGCGCGAGTATCGTAGACATCACGCTCCGCGTGATGAAATGGCATCACGCGGAGCGTGATGTCTACGATCCAAAACGCTGAATGTTCTCGTGTGCAAATCCCCAGGAGTCCGCCAATGTCGCTGCCTTCTGCAAAACGTTGCATTTGCTGGACGGCTTTCCTCGCGATGCTCGTCGCCGTCGGCGTCGCGATCTACATCGGGCAGGCCCCGGAGCCGCGGTGGAGTGTGGTGTGGAAGGGCGCCCACATTCGGCCAAGCTTCTACTCGCCCGATGGGGCTCATGTCTGCCTCATGGAAGCCTGGCGTTTGAAAGGCGAACGTTCGGAAGAATTCCCACTTTGGGTCGGAAGGTTGCATGTCTGGGACACATTCGCCGGCCGCGAGATTGCCACTTATCCGAAAATGGGAAACCTCAGAGAATCAGAAGTCGTATCCGAAAACCGCCGATTCTTCGCGGCCCAATTCGTCAACGGGACCGCGCAGGGCGTTTGTCTGGTCGATCTTGAAGCGAAGCGGGAATATACGCTTCCGTGTCCTATCGGAATGGGGACCAAGATGCCTGATTTCACTAAATCAGGCCGATTTCTGGTATCGCGGTATTTATCGGATGACGAAAAAATAGTGCCCGTGCGCGTACACGACACAGCAACGGGAAACCTTTTTTTCACACCACCTTCGGCGGGTCGGTTCCAGGGGTTGTGGGTCGTTGGCGAGAGACTCCTTGTGCAAACGGCTTCAGGCCCCAACAAATCCCAAATCGAAATCTGGAATCTTCCGGACGGCAAGCGCCATGCCGTGTTGAAAGACATTCGAGGCCCCGTCCTGGTCTTCGCGGAGAGTGAATTACTGCTGGTCCAGCAAGACGGTGTCGCCGCGGGAATCTGCTCATGGTACGTTTGGGACTTGAAGACGGGAAGGCTCCAGTCGCGGATTGCTTCGGCACTCAAGCACGGGCCAGAACAGGTCGTCGTGGTTTCACCCCGAGGGGACTGGCTCGCCATTCGCGGCGAGAAGGACTCCGAACATTGGATAGAATGCTGGAACCCTTCAAATGGAAAAAAGCTCGGCGAAGTTCAAAACACTCACCTGACCATGGTGGCGTCCACCGACGGTCGGTACTTGGCAGTGGGGGACGAGCAGGCGATCGGTATGAGGGATCATAGGGCGGATAGCCCAGGTAGCGTCATAGAGATGCCATCCATGAACGAAGTTTGGCGCGGACGCGGCATCGCCCCTGGGGCCCCTGATTATGACGAGATGTTTTTTGTTCGCGAAAAGAATTGGATCGTCATAGCGCCAACTGCTGGGAATCTTCGCATTCATGAACTGGCCACGGGGAAGACACGAGCCGTAATTTCGGTCCCTGCAAGTTCAAGGTCTTTCGACCGCTTTTCTAATGTCGGACGACACCTGCTAATTTTTCAACGCGACCGCAACGCCATACCGACGGAATCCGTCTGGCAGAAGGCATTCGCCTGGTTTCCCTGGCTCGCGGATCGAATGCGGCCAAAGTATCACGATTGCACCATCGTCTTCGACCTCGAAACCAATCGCGAACGTTTTCGCTTGCAAGGATGGAATACGGAGCAAGCGCTGCTTTCCGATGACGGCAGCACGTTGATCACAATCCACGACGAAGATATGGCCATCACAATCGGCTGCTGGGACGTGACGGTACTCAAGCCGCTGCGCTGGGCGCTCGGAATTCCGGTGGGCCTGGGTTTACTGCTGTTCGGATTGGCCAAAGTTTTCGCGCGCCGGCGCAAACGGTCGATTGTTCAGCCCGTACCAGCCCGAAGCGCAAGCAACGGGTAAGACGCTTGTGTGATCCGTCGCTTGCGCTCCGGGCTGGTAGGCTAAAATCCGCCGCTCGCCTTACGCATTCCACTCCCACCCCTTGCGATACGGCGGCCGGATGTACTGGGCGGCCCCGCGCACGTTCGTCACTTGCAGCTTCGCGGAATCCCAGACGATCCGCTCGCCGGCGCGCATGGCGACGTTGCCCAGCAGCACCATTTCCGTCAAGGGGCCGGCATAGTCGGTGAAGTTCGACATGGCCGCCGCTCCGCCCTTACAGGCGCGGATCCACTCGGCGTGATGGCCGGGCGAACGCGGGATGGTGCGCTGCGGTGGCCGGTAGTCGGCGAAATCACGAGCGGGCAGCAGCGTGTAGCTGGAGCCGTAATCGGAGCCGGAGTACATCTTGCCGCGGCTGCCGACGATCATGCACCCGCTGCCGGAGACGTTGTTGATGCCTTGCAGGACGTTGGCGGGCGGTCGGCGGTAGACGCGTTTTTCGCGTGGGACGCCGGGCTGATAGGGGCTTTCATACCAGTAGAGGCGCAGCGCCGGTAGGCCCTGGCCTCGCGCGGGGAATTCGTACGTTACGGTCACGCCGCGCGCGGGAGCGGATTCCGGGTTGACGCCGCCGACCACTTCAGCGGAGACCGCGCTGGGGGCGCTTAGGCGCAGGGCCATGAACGGCATGTTCATGGTGTGGCAAGCCATATCGCCCAGGGCCCCGGTGCCGAAGTCCCACCAGCCGCGCCAGGCGAAGGGCACGTAGGCGCTGTTGTAGGGGCGTTCCGGGGCCGGGCCGAGCCAGAGGTCCCAGGTGAGGGTCTTGGGTACTTCCTGTCGCCCCTTGGGCCGATTGATGCCCTGGGGCCAAATGGGCCGATCGGTCCAGACGTGGACTTCGCGAACCTCGCCGATGGCGCCGGAGCGGATGATCTCGGCCGCGGTGCGCAAGCCGTCATGCGCGGTTCCCTGATTGCCCATGCTGGTGGCGACGCGATGCTTCGCTGCCAACAGGCCGAGCTGGCGCGCTTCCCAGACGCTATGGGTGAGCGGCTTTTCGCAGTAGACGTGCTTGCCGCGCTGGAGCGCCATGGCACTGGCGTGGAAGTGCGTGTGATCGGGCGTGCTGACGACGACCGCCTGGATGTCTTTTTGCTTGTCGAGCATGACGCGGAAGTCGGTGTACTTGGTCACGCGCGGATAGCGGTTGTAGACATTGCGCGCGCGGCTTTGATCGACATCGCACAGGGCGACGATGTTCTCGCCGCGCACGCCCTGTTCGTTGCCTTCCGCCCGCCCGCCGGCGCCGATGAGGGCGACGTTGAGCCGCGCGTTGGCGCCGGGCTGAGCGGCGAAGGATTCGGTGACCCCGCCAGTCAACCAGTAGCCCGCGGCCGCCGCGGATACGCCGCTGGCTTGCATAAATCGTCGGCGAGAGATTCTTCGACTCATGGAGAGACTCCTTGTGAATTCTGCATTAACCCATACCCATGACTCTAACCCACCTCGCCGGCCGTGCAACAAAAAACCAGAAAAAAAACGCGCCGCCGACTTCACCAAGCCCTGGTGCTAGTGGTCCCAATTCCGCAGTCCGCTCCATCAACAAGGACAACGCCTTCCCAAATCACGAAAAATCGCGGCTTCCGCCCCGCCCCCTGCGGTTTTGGAACGGCAGAGGTGAACGCCCCTCCTAAATCCGGTCTCGGACCGGAATGAACCCGAGTTCAAACCGATAGCCAGAAACAGGCCCAGAAACTCGGATAAGATTTACTTCGCACAGCAAAATATTGCATTAACGCTCTCGCCCCCGTTACTCCGCGGCTATCCTGCCCGTCGCGATAATTCCATTCTCGGCCTGATGGCTTTGTGATAGACTCAATGGCGGATCAAGTTTCGATGAGATGGAAAATATCTCCAGTTTTCACTTGAAAAAAAAAAAAAAACGGAGGGTATGATATGACTCGTCAATTCAACTCAGGCCAAAAGTGGAATGCCATGCGAAAGTACCTCATCACAACGGCTGGCATCCTCGGCCTGGCCCTCGCGTGCGATGTGGTCAGCAACAGCGCGGCGGCGGGCGCGAAGGACAAGAAGGCGGGGACAGGGCTCCTGAAAACCCAACGAGATACCATCAAACTCCCAGAGGGTGTGATTCACGTGGAGCTTCCGCGTGGCGAGCTTCATATGGAGCATCTAGCGAGGGCGGATCGGCCGTTGGTGCGCCTCAGCGTCGGCAAGACGATAATCGAGGGGCGCACGTTTTTTCTCGGCGACGCCAAGGGCGCTACCAAGTTTCACGCAGAGAAAGACGGAATCCACTGGGAGCCAGCACGCGGCGGGAAGGACTTCACGTTCGGGCTTGGATCGGTCTCGACCAGGCAGCCCGGCTCAACGATCAGTGACCCGGATTTCTTCGCGCTGGACAAGCTCAAGGCGGGGAGCGTTTTCCTCACCACACCGAGCATTCGCTTCAAATTCGGGAAAAAAGCTGTGCCAAGGCCGACGGGCCGTGAAGGGCCAAAAGACGCGAAGCCAAGAGCCCACGATGGACTGAATCTTCCAGAGGGCGTCTTTCACCTGCGCCTTCCCCCAGGATCGCTTCAGATCGAGAATGTTATGAGAGATGGTAAAGGTACTTATCGTGTAAGCGCCATCGAGACAGTCGTTGAGAGCCGGGTCTTCTACTTCGGCGATGGTAAAGGTGCTGCAAAAAAAGACATTGTTGATGAAGGAGTAGGAAATATTTATACATTCTCGCCAGGCTCTACCATTATCTACAGTACCTTCTTTCGTCCCGAGATGTTGAAATCCGGAAGTATCTACATCACGACGCCGAGCATTATTTTCGGCTGGGGCCCCGGGGCGCTACCAAAGAAATAGGTTGTTCATGATTGCTCGTTTTCGCACGAGGTGTGAATCATGTTCCTCAGCCAGTTGAAGCATTTGTTTCGTCGCACACCACGCAAGCCTGCCGCGCGTACCAGCCGCCGGCTTGAAATCGAGATCCTGGGTGAGCGCATCATGCCCGCTACACGACTTTGGATCGGAAATGGCGTCGGGGCGGGAGCACTGTGGAGCGTCGCGGCCAATTGGTCCGGCAGTGCCGTGCCAACGGCTGCGGACACCGCCCTTTTTGACCAAACGGTAGCTGGTGGTACCAACACCAATTCCACCGTGGATGTGGCCAGAGTTGGACGAGTTTCTATTCAGGATTACCAAGGAACGATCACTCTGGCTCGACGTCTTCGGGTCGATGTTCTGAAAATGCAAGGCGCGGCCACGATCGCAGGTAGCCCTGAACTCTTTATCTCACAGCGCGCCGGAGCCGGGGTTTTTGGCGGCGCCACGATGTTCGAGACTTCATTTTGGCGACTGGGCACAATTCGCACCGGTGGGTTTTCGATACGTGGCGACAGTGACCATATGGCCACGTTGCAAATTGGCCAGGCGAACGCCACCGTTACACTTGAAACGCGTTTTCGGCTCGTCAACGAATTCAGCACCGTAAATTGGTCTGCTGGCAATATACTGGTGCCCCCAGGGGGGCCTCCAGGGCTCGGCGCAATCAGGAACGGGATCGACAATCGCGGATTCTTCAACGCTTCGAGTACTGGGGTGATCGGAAACGCCGGTGGTCCTGGCAGCTGGTTTTTTGACAACCAAGTTGGCGGGACGCTCTTGCGGCGGGCAGCCAATCAGTTCTCAAACGTCGGCTTCAATGATCAAGGTGGATTCCTCGCTGAGGGGCCTTTGGCCCTTGCACCCGGCTCCATTCAATTGGATGGACTATTGCGTCACGATACAACCACTTCGGGGGATCTCGTGCAGTACCTTGCAAGCGTCCTTGAGAATGAATGCGGTCTGAACATGGAGAACCTTGCCGTCGTCGCCGTCAACGAGGACGACGAAAATGTGGGTGTCGCCATCAACACCGCGCAGGGCGGCAGCGTAACGGTCAATGAGGACGGTACCTTTGATTACACCGCGCCGTACGATTACATCGGCCAAGACTCGTTCACCGTGTCCTTTTCCGACGGCGAAGACACGGTGCTGGCGAGCATCGAGATCGACTTGATCAACGTCTATGCTTCGGATCACTCATATTACACCCTGAACAACCAGAACCTTTTCGTATCATCCACTGACGGTCTCCTTTCTCTCGCTGGCGACGTTGACGATGAATCAATCTCGATCACCAAAATCAACGGCTCGTCGGGAAATGTCGCCACAAGCGTGTCCCTCGATCACGGCACTCTCTACGTCTACTCGGATGGCGCCTTCTCGTTCGATCCGACCACCGACTTCACGGGCGTGCAATCGTTCGAGTTCACGGTTTCCGACGGAAACTCCGAGGCGACGGCGACGGCTACGATCAATGTCGTCAAGTTGCTCGCTTCCAACGCCAACTTTGAAGAGCTGCACGACGATGAGCTGATCATCACCGACTACGAAGGGCTGCTGACCTTTGCCGAGGACGCGGCTTCCGACCCGCTCACCATTGTCGCCGTCAATGACGACGATGAAGCGGTTAGCCAAGCGGTTACGACCCGGATGGGCGGAACAGTCACCGTCGAATCCGACGGCAGTTTCGACTACACGCCCCCTGGGGCCAGTTTCGGCCTCGACTGGTTCAGCTACACCGTCAGCGATGGCACTCTTACCAGCACCGCCTTCGCGTTCATCGACGTGTACCGCGTCAACCAGGCCCCCGCCGGCAGCAGCAATAACGTCAACGCCATCGAGGACACGCCTTATGTGTTTGACGAAGAGGATTTCGGCTTCACCGATCCGAACGACCCGTTTGCCGACGCCGTCGCCGGGGTCAAGATCACCTCACTGCCCACCAACGGCACGTTGAATCGGGACGGCGTCGCGGTCAGTGCGGACGATTTCATCAGCATCGAGGACATCTGGGCCGACCTCTTGGCATTCACGCCCGCAGCCAACGCCAGCGGTTCGGCCTACGATTCGTTCGGCTTCAAGGTGCAAGACACCGGCGGGACCGAACATGGCGGCACCAACCTTGACACAACCGAACGCACCATGGCGATCGATGTCACGGCCGTCAACGACGCGCCAGCGAACATTGTGTTCCCTGAGAAAGGCACGCTCAAAAACAACAACTTCGTCTTTTCCACAGCAAATAACACCGCAATAGAAATCGCCGATGTCGATGCAGCAGCCTCAAGCACAGTGCAACTGGCGCTAATTGGCACCCAAGGCACACTCACGCTCGCAACAACGACGGGCCTCAGCTTCAGCTTCTCCGACGGCAACGGGGCTGGTTCGGGCGACGGCACCGCTGATGCCACGATGACATTTCGCGGCACTGTCAGCGCCATCAACGCAGCGTTAAACGGACTCACCTTTATCCCCACGTCGAATTACGTCGGTGACGCGACCGTAGAACTTGTTTCCAATGACCTTGGAAATAGCGGCTCAGGCGGAGCATTGGCGGACGACGACACGGTCACCATCCACGTCGTCAACTTCCTCGCCAACGACGCGAGCTATTCCACCAAGCATGACGTGACGCTGACCGCCCCCAACATGATGCAGATGACGAATGGCCTGCTCTACTACGTCAGCAATCCGCAAATGCTCTCGCTCGATGTGGTCGCGATCGACGGCGACGACACGATCATCGGCGACCCCGTCACCACCGCGATGGGCGGGACGCTGACCGTCGAAGCGGATGGCAGCTTCGTCTACGATCCACCCGCGAGCTGGGCGGGGGATGATTGGTTCAGCTACACCGTGTCCGACGGGACCGATTTCAGCACGGCGACCATCATCCTGCACGTCACCAACAGCGCTCCGACGTTCGATGAAGGGTTAATGGGTTACCGTTACTCGACGACAATGAACCAGAGCATCACCGCGCCGAATGAGCCGTGGACGTTTGGCTTGCTGCATTACGCAGACGATGACGATGGCGACACGCTGACGATCACCGCGGTCAACGGCGACCCCGATAACCTCGATCAGGCGATCAGCACCTCCGAGGGCGGCACCATCACCGTCAGCGCCGACGGCAGCTTCGATTACACGCCACCCACCGACTGGACCGGTGATGACGAATTCGACATCACGATCTCGGACGGCATCACGTCGATCACGGTGACGATTGTCATTCGCATCACGAGTTGAACCGCAGGATTGCACGTTGGATTACTTGTGCATGAACAATCGACTTTGCACAACCTCATGGATCAGAGTCCGCATGCCGAGGTTATTGGTCCCGATGCGCTCGACGATCGCGTTGACCTCGGCCTGATCGCCGGCCTGTGGCGCTGCGCCGGTGGCGTAGGTCACTAGCCGCGTGGTCAGGTTGCGGGCGATCTGGTCGCGATCCTTTAGCAGGAGTTGCTTGAATTCGTCGATGTCGCGGAACTTGCTGCCGTCGGGCATCACGTCGGCGGGGTCCACCTTGGGGCCATGCAGGTAGTGCATGCGTCTCCCGTCAAGGATGACCGGCTTACCGTTGCCGCTCGTGCGATAGAAATCGCGCCAGCCGCCGATCACATCGAAGCTCTCCAGGGCGAAGCCGGGCGGGTCAATCTTGGCGTGGCAGCTTGCGCAGGAAGCGACCTGCCGATGCTTGGCAAGTTGCTGACGAATCGTCTTGGCGCCACGGATGTCCGGCTCGATGGCGGTAATGCCCTCGGGCGGCCGCGGCGGCGGGGTGCCGAGAATGCGCTCGAGGACAAAGGTGCCGCGCAGGATCGGTGAGGTGTAGGTTCCGTTGGCCGTCACCTTGAGCACGCTCGCCATCGTCAGCACGCCGCCGCGATGGCTGTCCCTGGGCAGCTTGACCTTCTTGAATTCCCAGCCGCCCACCACGGGGATGCCGTAGTGCCTGGCCAATCGGCCATTAAGCATCGCGAAATCGGAATGCACGATGTTGGTCAAACTCAGATCGCCCTTGAGCAGTTCCTCGAAGAACAGATACGTTTCCTTGAGCATCGACTCCTTGAGCATCTCGTCGTATTCGGGATAGAGGATATGGCTCGGCGTGGTGGCGTCGATCTCGCGCAGGTTGAGCCATTGGCCGACGAAGTTCTCGGTGAACGATGCCGCCCGCGGATCCTTGAGCATGCGCTCGACCTGCGCTCGCAGCGTCTTGGGCTCGGTCAGCTTCTTTTGCTCGGCAAGCGCGAGGAGCGGTTCGTCGGGCATGGTGCTCCACAGGAAGTACGAGAGGCGACTGGCGAGCGCGAAATCGTCGAGCTTGCCCACTTTTTCGCGCAGGAAGAGGAACTCCGGCGACACCATCACGCCCATCAGGCCGACACGCACGGCTTGCTCGAACGAATATTTCTTGGCGAGCCGGCCCTTGACCAGGTTCAGGAACGGTTTGACATCGTCGTCCGTCACCGCCCGGCGAAAGGCCCGCCGCGCGAACGAGCGCACGATCTTTTCCGCGTCCGCCTCCGGGTTCTTCGACGACACTTCAACGCGATTGCTGAAGTTGTAAATCGGCGCGGGCGTGCGCGGCAAATCGCCGAAGATGCGGCGATGGCTGGCTGGCGGCCAGGAATCGTGCAGCGGGCCTTCCACGTCCACCCATTGCACCGCCAGACCTTTCCCGTCGTACTTGTCGGCGCCGATCTTGTGAACGTGATTGGCGTGAGCTAGACCATAGGGATGAATTCGCATCGTGGCGCGCGGCTCCAGCGTGGCGATGAACTCGACGACGCTTGGCTTGTCGGCCGGCGCATCGAAATAGCCGATCAGGCCGGTTTTGCCCGCCATGCCCATGCGCCCGGCGTCCACGCGATAGGTGACCGCCTTGCGGGCGCTCTGATACCCCGACGCGGAGATACGAAAGCGATACTGGCCGCGATCGGGCGGATAGAACTGGTACAGGTGAACCGCCTGCCATGGGGACGAACTGAACAGCACGACGGTGTCGTCGAGCTTGCGGAAGACGCGCTCCGTGGTCACCTTGACCTGGTGCTGATCCTTGAGGCTGTAGCGTTTCTTGATGAGCTTGGGACGCGGGCCGTTGGCGATGGCGATGTTGAGCGCCTTCTCGGCCGCCTCCAGATACTTGTCCATCAAAAAGGAGGAAACGTGCAGCGCCTCGGCGACGTTGTCGAAGCCGCTGGCGGAGCCGTCGAGCGGCAACATTTCGCGCAGCTCGACATGGATGCCCAGCAGGTCGCGCACGGTGTTTTCGTATTCGGCGCGGTTGAGCCGGCGCAGGACGACGCGCCCCTCCGCGGCCCGGCGCGCCGCCGCGGCCTTCAGCCCGGCTGCGATCCAGTCCAGCACGGCGCGCGTTTCCTTCGCGCCTGGCCGTGGCTTGCCCTTGGGCGGCATCTCCCCCGACCGCATGCGCTTGAGCACCTCCAGCCAGGCCTCCCGGCTCGACGCGTCCGCAAATTCGGGTGACAACTTGTCGAGATGAAAGTTCCCCTTCACCTTCGCGGCTTTCTTGGAATGGCAGCCGTAACAATGCGCCACCAGCACGGGCCGAATGGCGCTCTCGAACGTGGAATTAACGGGCGCATCCTGGGCCACGGCTGGCACGACAAGCAAAAGAAGGAAGCCCCCAGACAACCAAAATCGTGTGCGCATCGGTCATTCCTCGGAAAAGCGGGCTCGAGCAAGCCCTCGTTATCATACGCGAAATGTCTGAGCTGTCCGGCAAGCGGGTGGGGAACCTACGCCGTGCCTGACGGCCAGCGTAAGCTGGCTGGTGCAGGATGCCCAGCCGACGCGCCGCCTCGGTCTTTCTCCCCTCTCCCCCCGGGTGAGGGGCCGGGGGTGAGGGCCGGAACGCCGTAGCAGGAATCATCCCGGTGCGGACCTTGACGACTTCCGAACGTGCGAAACAAAACCGATGCTAAAGATTACGACGTGACAAGAGGGGTTGTTGGCTGGCCTTAAGCGATCGGGAGGAGAGGTAGTCGATGGCCGCGCACTTCTGTCCCGCCCGTTCTGCTAGCTTCTTGAGATCAATTCGCTTGAGGATGTCGACAGTGACGGGTCGTTTCGCGTCCGTGAATACAAGAGAAGATACGAATCGCCGGGCCGTTTCGGAGTTCAGTAAGTCAGTGAAGAATTCGGCCTCTTGCTTGGAGTCGCAGGGAATGAAGTAGCACGTGTCGTCGACCACGATCGGTTTGCCGCCAGCACTACCAAACGCCTGGAATTGAAGATTCTTGTAAAGCCCCGAAATGGCGACCTTCGCGGATGAGAACGAGTAGTCACCAACGCCGAAGATCGAAAATCGCGCGCGATTCGTGTAGACGGAACTGCCTCTCCTACCTAGTTGGTCGGCGTGTTCAAGCAGATAGCGCCATGTCTTTGGGGCAATACTCCTGATCTGCTCTGTCGGGTCCCCAGTCCGACGCTGTGTCAACAAGACGAACCGCGTAGGCCGCAGCCGGCCGTTCGCCAGATCGGAGGATTTCAGCAAAGGGAAGATATAGTCGTCTTCGAGTTCGCACCGCTCCCCGAGGCCGTTGATGAAATAGCCATTGGCCTGCGTGAACTCCATCACCTGTGCTGCGTCATGTTTCACCCCGGATCGCCACTTCCTGTGCTCCTGGCCGTCAAGATCACGCAGTTCACGATAGGCGTCTAGGTCTGATACCAACTCCCCGGCGGAGAGGCCAAAGGTCCGCAACGGTTGATCAGCGGATAGGGAGCCATAGACCGTTGCCGTGGATCCGGTGGCTCCGAATCCGATATGGGTGTAGAGCAGGCAGGCGTCCACTGACACGCCGAACTCTACGGCAGCGTCGATCAGGTGAAGTGAGGACGGCCCCACATCGAGTCCATTGAGCCATGCGTGCCGCAGGACCTTGCGAGCCGTCGCCGTTTTGCAGAGCATCGCGATGACACCCCGGCTTCCCTGGAGTGCTTGCAACAACCTGATAAGCATCCATTCAGAGATGTCGAAATTGGCCTTGCCGGTCATCGCATCCAACCCACTATGCCCCTGAAAATTGGATTTCTTGGGGAGGTTTTCCCCCTTTAGGACCCCCATTCCGGCATTCGTGATCCAGGGTGGGTTGCCGATGATGAGTAAGGGGCCAGCCTGATCGGAAAGGAACTGCTTCCAGTTGGTAGTGTAGAAGTCGCGTTGCTGAACAGTTCCTTTTGCCGGTCCGATCCGCGCAAGGGCAGCTCTGGCCGCTTCCACATAGTCGGGGTTGATATCAAACCCCAAATACCTTGGCGAGGTGCCGAAAAGTTCGGCGGCAGCTTCCAAAAAGGCACCGACTCCGCACGTTGGCTCAATGATCGCGCCAAAGTACATCTCTTTTTGTGCAACGAGCGCCGCGACCCGTCGCGCCAGCGACAGTGGAGTCTGGAAGTCTCCGTATTCTTTCTTCGGGCTCATCGCGTTCACGCTCCTGTCACGTCACCAGTCAATACTTTCTGGGTTGATGAACCTCTTGGCGAAGTTCTCGTGCTTTTTCTTCTCTTTCTGTAAGTATTTCGCGTACGCCGTGAGAAATCCTCTGTAGAATTCGCTCTTGGTCTGATCAGGAACAACTTTCAGATCGCGACACATTTGGATCACTCCGTATCCCTGCGCTTCGATTGACAAGCAGTCCCAGCTCAATTGCTCGATCGGAATGAGTTCACTTTGCTTGAGAATTTTGAGTTTACCGTCTTGGTGCTTGTAATCAACGAAAACGAAACTGAGGTCGTGGCGCTCCTCGAATACCCACTCGTGCATCTTCTTGATCGAGATCATGTTGGGCGAGTAATTCTGTTTGTCGACGTTGTTGCTCTTGACGTTCACGGCGTGCGAATTAGTGAGCATGAAATCACCGATCGCCTTTCTCGTGCCAAACTCTTTCCCATATTGGTCGGCGATCAGCTTCTCAATGCTGTTATATACATCCATGGTGCGGTTTTCCGTCTGGTGTGCATTCCATCGAACGTTAAGAATTCTATCCTCCCTGCTCCGCGTGCGAAAACTCACGCGCGTGCTTTCGCGTCCTGGCGGAGCACGCAGGACAAAATCCATAAAGTTCAACCGAACCGCGGCTTCCCACAACTTTCGAGCGTGAACGCCGGGCACGTCCTCGATTATCCGGCTCCAACGCATTGTGTCAATCAATCTCCACCCTCACCTGCTCGGTTTGGCGCGCGCTCGGCTCGCGGTGACCGTTGCGGCGGTTTATCCTTCGACATTCGCGCGACTGGGAGCGGAATCGTCCCGCAGCCTTTCGGCTGCGGGCTTGCTATACCTCCCCCCGAACCTTACGGCAACTGAAAACAGACGATCGTGCCATCGCGGTCGCGGCAGTAGAGGCGGGCGTGGGCGAGGACGACGTGGGGCCAGGGCGTGGCGGGGAGGACGTTGCCGCGGCGGGCCAGCTCGGTGAATTGGCTCGGTGAGCGAGCCGCGGTTTCCGCGAGGAGCAGGTCCCCGCGATTGCCCCAGACGACGAGGCGCTGGTCGCGGGTCAGCAGGCACGACCCGGCCGACCCGATGTTACCCCCGGCCCACTTGAGTTTTCCCGTTTCGAAATCGACACAGTACACGCGTCGCCAGGCCCAGTAGATGTGGCCATCGTGAATGATGGGGCTGCAAACCCCGGACGCGAGCTTGGGCGTCTCCCACACTTTGACGGCGCCCTTGAGGGTGATGCGCAGCTTGCAAAGAGCGACATGGTTGTAGGCCGAGGTGATGACGACGAAGTTGTTGTGAACCGCCGGCGTGGGGATGTTGTTGGCGAAATCGGTCGTCCACTTGTACTGTGCAATGGTGGCGCCTTCGCTGCCGGCATCGAGGCGCGTGACCAGGAGATTTCGCAAGGTGAGCACGGCGACGCAGGGCACGCCTTCCACCGTAATCGGCACGAGCCCGCCGGTATGCCCGGCTTCCTCGCGGCTTTGCGATTTCCACAGTTCCCTGCCCGTGCGCTTGTCGAAGCCGACGAGGGCGCCTTGCGGGGAGCCGACCTCGACAATCAGCGTGTCGCCTTGCACCAGCGGCGCGGTGGTGTAGCCATAGTCACGGCGCGTGCCGCCGCGCTCGCCGACCTCGGGCCGTTGTTTTGCCGCGTACTTGGCGTACAGGTTGAGTTTCCAGACCTTGCGGCCCTTGGCCCGGGAATCCCAGCAGTTGAGATCGCCATCGATGCCGAGCGTGTAGAGCAATCCGGTGGCGCGGTCGAATTCGGGCGTGGCGGTGACGCCGGAGTATTGGCCCTGATCGCCGAGGCTGACGCGGCCGAAGCGAGGGCTGGCGTAGGAGACGGTCCAGATGTCCTTGCCCGTGGCCGCATCGACACAGTAAAGATGATCGCGCTGGTTTTTCCAGCCCATCGTGTAGAGCCGATCCGCGACGACGATGGGCGAGGTCGAGCCTTCGCCGAAGTTGCGGCGCCAGGCCTGCTTGAGTTTCCATGCGCCGGATCGCCAGCCGGAGTCTTCCGTGATGATGCCGTTGCGTTCCAGACCGCGCCAGGTGGGCCAATCGTCAGCGCGGGCGCTTGGGATTGCCAGGGCGAAAAAGCAGGCCAGGGCGAGCCTGGCGAGACATGGTTGATTTGGCATTAGAGGTCCAAACATGGCGAGGGAATCTAGCTGTTGCGCAGCAACGCGCCTACGCCAAGCCGCAAGCGGCGGAGCCTAACCGAGACCGATGTGCGCCTGCTCCATCTCTTCGGCCAGCCGTTCGGAGGCCTCGCGGGCATGGAGGGCGACGTCGGGGTTGCCGCAATCGATGAGGCGATCGAGTTCAGGCCAAAGCAGGGTCAGGCCTTCGTTGGCGATGACGTGGGCCGCCTCGGCGACCTGGTGGGGGTCGTCGGCGAGCAGGGCCTGGCGGAACCAGTGCAACGATCCGCGTTCGCCCAGCCGGGCCAGGGCCGCCCGCGCGGTCTGGCGGACCTCGGGAGACGGATCGCGTTTGCACCGGGCCAAGCAATCACGCACCTCGGCGAATTCCATCGGCTCCACCCAGCCCAGGCTGGAGAGTGCGGCCATGCGAATGGTTGGGTCCCAGTCCTGGCAGGCGAGCAGTAGAAACCTCTCGGTTTCAGGCGACGGGTGTCCACGCAGGCTTGTCAGGATGTTGGCGTAAGGCACGGCGCCGGAGAACGAAGGTTGCCGCGGCGCTTCGCCGGCGGGTCGGTTGTTGGCCCGTTTTTCCATGGGCACGTGTTCGCGGGCGAATTCGCGCAGCCAGGGGCCGACGCGCGGATCGCGCGACCAGCGCAGCACGTCGATCATCAAGGCGCGCTCGGCCCCATCGCCTCGTAGCACAAGCGGCCACAATTCCCCGGCGGCCTCCACGCGCAGGTCGCGGAGCGCTCGACATATCTCCGCCCGTTCCGCGCCGCTGGCGACGCCGACCCGCGCCAGCAAGGCCGCCGGCGCCTGGCGCAAGAACTCGCGCCATGTGGATTCCAGGGCGCCCAGGCGCAGGAGCTGCCAGTCGAGTGTTTCCTGGGCGGCCAGATCGTCGCTGAGCGCCGCCTTCAGATGCGGCGCCCGGCGCAGCACGCGCAGAGTTTCATGCACAATGCGGACATGCACGGCCATCGCGCCGGTTGGGCGATGATCCCAGGCCTTTTCGATCAGCTCCCCGAGCCGGGCCTCCGTGATGACGTGCGGCGGCAGGCCGAACCGCAGGCCTTCCATCACGCGATGCACCAGGCGTAACGCGCTCTGACCGTCGGGCGTCTCCGGATCATGCAAATAACCGGCAAAGCCGAGGATGCATACGGTCTCCGCCGCGAAATAGTGCCCGAGCGGCGATTCGCGCGCCGGCTCCGAACAGCGCAGCAGGCTAGGCAGGCTTTCCTGGCGATTGAGCAAGCGCAGGCACGCTGCCAGGTCGATCGTGTACCAGGTTTGCTCGAGGTGATTGTCGCTGAGTCGGCGTTGCAGCTGGCGCTCCAGGATTCGGCCCGCCGCGTCGGTACCGATCTCGGCCAGGGCGCGCACCTGATAAATGAACTGCGGCCCCGCCTGGATGCTTGCCTCGACGGCGCGTTCACCGCCGCGCTCGAAGAGCAGGTGAAAACGCCGCTTGGCGGTCTCGACGGCGGCTTCGTTGAATTCGCCGCTCTGGAAAATCTCAAAATGCTGCCGCGTGACATCGGTGATGGCGTCCTGCGCGGACCGCCAGCGCTGCCAGCAGCGCCCCAGCAAAAAGAACGCCAGGAACAGCAGCGGCAACAGCGTCGCCAGCGCGATCGAAAGTGCCATCATTACCGAAACCAGCCCACGTTTAGTCGCTCAGCTTCGGCGAGCGCGGTTAAACTCCCCTCTCCCCTTGTGCGAGAGGGGGCGGGGGTGAGGGGGTGCGCCGTGCCGGCACGCGATTTCATTGCCAAGTATCGTGCCCAAATACCCCTCACCCCTTCCCCTCTCCCACAAGGGGAGAGGGGTGGACCGTTACCATTTTACTCCCGCACCTGCCCATTGCCATGCACAACATATTTGTAGCTGCACAATTCTTGCAGTCCACAGGGCCCCCGGGCATGGAACTTGTCCGTCGAGATACCGATCTCGGCGCCCAGGCCAAACTCGAATCCGTCGTTGAAGCGCGTACTGGCATTGACCAGCACCGCCGATGCATCCACCCGCGCCGTGAATCGCCCGGCCGCGTCTTCGTCGTTTGTCACAATCGTCTCGGTATGCTTTGAGCCGTACTGCGTGATGTGCGCAATCGCCTCGTCGAGGCTGGCCACCACCTTGACCGAAAGAATGAGGTCGAGGAACTCGGCCGCGAAATCGGCCTCGGTCGCGGGCATCGCCTGCGGCGCCAGAGCGCACGTCACCAGGCAGCCGCGCAGCTCGACTCCTTTCGCTTGCAGCGCCTGCGCCGCCCGGGGCAAAAACTCCGCGGCAACCTCGGCGTGAACGAGCAAGCTTTCCGCTGCGTTGCACACGCCGGGCCTTTGGCACTTGGCGTTAATGAGAATGCGCTCCGCCATCGCCAGATCGGCGGCGCGATCCACGTAGACGTGACAGTTCCCCATGTAGTGCTTCAGCACCGGCATGGTCGCTTCCTCGGCCACGCGGCGAATTAGCCCCTCGCCGCCGCGCGGGATGGCTAGATCGATGTACTGGTTCAGCTTCAATAACTCACCGACAACCGCGCGGTCGGGCGTTGTCACCAGTTGTACCGCGTCGATCGGCAACTCGGCGGCGCGCAGCGAATCTTGCAAGATCGCATGCAAGATCGTGTTCGAGGCGAGCGCCTCCTTGCCGCCACGCAAAATCACCGCGTTCCCGCTCTTGACGCACAAACCCGCGGCATCGAGGGTGACATTGGGCCGCGATTCGTAAATGAAAAAGATCACGCCCAGCGGCACGCTCAACTTTTGAATCCTCAATCCATTCGGTCTCTCGCGGCGGTCAAGCACGCGACCCACCGGATCGGGCAGCGCGGCAATCGCGCGCAGGCCGGCGGCGGCATCGCTAATGCGCCGCGGCGTCAATCGGAGCCGGTCGATGTTGGCGGCAGATAGACCGGCTTGTGCCGCGCTTGCAACGTCCTTTGCGTTTTCGGCCAGGACCTCCGCGGCGCGTTTTTCGAGCGCGCCGGCCGCGTGAAGCAGCCAGCGATCCTTGCGTTCGGTGTCGGCATTCGCCAGCAAACGCGCGGCATCGCGGGCTCGCAGGGCCAGGTCGTCGGAATAGGAAGTCATTTTCTTTTTTTCGTTTATCCTGCACGCGCCACGAAATGCCACATCCTTATTACCGATCCGCGACCGCAACGGAGCGCTGGGATTGTTCCCGCTCCCTTACGGTCGCGGCTCGTAATAATCGTGCTAATCTCGAGCGCGCGCATTTTCGCCGCGACCCGAAAGGGAGCGCGGAGGGAATGGCGCGTTCCACCGGGCCCATTGCAGGTCATCCTATCATCAAAACTCACACCAGGGCCGGCGCGTCGTAAAGTTGCACGTTGACGCCGCGCGGCGCGAGGCCCAGGTCGCTGGCGAGCATGTAATAGTGGTGCAGCCCCGCGAGTTCGCGCTGGCCCAGATCGAATCGAATGATATTCGCGAGGTAGCGTCGGCAAAACCCCGCGTCCAGCCCCAAACGCGGCGCCTCCCGCGCGGCGATTGGCCCAACATTCTCGATGCCGCGCCGCTTCGCCTCGTAAAACGCATCCAGCACGGGACCCAGATCGACTCCTTCACGCACCGCCCAGGCCGCATAGACAAACGGCAACCCGGTCCAATCATGCCATTCCTGGCCCAGATCGAACGCATGACGAAACCCCGGCAAACAGGCGTGCATCGCGCGATCTCCGATCAATAGCGCCGCGTCGGCGTCCACGTCCTCCGCCGCGCCATCCACCGGCAACGGGCACACCTCCGCCTTGACGCCGTATTTCTTTCGCAACAGCACCTGCGTCAACGCCGCACTTGTTCGCGAACCCTCGTCCAGCGCCACACGGCGAATTTCCGGCCACGGCTTTCGGCTAAACAGCGTCACGCTCAGCACCGGCCCGTGGCTGGCAATCGCGATATTGGGAATCAGGCGATACGTCCCCGCGCGAAAGTATTCGATCACCGGGATCAAGGCGACGTCCAGTTCCGCGCGCGCCAGCTGATCCGCCAGCCGGCTCGGGTGGTCGAGAATCACCTCCGCCTGCGGCGCCAGGGCTTGCAGGTCGAACACAAGCGGCTTGGTGTTGAGATAGCTGACCGCGCCAATACGAATTCGTTCATTCATGATGGTGGGGCACGCATTCAACGTGCCGTTCCTGTTGCCGTTTGGCACGTTGCAATCGTGCCGCACGTAGGCATTTTAGTCCGACACCGCCAACCCACCAACCGCAAACCGGCGCCCCCATTAACGAAAATGGCCCGCTTCCAGGAAACCCGGAAGCGGGCACAGATGAAAAAGAACGGGAGGTTGCCGGATAATGTCGGTTGCCCTCCCCAATCATCAACCGCGAGATTATCCGAGGCCTTTGCGGTTTGCAAACACAATTTTCAAGATTTTTTCAAAAAGCTTTTCGCCGCCCAGAAAGGGAACGAAAAGGAACGCGGAAGCAGAGACGGCCCTAAGTTTCCACATTCGGAAACACGTCCGGGCGGGAAGGCGGGAAAGGCTGCCCAGCTGGAGTTGGGATTTTTGCAAAAAACGTCCGGCGAATCGGTGTAACCGTCCGTCCGTGGGCAGTTTTGGCTCTGCACCAAGTTTGCTGATTTGGTCGGTGTCGCGTTAACTTGCTAAAGTAGCAGCTGGCCGCCCATCGTCAAGGATCACGCATCGTCAAGGGGGATTTGTCATGTGCGAGCAGGACCAACTGGCTTTCTGGAC
>JACPPF010000154.1 GCA_016191165.1 Planctomycetota bacterium
CCGAGGGCTTCAACCATGGCTTGCGAAACATCCTGTGGCGGGCTTTCGGCATGACAAATTTCTTCCATTTTCGCCTGCGCGTGTTGGATCGGTTCGGATGGGCTAAAACAGCTAATCAGCTGATTTGACGGAGAGCCGTTTTTTTCTTTTCCTTCTTGCTACGATGGGTGGGCGAACCGCGTGAGGCCGGCGGCATGATCCTCGCCCGTCGCTGGGCTCAGGGCGGTGCTTGGTTGTGGTTTCAAGGTCAGTTGTCGCATCGTCGTCGGTGGCACCCCTGGAACGTGGGTCCCTGCTCCCGCTGGCACGCTAGAACGTGGAAAAACCAGCATTTCCAGGTGGTGGCCGTGACCCAAGGCGGTTGGCTCCCGGGTCGCACGAATGGGAAGATACCCCCCGCGCCCCGTGAGAAGTCCTCGGAAAAATCGTGGCAACCTACCATGCCGCGATGACTTGCGACGCGATTACGACTTTTCACTTATTCGCGTTCCAGGGACCCCGGAACGGCAAAAATATTTCTTCCACAAATTTCTTGACCTGCAACTATCAGCGCTTACAATCGCCTTACTTTCACCGACGAGAACTCTCGCCAAACTTTCTTGCTCAACGGAGGGCATGGCATGAACGATCAGGAAACCCCCAGCACGAGCCCGTCGCGGCGTGATTTCCTGTATGGGACCGGCGCCGCCGCCGCGGCCACGGCTGTCACCGGCCTGGCTGTCGCCGAGACGCCAGCTGCGGAAGTCCAGCCCGCCGGCGCGACTCCCGCCAGTGGGCCGGGCGCGCTCAAGGTCACGCTCAACGTCAATGGCCGCGAAGTTCAGGCCAACCTCGAACCGCGCGTCACGCTGCTCGACGCACTGCGTAACTACCTCGACGTCACCGGCTGCAAGCGCGTCTGCGATCGCGCCACCTGCGGCGCCTGCACCGTCACGCTCGACGGCAAGGTCGTCTACGCCTGCACGGTCCTCGCCATCGAGGCGCAAGGCAAGCAGATTCGCACGGCCGAGAGCCTGTTCAACGAGGGCAAGCCCGACGCCGTGCCCGCGGCGTTCGTCCGCGCCGATGCCCAGCAGTGCGGCTTCTGCACGCCAGGCTTCGTCGTCGCCATGAAGACGGTGCTGCAAGACAATCCGCAAGCGACCCCGGCCCAGATCGAGAAGGGCCTGCAAGGCAACATCTGCCGCTGCGGCACCTACGAACAAATGCGCGATGCCATCTACGCGCTTTGCAATCAGAAACGAACATGATTGTTTAGCCGCTCGCTTCGGGCGAGCGCGATCAAGCCAATACCGCTCGCCCAAGGCGAGCGGCTAAACAAGAGGATTTTACCATGCCATGGCCAACCACGCGCCGATTGATCGGCACCAAGATTCAGCGGCTCGACGGCGTCGAGAAGGCGACGGGCCGCGCGAAATATGCCTTCGACATCAAACGCCCGCGCATGCTCTTTGCGAAAGTGATCCGCTCCCCGCACGCACACGCCACGATCAAGAGCATCGACACCGCTGCCGCGGAAAAGGTAGCGGGCTATCGCGCCCTCTACCAGATCAAGAAGGCCGGCGCGTCGGTGTTCTTCGCGGGAGACGAAATCCTCGCCATCGCGGCCGACACCGAGGAGCATCTGGAAGATTGCGTTCGCGCCGTGCGCATCGAGTACACGGTGCAACCGCACGCTGTCCGAGAAGACGACGCCTTGCGCTCCAAGACCAACACCACCGGCGGCCCGGGCGGCAACAACATCAACGCCGCCGGCGATTTCAGCACCGACAACTTTGAAAACGCCTTCAATGGTCTGGCGGCGACGCATCAGGCCGACTATGGCGTCGGCGTCATTTCCCACCAGTGCCTGGAATCCCACGGCCTGGTCGCCGAATGGGATGCCAAGCAGGAAAACTTGACGGTGTGGGCCTCCACGCAAGCCGTCCCCAACACGGCGGAAGGGTTGCGCGTTCACTTCAAGCTCAAACCAGGGCAAGTGAAATGCATCACCAACTACATGGGCGGCGGGTTCGGCAGCAAGTTCGGGCCTGACATTCAGGGCATCGCCGCCGCCGAGTTGGCGCGCACCACGCGCCAGGCCGTCAAATTGATGCTGGACCGAGCCGAGGAAGTGACCGTGGGAGGCATTCGCCCCTCGGCCTACGGGAACGTCAAGATCGGCGCGACCAAGGAAGGACAAATCCGGGCCTACGAAGTCGAATGCCACGGCACCGGCGGTATCAGCCGCGGCGCCACCGTCAGCTTCGCGATCCTTCCCTATGTCTATGGCCCCGCCATTCCCAACATCAAGCGCCGGCATCGCGTCGCGCGCACCAACATTCAGATCGCACGGGCCATGCGCGCTCCCAATCATCCGCAAAACAGCATCTTGACCGAACTGGCGATCGACGACCTGGCAGCCCGGCTCAATATCAACCCGATGACCCTGCGCCTCGCCAACCTCCCCCCCAACGATCAGGCCGAGGCCCAGGCCAACCCGCGCACCTTCGTCGGCCAGCGCGCCACCATCTATCGCACCGAAATCGAAATCATCCGCAAGATGTGTGGCTGGGACCGCGCCTGGCATGCGCCGGGGCAAGGCGGCAAGGGCGTCGTCAAGACCGGCCTGGGCATGGCGCTCCACACCTGGGGCGGCGGCGGCCGTGGACCCAACCCGACGCGCGTCACCATCAATCAGAACGGCACGGTCGTTGCCCAATCCTCCTCCCAGGACCTCGGAACCGCTCAGCGCACCGTTACCGCCATCATCGTTGCCGAGATCCTCGGCCTGCAACCAACCGACATCACCGTCAACCTGGGCGATAGTTCCTTCGGCCCCTCGACCCCCTCGGGCGGTTCGACCACTTGCCCGGGCACGTCGCCCGCGATCCTCAAAGCCGCCGAGACGGCACGCGACGCCTTCCTCACGTCGCTGGCAGGCCGGCTCAACGTGCAGCGCAATCAACTCTCGATCGCGCCGGGCGTCGTCGTCAACATGGCCAACAATCAGCGCATCCCTTTCCGCCAGGCGTGCGGCATGCTCAACGTCGCCAGCATTCAGGGCAACGGAGACTGGCCGACGCAAAAGGAATTGCAGGGCAACGCCAAGCTGCGCGAGGAATGGACGACGCGCCTGAGCAATCAGGGCGTCGGCGGCGTGCAAATTGCCGAGGTCAAGGTCGATACCGAGACCGGCGTCGTCAAGTGCAGCCGCTTCTGGGCCGTCCAGGATTGCGGACTCATCATCAACAAGCTGGCGTGCGAATCGCAGGTCGCCGGGGGCGTCATCATGGGCCTCAACTACGCCCTCTACGAGGAGTGCATCTACGACCGGGCCACGGGACGACAGGTCAATCCGAACATGGAGTTCTACAAGCTGGCGGGCATCGCCGATATGCCTTCGATCAAGGTGCACATGCACGACATGCCGGAGCGCGGCGTGATCGGCATCGGCGAACCGCCGACCATCGCGACCGCCGCCGCCGTCGGCAATGCCATCTTCAACGCCACCGGCGTCCGTGTGCCCATCGCCCCCTATACGCCCGAACGCGTCCTGGCGGCCCTGGCCAACCGGCGGGCTGGTAATGGGTAGTTGACATTTAGCCGCGGGGCTGGCCCCGCGCGGAGCAAGCTCCGCGGCTAAACAATAAAAATCACCGGAGATTGTCCAATATGAAGAACTTCACCTACTACCGCCCCACCACCGCCGAGCAAGCGGTCGCGCTTCTTGAAGCGCGCTTTGGCAACACCGAGATGCTCGCGGGAGGCACCGACCTGCTCTCCCTGCAAAAAGATTACATCGCCCAGCCGGCCCGGGTGGTCAGCCTCAACGGCATCGCCGGGCTGAACACGATCACCATTGGCCAGCGCAGCGTGACCATCGGCGCCGGCGTCACGCTCGCCGCCATCGCGGGGCATGTCCAGCTATCCCGCCTGTTTCCCGCCCTCGCTTCCGCGGCGGGCGAGATCGGCGGTCCGCAAATTCGCAACATGGGCACCCTCGGCGGCAACCTGTGCCAGCGCAACCGCTGCTGGTATTTCCGCGATGAACACTCCCCCTGCCTTCTGCGCGGCGGCAACCGCTGCTCGGCCATCGAGGGCGAGAACAAGTACCACGCCATCTTCACCGCCAACCATCGCTGCGTCATCGCCTCGCCGTCCACGCTGGCCACTGGACTGATCGCCCTGGGCGCAAGCGCGGAAATCCTCGGACCGCAAAATCGGCGCCGCACCGTCGAACTGGCCAAGTTCTATCGCGCCCCCGCCGCCGCCAACGAACGCGAACACACCCTGGCGGCCAACGAACTGATCACCAGCGTGACCATCCCCGTGCGCGGGCTGACGAATGCCGCTTACGAGGTTCGGCAGAAACAGTCGTCCGATTGGCCGATCGTGCAGTGCGCCGTCGCGTTCAGCGCCGGGCGGAATGGCGAAAAGGCGACGGGAGTGCGCATCGTCCTGTCGCACGTGGCGCCGACGCCGATGATCGCCGAGGCCGCCGGTCGGGCGGTCGAGAATCGCGCCATCACCGCCGTCGCCGCAACCGCCGCCGGCCGCGCCGCCGCCGAGGGCGCCAAGCCGTTGAGCCAGAACGGCTACAAGGTCCGCCTCGTCGAAGTCGCCGTCAAACGCGCCCTGATGATCGCCGCCGGCCTGCCCCGCTACTGGGAAGCCTAGGATTTCCCCGCAAGCCCAGGGGTGAGCGCCGCGAACCCCTGGGATCAGCGCCAGCAAAAACATGCCAAAGAAACTGCTCACTCTCTGTGCGGCAATGAGCCGCCGCCAAATCCTGGCCTCGGGCCTTCTACTCGCCATCGTCATCGAAACCATCACCGTGATCCTGCGTTTCGGCTTCGCGCTCCAGTCCACGCGCGACACCGCCGCCCTCGGCGCGTTCACCCTGGGCTTGCGCGTGCATCACGGCTACATCGGGCTGTTGCTCGTGCCGCTCGCCTGGTGCTTCCCGCTCGGACTTCGTCATGCGGTGTGGATCATCGCCATCGGCCTGATCTTTTCGGATCTGGCGCATCATTTCATCGTGCTCTGGTATTTCACGGGCTCGCCGCAATTCGATTTTGTTTATCCAACCCGACCCTGAATCGGCCTCCCACCTGTTCCGCGCGTCACTCCGCCTTCGCCGCCACCACTTCGAGGATGCGCAGCTCGCGCGACTGGAGCAGCCAGCCTTGCCACGTAATGACGAGCCGGTAAAGAAAGACGACAATCGCACATTCCAGGACGGTCAAAAGCAGACAAATCGGAATTCCGTACGTCGAGTCCAGCGCCGCCAGCGCCGCCTCGATTCCCAGTGGCAGAAGCGTCGGTCCCTGCGCCATCGGCAAGGTGAACACGAAGAGCATCGTCAAGAGGAACGGGATCATCCGCGGACTTTTCGGCTTCATCGACCCGGACGCGATCGGCATCGGCGCGAACATCGACAGCAGATTCGCCAACATGCAGTAGATGAGGAACATGGTCACGAACTGAAACGGTATTGCCACCATCAAGTCAATCGAGGTCGGCAGGAAAACCTGGGCCAGGATGATTAAGGGCGTCGCCAGGCCGAAGACCAATGGCGCCAGGGCAAGGTTCTTGCCCAGGAGAATCTCGCGACGCGGGGCGGGGCTGAGGACGAAGTTCTTGAAGCCGCCCCGGTCGTAGCCAAACTGGTTCCCGGCCAGCTGACCCATCGTGAAGAGCATCATCGCAATGGCGCCGAAGGAGATCAACGGTCGCACCATGTCCGGCGCCTCCGACACGCCTCCTCGGAGGAGCAAGCCTCCGAAGATCACCAGCATGATGATCGGCGAGAGCAGCAGCATCTTCACCTCGGGCGCGCGCACGAGGGACTGAAACCCGGCCAGGGCGATGGCGGCAGCCTCGTCGGAAATCCACGGCAGCGTCCAGCCGACCAGGCCAACGTCGCGCGTCCCCGGCAGCGCGGGCGCCCGCGCGTTCGGCGCTGCGACCGGGGTCGGCGTTCTGCCTCCCGCGGTAAATTGGCCGGAATAAATCCTGAGGGTCGTGCGATAAGCGCGCCAGAGGCTCGCCGCGCCAAGGGCGGCGAAGCCGAACATCGCCAGCAGTCCCGGCAACGGGTTTCCCTCCGCGGCCGACGAGGCGCCAATCGCGACCCATCCGGGCGGCAGGGCGACGTTGGCGATCCAGGCCCATTCCTCCGCATCACGCCAGAACTTCCGGGTCCGCGCCACGCTGTCGCGCAGAATTTCATGCTGGCGCTTCTTGAATTCATCCTTGGTGATCTCCTTCGCATTGAGCGCGCGCGTCAGCTCGGCGCTTTCTTTTTGCATCTGCTCGCCTTCCAGGCCCTTCCACGGCTGATAGATGTTGATCAAGTTCGGGACTTGAAAGATGAGCACGAACACCAGCGTCACAACCACGATGATCGTGCGCCGCCGCCGCTTGTTGACCATCAGGGACGCCAGCCAGCCCTGAAAGTGATAGGTCAGCGCCGTCGCCATGAACACGAACGATATCGCCAGCGGCAGTTGCACGACCAGAACGGGGCTTTTGCCAAACGTCAGGCCGAGCGAAAGTCCGACCAGCACCGGCGCGAACAGCAGCATGGTCAGGCTGACCAGCGAACTGAAGTAGTTGAGTAGAAATGCGCTGGCGAGCGACACGGGCAGGTGCATGAACTTGTCGAGAGCGAACGCCTCGCTGCGCTGGAGTTCCGCCATCAGGCCCGCGCACCAGCTGAGGATGAAGACGACGACCACCCCGTCCCACACCAGGAGCAGCGCCAGGGGCGGCGCCTTCGGGAGGGCCAGGAACCCGATCAGAAACGAGCCGACCAGAAGCACCAACGACAGCATGACGACGCCGGAGCCGAGGATGGCGAGGATGATCGTGTTCGCGATCCCGCCGCGCGCCATCTGGTTGACGAACAGCCGCCAGCGCAGCCAGACGAAGGTGCGGAAGTGATGCCAGTTCACGCCGTGCCCTCCTCAAGCCAGCGCAGTTTTTGCACCGGCTCGGCGTCGGCGCCGGCTTTCTCGAGGAAGCGCTCTTCCAGCGAAATGCCTTGCCGCAGGGCATCGAGCGACGCCTGTTCAACCAGCTCGCCCTTCACGATGATGCCAACGTGTGTACAGAGTTTCTCGACGATCTCCAGCACATGGGACGTCAGAAACACGGTGGACCCGCGCGCCACGTAGTGAGCCAGCAAATCGCGAATGACGCGCGACGTCACCGCATCGACTCCCTCGAATGGCTCATCCAGAAACAGCAGGTCCGGGTTCGGCAAAACCGCCGCCGCCAGCGCCAGCTTCTTCTTCATGCCGTGCGAATATTCGAGCGTGAATTTCTTCTCGTCGCTCTCCAGACCCAGGAGCGGCAGCAGCTCATCGATGCGGCTGCGAATGGTTTCCTTGGGCACGCGATACATCCGGCCGACGAAGGTGAGATACTCGCGCGCGGTCAGGTTGTCGAAGAGTGCGAGGTCCTCGGGAATGACGCCGACCTTGGCCTTCGCTTCGAGCGCCTCGCGCTGGTCCGACATGTTCTTGCCCAGCACGAACATCTCGCCTTTTGTCGGCGCGAGCAAGCCGGTGAGCATTTTGATGGTGGTCGATTTCCCGGCCCCGTTGGGCCCGAGGAACCCGTAGAAGGTGCCGCGCTCGACCTTGAGGTCGATGCCGGCGACGGCGCAGAAGTCGTCGAAGTAGCGGGAGAGTCCGTGGGTTTCGATGGCGAGGGTCATGAAAGGAACCGTGGGTTTCAACGTCGGTGAGAGGGTAACTTTTTTCCCGGCGGGCCATCACACCGCGATTCCCATGCGTCGCACCAGGCCCTCGATCTCGCGGCGCAGCCAGACGAACGACGGGATGATGAACAGCTGGTCCTGCATGCGCGATGGGTCGTAATCGGTCTCGATCACCTCGTCGGTCACGAACGGGCGGCGCTTCACTTCGCGCGAAAAAAGCGAAAACGGGATTTCGCCGGTCGAAGACAGGATGCCCGCTCCGAATACCTTCGTCTCGCCCGCTTCCTCGATCAGGCCAAACTCAATCGAAAACCACGAGAAACGTTTAAGCGCCAGCACCTGAAGCGGGTCCGGCGACGTGAACGCGGCCTTGCCGATCAAGGTCAGCACCTCGGCATAATCGCGGTTCATCAACGGCGGGACGTGGCCCAGGCAGTCGTGGATCATGTCCGGCTCCGGCGTGAACTCCGGATGAGAACCGTGGCGTATGAACTGGGTCACGGGAAAGCCGCGCTTGGCGATGTAGGAGTAAAAGGTGCGATAGGCGAGCGGCCCCTCGGCGGGAACGAGGTGCATCTGCGTTTCGCGCTCCAGGCGATCGCTCAACAACCGAAGTTGCGGAATCTCCGTCGCGCTGATGCCAAGCGCGTCCTTGGCGTCAAGGTAAATCGAACAGGCGTGCTGGCGGTGCAATTCATCCAGCTTTGGACTGACCTCGCGCCAGATACGATTTTCTTCTGATGTGTATTCAATCAACGGCGGGCCAAGATTTTCGAGCCGATGCCGTCGGCACTGCATGAAAAGTTCCATGCGACGCCGCACGTAACCGGCGTCGCCCAAACCCGGATGGCCAGGCTCCAGCTCCAGCGTGGCCGGGTCGGGCGGCTCGATCATGATCCTGGGGTCGATCGGCACGCCATATTCAATCACCGCTGCGGGTTCCTTCATCGCCTGGGTCCCCCAAAAGTGCGGTTTGGGCCGGCGACGCTTTCGCGAGGCGTCGCTGACCCCTGTCATTATATCGCACGCGCTCGAGATTAGCACAGTTGTTACGAGCCGCGACCGCAAGGGAGCGGAAATCAACCCAACGCTCCCTTACCGTCGCGGGTCGTTAATGAGGATTTGTCAATTCATGGGGCGTACAGAATATTTCGGAAATCGGCGCGGTGCGGGACCGGGCGGGAAGTGCGTCGTCATCAAAAGACAACGGCGATGCAACCTTGCATCGCCGTTGCTCCTCAGGATGTGGTCAACTCAAACTTCTCATTCGGCAAGGGTGAGTAGGCTTCCTGCCTGGTTGTTTTGGGTCGGACCACCCCTTGGCAACATTCCTATCATCGGCAAACGGCAGGCGAGACTTAACACGATTCCGCAGAACCGCCAGCATTCCCACCTTGACGCCTGCGCTGGTTGTAGCGGTTGGTTTGGCCGCGACGCGGAGCGCGGCACCAGGCGCCGCGCTCCGCTGCGCGTCGCGGCTAAACGTTTTCGGTAACTGCGTCAATCTTTCTTTACATCCGGCGCAGGCTGCGGGCGCAGGTTCGGCCGCACGGGCAGAATGCGCGGGTTCGGCCCCGGCTGAATGGGCCGCGGGCGGATGAGGATGCCTCGCTTGAATTGCTCGAGCTGTTTTTTCTGCTCGTCGGTTAGCACCTTCATCAACTTGGCCTCGGTTTCTTTCTGAATCTTTTCGAGTGCCTTCTTCTGGTCATCCGTCAGGTTGAGCCGATTTTGCAAACCGATGGGAAGAACCTGACCGATCTGCGCCCCGCCGATCGGTTGAATTGGCCGAATCACGCCAGGCCGGGGTTGCAGTTGCTTGACCTGCGCCAAGACCGTCTTCTGCTCGGCGGTGAGGATCGCCTCGGTCTTGGCGAAACCGTCGTCACGCGCCTTCTTCGTATCTTCCTGTAGCTTTGCATTGGCTTCCTTGTATTTCTCCCGATCGCGGACGCCCTGGATGGCCGTGCGAAACGCGTCCTGCGCTGCCTTCGTCGCGTCCTTGAATTTTTCGTCGATCTTGGCGTACTTGTCCTTTTGCTCGGCGGTGAGCTTGAGTTTCTCAATCGCCTCCGGCGTCAAGAGGACCGCGCCGCCAAGCCGCTGAATGGGCCTTGGCTGAACCTGCACGCGCTGCACGTTTTTGACTCGTTGCACCTTGACACGCTGCGCCAGCGCCGGCACAGCGGACGCGACAACCACCAGCGCGCCGATCAGAACGAAACGGAGAGCCTTCATCGAAACGACCTCCCGAAAAAAATGTTGCGGAACCAACGTGTGGGAAATGATAGTCTACTAACCCAGTAGGGTATCCGTCGAGGAAAAAACGGAAATCGTTCGTCCAATTCGCGGACCACGCTCTCACGCGATTCATTCATATAAAAACACCATGCGGCACAGCGCGGACGTTATCGTGGTCGGCGGCGGCGTCATTGGCTTGACGACCGCTTTTTTCCTCGGCAAGGCCGGTGCATCCGTGATCTTGTGCGAGCAGGGAAAGACCGGCATGGAAGCGTCCTGGGCCGGCGCCGGCATCATCCCGCCCAGTGATCTCGAACATGCGCAGTATCCGCTCGATCGCCTGCGCGCCCTGAGCGTTTCGCTCTTTCCCGATCTTTCACGCGAGCTGTTGGCGCGCACCGGCATCGACAACGGCTTCATGCGCTCGGGCGGACTTGAGTTGATCAACAACTCCGCCCACGCCGATTCGGAGGAATGGTACGGCCTCGGCGTTCAGATCGACACGATCTCCGCGGCCGACGCTCGCACGCTCGAGCCAGCCCTTTCAGCGGGCCTTGGTCGCGCGATTCACATCCCGTGCATGGCCCAGGTTCGCAATCCGCGCCATCTGCAAGCGCTGCGGGCCGCATGTCTGGACCTGGGCAACGTGGTCATTCACCAGGATGCGGCGGTCCTCGACATCAGCGTGGTTTCGAGCCGTGCCAAAGGAGTTCGGCTCAGTGACGAAGAACTAACAGGAAGCGCCGTGCTCGTGACCGCCGGCGCCTGGACGGGGCGTTTGCTCGAACCGCTCGGCCAGCGATTGAACGTGCCGCCGGTGCGCGGGCAGATCGCGCTGCTCAATCCCGGCAAGAGGTTGTTTCAGCACATCCTGCTTTCGGGTTCGCGCTACCTCGTACCCAGACAAGATGGCCTGGTGCTGATCGGCTCGACCGAGGAACAGGTCGGCTACGACAAGGCGACCACTGCGGCCGGCATCGGCGCACTGCTCGAGCTCGGCCTGACGCTCGTGCCCGCGCTGGCTGGCGCGACCCTCGAGAAAACCTGGGCAGGCCTCAGGCCCGGCAGTCCAGATGGCGTGCCGTTCATTGGCCCCGTGCCTGGGATCGAGAATTTGTACGTCGGCGCGGGCCACTTTCGCGCCGGCATCCAGCTCTCGCCTGGCACGGCGCAGCTTCTGACGGAGATGCTGCTCGGCAAACCGCTCACCATGCCGATGGACGCGTTCCGCATCGATCGGCAAGCCCGGGGGTGAGGGCAACGAACCCCCGGGATTACTCGCCCGAATCACAAAGGCTCATCATGGATCAAGCCGCCCTTCGTACGCTGATCGGTCAGTTGGCCGACGATCTCGGCTGGCTGGAGCAACATGCGCGGACTCAGCCGTTGCACGTCGCCCAGGCCGCGGAACTCCATTACGCCGGCGCGCTGGTGCGCAACGTGGTCGGGCCTTTTCTCGAAGGGCACGCCGCATTGCCCTTGCACGTCGCCGTCGTCGGCGGCGCCGGCGCGGGCAAGAGCACAATCGCGAACATGCTGTGCGGCGCCGTCCTGGCCGAGTCCAACCCGCAGGCCGGCTTCACGCGCCATCCCGTCGCCTATGCGCCCGCGTCTGGCGCCGTCAACTGGCCGTCGAGCCTTGGCTTCCTCGGCACCATGCAACGGCTCAGCAAGCCCGAGCCATCAAGCCTCGACGCGGACGTGTATCAAGTCCGTCGCGTCAGTGAGGAAGCAGGCCAGTTCGGCGTGCTCGACAAGTTCCTGGTATGGGACTGCCCCGACATGACCACCTGGGCCGCGACCGGCTACGTGCCCCGTCTGCTTGAAGTGACGGCGTTGGCGGACGTCATCGTCTTCGTCGCGTCCGATGAGCGCTACAACGACGAGGTGCCCACGCAGTTCTTGCGCTTGCTCCTGCGCTCGGGCAAGATGGTCGTGGTATCGCTGATGAAGATGCGCGAGGCCGACGCCCCGGCGTTTGTCGCCCACTTCCAGCGCGAGGTGCTCGACAAGATGCCGGCCCGCGCCGTCGCCACGCTGACGGTTCCACACCTGACCCCGGCGCAGGTTGTCGATCCGTGCCGCAACGCGCCGGTGTATCGGGTGCCGATCGTCAATCAGATCTTTGTCCTGGGTGAACCAGTGCAGGCCGCCCGCCAGCGCACCGTCCGTTCCGCGACTTCCTACCTGATGAGTCATCAGCAACACCTGCTCGGCGTGGCCCGCGACGACCTCCTCGCGCTCGAAGGCTGGCGGCAGCGCGTGCGCGAGGGGCAGATGGAATTTGACAACCGCTACCGCCGCGAGTTCTTGACCACCGAGCGCTTTCGCCGCTTCGATGAAGCCCTGGTGCGTCTCCTGGAGCTACTGGAGCTCCCCGGCGTCGGCCGCTTCGCCAGCCTGACGATGGACGTGCTGCGCTGGCCCTACACGTGGACCAAGAAGCTCTTCGCCTCCGCCTTCGCCCGGCCCGAGGCGTCGAGCATGCCGGAGCGCCAGGTGCTGGAAAACGGCCTCGCCGGCTGGATCGACCACCTGCGCAAGGAAGCCGCCAGCCAGACGGGCAAGCATCCCCTCTGGGAACACGTTCAGCACGGCTTCAGCGCCGGCCTGGGCAACACCATCAAGGACCGCTTCAACGAATCCTTCCGCGGCTTCCAGCTCAGCCTCGGCGACGAGGTCGAACGCACCGCCCGCAAGATCTACGAAGACCTCGAGAAAAACCCGCTCGCCCTCAACGCCATCCGCGGCGGCAAGTTCACGGCCGAGGTCACGACCATTCTGGTGTCTGGAGGCGCGATCCTCTACTCCGGCGGTCTGGCGCTCCCGTTCGTCGCAGCCAGTTTGGCGATGGCTCCGCTTTCGGCGTCGGTCATCCAGATGCTGACGGAATTCTTCGGCAGCCAGTACGTCGATTTCCACCGCGAACAAACCCGAGCCCGCCAGCAGGCCCTGGTCGCCCAGCACATCTCCACTCCCATGGCCGACTGGCTGACCAGCTGGCCCACCACCGGCGGCTCCGCGTACGAGCGGTTGCAATCGATCCTCGGCCGCTTCCCGCACAACCTGCAACAGATGGAAGCCGCGGTGCAGGCGGCAATGATGTGACCCAAACGTCGGTAGTGTCTCAGTTTGATGGCAGACCTCACGCTCCGCGTGAGGAATTCCTCACGCGGAGCGTGAGGTCTACCATGCGCCGAAGCAAAGTGAGACACCACCCAAACGTCGCCGCATCCGGCCTGACGTGAGAAGTCCTTCCATCGCCATAACCTATTGGATGAACGTGCCTTGCGTTCATTTTTCTGAGGACTTCTCACGGGGCGCGGGGGGTATCCAGAAGTGCCGGCGGCGCAGTCAACCGACTGCGAAACGGCCCCGCCCCAGCACATCCCGAAAGAGAAACACGATCGCGTTACTCGCCAGGCGGCAGCGTGAGGCGCGTTTGCGTTTGGCGCGAAGGTTGTTGCTGCCGCGTTTGGCGCTGACCGCGTCGGCCTGTGCCCAGATCAAGCCAGCGGAACCGGCGCGTTGTGCGAGGGGAATAAAAGGGGTCGGGGGTCAATATTTATTCAACGATTTTTTCATATCACCAATTCTAGCAAACTCAATGACCCCCGACCCTTTTTCTCCGCCTGGTGCCGCTGGCCGCACCAGCGACAACCGCAACAACCGAACCTCGCGGCGCCACAAGAGCATCGTCGCTTCGCGACTCATCAAGCCTGCGAAGTGCCCCTGAAAAAAACTTCAAGAAAAAGGGGAAGAATCAGCGTGCGGGGCCGCGCCACTCGGAGAACACCCACGCGCCCTTGTCCTGCCGGTAGTGGACCGTCATCAGTTGCTTGCCGGGGTACTTCGGAATCTCCAGGTAGTAGGTGGCGAACCGCGTGCCGTCCGCGCCGATCACGCCGCCGTCGGTTAGCCGGTCCGGCTTCCCCAGAATCTTCTCCACGGCCTGTTGCGTCATCCCCGCCTTCAGCTTGGACAGCGGGTGGTCGGCCGGCAGTTGCACCGGCTGCCTCTCCCCGACGGGGTCGGGGACGGGGTCGGCCCGCCCCGGCGGAGCCGGAAGCAGAATCGCCCCTGCCGCGACGAGGCCGACGAGTGATGCCAAAATCACGTAACGCCACATTGCTGTCCCCTCCTTACTCCAGGATACGCCCCCCCACCCTCTGACGAGGGAGCAAACAGTTTGGTTTGTCGAACGCACAAGTTCACCTGCTGCGGCGGCTGGTGAGACTTTGAACCCTGATTTCACGTAATGCCGCCGCAGTCAGGTGCAACTGATTGATACTGTTCATGGCCTCGTTGGGATGGGCGGAAACCTGTCCCAAGTTGGTATAAGGGATCGAGACACCCAGCGACGAGTTCTCGTCCCAAATGTGTGCGGGATCAAGCCCGCCCAACCCAAGGAGACCATGATGCG
>JACPPF010000110.1 GCA_016191165.1 Planctomycetota bacterium
CGGGGAAGGTACAAGGAGTCGGCAGTGGACCTGGCATAGCGGCTTCCTTTCCTTGCCGGGTTTTTTTCTGGGGGTTCACCTCCTTATACCAAAAGTCTAAACTAACCACGACGTTATTTGTGAAACGGACCACTTAGTTCGTCCCATAAAGCACGATGCCGCCGTTCGCGGTTCCGACCGCCAGGCGGCGGTTGTCCGTGGACCAGGCGAGTTGCGACACCTCCGCGTCGTGCTTGGCGATTGCCAGCACGCCGCGCTGTTTGTGGGGTCGCCACAGCGCGACCTGGCCGTCTTCGCCGCCGGAGGCGAGTAGGTCGCCCTTGGGTTGATAGGTCAGACAGGTGATGCTCGATTTGTGACTTTCGAGCTGGATCGGTGTCGTCCCGGCGGGGCCTTTGCCGGCGAAATCCCAGACGCAAACCACGTCCGCTCCGCCGGTGGCGAGCCAGCGGCTCGATGCGTCCCAGGCGAGTTCGCGGACCTTGCGTGGGTAGCCGGCCATCTGCAAATCGTCGCCGGTGGACAAGTTCCAGAAATGAACCGTGGCATCCTGGCCGCCCGCAGCGATATACTTCGCATCAGGGCTCCAGGCCAGCGCGAGCATCGAGCCTTGCCAGGCGAACTCGCGCACGGCCTTGATTTCTCCGCGCCCGTAGGTCAGGCTTTCCAGCCTGACGCTCTTGACACTCTTGGCGCCTGGGTCAGGCTGGAAAGCCTGACCTACGGGGGGGAGAGGCCAAAGAGAAAGCTTGCCGTAGGCGGCGGATGCGAGGATTGGCTCTTTGGGATTCCACTGGAGGTCGGTGATGGTGCTGGGATGATCGGGATATTCGCACAGGAGTTCGCCGGCGGCATTCCACAGTCGGAGCTTCTTGCCGGCCGCGGACGCCAGGATGCCGGAGGCGTTGGGGCACCAGGCGACGCGTTCGACCCAGGCGGCGCCGGCGGGCATCTCGCGTGTTTGCGTGCCGGTGACGGGGTCCCACAGGCGTACCTTGCCATCCTGCCCCGCGGAGGCGAGCAGGTTCCCCCCTCTCCCCTCGCGGGAGAGGGGCGGGGGTGAGGGGGAGTCCGGCGACCAGGCGACCTGCGCCGTGCCGAAGCCGTGGCCCGGCAGATTGCAGCGTGGTTGCCCGGTGGCGGCATCGAAGAGCGCGATCGGCCCGTCCGCCGACGCTGCCGCGATCAGCCCCAGCGGGTCGGACCACGCCAACGACACGACATGCCCATCGATGGCCGCTTCCCACAGCTTCGACAGCTTCATGCGCCCCAGCGCGAACGGATTCAAACGCGTCATCGGCGTCTCCCGGGTTGATCGTCTCCTGGCCAAAGGTTAGTATTGTGCGCTACCCTGCATTTGGCCATCAAGCGGATTCCCAATCCCAAGGAACCACGGGGGACACGGGGAACACGGGGGAATACAAGATATAGAATGCAGTTCGTTGATCTTGGCCTCGTTGCAACGAAGAATTCAGGCGGGAGGCGTGCCGACATCCCGTTGGTATGTCCCCGCGTCCCCCCGTGGTGCTTGATGCATTTGAGAAGAGCGAGAATGATCGTGCGTTGGTTTCTGGTTGGTCTGATCGCCGCCGTTGTCTGGGCGCCTCCCGTGTCCGCGCAGCCGGATGCGTCGGTCGATGCCGGGCTGAGGATCGTGCCGATTGACTCCGATGCGAAGGAATCGTTTCTCTCGGTGCGCGTCGACACGATGGGCCGGCTGTTCGTCGGCGGGCGCGAGGGGTTGTTCGTTTATGAGCCGAACGCTCAAGGTGGGTATCAGCCGCGCAAGCTGCTGTATCGTTTTCCGGCCCATTCGTGGGTCTATGACATCGAAATCCGCGGCAACGACCTGTACGTATTAACTCTTAGCGCGCTTTACCTTTTTCCCGATGCGGTGAGCAAGCGTGAAAACTTGCGGCCCAGGAAGCTGATCTGGGGCGTGCCGCTGGGGCACGTGCATCAATGTTTTCATTCGCTGGCGTGGGGACCTGAGGGCGATCTTTACATCTCGATGGGGGATCCGCTCTGGTATTACGGCGACTTCAATCGGCCCGACCACTGGGGGCACTGGACGTTTTTCTCGCAACCCTGGCGACCATCGCAACCCCTCACCCCCGGCCCCTCTCCCACAAGGGGAGAGGGGAGCAAGATTCCGTACAACGGGGTCGGCGGGGTGTTTCGCTGCAAGCCGGATGGGTCGGGGTTTCAGGTTGTCGCGCGCGGTTTGCGCAATTCGTGCGGCCTGGCATTCGACAGGCACTGGAACCTGTTCAGCAACGACAATGACCATGAAGGGCTGCCGGCTCTTTACGTTCCCGGCCGGCTTGTGCATGTGACGCCGCACGCCTATTTCAGTTGGCCGCGCGGTTGGATGGTCCACAAGGCGCCCGACCGGGCCGACCTTTTGCAAACGATGTTCGACGGCATGGGGCGGGCGGTGCCAGTAGGTCAAAGTTATTATGATGAAACATTCTTACCGGAGAAATACCGACACAATCTTCTGATCGCGCGCTGGGGCATTCGCGCGCTGACGCGCTACCCGCTGGAGCCTCGCGGTGCGAGCTTCAAGGCGACGGAGCATGGGTTATTGCAGGGGAAAAACCTGGTGCGTCCGGTGGGCGTTTCGGTTGGGCGCGGCGGGCGCATCTTCGCGACGATCGCCCACATGGCTCACAACGAGGGTTCGCCGATCTACAAGAGCGATCTCGTGATGATAACCAGAAAGGACGATCCGAAGTCGCATCCCTTCGCCGCCTACGATGCCGTCACGGCTCCCCCGGCCAAGCTCTGGCAGGAACTGAGCGATTCGTCCTGGCAGCGACGCTATCGCGCCCATATCGAGCTAACGCGCCGCGGCGGCGATCTTTTGAAGCAGGCGAACAAACGCCTCTTCGATGCCAGGCCGAGTGACCCCGCGCTGCATTCGCTGATCTGGCTGGCTGCCCGGAGCCAGCAGGGAAGTTTGCATCTGCTGGGGTTGCTCGGGGATGCCGATCCCAGAATTCGCGCGCAAACCATCCGCGCCCTGACCGAATTCCCCGAACAAATGCGCGGCGAAACGCTTTTCAACAAGGCGCTGCATGACAAGAACCTTCAAGTGCAACATGCCGCCGTGTCGGCGTTTTTCTCACCGAAGATTGCCTGGAACGCGGCGATTCGCCTGGCCATCGAGCGCGGCCCCGCGTGCAGCAAGGACACCTATTTGCGCCAGGCCGCCACGCTCCTGCTTGCGAAGAAGGCGACGCGCCAGCAACTCGAAGCCCTGTGCGAAAGCGTCGACGAACCGCTGCGCCTGGCGGGCGTCCTGGCCATCGGCTCGCGTTTGACTATTCCGCCCATTGACAAAAAACTCCCTTCCAACCTGCCGCTCGCCAGGCTGCGCGAGGAGTCGGCCTACGTCATCGAATACGCCGACGGCAAGGTCGATCTCCGCAAGCACGGGCGCGTGGGCAACTACACCGTCGCCGAACACTGGAAGGCCGACATGCATTCCGAAGAGCAAGAACTGCTCTTCAAGCGTCTGCGGCTCATGCTCAAGGATCGCAAGGAACCAATACGCTTGCAAGCGGCCTTCTACCTCTCCCTGCTCAACGATCCGCGCAGCGAACCGGAGGTCGCGAAGATCCGGATTGCCAGCGAGGACCGCCGACTCGCGACCGCGCCGATTCAGGCGATCAAGGAAGTTTGGGCGATCGGACCGTTCCATGATGGCAAGGCCGGGTTCAAGAAGGTGCATGCGCCCGAACGCGGGCCCATCGATTTGACTGCCGACTACACGGAAAGGAAAAAACTGCGCTGGCAGGTCGTCAAGCCGGGTTCACGTCATTACGTATTCAGCGACGTCTTTGGGCCGTGCGAGCAATCATCGTTCTACGCCCACACTCGGCTCGAAAGCGCGACCCGGCAGAAGGTTCACCTGCTGGTGGGTTCCGACGACGGGGTGAAGGTTTGGCACAATGGGACGCTCGTCTTCACCAACGCCGTCAGTCGCGGCGCGCTGCCGTTTCAGGATGTCGTCCCGCTCGAATTGCAGCCGGGCAGTAACGACTTGCTCGTTCGCGTCAACAACCTGACCGGCGAATGTGCCATGTACCTTCATGTGCGCCATCGCCTGCCGGTCGTGCCAACGCTGCCCGAAAAAATCTCGACTGCCACGCTGGCCGAGCGTTTGAAGAGTGCCGACAAGAACGTCGCCATCGGCAAGGAGTTTCTTTCCGTTGATTGGAACGAAGCGGTGAAAAAGGGGGATGCGAAGAAAGGCAGGCAGCTCTTTGAATCGCTGGCGTGCGCCAAGTGCCACGGGATTTCCAGCACTTCGGCCGTCGCGGGAGGCCCGAGCCTGGCGGACGCGAAGAAACGCTTCACGATTCCCTACCTGGTCGAATCGATCCTGTTGCCAGGCAAACAGATTTCGCCGGTATTCAGGGCGACGTATCTCGAGTTGAAATCGGGTAAGGTGCTGACCGGCCTGGTGGTGAACGAGACGGCGGAAAAGCTCGAGGTGCTTCTGCCAGACGCGATGCGGTCAAGCGTTCCGGTCAAGCAGATTGAGGTACGCCGCCTGGTCAACGTATCGCCGATGCCCGCGGGCGTCGTGCGCCGTCCGGAAGAGTTGCGCGATTTGCTGGCGTTCTTGTTGAAAGAATAACGCGACATTCGCCAAAAAAAGGTATTTGCGAGTAGCCTTGATGGATCCCGTCATTACGAGCGCGTCCCAGGGAATTCCCGAGCTGTGCCACTTCCCGGGCTGCCATGAGCCATTTAGCGCCCTCAGTCACCTGGCGGGGGCCGTGTTGTTTTTATTCCTGGGCGCCTTTCTGCTTCAGCGCGGGCGCGGTGATCGCACCCGTTTGGCTTTCCTTGGAGTCTATGCTGCCTCATGCGTCTTGCTGTTCACCATGAGCAGTCTTTTTCATATGGCGGTGCGCGGCGGGTCGGCACATCGGATCTTTGAACGGCTCGACCACAGCGCGATCTTCCTGCTCGTCGCCGGGACGTTCACGCCGATTCACGGCCTGCTCTTCCAGGGCTGGCTGCGCTGGGGCCCGCTGATTCTGATCTGGACCGGGGCCCTCCTCGGCATCACGCTCAAGACCATTTTCTTCGAGCAAGTGGCGGACTGGTTCGGCCTGTTCCTCTACCTCGCGCTGGGTTGGTTCGGAGTTTTTGGCGTCATCCTCCTGGCGCGCCGGCATGGCTTCACCTACGCCCGGCCACTCCTTCTGGGTGGGCTCGTCTATTCCATCGGGGGCATCCTGGACCTCCAGTCCTGGCCAATCGTCATCCCCGGCTGGCTTCATGCCCATGAGCTTTTCCATGTGACGGTTCTGCTCGGCGCCTTGTTGCACTGGGGCTTCATCTGGCGAATCGCACGTAGCGATAGGTAGGAGGTCCGTGGCCGCGCTCCCCTTCGGGTCGCGGCCAAACGACTGGTTCAGGCTTCCGCTTCCAGTTGCTGTTTCGCAGCCTTGATTTGTTCCCGTTTCGCTTCGGGCACCTCGGGATATTTCAGGCCCAGGCGCTCGATCGCGCTGGTCACGATGTGGGCCACCAGCGCCCGACTCACCCACTTCTTGTCGGCGGGGATCACGTACCAGGGGGCGTATTCGGTGCTTGTCGCATTCAGACAGGTTTCGTAGGCGTCCATGTAGTCATCCCAGAAACCGCGCTCCTTCAGATCGGAATCGGAAAATTTCCAGTGCTTCGTCGGATCGTCCAGGCGCGCAAGGAAACGTTGACACTGCTCCGCCTTGGAGAGGTGCAGGAAGAACTTGAGGATGACCGTCCCGTTCTGCCTGAGGTGGCGCTCAAAGTTGTTAATGTCCTCGTAACGGGCCTGCCAGAATTCCTTGCCCGGTTTGGCGTCCGGGATGCGTTGGTTCGCCAGGATTTCCTTGTGAACCTTGACGACCAGAACTTCTTCGTAGTAGGAACGATTGAAGATGCCGATCCGCCCGCGCTCGGGCAGCGCCTTGGCGTAACGCCACATGAAGTTGTGATCCAACTCCTCCGCGGAAGGGTGCTTGAACGAAAACACCTGGCAGCCTTGCGGATTGACGCCGGACATCACGTGCTTGATCGTGCTGTCCTTCCCTGCCGCGTCCATGGCCTGAAAAATCAACAGGATCGAATAGGTGTCGGCCGCGTAGAGCAGGTCCTGCGCGGCGGCCAGGGCGGTGATGTCCTCGCTGAACGTTTTTTCCGCAAAGGCCTTGCGCTCCTTCTTGGCCACCTCCAGATCGCCCGCCCAGGCGGGGTCGTGGTCCCTCAGCCGAAATTTCTTGCCCGGCTTAACGCGGATCATGTCGAGTATGTCGGCAGTGAGGGACATGGTGAGGCCTCCGCATTCGAGCTATCAACGCGCAGCCGGCAGTTACCAGCCCCGCAGGATTGTTTCTCGCAAAAACGCAAAGGACGCAAAGAAAGAAAAGAGAACACAAGATCGAGGAGTACAAAGATGGAACAACTACAGGGGGTTCCCTCACCTGGATTCCTTTGCGTCCTTTGCGCCTTTGCGAGAACTCGGGTTCTGGGCACTCGCTTACCCCTTTTCAACACGGCCGGCTTAGGTTCGTTGTAGCAATTTTGGCGACGGAATATCCGGTAGTGTCTCAGTTTGATGGTAGACCTCACGCTCCGCGTGAGGAATTCCTCACGCGAAGCGTGAGGTCTACCATGCGCCGAAGCAAAGTGAGACACCACCGAATATCCCCAGGCGAGGCGAATGTCCAGGCGTACAACAGCAACATGAAACCAATCCTGTTCACGAACGGCACCATCCTTTTGGCGGATCGCGAACTTCCCCTCGGCCAGGTCCTGGTGGTGGGCGATCGGATCGACCAGGTCGAGGCCAGGGCCGGGGCCGCGCCGGCGGACGCGGAGGTGATCGATCTGGCGGGTGGCTATCTGTCGCCCGGGTTTGTCGATGTCCACGTTCACGGCGGCGCCGGGCACGACTTCATGGACGGAACGGAAGCAGCGTTCCGCGCCGTATGCGTGGCCCACGCTCGCCACGGCACGACGAGCCTCCTGCCGACCACGACCGTGGCCCGGCACGAGCAGCATCTCGCGTTTCTGGAGGTTTGCCGGGCCTTGCGGGATCGCGATACGGGCGGCGCACGAATTCTCGGCGCGCATTTCTATGGCCCGTATTTCGCCCGGGAGATGCGCGGTTGCCATCCGGGCGACCCGGTAAGGGCGCCGCTGGAACCAGAATACGAACAATATCTTAGCTTCGACTGCATCACGCGCGCCACGGTCGCGCCGGAGTTGCCCGGCGCCGAGGCGTTCCTGCGCGCGTGCCGGGCGCGAGGCATCGGAGGCAACGCCGGGCATTCTCATGCAACCTTCGAGCAGATGGAAGCCGCCCGGACCTGGGGCGTCACCCATGTCGATCATCTCTTCTGCGCCATGTCCGATCGCGCCCGCCTGCGCATCGAACAAACCTACCCCATGCGCGGCGGCGTCATGGAGGCGACACTTTTCTTCGACGATCTCACCACCGAGGTGATCGCCGACGGCAAACATCTCCAGCGCGAGTTGCTCCTGCTGGCCTACAAGATCAAGGGGCCCGATCGCCTTGCCCTGGTCACCGATTGCAATCGCGCCCTCGACATGCCCGACGGTCCCTACGTTTTCGGCCCCACGGACGGCGGCGAGACGATCCTGCGCCAGGACGGCGTCGGCATCACGCGCGACGGCAAGTCGCTCGCCTCCGGCGTCGTCGGCATGATCGAATGCGTCCGCACGTTTCATCGTCTCACCGGCGTGCCGCTCGTGGCGGTCATTCGCATGGCCAGCCTCACCCCCGCGCGCATCGCCGGCGCCGAACGCGACCTCGGCAGCATCGCCCCGGGCAAACGCGCGGATTTGCTGGTGCTGGATCGAGGGTTGAACGTGAAACAGGTTTTCGTGAGCGGCACCTGGGTGCCGTAAACCCCATCTTCCGCCAGTGGTTTTCGCTCTTTCATCGTGACCATCCATGCGCATTCGGTTATCATAACCATTAGAAAACGAACTCTCCGCCTGAGCATCAAATTATGAAACAGTCCCTCCTGATTCTCTCGGTTCTCGTTTTGGCCCGCCCAGCCGCCGCCCAGGACAAGATCACGCCAGAGCAACTCGAATTCTTCGAGAAGAACGTTCGCCCGGTCCTGGTGCAGCACTGTTTCGAATGCCACGCGGCAACGTCCAAGCGCGTGAAGGGCGGGTTGCGGCTTGACAGCCGGGCCGGATTGCTGGAAGGCGGCGACAACGGGCCGGCCATCGTGCCGGGTCAGCCCGAGAAGAGCCGGTTGATCGAGGCGATACGCTACACCAACGTCGATTTGAAGATGCCCAAGAAAGGCAAGTTGCCCGAGGCGATCATCGCCGACCTGGGCACGTGGGTCAAGATGGGCGCGCCCTGGCCGAATGAGAAGCTTATCAAGAAAAACACGTATACGGAATTTAACCTACAAAAAAGAAAAAACGCGCACTGGTGCTGGCAGCCGATCCGGGCCGGGAAGGCGCCGGCGGTGAAGGAAGCCAGCTGGCCCAAAGACGACGTGGATCGTTTCTTGCTCGCGAAGCTGGAGGCGAAGGGGCTCCAGCCTGCCAGGGATGCCGACCCGCGCACGTTGCTTCGGCGCGTTTATTTTGACCTCATTGGACTGCCGCCACCGCGGTCCGAGGTGGAGGAGTTTGTCAAGGCGTGCGAGGGGGCGAACGCCAGGCCGCAAGCGGCTTATGAAAAGGTCGTGGAGCGCCTGCTGGCATCGCCGCGGTTCGGCGAACGCTGGGCGCGCCACTGGCTCGACCTGGTGCGCTACGCCGAGAGCCGGGGGCATGAATTTGATTACACCATCCCGAATGCCCACCATTATCGCGATTACGTCATCCGCGCTTTCAACGGCGATGTGCCTTACAACCAGTTTGTCACCGAACATCTCGCGGGTGATCTGCTTGCGAAGCCGCGCATGCATCCCCTCACCCCCGACCCCTCTTCCGCGAAGGGGCGAGGGGGGGATAGCTTCAACGAATCGATCCTCGGCACCGCGTTCTGGTTCCTCGGCGAGGAGTGCCATTCCCCGGTCGATATTCGGCAGGATCAAGCCGACCGCTTCGACAACCGCATCGACGTGATGACGAAAACGTTCCTCGGCCTGACCGTGGCCTGCGCGCGCTGCCACGATCACAAGTTCGATGCGATTTCGACGAAGGATTATTACGCCCTGTTCGGCATTCTGGAGAGCAGCAACTATCGGCTGGCGCGGTTTGATACGATTGCGCACGAGCGCAAGATCGCGCGCGAACTCTGGCAACAGCGAATGGATGCCCGGCGCGAACTTCAGCAAGCGGTTGGCCTGGCCGTCGAGCCGGTCGTGCGCCAGATGGCTCGCTATCTGCTGACGGCGGCGGACATCGAGGACCAAGGCGCCGGCCTGGATCCGGCGTTGCTCAAGCGCTGGAAGGCGGCCCTGGCTCGCGACGCCAGGGACGAAACGTCCCCGCTTTTCGCCTTCGCTCAGGTGGCGGCTCAGCGCAATCGCCCGGCGGCCGAGGTGCTGGCGCCACTCTTGCAGCGCTGGAAGCGCGAAGCAGAGAAACTCCCCAAAGGCGCGGAAGTCATCGTCGATTTCGCGACGGACGACGGGAACCCCATCGAGCCGGGTTTCGTCCGTTTGCAACCGGGCGACATCATTCTGGGGCCTTCGCCAGGCCGGCCCATCGGGCGAATCGTTGAACAGGCGGCGGTCGAACGCGATCGCGACTGGCATGGCTTGAAAGTCGCCGCCGGCACGCAGAACGAATCGGGCGCCCTGGGCGGCATGTTGCGCGCGGGGCGGACCCTGCGAACGCCCGAGTTCACGATCAAGCACCCCCGGGCCTTCGCGCTCGTCAAGGGCGTGGGCATGATCTACGCCGGCGTCGGCCAGCACATCATGCTGGCCGGTCCGCTACACGGCAGCTTGGTCCAGCGATTTAACACCGGGGGCAAATTCCAGTGGGTGCCGATTTCGTTGCAGCCCTACCTGGGCCAGCGAGCTCATCTCGAGTTCACACCGAACGATGGGACCGATTTCGCCATCGTCAAAGTGATTCAATGCTCCGAGCCGCCAGCGCCTTATCAATTGTTTCCCCAGGCGCAGCTGCGTACGAACCTGATTAACGCGACGACGGCCCAGCGAACCGCCATGCTGACGCAATCAATGCACATCGGTCTGGTCAGCGTGTTGACGAAAGACCTGTTCCACAAACCGCCAAGCAAGACCGGCTTCGCGCCGATGGCCAACTGGTTGATGGGAAACCTCGACTTGTTCGTGCCGATCGGCGGTGCTGCCGAAAAGCGGCTGATCGAGACAGCGCGGCCAATCCTCGAAGCCCATGGCGCCAAGGTTGCCCAGATCCCGCGCGTGTCGCGCCTCGCCCCCGCCATGCAAGACGGCAGCGGCACCGACGAGTACGTCTTCACGCGGGGCAACCCCAAAACGCTCGGCGCAATCGCGCCACGCCGCTTCCTCGAAGCCTTCACCGGCGCCCAGGCGCTCAAGATCAAGTGCGGCAGCGGCCGGCTCGAACTTGCCGAACAAATGACCAACCCCGCCGTCACTCCGCTCATCACGCGCGTCTACGTCAATCGCGTCTGGCATCACCTTTTTGGCCGGGGGATTGTCCCGTCGGTCGATAACTTCGGCGTTCTCGGCGAGGCGCCGACGCATCCGGAGTTGCTCGACTATCTTGCGCATCGCTTTGCCCAACCCGACGGCCTCGACTGGTCCACGAAGAAGCTCATCCGCGCCCTGGTGCTGACACGCGCCTATCAGATGGCATCGACGCCGGTCGCGAAGGCCGACGAGGCCGATCCGGAAAATCACCTATGGCATCGCCGAAACATCCGCCGGCTCGAAGGCGAAGCGATCCGCGATTCGATCCTGAGCGTGTCGGGCCGATTGAATGACGCCATGTATGGCCCCGCGGTCCCGGTGTACCTGACGCCTTTTCAGGACGGTCGGGGCCGACCGGGTTCGGGCCCGCTCGATGGCGCCGGTCGGCGGAGCGTGTATCTGGCAGTGCGGCGCAACTTCCTGTCGTCGTTCCTGCTCGCGTTTGACACGCCGGCGCCGTTTTCCACCGTGGGCCGGCGCACCGTCTCCAACGTGCCGGCGCAAGCGCTGATCCTGATGAACGATCCCTTCGTGCATCAGCAAGCCGAGGTCTGGGCGAAACGCGTCGTTGCCGAGAAAGGGAGTATCGAGGACCGCGTGCGCGGCATGTACGTGGATGCATTCGCCCGGTCGCCGAATGCGGCCGAGTTGCGCGCCTGCATGACCTACCTGGGAGCGACGCCGGATGCGCGGCGCTGGGCGGATCTGGGGCATGTGTTGATCAATACGAAGGAATTCTATTTCGTGAATTGACGTACTACAAGCGCCGCGCGCTACCAGCCCCACGCGCAAGCGTGGGGATTTGAGCAACCCCGATCCCCACGCTTGCGCGTGGGGCTGGTGGAAAAGGAGGATGAACGTGTCGGAACCGATCGCCTATCACATCACATGGACGACCTATGGGACGTGGCTTCCGGGCGACGCACGCGGATGGGTCAAGAAAACCGAAGCCGGAATTCACGCTGGCCGGGAATCGCTGAAAGCAAGCGCAGAAAGAGGCATCGCACAAGCCGCAGTGACCTTGAGCGACGCTCAGCGACAGACCGTCGAGGAAACAATCCACCGCCATTGCCACATCCGCGGCTGGGAAATTCACGCGTTGAATGTACGCACCAATCATGTTCACGTGATCGTGTCGGCGCCGGAGGTTCCAGAAAAGGTGATGGGGGAATTCAAGGCATGGTGCTCACGAAAATTGAATGAAATGGCAGGCGTCAACCAAAAATGGTGGACGCATCACGGCAGCACGAAATGGATCAACGACGGCGCGTACCTGGAGAATGCGATAAGATACGTAGTGGAAGGGCAATAAAGCCAACTAGCCCCGCGCGCTACCAGCCCCGCGCGCTACCAGCCCCACGCGCAAGCGTGGGGATTTGAGCAACCCCGATCCCCACGCGCAAGCGTCGGGATTTGAGCAACCCCGATTCCCACGCTTGCGCGTGGGGCTGGTATCGTATGGGCATCGTGAGGGAAAACCAATGTTTGATTGCAACCGTTTTCGCACAGCGCCGCTCACCCGCCGCGAGATGCTCGCCACCTGTGCAGGCGGATTCGGCGCCGTGGCTCTCGCGGCCTTGAGCGCCGATGCCACGCCGCAAGCGGCGCCGGGAATCCATCATGCGCCGAGGGCTAAGAACGTCATCTTCCTTTACATGGACGGCGGCGTCAGCCAGGTCGATTCGTTCGACTACAAGCCGATGCTCGAACGCTATCAGGGCCGCGATCCGCATTCCATCTTTCGCGTCGAGCCGACGCAGTTCAATAACGTCGGGCGCGTGATGATGTCCCCCTGGCGTTTTCGCCAGTACGGGCAATGCGGACGCCGCGTGAGCGAATTGTTTCCCAACATCGCCCGTCACGTGGACGATCTCGCGTTCGTCCATTCGATGACGTCGCGCTTTCCGGAACACACCAGCGCCAATTATTTCCTGCACACCGGCAACGGGCTGCAAGGCCGACCGAGCATGGGCGCCTGGATCAACTATGGCCTGGGGAGTGAAAACCGAAACCTGCCCGGCTTCATCGTTCTCAACGGCGGCCTCATCCCGCCGGGCGGGCTCGACAACTTCAACAGCGGCTTTTTGCCCGCGGCCTACCAGGGTTCCGTGTTTCGCCCGGGCGATCCCCCGGTCGCCAACATCCGCCCGCTCGAACGCGATCCGAATCAGCAACGCCAAAAACTCGAATTACTCAGGCAACTCGACCGCGCCGGCCAGGAACGCCTGGGCCGCGTTGACGAGATCGACTCCGCCATCGCCAACGCCGAGACGGCGTTCCGCATGCAGGCCGCCGTCCCCGAGTTGATGGACCTCACGGGCGAATCGAATGCCACTCGTGCGTTATACGGCATCACGTCCACGTTCGCCGGCACGCGCACCTTCGGGACCGAGTGCCTGATCGCGCGCCGCCTCGTCGAGCGCGGCGTTCGCTTCGTCGAACTCACCTGCCCCGGCGTCGGGCATGACCGCTGGGACCAGCATGGCAACCTGCGCCGCGGCCACGCCGACAACGCCCGGGCCGTCGATCAACCGATCGCCGCGCTCCTGACCGACCTCAAGACCCGCGGCCTGTGGAACGATACCCTGGTCGTCTGGACCGGCGAATTCGGCCGGACGCCTTTTGCGCAAGGCTCCGATGGCCGCGATCACAACCCATTCGGCTTCACCCTCTGGCTTGCCGGCGGCGGCGTCAAGGGGGGCACTTCCTGCGGCGCGACCGATGAGTTCGGGTACAAGGCCGTGGATGGCGTCCGCGAAATCCACGACCTGCACGCCACCATGCTTCATCTCCTTGGCGTCGATCACACCCGGCAGACGTTTCGCTTCGGCGGCCGCGACATGCGCCTGACCGACGTCCATGGCGAGGTGATTCACGAGGTGCTTGCCTGAGCGGCAGGGGCAGACTCCGCCCACTAGCCCCACGCGCAAGCGTGGGGATCTTGAACAGCCCGATCCCCACGCTCGCGCGTGGGGCTGGTTGAGGGATCGCGCTTTTTTGGTCTCAGGATTGCACGCGCTGTTTGAATATGATAACCTGTTAATAATCAGGCAAATCCCGCCCGCATCAGCGTTTTCTGAGCGGTCGGCGCTTTCATTTTTTTCATTCCAAGGAGTCGATGATGAAACCCCGTTGGAGTCCGCGGTCGGCATTCACGCTGATCGAATTGCTGGTGGTGATCGCAATTATTGCGATCCTGATTGCCCTGCTGGTGCCGGCCGTGCAGAAGGTGCGCGAGGCGGCGAATCGCACCCAGTGCCTGAACAACCTCAAACAGATCGGTATCGCCTGCCATAGCCACCATGACGCTCTCAAGCGTCTGCCGGCGAACAGCTACAGCTGGACGTACCCGCCAACCTTCATCGCCCCGGGGCAACCCGCCAGCGGCGCCGCCCAGCAAGGCGGGTGGGCCTACCAGATTTTGCCCTATCTCGAACAGTCAGCCGTGTGGCGCGGCGGCAACCAGGCGACCATCGCCGATTGCCAGATCTTCGCCATCAAAACGCCGATTCCCGTCTACTTCTGCCCGTCGCGCCGTTCCCCCCAGGCCCTGCCCGCCATCGGCGCCTGGTATGGACCCGGCGGCACCTACGAACACGCCCCCTGGGATTACGGCGGCAGCAATACCGAAAATACCGGCGCGATCGCCTACGGCCTCATCGGCCTGCGCTTCGCCGACATCGTGGACGGGACCTCCAACACCTTCCTCGCCGGCGATGCCCGCAAGGACACCTGCTACATCGGCCAATACCAGAGCGACGACAACGAGGGCTACACCTCCGGCTGGGACCACGATTCCATGCGCCGCGCCAACAACCAGCCCATGCCCGATAGCCGAACCTGCTCCGGATGGGGTGAAGAACGCTTCGGCTCCTCCCACGGCTCCGGGTTCAACATGCTCTTCGTCGATGGCACGGTCCGCTTCGTCAGCTATTCCACCGGACTTGCCACCTTCTACGCCATGAGCACTCGCAACGGCAATGATCCCGCCTCGCTCGATTAACCTCAATCGCAAGCCCCGGGACACCAGCCCCACGCGCAGACGTGGGGGTTTGGGCAGCCTCCCAAAACCCCCACGTCTGCGCGTCGGGCTGGTCAAGCACTCGTCGACGAACGGTATTGGGTTTAGGCCTGGAGTTCACGCCATGATTCATGTCAAGGCATTTGCCGTTGTCGCCACGGTCCTCGGCTGCTTCGTGTTAACCGGATGCGGCGGCGTGCCCAAGAGCGTCGTGACGGGGCGAATCACCAACAAGGGCGAACCGATACCCGTCAAGCCGATGGTCGGCAAACTCAAGGTCTGGTTCATCCTGCAGGATGTGCCGCCGCCGGTCGATCCGAAATACGCGAACGTAAAGGACGACGGCAGCTTTGACGTGACGGACAGCGGGAATGGCATTGTCGCGGGAAAATACAAAATCTGCATTCAATGGTACGACAATTTCCCGCAAGGGCCTGACAAACTCAAGGAGCGGTTCAGCGAAAAGAACTCGAAGATCTTTCGCAAAATCCCGGACGATGGCGTTCTCAACATCGACGTGAGCCGGCCGGAGGGGTAGGATAATTCTTGTAATCAGCGTGGACGAGCCGAAAGCGTGAGCGACGGATTGCGATGTCAGACCGTCGCTCACGCTTTCGGCTCGTTGTTGTTTGCTGCACGCGCTCGAGATTGGCACTTTCGTTACGAGCCGCGACCGCAAGGGAGCGGGAACGAGCCCAACGCTCCGTTACGGTCGCGGCTCGTTTATGAGGATTTGTCATTTCGTGGCACGTACGGCATAAGATCACGGATCCAGACTGACGGCCTCGTCCCCCTTGATGGATGCCATGCCGCGATAGACGGTCGGGCTCACGGAGTCCATGACGAAACGAACGGTCCCGTCGGCGAGGCAGAAGTTCGCGCCGCCGGTATGCCGGCTGCGGAAGGAGTAGACGTTCGGCCAATCCCAGGGGGCGTTATAGCCCGGCTGTCCGGGGACCATGGCGTTGTTGAGCGGGATGGAGCAGGTGCCGCAGGCGTAGTTGGAGTTGGTCCACCCGCAATGGGTATTCTTGTCTGGGAGGTCCTCGCCGATCATGAAGGTGTTGCTTGTGCCGTCGGGGATGGTGGTCATGGTGAGTTTGCGGGAGTCGTCGCTCCGATAAAAGATGCCGTCGCCCGCGTCGAGGCCGTTATTGTTTCCGCTGGGCCCGGTGTTGGTGTAACTGCCCCAGGCCCAGTTGGAGCCGGAAACGCCGCGGTAATTGGTGCTGCCGGCAGTATAGCCAGGCGTGTTGGCCCGGTCGGTCCGCGGCGTCGAACTGGACGCGTCGCTGGGGCACAGGAACACGGAAACCTGGGTGCCATAGACATTCAAAACACTCGCGAACGTCGGCAGATTGCCGCCCACCTGCATGAGATTTCCCTGACGGTACAGATTGTCCTGTTCGATATACGGCAGGATCTTGGAGAACCAGCTCCAGGAACGCCCGTTGATGTCATACCCGTAGGTATTCGGGCTCGTGTTGTAAGGAAAGCGTTTGGTCGCATCATGGTAGCTGTGGACGGCGACGCCCAGCTGCTTGAGGTTGTTGATGCAGGTCGTGCGATTGGCGGCCTCGCGCACCTTCTGGACCGCGGGGACCAACAGCGCGATCAGGATGGCGATGATCGCGATCACCACCAGCAATTCGATGAGCGTAAAGCCCATCCGGGATCGGGAGAGAGGTTTCATGGTTCAAACGCCTTCATGAAAAAAGGAATGGAGGAAGAAACGAACGGTTATTTCTTTTCGACGGCCTTCAGATCGTAAGCCCCCGGCGCCGGCGCGGCGACCACCTCGATGGCGAGCGGCGTCTTCTCGGCGCTGCGAAACTTCTCGGGCACCGAATCCTTGACCTTGTCGATCTTCGTCGAATCCGGAATCTCGGAACTGGCGATCGTCACCTTGTACCAACCAGGCGGCGCTCCCGCGCGGCCGTTCGTCATGACTCGGTACCGGCCATTCTCGACTTCACCCGTCGGGATGACCGTAGCGGTATTTTTCTTGGCCGCGTCAGGCCAAAGCGTCACGGTCCCTTTCGGCAACGCCTTGCCGTTGATGGTCAATTCTCCTTCCACCGGATGTTGGCCAGAACTGCAACCGGACAAGAGCACACATCCCGCGGCAAGAAACACCACGCCAATCGTTGTGCGGAAAGCAGCCAGAAAAGGAATTCGCATGGGGATGATCTCAACGCCCCTGGGACAAAAGGGGGGTTATTGATGGCAATGAAGGGCAAACAAAGCCGACGGTCGGTGCAGGCGAGTGGAAATCTTGTCGAACGAACAACATCTTATTTCAATGCAATGATAACACAAACTTTATGATTGACCAACGCGAATGAAATTAAAAATGGCTCATCATTATCCGCTTCCACGAAAAATGTAGGTGGGATCCTACTCCGCGCGGCCAAGATTGCCGATCGGAAGGGCGGCGTTTGAACCAGGGGGGACTAATACTTGGACAATTTCTGGCGCCATTGCAGGAGCTTTCGAATCGCAAGCGGGGCAATACCGAGCAGCGCGAGCGACGCCATGAGCGTCCAGGATAATCGCAGGGTCGCCAATTCGCTGCCGGCGTTGGCGTAAAGGAAGGAACCTGGCGCCATGCCGATCAGGCTGACCCAGAAGAATGTCGCGGCACGCATCGGCGTCAGGCCCATGGCGAGGTTGATCAGGAAGAACGGGAAAATCGGCGCCAGGCGCAGCGAGAAAAGGTAGAGGGCGCCGTCCTTCTCCAGACCGCGATTGAAAGCTTCCAGCCGGGAGCCGAAACGCGCCTGGACCCAGTCATGCAGCAGGAACCGGCTGGTCCAGAAAGCCAGCGTTGCGCCGACCGTGGCAGCGAGGAGGGCCACGGCCGCCCCGAGGAATCGGCCAAACAATGCGCCCGCGACCAGCGTCAGGATCCACGCCGCCGGCACGGAAAACCCGGCCAGCACAGCGTAGAGCGCGAAGAAAAGAAAGAGAGCCAGGAAAAGATTGTCGTCCACGCGGGACTGGAGCGTACCCGCATTTGCTCGTAGGGCGTCCCACGAAAGATATTCTTGTAAGCCAAAAACGTAGAAGCCAGCGACCCCGGAAACCAGCACGGCAAGAATCGACCAGCGAATCCAGACTGGTCGGGAGGGCGAAGCGGGGAGCGGGGGGGAATCCTCGCGCGGCGATTCGTTCATGCGAGCACGCCCTGCACCGGATCGCCGCCGTGGGCGATGGGGATCGGCCGGCCCAGGCGGTCGGGCACCATCAAATGCGGGTCGATGCCGAGCAGGTGATAGAAGGTCGCCACCAGGTTGGCGGGCGAGACCGGAAAGCTCGTCGGATACGCCGCCTGTCGATCGGTGGCGCCGTAGACGTGCCCCGCGCGGACGCCGCCGCCGGTCAAAAGGCTGAATCCGCACTGAGGCCAATGATCACGGCCGGCCTTGGCATTGATCCGCGGCGTACGACCCATCTCGCCCATGACAATGACCAGCGTGTCGTCCAACATGCCGCGCGATTCAAGATCCTCGATCAATGCCGGGTAGAGTTGATCCAGGAGCGGCAGGTTGTGATCCTTGAGCATGCCGAAGTTGTTTTCATGCATGTCGTAGGCGTGCCCATAGTGGCGGAAAATCTCCTGGTGGACGCTGACGAAGGGAACCCCGGCTTCGACGAGGCGACGAGCTATGAGCAAACTACTTCCATAAAGGTTTCGGCCATAGCGATCGCGCATCCGCGCGGATTCCTTGGACAGGTCGAATGCGTCGCGGGTTCGGCTGGAGGTCAGCATGGCGAACGCGCGCTGCTGGATGCGCCCGAGGCGGTCCAGCGCCGGCGAGCGGCGCGTCTGCTCGAACGCCCGGTCGACTTGCTGGACCAGCGTCTGCCGGCCATCGAAGCGGTTGACGGTCATGTCGGGGAGTTGATCCAGACCGGGAAGATACGGTTCGCCGATTGGCATGACCGGGTCATAGTGGTTCGTGCGAGGCTCCCGCGCGAAGCGCGGGTTGCAAAGCCCGAACGTCGGGTCATACTGGCTGCCGAGGTACCCGCCGTAGGGGCCGCCGCGTTTGTAACTGTTTTCGCCCCAGCCCGGGTAGCAAGGCAGGCACACGGCTCCCGGCAAATCGCGCGGACCCATGCCGAGGTACTGGCAGATGGCGCCAATGTCCGGCGGGTCGCTTGGCTGCGCCTGCAGTGCCGCGTTACCGCCGGTCCAGCCGGTCATGATGGGCAGCGGATCGTGGGAGTTGTAACTGTGCGTAATGCTCCGGATCAAACAAGCCTTGTGCATCAACCGGGCAATGTTCGGCAAGTGCTCGCAGATTTGAGTTCCCGGAACCGACGTGGAGATTGGCCGAAACTCACCGCGCACTTCCGATGGCGCGTTGGGCTTCAGGTCGAACATATCCATGTGGCTCGGTCCGCCGAGCAGGTTGAACAGGATCACCGCCTTGGCACGTCCGCGTCGGTTCGCCGGGTTCCGATTAGGCGCTGCTCGCTCCGTTGCGTGAAGCAGGCGTGGCAACGTCATGCCCCCGAAAAGCGAAAGGCCGCCGACACGCAGGAATTCCCTGCGATTGACCCCATCGCACAACCGGGCGCCGCGACCGAGAACGCTGAGCATGATTAACCCCCTGCTTTTTCGCCGGAAAAGCCGCTGCCTTGATCTGCCTAGAATTTACTCGGTCGGAGCGTTTGCAGCAAGGGTTTTGTTGGACGATCCGAAGTACGAAAGCCCGGAGACGGAAGTCCCCGGGCGCCTGGTCCGCGGCGGTCAGGCCCTTATTTTCCTAGCTCTCAACCTCTTCGCGGGATGCGGAGAACTCCTGGGCCAGCCGACATCGAATCCTGGTTTCTCGCCAAGACGCAAAGGACGCAAAGAAAGACAAGAGAACGGCAGAACGAGGAACACGAGCAGAGACGGGAGGATTACGGGGTGTTTCCTCTCTTTGAATTCCTTGGCGTCCTTTGCGCCTTTGCGAGAACTCAAGTTCTGTGCTCTGGGTTTCCTGAGTGCCGTTCGGTTGCGTCAAGGAAACGAAAACGATCTTCAGTACCGAAGCTCCATGCCGAAGTTGATGCCGTGGGCCCAGAAGGCGGTGTCCTGGAATACGAAATAGGGCCGACCCTGTTCCTGTCCGGGCAGGAATGCGCCGACGGGTGGCGGACGGGTGGGAAGCAAGGCCCCTGTGGGGACGAGTTTCGAGTTCAGGGTGGAATCCATCTGCGCCCCGGGGCGTGCGACGTTGGACCAGTAAAGGGCGCTGTATCCGGCCTGAAGACTGAGCCACGAGGTGACGGCGTAACGCAGGTTGAGGCCCACTTCGGGCACGACCGTAAACGGATTTTGCCTGTAGCCGCCAATATTGCTCGGTAGGGCAAATACCCCGCCCGCCGTCGTGGCGTTGGCGATTACCGCTTGCGTGTTCGGATTGATGACCATCGCCGCAGTCGTGGCGCCGTCGATATTGACCTCCTGAAGCGTCACGCCGACGGCAACCTTGGCGGCCAAATCGAGAGTGAAGTTGCGGTACATCCAGCTGAAACGCCCGCCGACCTGGGGTCCGTAGAACCGGTTCCGCGCGCCGAAGCGATCGACGATTTTCACCGACGTGTTCGCGACCACGTCCTGGTAGAACCCGGCCCCCTGACCGGCAGTTGGAAATTGCAGCGAGATATTGCCAGTGGTCGCGGGAGTGATCGTCTGCGCGATGCTCAGGTTTTCATCCATTCCCAGGGACCGGAAGCCGAACATGACATCCACCGACCGCTCCGCGGTGCGGATGGAATGAGCAATCATGTTGAATTCGTAACCCCACATCTGAAGATCGGAGTGGATCGCGACGCTACCCGCCAGGTAGGGTTTGCCGGCCCCATCCTGGGCGTTGACGTCCAACGCACTGGGTTGCCCGGTGGCGGCATCCAGGAATGGAATGCTCAAAAGCGGCGCCCCATTGGCGCCCCCAACATTGAGATAATCGATGGCGCGTTGGGGCAACACAAAGCCACCCAGCTCCAGACTCCAGAACCCGGCGTCCCCAAAATTGAAACCCGCTTTGGCGCGCAACCCGGAAAACGCGCCAAATTCCAGATCCCGGGCGGTGAATACATTGAAGGTCCCTGGCTGGCCTAAAATACCGCCCGTCAGACCATTGACGTTGCGACCATTGTCCGGCGCGCTGGTCAAAAGGACCGGCGACGGACCGTGCTTGACCCACCAGTGCAAATAGTCCGCATCCACATAAAACCGGGACTGCGGACGAACACCCTCCATCGAAAGGAGTCCAGAGCCATCCAACGGTCCGGAATCCGGAACCTGCTTCGGCGCCGGCAGGGTCTTGGGTTCCTGGGCAACGGCCCACGGCGACAACACCAAAGCAACCACCGTCATCCAGCAAGCTTTGCGGAGCATTGTTGCTCTCCTTCGACCGGTACCACACTCTTACCAACGCTTCGGCGTTTCCCGAATCCTCCATCTTGCTCAATCGGCAAACGTGGAATATCCGGTTCCAACGGTACTATCGGCATTTGCGGACCCTTCGACGCATTTTTTTTGGGAATCACGCATTCTGGGCCTGGACACCCAAAAAGCCGTCATCCTCGCCAGGTCGCCAAACGACATTCTGTCCTGTCAAACCGACTGATCCCTGCGCAATTTGCGCAACCTTGAATTGTAGGGTGCGTCAAGCGCAGCGCAGACGCACCACACATTCGCAGGTTCAACGGTGCGTCCGCGCTGCGCTGGACGCACCCTACGGTCGGCTAAAGATTGGCGCTGCCCGAGACCCCCCAAAATCTACGGTTGACGGGGCGCTGGATGGAAGCCTTGGAATCGGCCAAAAGCACAAGGCGTGTCGGCCCAAAAATCGAACGTCAATTGTCCTGTTTTGGCAGTCAAATGTGCAACGAAATTGCAAGATTGAACAAATTGAGTGTAAATCTGTTCATTAGACAAGCTCGGTTAGCGAAGACAGAACTGGCGGGTGCGCTTTCTTGATTTCGTCGTAAGTCATTTTTTTACATGAAGATATTTCACGGGTTGATCACCTAAACTGGCCTGTTCATACCACCAAAGCCCTCCCAGCGGCATAGGCTTTGCTAAGAAATCCTTCGCCCAGCCAAGCCTGGCTCGGCAAACAGGATTTGCGAAATGAATACGCCGGAAAAGCGAATTACTGACAAGATTGCTTAGCAGCGGCGTCTAATGATTAGGGCACGAAGGAACCGGAAACAAAAGTGAACCCAATGTTCCGGAACGGCATCCAAGAGGATGGGATTTCATCGACACCTGGAACCACGGAACTTTAATCCGTTTATTTGAACATCCTGGATATCGGGGCCGAACAGAGAGTGCAGGTAGCCTCGCAAGGAAAACAACGAATTCACCCAAGCCCACCGGGAAACAGGCCGCGGCGATCGGAAGGAGTGAGCGCTGTGAAAAAATATCTAAACCAGGCACTGAAGGAACTCGCCAGCCAACAGGTGAAATACGCCCCCGTGGCGCGCCGCCTGGAGCAAATGCGCCGGGCGGAGAAGTTGCTAACCGAGATCGACCCGCAAAAGGCCTACCCCTATCAATTCGTCTGTTTCCGCGTCACCGAATTCCGGTCCGACGCGAATCCAAACCTGTTGATACCGGGCACGGACCTGATTCCCGATCTGGGGTTGTGGATCAACGAGCTGGCCAATTCGCTCCCGGCGGTTCCGGTAGAGGAAGTCGCCGAGCCGGTGCTGACCCTGGACCAGATGAGCAAACGTTTGAACGTCACCACCAAGACGATCAACCGCTGGCGCAAGCGCGGACTGATCGGAATTCCGGTGTTGTACAACGGTCGTCGCCAGATGGGGTTCCTCGCCTCGCTGGTCGATCCGTTCCTGGCTGCCAACAAAGACCGCATCGCCAAGAGCGGAAGGTTTACGCTTCTGACGCAAGAGGAAAAGGACGAGATCCTCCGCCGAGCTCAGCGTTTCGCTCGCCTGGGCCTTGGCAGCTTGTCCGAGATAAGCAAACGCATCGCCCGTCGCCTCGGTCGGTCCACCGAGACCGTACGCTACACAATCAAGAACTTCGACCGCGAGCACCCAGAGCAGGCCCTGTATCCCGAAGTGACCGGCCCTCTGGATCAGGCTGACAAGATGGTCATTTTCGACTCCTACCGAAGGGGGATGGACGTGGATACGTTAGCCAAGAATTTCCAACGCAACCGCTCGTGCATGTACCGCGTTCTGAACGAGATCCGCGCCCAGCGGTTTCTCGATCAGCCGCTGGAATTCATCTATCACGAGTCGTTCGACGACCCGGACCAGGCCGCGCGCATCGTCGCGCCGATGCCCAACGCCGAGGCCTTTGAACTGGCCCGACGCCACATGCGGATCCCGAAAGACGCGCCTCCGGAGTTGTTCTCCAACTACGAGATGCCGCTCCTGACCAAGGATCAGGAGCAACACCTGTTTCGCAAGATGAATTTTCTCAAGCACCGCGCAGCCAAGAAGCTGGGCGAGATGAAGTTGCCCAGCGGTCTCATCAACTACGCCAAGCTTCGCGTCGAAGCGCTCGACCAGATTGAGGCGGACCTCAAGGAAGCCAATCAGGTCAAGGACCTGTTGATCCGCTGCAACATGCGCCTGGTGACCTCCATTGCCAAACGGCATTCCGGACAGGTGGAGAATTTCTTCGAGTTGCTTTCCGATGGCAACATCTCGTTGATGCGCGCGGTCGAAAAATTCGATTATAGCCGCGGCAACAAGTTCAGCACCTACGCCAGCTGGGCCATCATGAAAAACTTCGCCCGCAGCATTCCCGATGAGAAGAACCGACGCGAGCGCTTCGTTACCGGGAACGAAGAAATATTCGACGCGGCCGAGGATCGGCGCACCGACGAAAAAGAGTGCATCGCCGCCGCCGAACAAGCATCGGCCAAGGTCAATGACCTGCTCGAGTCCCTCGAACCACGGGAACGCGAGATTATTCGCCTCCGCGCCGGCCTGGATAATATCGACCAGGGCCTGACCCTGGAAAAGATCGGCGAACGCCTCGGCATCACCAAGGAGCGCGTCCGCCAGCTCAACGTGCGGGCGATGAAAAAGCTCCGCACCATTGTTGAAAAGCAGAAGGAAGAGGTGTGATCCAACCTCCCTCCTTGGTGGCAGGGTATCCCGACCTTGCTGCAACCCCGGTGTGAACCAAAACCCCGTTTAGCGCTCGCAGGTCGCCTGTGCGGGTGCTAAACGGTACGTGTTTTCAATGCCGCCCGCGTTTTCGCTCCTTCGCTGGCAACACCTCCAGGCACGTCGTCCACCATCCTGTCAGCACTGTCTCGACAAACTCCGCGGGAAGATTCTCGGCGCGCATCTCCGCCGCCAAGCGTTCGTGATCGTAATCCACCGGCACGAACTCGACACTGATGCCCCCGCTCAAGGAAATAATCGCGTACCACACATTCGTCCTGCCGTCATTCTCCGGCCGGCCAAGAACGCCGACGTTGACGAAATGTCGATCCGGCGCCAGCGCTCGATGCCATTTGATGCCGGTGTGGGTAGCAAGAATAACATCGGCCTGATGCGAGTCGAAGAGGTGTTCGAGGAACGCCGAGGAAGTGGTCGACTCCCAGAGGAATTCGTTCGTACGCCGTGGGCTGCCATGGCACATCAGCACGCGGTATTGGCCAAGTTGCACGCGAAGCTGTGGCGGCAGGCCGCGCAGCCAGGCGCGATTCGCCTGGCTCGTGTTGGCGAACGTGTAGGCATAGCTGAGGCGAGCGAAATGATTGTCGCGCGGATCCGTGTACCCGCACTGGCAATCCGCCAGGCCGTTGCCGACGGAGTTGTCGTAATTACCCTGAACGCACCGGACCTGGTGCCCGCCAAGGAGCGGAAAGACGCGATCCGGATGCGGACCGAAGGCGCCGAGGTCGCCGAGGCAAAAGATCGCGTCCACGTCGCGCCGGTGCGCATCGTGAAGCGCGGCCTCCAGGGCGAGGTAGTTGTTGTAGATGCCGCCGAACACCGCGATGCGTTTCACGTTGACTCCGGAAGCCCAGCGGTGAGCGCAGCGAACCCCTGGGAACCCGACATCCCGTTCCCTTTGGGAGAGCGGTGCGGCGTGATGGTTCTATCCCAGGGATTCGCTGCGCTCACCCCTGGGCTTCCGGATCTACATTGGCGCATAGTGCGCCGTACTGCCAGCACGTGTAACACGCCGACTGGTTGATCGCAAAAGGCCGTAGCGATTCGCCAAGCGTTGTTCCCAACCGTGCGGCCGGCGTTTCGATCAGGATCGGGCACACGTACACCCCGCGATCGGTAACCATGCGGGCATGGCTGCACAAGAGCTGGTTCTGATCGTGCCCGTCCAGCATCTCGGACGTGACGCGCTCGGTATCGGCATAGCCGCGACAGCGCTCCGCTTCCGCGCCGATGCGCAGGGTCGGTAGAATCTTGATGCGCGGATTGGCGTAGCCGTTGGCCTTGAGCAGGCGCACGAAGCCCGCGAAAAGCTCCGCGTCCTCCTGCTCGTCGCGCGTGCGTGTCACCGTCAGGATGGGTAAAAAACCGTATTCCAGCAAGAGCCGCACACCGGCGAGGATGCGTTCGAAAGTCCCGTCGCCGCGAACCGGATCGTTTTCTTTTGCCGTGAAGCCGTCCATCGATACACGAAATTCGAGGCAATACGGGGACTTGCTTTCGGCCGTTCGCAGGCGTTCCAGCCACGCGCTTTGGAGCACCGTTCCGTTGGTCAGTACGGTGGCCGGGCCGAAATCGAGCGTACGTTCAAGGATTGCCGTCATGTCGCGATTGAGAAACGGCTCGCCGCCCGTGAAGTAGTATTCCTTGACGCCAAGCGCCACCGACTCGTGCAGGTAACGCTCGACGGTGGCGAGGTCGAGAAAGCCGAAGTTGCGGTTGTGCGGACTGCAACTGATGAAGCAATGTTGGCAGGTGAGGTTGCACCACGTCCCCGCGACCTGAAACCAGAGGTCGTCGAGGTGGTTCAGGGTGACCATCGGCAAAACCATCATGCCTTCGTTCCCAGATTCCGCCTCGCCCGTCGCGCGACCAGGCCTTTTCTCCACGGGAAAGGCAGCGCCTGCCTGGCAGTGCGTTCCCAGGCAGAGCCTGAGAACGAGGGCGTTCAATCGTTTGTTTTACAACCCCGCCCCCATCCGATACAGTGAAGGCATGAATCGCCGCGAATTTTTGCATCCGCGCCGCCTGGCGAAAGTTGCCGGACCGGTGCTGGGGATAGCTGACGAACTGGAGTCGCCGGCGCCGTCCACGAGCGACCCGGTGCTTCTGCGTTTCGCGCGCCGGGCCATGGCGACGATGTTTGAGGTCATCGTGCCGTTAGATTCGCCCGGCGCGAGCGAATATGCAACCGCGGCACTCGACGAGATCGATCGGCTCGAAACGCAACTCACGGTTTATCGTACCACCAGCGAGGTCAGTCGGCTCAACGCGCGCGCGGCCGATCATCCGGTGCGGGTCGAGAAGAACCTGTTCAATCTGCTCGCCCTCGCCCAGCGCATCCATCGCGACACCGACGGCGCTTTTGACGTTGCGCTCGGCGCGCTTATCAAAACGTGGGGGTTCTTCCGCCGCCAGGGCCGCATGCCGACGCCTATGGAACTCAAGGCGGTGCGCGAACGCATTGGCATGAATCACGTGCTGCTCGATGCCAAGCGGCAAACGGTATTTTTCGATCGGCCTGGCATCGAGATCAATCTCGCCTCCATCGGCAAGGGGTATGCCCTCGATTGCGCCGCCCGCATTGGCAAGGCGCCCAGCGTGTTCCTCCACGGGGGCCACAGCAGCATCCTTGCGTTCGGAAACGAAACCCCGAATTCCCAGGGCTGGACGGTCGGCCTGACCGATCCGGAGCGTCCGCAATGCCGCCGGGCCCTCGTGCGCCTTGTCAATCGCGCCATGGCCACGTCGGCGCTCACGCATCAACATTTCGAGCATGCGGGAAAAAAGCTCGGCCACCTGCTTGACCCGCGCTCCGCCTGGCCGGCGGAAGGCATGCTGAGCGCAACCGTGACCGCCCCCACCGCCGCCGAGGCCGACGCCTTGGCGACCGCATTCTTCATCCTCGGCGTTGAGAAAGCGCGGACTTATTGCGAGACGCATCCGGAGATCGGGGCGGCGCTGATTGCCGTGGATGCGCCGGGACGATTGGTGGTTTTGGGGAGAGGAACGGACGAGGTCGAGGTGTTGCGCTGATCCCGCGGGCCGGCGGACCTCACTTGGCGAGTTTGGCGCGGCCCAGCACCGCGTAGGTCGGCCCATCCGAGCCTAGCACGCTCGACATCACGCACACTTCCTTCACCGTTACCTCGCCGGCCCTCCAGGTCGTGAACTTGGCCAATGCCCTGGACAGTTCGTCGTCGTCGCGTTCACCTTTCACGCGGCCCACGGTCACGTGCGGCGCGTAGGCGCGCGTCTCGCGGCGGTAGTTGCCCAGCTCCAATAGCGGCGGCTCGATCGCATCGTGAACGGCACGCACTTCCGCCAGGCCGGCGCCGACGCCAACCCACAGCGTCCGCGGCCGGCGCGCGTTCGGGAACGCACCCGCTCCCTCAATGCTCATCGCGAACGCCGGCATCGTCGCGATCGCCTTCTGCGCGGCCCGGCAAATGTCGATCGTCTCGCGCTGTGCCACCTCGCCCAAAAAAAACAGCGTCAGATGCAGGTTCTCCGACTCCACCCAGTTCACCTCCGGCGCGACCGTCGCAAGTTCCTCTTGCAGCGCGACGAGCCGAGCGCGAATGTCGTCGCCGACATCGATGGCCAGGAAGGTACGAATGCGTGCCATGATTTGTTCCTTTCACCGCTTAGCGCCCGCCTGGCGCCGCGCGGGCGTTAAACGAATTCAGACGCTCGCCAGCCGCGTTGGTTCCTTGCACCGTTTAGCGCCCGCCCGGCGCCGCGCGGGCGTTAAACGAATTCAGACGCTCGCCAGCCGCTCCGCTTCCGCGACCATTTCGCCAAGCAAATGCAAGCCAAGCTCCCAGAAGCCGGGATCGGTCACGTCAACGCCAAGTTCGGCGAGCAAAACGTGCGGCGCCGCGGACCCGCCGGACGACAGGAGTTCCAGGTACTTCGGCACGAACGACTCGCCTTCGTCCTTGTACTTTTGATAAAGCGCCAGCACCAGCAATTCGCCAAAGGAATACGCATAGCAATAAAACGGGCTGCGGATGAAATGGCCGATGTACGACCACCAGGTCGCATAGCCGGGCGTGAATTCGACGACCTCGCCGAACATGGCTTGATTGGCCTTCATCCACAACTGGTTGATCGCGTCGGCGCTGAGTTCGCCCTGTCCTTGCCGGGCGGCGTGCAGGGTTTGCTCGAAGCGCGTCAGCACGACCTGGCGGAACACCGTCGCGAACGCGTCCTCGATCTTGCCGCACAGCATCGCGAGCCGTTGCTCGGGATAACGCTCCAGCAGACGGCGAAACGTCAGCATCTCGCCGAAGACGCTCGCGGTCTCCGCGGTCGTCAGCGGCGTATCGCATTGCAGGTAGCCCTGGCCGCGCGCGAGGTATTGATGGACCCCGTGCCCCAGTTCATGCGCGAGCGTCATCACATCGCGCAGGCGTTCGGTGAAATTCATCAGGATGTACGGATGCGCGCTCGGCACCGCGCTCGACGAAAACGCGCCGCCGCGCTTGCCTGGGCGAAGCTCTGCGTCGATCCAGCGTTTCTCGAAGAATTCCGCCACAATTCCGCCGGCCTGGGAGCTGAATGCGTCATAGCTCTCCTGCACGATCGACCGGGCGGTTGGCCAATCGCATTTCGGCATCTCGCCCGAAAGCGGGGCGTACCGGTCGTAGTCGTACAGCTTGTCGATTTTGAGCAACTTGCCTTTCAGGCGATAGTAGCGCTGCACCAGCGAGTAATGTTTCTCGGTCGCGGCCATCAGGGCTTCGACGACCTTGCCATCGATCTCGTTGGCGAGGTTGCGGGCCGCCATCACATCGGGATAGTTGCGTAACTGGCAGTCGGTCTGGTGATCGAACACGATCGTGTTGAAGATAAACGTCAACAGTCGATTCTGGTTTTGCAAGCCGATCGATAACCCTTCGGCGGCGGCCTTGCGCACCGGCCGGTCAGGATCGTACAATTTCGCCAGGATTTCCTGCACGCTCAGCTCGGTCGTCACGCCGCCCTGCGTGAAGGGGCACTTCATGCTCGCGGTCGTCTCCTCGAACAGCCGGCCGAAGGCGCTCTTCCCGGTCAGCGACTTCGCGTCGAGGATTTTTTCTTCCGGCTCGCTCAGGTAATAGGGCTTCCACACTCGTTTTTGCTCGAGCCAGTGGCGGTATTTCGCAAGGCTCGATTTCTTGACGAGTTTCCTGGCAGTTGATTTGGGGACCTTGACCCATTCGAGGTCAAAAAAGATGAGGTGTTTATTGATTTCCGTGCGTTGCTCCTGGGTCCGGGCCAGCAGGGCGCCGTATTTCGGATCATCCGATTTACTCGAATGCAAGAGCATGGCGTAAACGAGCGGTCGGTCCATCTGTTCGTACAGACTTTCCAGGTCGACGATGGCGCTCAGCAGGAATTTCGCGCGCGTTGGCCCGAGACGCTCAATACGGCCCCGATATTTCTTCTCGAAAGCCCTGGCACGTTTGAGAGCCTGGGCGAGATCTTTCTCGAGTGCGGCGTCGTCGGCGTTGTGGTAGAGATCACCAAGATCCCAGGCGATGCCGGCGGCGGAATTGGACGTTGACATGGCTGTTCCAGGAAGCCCCGGGTGAGCGCAGCGAACCCAGAAGCTAGAAATATCCTTGATCCCGGAGGTTGGTTGCGCTCCCCCCGGGGCTGGCGTGTCAATCCACAAACATCAGTTCATTCGTCATCAACAGCACTTGAGCGTACTGCTGCCACGCCGTCAGTTGAGAGGGCGCATTCCCCGCGGGCGTCTCGACGAAACGCAGGCCGATTTTCACCTCGCCGGCATTGGCGTTCCTGACCAGCGCGAGCCGATAGAGTGCGCGCACCCGCGCCTCGCCCTCGAGCTTTGCGGTGCGAGCGGCCAGGGCCTTGGCTTGCTCGGCCATGAACGCTGAATTGAGGGCAAACAGCGCCTGTTGCGGGACGGTGGTCATCGGCCGGCGTTCGACCGATTGATCGGGGACGGCGAAATCAAAGGCGCGGAAGAAGCCTGGCAGGCTCTGGCGATCGACCAGGCCGTAAACCGTTCGGCGTGGATTCTTCGCATCCTGGACGATATCGACAGGCCGGCCGTACATGGCGCGGTCGAGCCGGCCTGCGATCAGAAGATACGAATCGCGCATCGCTTCCAGGTCGAGCCGACGGCGGTTGGCGCGCCAGTAGAGCCGATTCTCCGGATCGATCTTGCGTGCCGCCGGACGATCCAGGCTCGCCTGGAGGTAAACCGACGATAAAACGATGCGACGATGCAGCTTCTTGAGCGACCACCCATCCTCCATGAACGTCCACGCCAGCCAGTCGAGCAATTCGGGATGGCTCGGCGGCGTGCTGCGGACGCCAAAATCGCTGGGCGACGAAACCAACGGCTCACCGAAATGATGCATCAAGACCCGGTTGACGATCACGCGCGCCGTGAGCGGATTATCCTTCGACGCAATCGCACGGGCGAGATCGAGCCGACCGCTCCCGGGACCGAACGGCAAACGATTGTCGCCCACCAGGATGCGCAAGAATTGGCGCGGCACCATCGCGCCGGGGGACGCGGGGTTGCCACGCTTGAAGATACGGGGCTCCGTTGGCTCAGGGACATCGAATAAGACCATTGCCCGCGGCGGGGCGTCCTTCATGCGCAAGGCGATCTTGTCGAATTGCGTCTTCATGCCGCCGTAGGCGTCCTTTTCGCCACGCGACATGTTGTGCCAGGTTTGCGAGCGCGGGAAGTAGCAGGGACTTTGCTGGCTCTCCAGCACCAACAGCAGTTGCCGCACCGGTTCCGTGGCCGGCTTGTTTTTGTTGTTCTTGTAGACATCAATCAGAACGTTGCCGTACGCGCGGGCCACATCGGCCTTGCTCTTCAAGTTGGCGGCTTTCAGGGCCGTCTCGATCAGTGGGTTCGACTTTCCTTTCCATTGGCCAAGGACGCTATTGGCCTGGGCGGCAAAAAGGGCGTCGGGGAGGTTCATCAACGCAGGCCAGGGACCAAATACGGGATCGCGGGCACGGTCGGCATGATCGAGATATTTACGCCATTGGTTGACCATGGGCGGGCGCAGGTCGGTCGGCGCCAGCGACAGGAAATAAATCGCCGTCTCCGCGTTATCCGGCTCCGTGGTGGCGACGCGCATCAGATAATCGCCGACGCGCAGCTTCGCGGTTTCGCGCAGCAGGGCGTACTGGCTGTCGAGCATCTTGCGCATCTTTTCCCGGTGCGGGCCGGCTTGCTTTTCGTAGGCGGCCAGCGTCGTCAGGTTCTTCGGGCGATCCGCGAGCGGCGGCTCTAGCGGCGCTTCCGAGTTCGCGAATACCCCGTAGAGCGAATAGTAATCCGCAGTCGGGATCGCATCATACTTGTGATCGTGACAGCGCGCACACGACACCGTCAAACCGAGGAAGCCACGCGTCACCGTGTCGATGCGGTCATCGATCACGTCGGGGATATTGTTGTCGTACTGTCGGCCGAGCGTCAGAAAACCCATGGCCGCCATGCGCCAGGGCTCGATTCCCGCCTCCCCTTGCCCCTTGGCAGTGGGATTGGGGGTAAGGGCCAGACGATCGGCCGCGAGCTGCTCGATAATAAAGCGATTAAACGGCGTGTCGTCGTTGAAGGCCCGAATAACGTAATCGCGGTAGGTGTAGGCGTAGGGCCGCACGCGATCGTCGCCGTACATGAGCACGCCATCCTTGGTGTCGGCATAGCGCGCCACATCCAGCCAGTGCCGACCCCAGCGCTCGCCATAGTGTGGGCTTGCCAGCAGTTTTTCAACCAGCAGGCCCAGGGGTGAGCCCACCGCGCCCTTGGGATCCGCCTCGCAGGCCTTCACGAACCCTTCCACCTCTTCAAACGTGGGGGGAATCCCGATCAGGTCGATATACAAGCGTCGAATCAGCGTGCGCGGCTCAGCGATCGGCGACGGCGACAATCCCTTCGCCTCCAACTTCGCCAGTACAAAACGGTCGATCGGAGTTTGCAGCCACGCTTGATGTTTCACCTTTGGCAGCGCGGGTTTCTTGATCGGCTGATAGGCCCAGTGTTCGCGGGCCGTCTTGGAGCCGATGCTTGCCACAACCTTCTCATCGCGGGGATCGGGCGCACCCAGGGCGATCCAGCGCTCGAAGTCGGCGATCACCGCCGGCGTCAACTTGCCGTCCCGCGGCATTTTCAGCTTGGGATCCAGGTGCCTGATTGCCTTGAGGAGCAGGCTCTGGGCCGGCTTCCCGGGCACAATCGCCGGGCCGTGGTCGCCCCCCTGGCGCAGACCGGCCCGCGTGTCAACGTACAAACCGCCGCGCTGTTTGTTCGCCTGCCGCGAATGGCACGAATAACAACGCTCGACAAGCACCGGGCGGATGCGCTTCTCGAAAAAATCGCGGGCCGATTCCTGCGCCGTGGCTTCCGCAAAACCGCTGGCGATCCACACCATTCCAAGCAACCAGAATTTTCGCATGGCGCCCATTCGTAATACCTGAAATGGCAACGCTTGGCGGACCCTTTCGGCACGAACGAAGCTTCCACCAAGCCTCGTGTGCCGGTATTCATCTTACCGGCGGGGGTGCTCACGTCAAACCGCCTTGTCGCCGGTGTCTCCTTTGCTATATTGTAAGTTCCCACTATTTGCGAAAGTGAGACCGATCATGACCATGCAATGTGCCCTCACCGGCAAGAAACCGTCCCGTGGCAATGCCTACGCGCGCCGCGGCAAGGCGAAATACCTCGGCGGCGTCGGCAAGAAAGTGACCGGCAAGACCAAACGCCGCTTCAAGCCCAACCTCCAGCGCGTGAAAATCGAAATCAATGGCACCGTCAAGACCGTGCGCGTGAGCGTCAAGGCCATCCGCGGCGGCCTCGCCAAACGTCCCATCAAACGCAAGCCCTTTCAGATGCCAACCCTTTGATCAAACCGCCACGCCCGTAGCCGAAAGGCTGCGGGATTTGGACTATTCCCCATGTCCCTCAGCGCCGACGAAGTCCGCCAGGTCGCCGACCTGGCCCGCCTGGAAATCTCCGACGCGGACCTGGAACCGATGGCCCGCCAGCTCAGTGCCATCCTCGATTACATCAACCAACTGCAAAAAGTGAATACCGACGGCGTTGAACCGCTGGCGCACGCGCTGGAGTTGCACGATGTCTTTCGCGAAGACGTGACCGGCCATTCGTTGAGCGTCGAGGAAGCGCTTGCCAACGCGCCTGCGCGCAAGAACGATTTTTATCGCGTCCCGCCTGTGTTTGGTGAATAGAGTTCACGTTTAGCGCACGCCTGGCGCCAGGCGTGCGCTAAACGTGAGCCGCGTGTAACATGACCAACTTCACCGCCACCGAGCTTTTGCAAAAACAAGCCGCCGGCGACCTTACCGCCGAGGCGATTACCACGTCGTTCCTCGCTCGCATCACCCAACACGACCCGCATATCCACGCGTTTCTCGCCGTCACGGACCCCACCGAACAGGCCAGGGCCGTTGATGCCAAACGCCGCCGCGGCGACGCCCTCGGCAGGCTCGCCGGCATTCCCGTTGCCGTCAAGGACGTGCTTTGCACCAGGGGCCAGCGCACCACCTGTGGCAGCAAGATTCTGCGGGATTTCGTGGCGCCCTACGACGCACATGTCATCACCCGATTGAAGGAAGCCGACGCGATCTTGATCGGCAAGACCAACTGCGACGAGTTCGCCATGGGCTCGTCCACAGAGAACAGCGCGTACCAGGTCACGCGCAATCCGTGGGACCTCGAACGAACGCCCGGCGGGTCCAGCGGCGGTTCGGCGGCGGCGGTCGCGGCCTGCTTCACCCCCCTCGCGCTCGGCAGCGACACCGGCGGGTCCATTCGCCAACCCGCCAGCCTCTGCGGCATCGCCGGCATGAAGCCCAGCTATGGCCGGGTGTCACGCTATGGCCTCATCGCCTACGGCAGTTCACTCGACCAGGTCGGCCCGTTCGCGCACGATGTCCGGGACGCCGCCTTGTTGCTCGAAGTAATCGCCGGCCACGATCCGCGCGACAGCACCAGCGTCGATTTGCCGGTCCTGCAATACGCGAAGGTCGTGGATACGCCGATCAACCAGATGACTATCGGCGTCCCGAAGGAATTCTTTCTCCCCTCTCCTTCTGGGAGAGGGGCCGGGGGTGAGGGTGCTGGGCTGGACGCTGAAGTCGAAAAATCCGTGCGCGAAGCCCTGAATATCTACGAATCACTCGGCGCCACCATCAAGGAAATTTCCCTACCTCACACTCCCCATGCGGTCGCCGTCTACTACCTCGTCGCCACCGCCGAAGCATCCAGCAATCTGGCGCGCTACGACGGCGTCCACTTCGGCCATCGCGCCGCGGCGTTCAACGGCCTGATCGACATGGTCAAGAAATCGCGCGGTGAAGGCTTCGGCGCCGAGGTCAAGCGCCGCATCATGCTTGGCACCTATGCCCTGTCGAGCGGGTACATCGACGCCTACTATCTGAAGGCGCTGAAGGTCCGCCGCCTGATCCGCCAGGATTTCGATCGCGCCTTCGCCGACTGCGATGTCATCATGGGGCCCACGGCGCCGACGGCCGCGTTCAAAATCGGCGAGAAAACCGCTGACCCGCTGGCGATGTACCTGTCCGACATCTACACGATCAGCGCAAATCTGGCGGGCATCCCCGGCATCAGCATTCCGTGCGGCTTCACGAAAGCGGGGCTGCCGATCGGTTTGCAGATTCTGGGAGCGCCGTTCACCGAGGAGAAACTGCTGCGCACCGCGCGGATGTACGAGCGGGAAACGGAATGGCATCAAAGGCGCCCGGTGCTGTAGAATGGGCTCCCTTCTAGCGCCGGCCAGGGGTGAGCCCGATTGCAAATCATCGGCCTACCCGTCGCCCATGCTTCCACTGGAGCAAGCGAGCCGGAACCTCGCCTTCCGGGACATCCAGCATCGTTGCGGCCTTGTGGAAACCGGCGCCAAATGGCATCGGGCGTTCCCAGCTCGGCCTGGGTTCGGCTTGAAGGTCGCCGTCGCGCTTGTGGCGCAACAGCACGTCAAGATCCGAGCCGGCCTGCGCGCCGCCGCCCACATCGACTTCCAGGTTCGCGACCAGAAACAGGGCCATCAAGACGAGCGGCGGGATTGCCAAGATAGCGAGGAAACCCAGCGTCGCCGCCGACATTCGGAACTCCCGGGCCAGGAATGCGATTCCCGCCATCACGGCGATCCCGGCCAACGCGAACAGGAAGAGCGGCAGGCCTGCGTTGCGTATGGCGGACATGTGGTTGCTCCTGTCGTTTCACGGCTGTGGTATCGCGAGCACCTGGATGCGCTGATTGCCCGCGTCGGCGACGTACAGGCGGTTCCTGCTGTCGAAGGCCATGCCGTGCGGATGAATGAACTGGCCTGGTTTTTTCCCTGCCTCGGCGATGCCGAAGAGGTACTTGCCCTGGGGGGTGAAGCATTGCACGCGGTCATTGAGGCTGGTGACCCAGACGCGGTCGTGTCGATCAATCGCGACGCCGATCGGGCCGAAAGTGTTCTTGAGATTGCCGAACTGATAGCCGCCGAAGCCGCCCGGCTTGTCGCTCTTGTTTCCCCAGGCAGCGAGCGGCTTGCCGTCTTGCGTCAACATCTGCACGCGGCCATGGGCGCCCTCGGTGGTGAAGAATCGGCTTTTGCTGTCCATGGCCAGGAAATGCGGGCCGCCGAAGCGGGAGCCCCTGGGTTCGAGGCCGTCGAAATGGCCAGGCTTTTTGCCGTGTTCGCCCCATTTGGCGAGGAACTTACCATCGCGGGTGAATTTTTGGATGCGGTGGTTGCATTGATCGGCGACGAAGAGCGTGTTGCCCGGTGTCAAGACGATACCGCCGGGCTGATGAAACTCGCCGTCGCCCTTGCCTTTCTTGCCCCACTCGCGCAGCAGTTTTCCCTTTTCGTCAAAGACAGCGAGCTTGTGCTGGTTCATGAATGCGAGGTAGATGTGACCGGCGTCGTCGAGGGCGATGCCGCCGAGGATCGTCGATTTGCGCTTGGGGGCGTCCCAGGGGAGATCGAAACCGCCCAGGTATTCGCCGTCGGCGCTGAATTTTTGCACGCGGGCGTTGTTGAGATCGGTGACGAAAACCTCGTCCTTCTTGTTGATGGCAATGCCGATCGGCGAATAGAATTCGCCCGGCTTGCTGCCTTTCTTGCCCCAGGAGAAGAGAAACTTGGGCGTCTTGATTTCATCGCCCGCACAGGCCGACGGCGCGACAACAGGGAAGACGGCCACGCAAGCCAGCAGGGAGAGGAAGCTTTTCATGTAGCGCGTCCCCGTTCAACGCATCGCGTAGATCAGCCCAGCGATTAGACAGCCGATGGCGAGTAGCACCAAGACCGGCAGCACATACCTGTCGGCCGCATTGCTGGTCTTGGTTCGGCCCTCTCCGTACCACAGCGATGCGAAAAGGAGGTCGATGAGCCAGTACATGGAATGCTCCTGGAATGTCAGTGAAAGCGCGGTGTCGCATTCCAATTCTGGCACACGAAATCGGCCTGGGCAAGGACCAGGCATTATTGCTTCCCCCGCTGCCGCAGCAAATAGGCCATCAGGTGATGGAAGTCCGCCTCGCCAATCTGCTCGGCGAAATTGCTTGGCATCGGTGACAGGGGACTCAGAGCGCGTTCGTCGATTTCCTTTTTGTCGATGCGCAGGTCCTTGCCAAGTGGGTCGGCGAGGATGACGATGTTGCCTTCTTCGCGCAAAAACAGACCGCTCTTGGTCTGGCCATTCTTGGTAGTGATGACGGTGGTGCGGAAAGCCTGGTCGACGTTGCGGCTGGGATCGACGATGTCTTCAAGGATGCGTTCGAGGCCGCGGATACCGATGCCGTCGAGCTGCGGGCCGATCTTCGCGCCTTGTCCCGCGACCTGATGGCAGGCGGCGCAATGCTTCTGAAAGACCTTTTGGCCCAGGTTCACGTCGGCCTTGAAGGATGCGAATGCGTCGCGCTTGACGGCGATGAGCTGCTGCGTTTTTTGATCGGCCGGAGGCAAGCCCTGGGTGAGCTTCTTGAGCCGATTCTTGACGTTGCCGATTTTGGCGCTGGCCAGGCGAACCTCGATGGTGCGGATTTGCAAAAGGTGGCGCGAGGCCTTGCCGGCTTCGATCGCTTGCAGCAAGCGAGCGCCGCCTTGCGGGCTGCCGGCCATGCCGAGGGCGATGGTCGTTTGCAATCGGGCCGGCGATTTCTCCAGCGCTTTCACGAGCGCATTGTGGGCGGCCGGATTATTGGTCGCGGCCAGGGCGTTGGCGACTTGCTCGCGGATCGTGATGGCTTCGCCTTCATTCAACAACAAGGGCTCAAGCGCCGGGATTGCCTTCTGGGCGTCGATCTGGATCAGCGAATTCACGCAAGTCTTGCGCAACGTCGCGGGCACGATTGCGCTCCTGACAAGCGCCAGCAAATCCGGCTGAACCTTGGCTAGCCTGATCGCGCCGGCGAGTTCGGCGCCGACGGCCCAGGTGCCCGAATTCTCCGCCGCGAGAAAGCGAAAGACGACGGCCTCCAGTTCTTTGCGGTCGGCTTCCGCGAGTTGTACGCCGCGCTCCTGGTTGGCTTGAAGAATGGTCTTGAGCAGGACGCCCTGCGCGGCGGTGGAGTCGCCGAACTTTTTCACGGCGAACTGGATCGCCCACGGAACCGTACCGGGGCCGCCTTCACGGACGATGTAATGCACGAAGGCACGGGTTCGCTCCGGACTTTCATCGAAGCGTTTCAGATACGATTGCAGAAAGGAAGCCGAGGGTTGATTGTGGACGCCGAGGCACACGTCGGCGAGCGCGCGATGATCCTGGTCGGAAAAAGCGCCAGGGGTGAACCGTCGCCAAATCGATTCGTCGCGAAGTTGATTCCGTAGGGCAAGGCGAACCGCGTAAATCAGGTGCTGATCGCCCGCGGGAATCTTGTGCCGCAGCGACAGAAGTGCGGGAATCTGAAGGATCTCCGGATGGGCCGCCATGGCCTCGACGGCGGCGCGTTGGACCAGGGCATCCTCATCGAGAAGGCCGATCTTGGCCATGGCGAGGTATTTGATCGACCAGGTTTTTTTCTCCGTCAGGATGCGCTGGGCATGAACGCGCACTTCTTTCTCCTGCGCGGAAAGAGCTGACAAGAGCGTGATTTCATCGAGTTGGCCGAGCCTTTCCAGAATCCACAGGGCATGAGCCTTGGCATCGGCCTGACCTTTCTTGCCGATACCTTTGGCAAAGGGCCTCAACATCTCGACCGCTTCCCTGCCGCCGCGCTCCACAAGCTGATTGGCGGCGAGCAGGCGCACCGTGATGTTGGGGCTGGCCAGACTGTGGACCAGCGTTTTCACGTCGGCCCTGGCGAGATTGGTGACGGGTTGCGGCCTTCCTCCCCCCGCTGATCCGGGAGGCTCGCCGGGCTTGCCGCGATAGACGATGCGCCAGATGCGGCCCTTGTCGCGGTCGCGGCCCGGGTGTTTTAGATCGACCTCGTAGTGCCCGATGATGCGGTTGTAAAAGTCGGCGAAATACAGGCAGCCGTCCGGCCCGAGCTTGATATCGACGGGGCGGAACCACGGGTCGCTGCACGTCACGAAATCCTCCATGATCGCCCGCGGGCTGGCGCCGGTCCATTCCAGCTTGTACGCATTGAGTCGATTGAGCACCACGTCGCCCAGGAAGAGTTTGCCATGATACTCTTTCGGAAACTGGTCGGCCGCGTAGTAGCTTACGCCGCACAGGGCGGTGGAGTGATTTTTGAACGTGTTCATGTGCGGCGCAAAGCCGAGGCCGTCGTGGGGCCGAGAGAAGCTCTGGTACCACGCACCGCGTAGGAGCATGGTCAGAGGCAAGCTATGGCAATCCCCGGTGTAGATGTTGCCGAACGGGCCGATCGCCATGCCGAACGGGTTGACCTGCCCGGTCGTGAACTTTTCGATGCGTGAGCCGTCTGGCTTGATGCGATAGGTGTTGCCGGAGGTCATGTCGATCGACGTCTTGCCGTCCCTGCTCTTGACGACAGAGTGATTGCGAAAGCCGTGGCAGGCGTAGATCCAGCCATCGAAGCCCCACTGGAACTCGCCGGTCATGCCGTGGGTGTCGTCATGGCCGAAGCCGCTGTAATAGATTTCGCATTGGTCGGCCTTGCCTTTCCCGGTGGTGTCGCGCAGATGAGAGATGGCGGGAATGCTGTAGACGAGGGCGCCTTTGCCATCGGTATCGGGCATGACGCCGATGGGGATGTTGAGCTTGCCGGCGAACGTGGTGATTTTGCGGGCACGTCCATCCGGCCCGAAGTCTTCGAGAATCTTGACAGCATCGCGCCCCTTGCCCGGCGGCGCGGCGAAAGGGTACTCGATCGTCTCGGTGACCCACAGCCGCCCGGCCGCGTCGAAGGCGATGTTGATCGGCTTGCGGATATCCGGATCGGCGGCGACGAGCTGAATCTCGAAGCCGGGCGGGACTTTCATCTTCTTGATCTGCTCCTCCGGCCGCAGCGGGTCGGTCGCCGCGACGTTCGGGTTCGGGGCCCACTTGGGTTTTTGCTTTTGCTGTGCGCCGAGTGGGACGGCGCCAATCAGAACGACAATCATCCCGGCAATCAAATCACCAAGTCGCATGATGCACCTTTCAATGGTCGCTCGTCGTTGAGCGAAAGGTGAGAACTGAAACGGGCAGGGCTTTTTGCCTCCACGCATGTTCTATTCAAAGACGGCGCCGCCGCTTCGCGGAAATGGCTGGCAGGCGTTGCAAAACGCGTAGGGCTGGTGTCAATCACGTCGTGTAATCCGCGTTCAACCGGACATAGTCATACGTCAAGTCGCACGTGTAAAACGTACAGCGCCCGGAGCCGAGTGTGAAAAGCAACCGCATCGTCAACTCGCGATTCGCTTTCATGTAGCCCGACACCGCGGCGGCGTCGAATGGGAGCGGCGTGCCCTTGTCATATAAAAGGAAATCGCCCAGCCACAACGATAACTGCTGTTCCTCAAACGGAACGCCCGCGTAGCCGGCGGCGGAAACGAAACGGCCCCAGTTCGGGTCGGCGCCGAAAAACGCGGTCTTGACCAGCGCGCTTTCCGCAATGGTCTTGGCAATCTTGTGAGCGTCGGCATCGGTGCGCGTGCCTTCGATCAGAATCGTCACCAGATGGCTCGCGCCTTCGGCGTCGGACGCCATGTCGCGCGCCAGCTCGGCGCAGACCTCGATGGCCGCTTCGCGAAACTGGGCCAGCGCGGCGCCTTTCAACTTCGGCCCGGCGCCATTGGCAAGAAAGATGAGCGAATCGTTGGTGCTGGTGTGGCCTTCGACGCTGATGCAATTGAACGAATGGTCCGCCGCCACGGGCGCCAGCGCGGCGAGGTCGGCGACATCGATCGGCGCGTCAGTCAGGACGAACGCCAGCATCGTCGCCATGTTCGGCCCGATCATAGCGGCGCCCTTGGCAAACCCGGTCACGCGATATTCGTTTAGCGCTCGCGTGCAGGTTTTCGTTCGCGTATCGGTGGTCAAGATCGCCCGGGCCGCCCGTTCCAGTGCCCCGGCGTCCCCTCCGAGATCCGCAGCGGCGAGAGGAATTCCCGCTTCCATCACCGCCATCGGCAACAATCGCCCGATGACGCCCGTGGAGCAGACCAGCATCTGCCTGGCGTCCACCCCAACCGCTTTCGCAGCCAGGGCCGCCATCCGGCGCGCGTCGTCAAGCCCCTGCTCACCGGTGCAGGCATTGGCATTGCCAGAGCAGATGACAATGCCGCGTGTGTCGCTCGATGGCAAGCGTTCGCGGCAGATATGGACCGGCGCGGCACAGACGCGATTTTGCGTGAAGACCCCGGCCGCGGCAGCGGGTACATCGCTGACAATGAGCGCAAGATCAAGCCGGCCCGGTTCGGACGCGCGCAGGCCCGAATGGACGCCGGCGAAGCGGTAACCGGTCGCGTTTTCCGTTGAGTTCATTGGGGCATTATATCGGCGTCACGGTCCAGGCGAAGGCACAAGGCAGCCAAGGGCCCACCGCGATACCTTTCCGTCGGAATCCTCGGCGAGAAAAACGTATCGCTCGCCACGCTCCCGGACCAGGTGAAACACGACCGTTTTCGTTTTCCATCCTGACTGGACCGTCAAACGGTCGCCGGGCTCGGCCTGGCTAAGGATGTGCCAGCGCTCGCGGTTCTCGCCCGTGGCCCGCTGTGCTTCCCATTTGGCGCGGGCCCGGCCGTTCAAGACCTCGAGACTATCGTTGTCCGGCAAAGTCCGCTTTCGATTGAGCGCCGCGCGGACGCCCTCAACGCCCAGTTCGGGAAGCACCTCTCCGATCTTCTCCAGATCCTTTTCCTCCAGCAAAAACTCCTTCTTGCTTTTTAGACTGATCCCATCGTATTTTACAGTCGGACCGTTTCGCGCCACGGAAAGGATCATGAGACAATCGAGCGATGAGCTGGGGTCAAAAATACAAATATCACCCGCCTTGAATTTCACGGCAGCAAACCCTCCGTATCACGCCTGACATTCCTCAGATCGGCACCTCGTGATAATCAAGCGCCCATTCCTTCATGAACCGCACCCGTGTCGGCCTGACACGGTAGACGATCAGCATCGGATTGTCGATGCTGCCCAGATATTGCCGCAGGAGCGGGTTCGCGTCCCAGATTTCTTGCAAGAGCGGCCGTTCCGTGACGATCTCCGCCACGCCCGTGATGCGCACCTGGTCGTGATGATCGTCGAGGTAGCATAGCTCGACTCGGGGATTGGCGGCAATCTCCTGCGTCTTATGATAGGAACGCAGGTTGGCAACGTAGACCGTGAATCCATCGGTCCGCACGGGAGAGACTGGGCGCACACGCGGCTGATCGCCGTCGATCGATGCCAGATAGGGGAAGCGGTCCGCCTTGACAACGCCCTGAGCCAGTTCAAGCACCCGGGCAGGATCGAGCGGCGCGGGAATTGGTTGCGCCATGATAAACCTCCATAACAGATCACAGGCGATCCGGACACAAACGCCGCGCCGTGCGGCGTTTCCACCAGAACACGATATAACGCGTCAGAAACATGAGCACCACCGGCGTCGCAAACCAGGCGGCAATGATGCCGAGCGTGGTCGTCTGCAAACCGCTCATCCATTTGCGCAACGGATACAGCACGGCTCGAATCAGCACCCGGTCGGTCAGGAAATCGGTCAGTTCCTTGTGCGTCATCAAATCATCCCCGTCCTTGGTCGCCTCGGCCTTCATCTCGTCCAGGAAATCGGGAATGCCATACTCTTTCATCTTGGCGTGGAGTTTGCGATTGAGCAAGTATTTGAGCAACGGCGGCAAAGTCCAGTCGATGACCGTTTCGCCCACCCCGCCTTTCAAATCGGGATTCTCCTCGAACAGTTTCTCCTTGGCCTTGGCCGTGAGCTTCTCCGCGGCCTCGGCCTTGAGGCGATCGATTCGCTCGCACAGGCGCGTGATGTTGACGGAGTGTTTCTTGCCGTGCACCTCCTCCCATTCTTCAGGCCCGGCAACCTCTCGTTCGAGCATCCTGTCCGCGGCCACCAGCACGTCCGCACATTCCTCCGCGACCTTCGGCAGCACCTCGCGGCCAATCACGCTGCGGCGCAGCGCCACCTCGCCGGAGCGGTAGACTCCCTCGAAAAAGCCGATCACGCCAAACAGAATTGGCATCGCGATCAGGTTGAGCGTGATGATAAGGCATTGCAGCCAAAACCGCACGCGCGGCCATGGCAGGCGATAGGCGCCCCAGCGGCGCAGAAGGAAAGTGAACAGAATGCCGATCATCAGCCCAAGGGCAGCGCCGAGGAGCGTCCAGAGCCCAAGCCGCCAGATGACGCTCCACCAGGGGAATTCATTCCAGACGACGCGGACGACGCCCCATTCGTCCTCGGGCAACCGGCAGCCGGCGAGGGCGAGGAGCATCAGCCCAACAAGTAGCGGGTGGTGGCGCATCGAGACATTATTCTGTTGGTACCGGCCGCCTGTCCACGACCTTGGGATCAAACGAACGGCAAATGCTCAACGATATTTTCCCAATCTTCTGGCTCGCTTGCCTTGGCGATCAACTCCAGGTCTTTTACATATTTTCCAATGACAACGTCGAGTTGGCGACCGTGGAGCAGACCTGAAAACCGCTTACCCTGCCGCTGCCGTTCCTCCGCCAGGACCTTAAAATTAACGTCGTGCGTCACGACGATTCGGCCAAGTTTAGTCGCACGCTCGAGCAGTTCTTCATCAGTAAGCTCGCCGGCATCATCGTCCTGTGCTCGCAGGACATCCACGCCTCGCCGGCGGAGTTGATCATGAATGGCCTTGTCGACATGAACGTCGAAATAAAACGAAGCCGCCATGCGCTTCTCCAGCCGACGAATCAAGAAGACTGGATAACTTTTTATTTCGGCGCCAACAAGCCCTGAGCTCGCATCCGCAGCAGAAACGGCGATGGCGGCGTTTTCTTTCGCCATTCGTCAATCAGTTTTGACTCTTCCTGAATCTCGTTTTCAATTTCCTTCTGGTGATCGAAATAGTACGCCATCGCGGAATGCACTTCGGCGGGTTTCAGGTGGGGGTAATGAAGGCAAATCTCGTCCGCCGACCAACCGTGATTCAAGTAATCGATCACGATCTGGGCGACCCGAATCCGCGGCAAGCGTTCGAGCCGCGCCGGGCCATCGTCGGTCTTCACGATATGGGGATAGCTAACCGCCGTTGCCATGAGAATCTCCGGAAAAGTGCCTTGGGCTATTATCGCAGTTCGTTGCGCCATTTGTCCAGCACTTCCGGTAACGGATATTCCGGAATCGCGATGCCCAGAGTCGGGATCGCTTGCAGACGGCGCCAGGCGCACGTCACAAGCTCCTCCTGTTGCGACACGAATTGCGCGTCGAGATTCACCTTCGCAAACATGCTCGCGCACACGATCGGCTCGAACGCGGGATCGACGATGTATTGCGCAAGCGCCGGATTGCAGCGGATGTGCCTCTCGCGCTGGCGTGGCAATTCGAGCGGGTTCACTTCGCCCATGATGTAGCGCAGATAGAGATCGGACTCGGTGATCGCCGCGACGTCTTCGCCGCATACGTCACATAAGTAGCCTTGATCGCACGCGGCCATGATGAATCCACCGATGCCCCGGGGTTAGTAATGCCCGATCCCAGAGGTTCGCTGCGCTCACCTCTGGGCTTCGAGGTTTGTTGGTACAATAATACCGAGTACCCTTCATTGTGACACGGAGGCCCTCATGAATCCAGTCACCGACACGCCCGAAAAAGAAACCGCGAGCTTTGCCGAGACCGCCATGCGCATGGGCGGCAAGAGCGAGGAAGAAGCGCGCCGCATGGGCGCGATGGACAAGGCCGACGAACAAGTCGATCGCATGTTCCGTTTTCACACGTCGAACAGCCCGATCCACAAGGCGATCTGGGACGGCAAGGTCCCGCTTGACCTTTTCCAGGCCCCGCCCGTGACGGGCTCGGCGCCATGCGACGTGGTGATGGACAAATCGCTTGACGTGATCCGCCATCGGCGCGAGCAAGGCGCGTTGCTCAATCAAGACAAGAAACTCTCCGATGAAACGATCAACGAACTCGCCGCCGCCGGCTACTGGGGCTTGCTCATCGATCCCAAGTACGGCGGGTCGGGCGCTCCGTTTGTGCGCTTCGCCCCCTTTCTCACGCGCATGGGCGTCCTTGATTCGATGACCTCAGCCTTGGCGTCCGTGCATGGTTGCATCGGCGCCGTGGATCCGCTGCGCACGTTTGGCACCGACGAGCAGAAGGATCGCCTGTTGCCGATCCTCGCAAGCGGTTCGAAAATCTCCGGATTCGCGCTGACGGAACCATGCGCGGGCTCCGATCTCACCGCGCTCAAGACGACCGCGACGCTGGTCGGCGATCATTACGAGATCACGGGCGAAAAGCTCTTCATCACCAACATCGTACCAGGGCGAATCATCGGCCTCGTTGCCGTCCTTGATGGCAAACCTGCCGTGTTTATCGCTGAACTTCCGGACCAGGAGAACGAAGAATTCCAGATTGTGCGCTATGGCCTCTACGCGCTCAAGCAAGCTTACAACGTCGGCATGAAGTTCAACCGCTTTCGCGTGCCCAAGGAAAACCTGCTCAAGCCGCCGTCGGGCGACGGGCTCACCATCGCCTACCACGGCCTCAACCTCGGCCGACTGTCGCTTTGCGCTGGCGCAGCCGCCAGCATGCGCATCTTCCTGGCAAACATTCTGCCGTGGGCCAACTTTCGCAGGACCTACGGCCAACCGATTGAAACGCGCGAGCTGGTCAAGCGCCGCATCGCTCGCCTGGCGGCGCTGATCGCCGGGGCCGACGCGCTCGTTGCCTGGGGTTCCTGGCTCATCGACCAGGGTTACCGCGGCGAGCTGGAGTGTATCATCGCCAAGATCTTTGGGTCCGAGGCGCAGAAGGAAGCCGCCATCGAGTTGTTCATGAAAACGCACGGCGGTCGCTCGTTCCTCCACGGCCATCTGTTCGGCGACAACGTTCACGAATACCTGGCGCCCTGCATCTACGAGGGCGAAGGCGAGATGCTCGGCATGGCGTTTTTCAAGTCGCTCGTCAAGGAACATGGCAAAGCCTACTTCGAGCCGATCGGCAAAGCGCTGCAAACACATCAGATCAAGAATTTCAATCCGCTCAATCCCGCGCACCTCTGGAAGCTGCGCGGCGAATTGTCCGCGTATGCGAAATGGACCTTTAGCCGCAAATGGATGAGCGTGGACCGTGACAGCGTCGAAGGCCTCGACGGCAGGCTGGCCGAGCATCTGCGTTTCGCCCAGGACATGTGCCAGAAGCACGCGACGGAACTTTCAAACGCGATGAGCAAGCACCAGCTCAAGCTCGCCGATCGCCAGTGCCGGATCGCGGAGCTATCGCAGCGCGTGCAGGACACGATCGTGATGATTGTCACGCTGATGTGGGCCCACAACACTCCCCTCGCCCCCGCCAGCCCCGAGCGCGAGCGAGGGGGTTCGAGAGCGGGGAAACGGGACATCGCCATCGCGTCCGCCGACATCCTGTGCCAGGACCTGCGCCGCAAGCTGACAGGCGAACGGCCCTCGGACCAATACTTCCGCGCCGTGGGTGAGCTGGCCGACCAGATCATCGCGGGCGGGTTTGAGGAGTTGAGCGGGGTGCCACGCGAGGAGATATTGATGAAGTATTGACAGTGCGTCCCTGGTACAATGGACTGATTGATCCAATCGGGAGGTCCGTCATGGAATTGCCCGTGATTATTGAGCCGTTGCCCGCCCGGCCTGGGTTTTCCGCGCGGCTGGCGGCGTCGATCGATATATCGGCCGAAGGCGCGACCGCGGACGAGGCCGAGCAGAAGTTGGCGGAGCTTGTGTACGAGAAACTCCGCAACGGGACCGAGCTTCGCACGCCGCGCCTCGGCGTGCCGCGCGGCGGTTGGTTGCCGGACGACGAGTTGACCCGGGAATGGTTGCAGCACATGAAGGATTATCGAGACGAATGCGACGCTCGGGATCGCGAGGAACTTGAGCAACTCGAAAAATCTGAAGAGGGATCAAAATGACGTTGTTCGTTTTGGACACGGATCACGTGTCCTTGCTCGAAAAGGGCAACGTTCAAATTCTCAAGACAATCATCGCGCACAGCATGGACACGATTGCGATTACCGTGATAACCATTGAGGAACAACTCGAAGGCTGGCAACGAGCGCTTCGCCAAGCCACGCAAGACATCCACCGCGAGCAAATCTATCGGCGCATGGCCCAAACCGTCGAAAGTCTTTCGGGCCGGCCCATTCTGCCCTACACTTGCGTTGCCATGCAACACCGCCTGTCACTTCTCCGAATGCGCCTGAACGTCGGCAGCAATGACCTGAAAATCAGCGCTATTGCGCTCGAATTTCAGGCCACCGTCGTCACGCGGAACAAACGTGATTTTGGCCGGATTCCGCGACTGCCGCTGGCGGATTGGAGCGTGTGAAGGGACAACCATACATCCCCCCGTAGCTCAAGCCGTTTCGGCCGGCACATTAGACGGCTCAATTGCGGTGACATGAAGTAGTGAGCAGATCTTGAACTCCGCCGGCACGCCGTCGTCGGCGATGTCGATGCCGACGAGAACATCCGACAATGACCGGCAGACGCTCCTGCATCAGGATCGGGTAAACGTCGTATTTCTCGAAGCGGTTGAAGCGACGCACGCAAACGTGATAGTCGAACTTTCCCGTCTTGTGCAGCGCCCGGTCGAGCGCCACCGCCGTCGTGTGTTGACCGCCGCGCGGCAGATCGATCTCGACCAGATGAATGCGGCGATTCAGAACCGCGCGCTGTTTGCGGCGATAAAGCTTGCGGCCTTTTTCGCCGGGAGCTTTACCGCGAAACTCATGGCGATTGAGTCAAGTTTGCATACTAGCCCGAAGCGTTAGCGAGGTTTTCCGTTGCAAGCGATCCCTCGCTTACGCTTCGGGCTAGTATGCGTGGGTTGCTTTGGTCTGAGGTGGAAACCTCGCTAAAACCTCGCTAGGACTTGGAATTTCGATGGTGCAGAACGGCTCCGTCCGTTCGCCAAGCGGCACGGCAACGGTAACGGGTTTGGCCATCGTCGCCACGCCGGCCGATGGCTTCAATGTCCCTTTCACGAAGTTGCCGGCGCGTCCGACGAGGACATCCGGCTCAATCCAACTTGCCGTGTCGATCCAAACCCGTTCCTTGGAAATTGCGAAGTAATCCTCGGGAAGGCGATCTTGCATCGACTCTTCGAGATAGGTGATCATTTTCCCATGCAGGGAGCCGAAATATTGCGACTCCAGGAACGGGTCCATGCCCGGGAAAGGGGACGGCATAAGGGAGCCTCCTGAATGGGAACTCCCGGCGAACCCCCGCGAATCGCTGCGCTCATCGCGGGGCTTGACGGGATTTCAGCGCAAGCCCACGAAGCTGCCCTTGTGCTCGCGCGCCAGTGCCCACAGGAAGGCGCCTACGTCGGGGCTTTCGAAAAAGAAACCGACCGCGTTGATGCGAACGTCGTTGAGATTGGCCGCGGGGCGATTCCATTCGGACTTGAGCTTTTCGCGAACGAATTTGCTCAGGTAGTGGTTCTTTTGCGTTTCGGATGGGCGGGCGATGGTGCTGGGTACGCCATCCCCCAGGTTGGGCAGGCCGTCGGAGAAGAGGTAGATGGTGTCGAGCTGGCTTTTGCGATACCGGAAGGCCTCGTCGAAGGCGTCGTGCATGTTGGTGCCCCCCTCGACTTTGATCTTGCGCAGCGCGTCGCGGGCCATCTTCGCGGTGGCGGGGCCTTCGTATTTGAACCACGAATCGCGCTTGCCGAATAAGTACGATGTCTTATCAGAAAAAAGTATGATCTGAAAACGCCGCATGGTCGGGATGCTCTTCATGAGCTTCATCAGCGTTTCGCACAGGAAGGGCCATTTTTCGGGATCGTCGGTGTTTTCATCTTTAAGGGCCATGCTGCCGGAGATGTCGATGAGGAAGATGACATTCTCGCCGGTGAGCGGGATGCCGGCGAAGCGCTGATCGACCTCGGCTTGCAAGTCGGCGATGCGGCGTGTCAGCCTGTCCTTTTCGAGGCGTGCGCCGCTCAGCTCCTTGGCATTGGCGCCGACCTTGTCTTTCCAGCCGTCGCGCTCGGCGGTCAGGGCGGCGATCAGGTCCTTGGCGTCGAGGAGTTCCTTGGCGCCGGCCTTCAGATTCTTCGCCAGGTTCCCTTTGGTTGTGAGGAGCGTGAGAATGTCGGTGCGGGATTTGTCGAGTTCCTGCTGGCGCATTTTGAGTTGCAGCTCGGTCAAGGTGAGCTTCGCCTGAGTTTTCTTGCTGTCGTCGCGAAGAGCCGCCAGGAGCAATTGCAACTTGCGGGCGTTTTCTTCGGACAGCTTGAGCAGGCCGGCCTGCTGTTGTGCCTTCTTGCTCCCGAGCGAGAGTTCGTCCTTGAGGGTCGCGACCTGCTTGCCCGCCAGGGCGATCTTGGCAAGGAGCTCGGCGTTGAGTTTGACCAGGCCGGTCTTCTCCGCCGTCGATTTCTTGTAAGACGCCAGCAGTTTTTCGAGATCGTCTTCGAGTTTCTTGAGCTGCTCCCGGCTCAGGGCCAGATTGGTGCGCGTCTTGTCGAGAACATTGAGGCGATCGGCCGCCATGGCGCGGGCGTCATCCCGTTCCTTTCGCGTGGCGGCGAGAATTCCGCTCAAGGTTTGATGCTTGTCGCGCCAGTCCGCGAGGGTCTTTTGTAAGGCGGTGACATCGTTGGCAGCCGACAGAAAATCGGACTGAGCCTTCTCATACTGCTTGCGTGCCCGCACCGCGGCGGCGCTTTGCGACTGGGCATCGCTCTGGGATTGCCTGGCCGAGGCGGTCTGCGTCTCCGCCTCCTGGTGCGCCACCTGCCAGAGCAGGACCACGCAACCCAGCGCGCAGCAGATCACGTCGAGCATGTAGATGTTGAAAATCGTCGGAACCTTATGGCGCAGTAACATCGGGGTATCCTGAAGGGTTTAGCCGCCTGCCTTGGGCGGGCGGGCTGATCCAGCGCTCGCTCGCCAAAGGCGAGCGGCTAAACCTGGATTTGGAATTTCGTTCACCATTCACCGCGCACCAGCAAGCGCGGCGGCGCCGTTACCTTGCCCAAGAAACGCAACGTGGGGCCGCGCGCGGAAAGGCGAATGCGGTCGCCCGCTTGCAGGACCTTCGGGCCGGTCACCAGCTGCTCATTCACGAGGGTCCCCTGGCTACAAAAGTTATACAGCGTGAACCCGCGCGGCTCCCGCACGATCTGGCAATGCCGCGGCGCCACGTCGGGGTGTCGGGCCGCGTCAAAATGAAGCTGGCAGCCATATTGCGTGCCGATCGTGAATGTGCCTTCGCGCAGCGAATAGTCGTGACCCTCAAAATGCAGGCGCGGCGGCCCGGCCTCGACCGGCTCGACCGATGCCAAAGGTGCGATCGTTTCCAGGTGGCCCTTCGGAATCTGGCCGCGCCGAAACGCCTCGCCCAGAGCATGCGCCGCCCGCGCCGGCGCTTCGGGTGGCAACACCAGCACCCCGCCGCGCCCCTCGGCCTCGGGGATCATCAACGCCTCGCCGAAATCGTCGTCCTGGAAACTCGTCACCCGCGTCGTCGGCAGCTTCGTCTCCGAGCCTGGCGCCGAAAGCACCAGCGCATGCAGGGCATCGACCAGGCCCGGCAGCCTCGCGGCATCGTGCGTCATCACGATGCTCCGCGCCTCGCCGCTCGGCCAGCCCATCAACAGGCTGTGCGCCTCGGCTTGCGCTTGCCGGGTCAACGCTTCGGTGAAGTGCCTGACCTGCTCCGGATGGACGATCAGGTGCTTGTACCATTGCTGGGCTTGCACGCCGATCTGGATGGCCTGGTGCTTGAGCGCAGCATCGAGCAGCGGTTCGAGTTGATCGTAAAGGCCTTGCTCGGCCAGCGGGGCGTCGCGCGGGTCGCGGCGGTGATGCCAGACGAACGCCTCGGCCAGCGCATCGATCAACCGCTCGCGCCAGGCCTGAAGCCCCAGGCGCGGGAAGGTTTGCACGTCGATCAAATGCGCCTGATCGTTTTGCGCCTGCACCCAGCCGAATGTCAACGCCTGGTCATCGGCATCCACCACCAAAACGCTGCGTTGCCAAAATTGCTCCGCGTGCCCCGCCAGCGCCGCGGCCAGCAAAGCCGGCAGCGAGCCGAACACCGGCAGACGCCCGCGTTCGCCCAGTCCGCGAAGAACGTCCGCCTGCGCAGCCTCCAGGTAGCCGGGCAGGGTCAAGACGATGCTCTTGGAATTCGTGCCGAGATCGCGGAGGCGGCGCCACACCACCTCGCACGCGGCGCGGGCATCGAGCGCGTGCCTACCCGCCTGCCAGCGCGGACCTTCGTTTGCAGTGCCGGTGACGAAAGGCAGAAAATTCTGGCAGACCAGATGGGGGGTACGCCGACACACGCGCAGCGCCGCTCCCCCCACCTCCGGCGTCGAGCCCTCAAGCCCAATCGCCAGCGGCAGGTCCAGGCCCGGCGGCTCCAGCGCGACCGGCAGAGGATATTCCCCCGCCGGACCGAGCACCGCACGCACCCGCGTCGCGTTCCAGTCCAGCGCCAGCACCGTCATCGTCCGCCCCTCTCCGGCAAACTTCCCGCGATCATCCCACCAGGCAACATCCCGGGCCCATGCCCAACGCCCCCGGCCGACAAGACCGGTTCGTAAAGACGATTGACCAGATGTTCCAGGCAGAACTGCTGGCAATCGATCACCAGCGATTCCTCCTCGCGCTGCAACGTGTGTATCATGAACATCGCAATCAGACTCAGGCCCAGCGCCACCAGCGTGCAGTCAAACGCAATCGTCAGGTGCTCCGTCGCGATCCGCAATTGCTCACCCCCCTGCCCCGCCAGCGTCATGCTGCCCGCAAGGCCACGCACGGTGCCGAAGAATCCGATGGCCGGGATCGCCCACGCCAGGTAGTTCATGGTCGCCATGCTGGAGATCAATCGACCCAGATCGACATCGGCCTGCGTCTTCAGCGTCTCCCGCACGTCAAGGCTTGATCGACTCAAGGCGAGTTTTGACAACCCCGCGCGAATCATGTTGGCCAGGATGAACGGGCCGTACTGCGTGTTGATTTGATCGACGATACGCTGCAAGGGCCTGGCGTCCTCCGGCAAGATGCGCGTACCTTCCTCGGTGGACAACAGGCCCAAAGAAAAAGCGTGCCGCTGCCGGCGCGTCTCGAAAAATCGCCCCAGGAAAATAAACGCGCTCCAAACGAAACAGACATAGCAGGCGATCTGTTCGGGGCCAAGAAGCAGTTTCGCCCAGCGTTCCGGCGGCCAGGTCAGCCAGGTGTCGGTTTGTTCCTGGGCGTAGTTCTGCCAGAGCGGAAAAACGATGACCCCGATCAGAAGCACTGCCAGGACCAGGAGCGGCCATTCGCGCGTCGAGCGTTGCGAGGGAGTCAAGGGCATGGTGGTTCCTTCGGGGCAGCCGTTCTCAAGTCGCCTGGACGCCGGCAGGCCCGCATCTCATCTGAAAAGTCCTTGCTGCGCTGTAAACCATTGCAAATCAAGGGCTTACTGCCATTTTTTCGAGGACTTCTCACGGGGCGCTGGGGATACCCCGCCCGAGAAGCCGGCAAACCCGGCTTCATGGTTGCTGCCTTATCTAGGCGAGCGGTCGGTATTAACTTACCAGCCCGGAGCGCAAGCGACGGGGCAGATGTCCGCTGGACCCGTCGCTTGCGCTCCGGGCTGGTGGGGATTTTTTTTTCTGCCGCTCGCCTTAGCTGGCCAAGGTTTCCGGGACCTTCGCGACGACAGGCCAACATCAGCCGGCATATTATACCAGAAGGGAGAGATTTTTGAGCAAGGAAATATTGACGGAAATGACAAACCACCTGCGCGCGGCGCGAGCAGAAGTGAAAACTCGCGCGGCACGCCTTCACGATCATTTGGCGGCCTTCGCCAATTTGGCGACAAACGCCGTATGTTCGGGCGACCCGATGCCCTGGCGCAAAACGGCGAGCACTTGTTTGTAGTCACGTCGCAGAAGCGCCGCGGCGTCGAGCCAAAGGCCCGGAAAAACGTGGGAGCGAAGGATGCCGTCGGCATCCGGCTTGATTTCCCTGAACTTCCCGCGCCGCCGCACGAACCAGAAGACCTGTTTTGTCCGTGTCGCGACGACGAGATATTCGCGCACCCCGGCCTCTTCGTAGTCGTTCTTTTTCTGGTGCAGATCGATCGATTGCGTGCTGTCGCTGATTTCGCCGACGAAATCGGGTGGGCCATTGATGTAACCGGCATCGTCCTCCCAAACCTGCCCGCCGTATTCGGGAAGGACAAACAGGGAGCCATCCGGTTGCGGCTCGCATTCCGGGCCGAGGATCGTAGTCGTGTTTTCGACCGCCTCGGTTCCCGGCGTGGCGTCTTCGTAGGAGGTGAGCCATTGCGTCAGGCGAGCGCCGGAGCGCCCATGCTTGCGTTTCAAGGGCGACGACATGTAGACAATCCCCCCGATCAACTCGGCCCGCACATACGGCGGCATGGCCTGGTAACGTTCGTGAAACGTTTTTTGATCCAGGCGGTCGCCGTTTTCCAGCGGCGGCATATCCTCGCTCACCTTGCGCGTTCGTCCCAATACAATCATCACGTCGTCCCTCGGCCTTGCCGCTATGATACCCACCTGAACAAGGGCCATTTTTTCGTCACGGACGCAGCACCACCTTCCCCGTCAGCGTACCTGCCTTTTGCAAGGTGTTCTCTTCCAGATATTGATGAGCCAAGGCGGCTTCGGCAAGGTTGAAGGTTCTGCCGATCGGGACGTGCAGTTTTTTGGCGGCAAGCCAGGAGTTGATGTCGTCGGCGCACACGCGCTGTTCGTCGGTCGAGGCGTTGAACATCGCGAAGCCGTGAAGCGAAAGGTCCTTGACGTAGAACGGGCCGACCGGGAATGTCGGTTGGGCTTGCCTTCCCGCCATGACGATCATGCGGCCGCGACGGGCCATGAGATCGACCATCTTGAAGAAGTCGGGCTCGCGCTGGGTTTCGTACCAGACGTTGACGCCCTGCCCGGCTGTGAAGTCCTTGATGCGGGCGGGGATGTCGTCGGTCGTGTAATTGAGGACGCAATCGACGCCCCAGCTTTGACAGAGTTTGGCCTTTTCGGGCGAGCCGACGGTGGCGATGGCCTTCGCTCCGACTGCCTTGGCCATCTGGGCGACCATGGACCCGACGCCGCCGGTGCCGCCGTTGACGAAGACCGTCTCGCCCGCTTGCAACTGCGCGCGCTGGAAGAGCCCGAGATGCGCAGTGATGCCAACAAGGGCCACGGCCGCGGCGTCATCGTCGCTGACGCCCGCCGGCGTTGGATAAAAGAAATCCTCGCAAGCACAGACGAATTCGGCACACGTCCCCTGCCGGCCCAGCAGGCCCTGGTTGGAACCCCAGACGCGGTCGCCGACCTTGAAACGCTTGACGCCAGGGCCGATGGCTTCGACGGCGCCGGCGACATCGCTGCCGGTGACGAAAGGCAACGGCAGCGTCATCTTGACAACGCCCGCGCGGATGTAGGTGTCGATGGGATTGAGAGCCGCGCTGGCGACGCGGATCAATATCTCGCCCGTCTTCGGCGTTGGTGTTGGCAGATCGCCGAAGCGCAGGACATCGGGGGCGCCGGGCGCGTCGAGAAAGGCGGCTTTCATGGCGGACTCCCAAGGTAAACCCGCTTGCGGTTTAGCGCCCGCGCGGCGCCAGGCAAACGCCAAGCCGCAAGCGGCGTCGGCTCAATGTCCCGGCGGCGGCGTTGGCGTCCCTTCCTTGGGCGGAATCCGCATCGCGTAGAACGACCGCCAGACGAAGACCAGCGCCAGCAAGAAAAACCCGATGCCGACCATCCAGGTGAAATCGAACGCGGAGTTCTGCTTGATCTCGATGGCGATTTCCACGGCCAGAAGACCGAACAGCGTGGAAAACTTGATGATCGGGTTGAGCGACACCGACGTCGTGTCCTTGAATGGATCGCCGACCGTATCGCCGACCACGGTGGCGGCGTGCAGCGACTTGTACGCTTCCGTGCCCTTTTCCTTGCGGAGATCGACTTCCACGTACTTCTTGGCATTGTCCCATGACCCGCCCGCGTTGGCCATGTAGATCGCCTGGAACAACCCAAACACGGCGATCGACACCAGATACGCGACGAAGAAGTTGGGATCGAAGAGCGCGAAGGCGAGCGTGATGAACATGAGGGCGAGGAAGATATTCCACATGCCCGCTTGAGCGTACTCGGTGCAGATTCGCACGACGGTGCGCGAATCCTCGATGTCGGCTTCCTTCTTGGTCAGGTCCATATTCTTCTTGATGTACTCCACCGCGCGATACGCGCCGGTGGTGACCGCCTGCATCGACGCGCCGCAGAACCAGTAGATCACCGACCCGCCGCAAATGAAGCCCAGCAGCACCGGCGCATCGGTCAGGCTCAGGTGCAACATGCCCGCCTTGCCCAGGAGCAAGATGATGGCGAAGATCATCGTCGTCGCCCCGACGACCGCGGTGCCGATGAGCACCGGTTTTGCCGTGGCCTTGAACGTGTTGCCCGCGGAATCGTTCGCCTCGAGATAGTGTTTGCCCTGCTCGAAGTTCGGCACGAAGCCGAAATCGCGCTGGATCTCCTCGCTGATGCCCGGAATGTGCTCCGTCTGCGCGAGTTCAAACACCGACTGGGCGTTGTCAGTCACGGGGCCGTAGCTATCGACGGCAATGTTGACCGGTCCCATGCACAGGAACCCGAAGGCGACCAGGCCGAACGCGAAGATCGAACCGACGCCAACCTTCTTGGCCGCGTTGAATTCGTTGGTGACCTGCAGCTTGATGCCCGGGTGCATCTGTTCGAGTTGTTCGAGGGTGCGGGTTTTTTCCTGGGGCACGCGGCTCTGCCATTCGGCGAGCACCTTCTTCTGGGTTTCCAGGTCGGTCTTGTTTTTCAGCGTGGCGGATTCGGACTTTTCAAGTTCGACCTGCATGACGCTGTTGATGCCTCCTTCAACGGTGCTGACGAAGAAGGCGGCGCCCATCAAGCCGGCGATGAGGATGCCTTTCCAGAAGGCGCTGAAGTTGCCCGCGACCAGGCCGGAGAGGATCGTCAGCGATGCGCCGCCTTCGCGGGAGGCGGTGACGATTTCGTGGACGTGCTTGGAGTGCGAGCTGGTGAAGACCTTGGTGAACTCGGGGATGAGCACTGCCGCGAGGGTTCCACAGCTGATAATCGTGGCAAGCTGCCACCAGAGGTGAGGTTGCAGGTTCCCGCGGATGGTGATGTCGCCGATCAAAAGCCAGCTCATGCCGTAGGAAGTCGAGATGCACAGGATGGAGGCGATCCAGATGAGGCGCGTCAGGGGCTGCTCGAAGTCGAATTCTTTCTTGCCCTTGTACATGCGTTCGGAGATCCACTGGTTGATGAAGTAGGACACGCCGGACATGAAGTCCATCAGGAAGCGCATGCCGAAGATCCAGACGATGAGCTTGCCCTGGATGTCTTCATATTCGCCCGGGAAGGCGACTTGCGTGATGGCGAGGGTGATGAACGTGATGAGCGCGACGCCGGTGACGCCGTAGGTCTCGAAGCCGTCGGCCGTCGGGCCGACCGAGTCGCCAGCGTTGTCGCCGGTGCAGTCGGCGATGACGCCGGGATTGCGCGGATCGTCTTCCTTGACATTGAAAACGATCTTCATCAGATCCGAGCCGATGTCGGCGATTTTGGTAAAGATGCCGCCCGCGATGCGCAAGGCCGAGGCGCCGAGCGATTCGCCGATCGCGAAGCCCAGGAAGCAATACCCGACAATTTCGCGTGGCACCGCCAGCAGAATGATGACCATCAAGACCAGTTCAACCGAGATGAGGAACAACCCGACCGACATGCCCGCTCGCAGCGGCAGATTGACAACATCCCAGGGTTCGCCGCGCAAGGAGGCGAAAGCGGTGCGAGCATTGGCGTAGGTATTGACCCGGATGCCGTACCACGCCACCGCGTAAGACCCGCCCATGCCGACGATGGAGAAACCGAGCACGTAAGCGACCGTGTCGATCCCCTTGTGGCTCAGCCCCATCAGGTAATAAGTCAACGCGGCCGCGATGATGACGAAGAGCATCAACAGAAATTTGCCCTGCTGAATCAGGTACGTCTTACAAGTCTCGAAAATGATGTCGGCCACGGCGAGCATGGATTTGTGCGCGGGCTGGGCGTGAATCTGCTTGAGCTGAAACAGGCTGATGCCGATCGTGCCGATGATGACGAAGGAGCCGAAGAAGAGAAACGCCCCGGCACTGATGTTGAATCCGAAGATCGAGAACGAACCATGTTGCCAAAGGTCCGGAATGACGAGATCGCCTTCACCGGCCTGTGCGACGGTGGCGCCCAGAAGAAGAATTGGAATTGCCCAGATCAGGTGTTTGAGTAACCGCATGAACGCTCCACTCCCGTTGTTCGATGTTTCGCTTCAGTTTTTGTCCTCTTTTTATAGTGAAAGTTTTCACGAAGTTTAGTCCCGCGCCGTCCAGGCTCGGCATCAGCCCGCACACCGGATTGGCACAATGGCTACGAGCCGCGACCGTGAGGGAGCGGGAACCGGCCCAGCGCTCCCTCACGGTCGCGGCTCGTTCATGAGGATGTGTCATTTCGTGGCGCGTGCAGGATAAGTAGGGCGCTTGCTTGCACCGCATGCTCGAAGGGGTAGCCCTACGCGGGCGGTGCCAGCAGATCGCGCAGCTTGCGCACAGCACGCAGATACCGCATCGACGCGGCTGCTTCCGTCAGGCCGAGCGTCGCGGCGACTTCTTGATTGGCGAGCATCTCGTAATGGCGCATCAGGATCACGTCGCGGTCATCGTCGTCGAGTTGTGCGATCGCCTCCCGCAGCCGGCATTGCATTTCTTCCTGGATGGCGGCGGAGGCGGGGGTCAAATCTTGATCGAGCAGCTGCCCGGCCAAATCGAGCGACGACCGATCCGACCAGCCGGGCCGATGCATCGGCTGTTCGCGATTGACGCCGCGTTTTTGGGCCTGATGATGGCGGCGGTGCGCGTCGATCACGTGATCCTTGGCGATATGGCGTAGCCAGAGGTGGAACGGCATCGCCGGCGCCTTGAGGTAATCCTTGAGCCGGCGATTCGCTTCCAGGAGGACTTCCTGCACGACATCGCTGGCGTCGAGCCGTTGCGCGATGGCGGGATCGAGACGCAAGTCGATCATGCGCCGAATCGGCTCGCGATGCCTGGCCAAGAGTCGATCAACCGCGTCGGCATCGCCGGCCTTGACCTGATCGAGTAGCTCCTGCGTATTGGTCTGGTCGGGCCACATGGGGTGTCCAGGGTTGATGCCTACTGCCTTTTCTTATCCGCCGCGGACGTTTCTTTCCATTCGCTGGCCATGCGAATGCGTTGCACCGTGGTGGGATGGCTTGAAAAGAGCCAGACGTTCCACGGCGCCGGGGCGACATTGGACTTGTTGTCGCGGGCCATTTTTTTCTCGCCGGCGGCGAAGGCGTCGGGCTGGTCGGCCAGGTGCAAGGACGCCTGATCGGCTTGCCGTTCGAAATACCGGCTCACGACATTGCCCAGCGGCATGGACAGCCAGCCGCCCAGGACCACCAGCAGGACGACGAGAGGGAAGCCCGCGGGATCGGCCGGGCCTTGCAAATGCCACGGCGCGCGCCAGGCGGCGCGCAGGAAACGATCGAGGATGAAGCAACCCGCCAACATGCCGAGGGCGCCCAGCAGAATGCCCTTGTTGATGTGATCGTGCTGCCAGTGGCCGATCTCGTGCCCCAGCACCGACTCGATCTCCTCCGCCGTATGCTTTTTGAGGAGCGTGTCGTAGAGAACGATACGGCGTGTCGAGCCGAAGCCGGTGAAGTAGGCGTTGGTGTGATTGCTTTGGCGGGAGGCGTTCATGACCAGGATTTCCCGGACGGGAATGTCGGCCTTGTCGATCAGGGCTTGCACGCGGGGTTGCAAATCCCTCCACTCGGTCTGCTCCAGCGGCGTGAAGTCATTGAAGAGCGGGCTGATGAGAATGGGAGAAAGGAACGCATAGGCGACAGCCAACCCGCTGGCGCCCACCGGCGCGAGCAGCCACCAGATGCGCGGGAAGACGATCAGCAGGGCGTAAAAACCGGTCAGGATAATCGCTTCCCAGACCAGGTTGATGCCGAGGCGCAGCCCGTGCTCGCGCAGCCAGTCGGCGAGATCGAGATTGGACATGCCCCAGGCGCGCGCATGGTAGAGCCGCCCGATGCCAAACGGGAGATACACGATTTCACTTAGTAGCAGGTAGACGAACCCGAACAGCAGGGCGGCGGGAATCCGGCGTTGCCCGGTCCAGGCGAGAAAGCGATCTCCCCAGTGCCGGCCAACGGGGGTCAGCGCCAGCGCGCACAACAGGCCCAGGTCGATGAGCGTTCGGCCCCAGAAGAAAAATCGGCGTTCAAGAAGGTAGTCGAGTCCGGTGGCAATATCGCTCTCGGAAAAGCCCGCGTCCAGGGCCGCGGCCTTCGCCGGCGGATAGGGGACGAACGTGGTCAGGATGAAAAGCGTGAACCCCGCGACCGCCAGCACCGCGAACGCCGTTTTGGTGTGGTTGGTCACAGCTGGCTCCGGTTCCGCGTCGCGGTGTAGGTAGATTCCAGATCGATGGTCACCATGGGACCACGCCGCAGGGCAAGCAGCGCGCTCGGCAACGGCTCCCCGACGGCCAATGCTCCCAGGCGAATTTCAATTTCATCGCCAATGTCCTCGCGGCGAGTCGGACGATAGGCGGCAACGTAAATGGTCCTGCCTCCGGGAAATCGCAGCGCATTGTCCTGGCGCATGAGCGAAACCAATTCGTCGTGTAGATTAAAATGGTGATCGGTCACCACATCCACGACGACCACGCCGACGCCCGCATGGAGGTAGGCGGCGCATTTGGTGGCAAAGGCGCGCCGCGCCGCCGGCCGATCCTTGTTGCCCGGGCTGACGAGTTCGATGGCGCCGACCAGATTGGGACCGCCCGAACGGTCGAGGACGAGCACCTCGAACTCATCTGGAAAAACAGCCGGCATGGTCATCACGCTGGCCAACGGCTCCGCCACGATGGCAACCCCGCCGTTGGAGTCCGGCGCCGGCCTGCCGGGACCCTCGCCCTCCAGCGACGCGACATCCACCTCGACCCGGCCTCCAAGTTGAACCTGCGCCTCCGCGAAATAACCCTTCGGCAAACCGCCTTGATTCAGGTACGCCATGAGCTCCCAGGCCCACCCCGTGTGAAACGATTCCCAATGGCGCTCAAGCGAAAGCGGCAAATGAAAATGATCGAGCAATGGCATCGCTTTTCCTCTTCGGGTTCACGCCCCCGGCGTCGAGGAAGTCGTTTCCAGAGGCGCTTGCGCCGGCGCGGGTTCCACCTTCGCGGCGTCCGGGGCCGGGTCCTTCACGAAGAACGAATGCAACAGCAACGTGCCGGCGCCGCAGACGAGGCAGCAATCGGCAATATTGAAATCGGGCCAAACGTGCGTTTCATAGTACCAGTGCAGAAAATCGCGCACGCCGTGGAAGACGATGCGATCATAAAGATTGCCCAGCGTGCCGCCGAGAATCAAACCCAGCGCGAGGCAAAGAAACCGATCCTGGGCCACGTGGGCACGGGTGACCCAGCCGACGATGAAGATGGCGGCGAGAACACTGACGATGGCGAAGAACCCGTTCATGCCACCCGCTTCGTCGTCGTCGCCGCCCCCGATGCCAAACAACGCGCCGCGATTGACATAGGGCAAGCGGTCGCCGCTGATCGTGCGCAGAAAGGAAAGCCGGCCTTCGCCGGCGTCGTATTGCCTGGTGTAAAGTGTGCGCAGGTCGAACAGACCCGGGATGACCACCTGCCGCGTCTCGATCTCGGTTGCCTCGCCTGGGTATAGTTGACTGAAAACCAGGTACTTGGACGCCTGATCCGCCGCCAGGCCGCCGATCGCCAGCACGGCGAACAACACGAAATACGAACGATGCGGCACGACGTTCATGGAATCCCCATGCTTGAGGTATCGCTCGACCAGCGCGGCGAGTGGTGTGTGTACGATAACCTAGTTGGATGGAACCGTCAAGAAGAGCTACCCCTCGAATTGCCCTTGACCTTTCCTCGCCTATCCCCGATAAGTTCGCGCCAACCGCTTTTCGGGGAGGCGACCGAATGAATGCCCGGCCTTTCATGCTGTTTTGCCTTCTGGTTGGCATGCCCGCTTGCCGCGTTACCGATCTACCGTTCTGGACGCGCGCCAACACAAAAACCGACCTTTGCGAAGTGCGACGCGTCAAGGATGTCGCCTACTACGACGGACCCGAGACCAACGCCCGGCGGCATCGAATCGACCTTTTTCTGCCCACGGGGAAGACCGATTTCCCGGTGGTCGTTCTCGTTCACGGCGGCGCCTGGATGGTGGGGGATAATCGCTGCTGCGGCCTATATTCCGCCGTCGGCGAGTACCTGGCCAGCCAGGGCATCGGCGCCGTGCTACCCAACTATCGACTCTCGCCGAGCGTCAAACATCCCGAACATATCAAGGACCTCGCGCGCGCCTTCGCATGGACCAGGCGCACCATCAAGCAATACGGCGGCGATCCCACGCAACTGTTCCTCGTCGGCCATTCCGCGGGCGGGCATCTCGTCGCTTTGCTTGCCACCGATGAGCAATATCTGAAAGCTGAGGGCTGCCTGGCCACGGACATCCGCGGCGTCATTGGCATCAGCGGGGTTTATCACATCCCGGCAGGCCAGGCCGAGGTGGAACTGGGGGGCACATCGAAGCGCTCCTTGACGCTCGCGGAGATGGCGCCTCTGCGCGGGGAAAGCTCGCCGCGCGATCCGATTGCCATGCCCAGGTCGGGCGTGCCGTTCAGCGTCAATATCTTCGCGCCGGCGTTTGGCAACGATCCGCAAGCCCGGCGCGCCGCCTCGCCGGTGCATCACGTGCGCCGCGGGCTGCCGCCGTTCTTGCTCATCAACGCCGAACACGATCTCCCGCTCCTGCCCGAGATGGCGAAAGAGATGGACGAGCAACTGCGGAAACATGGCTGCTCATCGCGTCACGCCACGATCGCGAAGCGCAATCACAACTCCGTTCTGTTCAAGGCCATCGCCAGCGACGATCCGGTCGGGGCCATGATCATTCAATTTGTTCACCAAATTCCGAGCCTGAAGCGTGAGCGAAGGTAGGCTTTCCTTCGCTCACGCTTCAGGCCCGGAATTTGTGTCTTTTCGTTTCCGCCCGGACAGTGGTCGCGGTATGATGAGTGCAACCCCTGGATGACCACAAGAGACCCCTCATGCGATTGCACCTGACGAACTCGATCGCCGTGTTTCTGGCGTGCCTTTCCGCCCAGCCGCTGAACGCTCAGGCAAAGCCCGACGCGATTCGCGCCGCTGCGATCAAGAGCCTGGCGCTCCTGGAAAAAAGTGCGGCGGGGCACACCGCGCATCGCAAGTGTTTTTCGTGCCATCATCAGGCGCTCCCCGTGCTGGCGCTGACCACGGCGAAGGCGCGCGGGTTCAAGGTGAATGACAAAGAGATCGCCAGGCAAACCAAATGGACCGCCGATTTCCTCGAACGCAACCGCGACAACTATCGCGAAGGCAAAGGGCAGGGCGGGCAAGCCGACACCGCGGGCTATGCCCTTTGGACGCTGGCGGCCGGCGCCTGGAAAGCGGATGCCACGACGGATGCCGTGGTTGACTATCTGTTGCAGCGCGACGCCAAGCGCGACACCTGGCGCCCTGTCTCCCAGCGCCCGCCCTCCGAGGCGAGCTTGTTCACGACAACCTTCCTCGTGCTGCGCGGCCTGAAACACTACACTCCGAAAACCAGGCAAAAAGAAATGGCCGCGCGATTCGACAAGGCCAGCAAGTGGCTCGCAAACGCCAAGGCCAAGGATACCGAGGACCACGTCTTTCGCCTGCGCGCTCTTGAGGTGGTCGGGGCCAAGCCCGAGGTGATCCGTGCCGCCAGGGAGGGTTTGTTGAAAGCACAACGCAAGGACGGCGGCTGGGCGCAGCTCGCCAAACTGGAAAGCGACGCCTACGCCACCGGTAGCGTGCTGGCGACGCTCCACCAGGTCGGCGGGCTGGCGACAGGCGATGCCGCCTATCAGCGCGGGCTGGAGTTCCTGCTCAAGTCGCAAAAAGACGACGGCTCCTGGCACATCGTCTCGCGCTCCCGCCCGTTCCAGACCTACTTCGAAACCGGCTTCCCGCATCGCAAGGACCAGTTCATCTCCTGCGCCGGCTCAAGCTGGGCAATGATCGCGCTAACCCTGGCGTGCGATGGCGGAAAAAAATGATTTGGGCTTGAAGCGATTACGCTGTTCAGCCGCCATACCGTTCGTCGCAGAGCACTTGACCGGCCCCCAGCGCAAGCTGGGGGTTTTTTGAGGCGGCCCAAACCCCCACGCTTGCGCGTGGGGCTGGTACCGCTCCGTTTGACGAACGGTAGGGCGTTTAGTTACTCCCCTCCGGGTCGCAGCTAAACGTAAGGGACCCTTCTCCATAGGATTTCGGCAGTCCCCGCGTCGCCGGCCCTTGGGTTTTCAGCCATGACACTTGCGCTGGATATTTCGGCCGTCAAGCCTTCCGTCATCCAGCGGCTCGATCCGCGCTGGAAACTGGCCGGGGTGCTGCTCGCGACGCTGGCGATGGGCTGGCTGCGCACCGGGCCCGCGGCGTGCACGGCTCTCCTGAGCGCTTTCGCGCTGGTGCTGCTGGCGCGGCTGCCGCTGCAATGGTATCTTCGCCGGCTGGGGGCGGCGACGCTGCTATTCGTGGTGTTCCTGGCGTGGTTGCCGTTCGTCGTCGAGGAAGGCGATTTGACCTTCGATCTCAGCATCGTGGCGCTGTCCTTGACCGGACTGGAGCAGCTGGCGATTCTGAGCGCGCGTCTGGTCGGGATGGTATCGCTAATGTTGGTGCTCGTGGCAACCGCGCCGCTGCACGACACGTTCAAGGCCGCCCGCGCCTTGTTCATCCCCGGCCTGCTGGTTCAACTCGTGCTTCTGACGTATCGGTACGTCTTTTTGCTTATGGAAGAATTTGGGCGACTGCGGACGGCGCTGCGCGTGCGCGGGTTTCGCAATCGGGCCGACCTGCACAGCTACCGGACGATCGGACAGGTGGCCGGCACGCTGCTGGTGCGAAGCTACGAGCGGTCCGAGCGCGTGGGGCAGGCGATGCGCTGCCGCGGGTTCGACGGGCAGTTTCGCTCGCTGCACGAATTTCGCACGCGCCCGGCCGACGTGCTGGCGTTTGGTCTGCTCGCAGGGTGGGCCATCGGTCTGGCGGCATGGGATTGGTTCGCGCGTTGAAAGGGGCCGTGTGGAAACGCCGCTCGCCATCGTTATCAACCATCTGGATTTTACCTACCCCGACGGCAAACAGGCGCTGCGCGCGGTTCAATGTCAGGTCGCCCAGGGCGAGAGCATCGGGCTCGTCGGGCCGAACGGTGCCGGCAAGACGACGTTGTTCCTGTGCCTGGCGGGTGTGCTAAACGCCGCATCAGGTTCCTTGCGCGTCGCGGGGCTTGATCCGCGCATTCCCGCTGAGCGCAAGCAACTCCCCGCGCGCGTCGGCATTATTTTCCAGAACAGCGACGATCAACTCTTCAGCACCACGGTCGGCGATGATGTCGCCTTTGGCCCGCTCAACCTCGGGCTGCCGACGAACGAAGTGCGTGGCCGGGTCGCGGAGGCGCTGACGCACGTCGGGCTAGCCGGGTTCGACGCGCGCGTGCCGTTCCACTTGTCGGGCGGGGAGAAACGCCGGGCGGCCATCGCGGGCGTGCTGGCCATGCGCCCGGAGATCTTGCTGCTGGATGAACCGTCGATGTTTCTCGATCCGCGTGGCCGGCGGGAACTGATTCACCTGCTCAACGGATTGGCGGTGACGAAGGTCATTGCGTCGCACGACCTCAAGCTAATCCTCGACACCTGCCGACGGGTGATCGTGCTGGATCGGGGAAGCATCGCCGCCGACGGCAGCGCGGAAAACATACTGCGAGACACAGCTCTCATGGAGGCGCACGGGCTGGAATCGCCATTTCGTTAGACCCCTACGTCTCAACTTCTTCGCACGATCCAGAGACCGTTCGGGACAGCCGAAATCGAGGATTTGTTTCTCGCAAAGACGCGAAGGACGCCAAGAAAGACAAGCGAACACAAGGACGAGAAGTACAAATGGAGACGGACCAATCACCGGTAATTTCCACTCATTAAGCCCTTTGCGGCCTTGGCGCCTTTGCGAGAACTCGGGTTCTGCGCTCGCGGCATCTCAAAAAAAACGCGGAAAATGCGTGCATACGGAAAGTGCCTGCGCGTAGAATAGTGCCATTCTCTTATCAACGTGTTTTTCGCTGCACGTCCGCCGTAATGGGATCGGGGTTTCATGCCCGCGCCAGTGTCGATATTTCTGGATTTCAATCTGCCCAATGCAACGACTTGGTTCTATTTCTCGTTGCTCCTGGCTGTGGCGCTTTTTTTCAAATTCTCGCGTCTGGTGTCGGTGCGGAATTTGGACGTGATGATGTTGTTCCTGCTGACGCCGGGGCTGCTCCTGGTTCTGGCGACGAGGCCGCAGCCGGCGCCTCCGGAGCATGATCCTGGGGTGCAAATTGCCGCCCTGATCGGCAGTGCCGGGCTGGCGAACTCGCCCGGGGCCCTGTCGGCCCAGGTGTCGCATTTGACGCGTTCGTGCGGCCCGGCGCTGGCAAACCCGCGCTGGCTCTGGTACGGCTACCTGGGGCTGCTGGTTGGCAGCATCATTTTCTTTGGCCGATGCCTTTTCGATCTGGCCCTGGCTCAGAGGCCGGCGCTGGCGCCCAACCTTCAGACGGGCGGGCTGGTGTGGCTGGCCGGCGCCTTCTTGATTTGTTTGTTGGCGGTGGCGTATCGGCAGGTGGAAAGGCATGCGAACCCGCTGCCCATCGTGCCAGGCTCGGCCGCGGCGTTGACGCCGCTGTTGCATCCGGCGGAGCAGAACGTGTTCGCGGTGGCGATTCTTTGGCGCGATTGGCCCGCCTGGGCGGTTGCAGCGCTGGCGTTTGCGGGACACACCACCGTGGTTGTGCTTCTGGTCTTGATCGCCTGGCGGCATTTTCAGGATTTGGCGGCGGGGATGGCGGCGGCCACCTTCTACCTGCTCCTGCCCTACACCGGCGCCTTCGTCGGACAGGTTCACCACGTCTTGCCGATGGCGCTGTTTCTGGGCACATTCCTCGTCTATCGATATCCAACCTGGACCGGCGCGCTGCTCGGCCTGGCCGCGGGGGCGACCTACTTTCCGGTGTTCGCCTTGCCGATCTGGCTAAGCTTCTACCGCCAGAACGGCGCGGGCCGATTCCTGGGCGCTTTTCTTCTGAGTGGCGCCGTGTGCCTGGCCCATGTCGGCTTCCACCTTTGGCTCCACGGTGAACTGGACGCCAGCATCAATCTGGCGCGCGATGCGGCCGCCTGGCAGGCGTGGAAAAGCCCGACCACCGAAGGATTCTGGATCGGCATCCACTGGGCCTACCGCATCCCGGTTTTCCTCCTGTTCCTTTCCTTTGTGCTCAGCACCACCCTCTGGCCCGCACCAAAAAATCTCGCCCATGTGATCGCGCTTTCGGCGGCCAGCTTCGTCAGCTTGCAATTCTGGGGCGCCGATCAGGGCGGGGTGTATGTTCTCTGGTACGCGCCTCTCCTCTTGCTTCTGGTCTTTCGGCCCAACCTGCAAGATCGTGTCGCCGTGCCGATCGACCGGGAGAGCGATTGGCTGGCGCGCACCATCCGGGCGGGTATTCGATTGATTCGGCGCGTATTCAAGTTGCGTGAGCCGGCCGCCACCGATGCGGTGACAGCCGCGAAAAATGGGGGACATTCCGGGTGAGGGTTTCCGGGCCTGAAGCGTAAGTGAAGGGGTACGTTCCTTCGCATACGCTTCGGCCTCAGGCCGTCTTACTTCTTGGCTGCGCCGCCCGCAGCGGGCGCCGGGGTCGCGGCTGCACCCTCTTCGCCCTCGGCCTTCTCTTCCTTCTTCTTGGCCTTCTTGACGATGATCTTGACGACCTTGACCTTGGGCAACCCATAGGGGCTGCGCCCATCAGGCCAGCGGTCTTCCTTTTGCATTTGCAAGATGCGCTCACCGCGAGTCAACACGCTGCGGGCGCGCTGCAAGCTATTTTTGCGGCGCAGGCTTTTATCAATCGACATGGCCGGTATTCCTTTGGAGACTTCGATTTCGCGAAACGTCATCATAACGATCAGGCAACGCGCCGACAAGGGGAGCCGTCGGTCAGGCCAACGCCTGGAGTTCCCGCATGGCGGCCGTGATTCCCGCGGGGTGGCGGAAGATGCCCGTGCCCACGACAAGCACGTTGGCGCCTGCTTTGACCGCGAGCGAAGCGGTTCGGGCGTCGATGCCCCCATCCACCTCCAGGTCGCAGCGCGGGTTGTGCTCGTCGATCAGCTGCCGAACTCGGGCGATGCGCGCCGGGCTTTCCGGCAAGAACGCCTGGCCCCCGAAGCCAGGGAACACCGTCATGCACAAGGCCAGGTCGATCAGCGGCAAGTAGGGGATCAGGGCTTCCACGGGCGTATTGGGGTTGAGCGCCAGGCCGGCTTTCTTGCCAAGTTTCTTGATCTCGTCGAGCATGGGCCGGGCGTCGGCGAGCACCTCGTGATGGACGATGACGAGATCGGCCCCCTTCGCGATGAATGCCTGGGTGAATTTTTCGGGCTGCTCGACCATCAAGTGAACTTCGATGGGCAAACGGGTCTGGGGTCGCAGGCCCTCGACCACCACCGGACCCATGCTGAGGTTGGGGACGAAATGCCCGTCCATGACATCGACATGGATGCGCTGCGCGCCGGCGGCCTCCGCCTCCGCGACCTGTGCGCCGAGCTGGCTGAAATCCGCCGCCAGGATGGAAGGGGAGATATGAAGCATGAACTCAGTTTATGATTTCGCGCGTCCGAAAGCGTGCTCAGGGGTAGCTGCTGTCCTGCGTTAGCACAACGCCATCGGGAAACAGGCGCGGCAAGGCGTCGCGCCAATTGAGCGATTCGACGTGGCCATCGAGGAAGAGATAGTTTGCCAGGCCGCTGTGCCGATCGTCGGCGAACCAGGCTTTGAAGTTGTCCGAACCGAGCCAGATGTCGAAGTCGTCTTGCCGGGGGTTCCCGCCATTTTGAACCGTGAACGCCTCGCTGCGACGTTCCACAAACCCGATGAAGTTGGACAGCCCGACCTCGGAACTGAAGCGTGTGCGCGTCCATTGACCGTAGCGGCGCGATTTGTGACTCAGGAGGGAGTTCATCAGGTAGCTGACACGCTGTTCGATGCCGTTGACCTGGCCGCCGTCCACGAATGCTTTTCGCTCGGTCGGGTCACTCGGGCAGCGGAAAATCTCGGCACTGGCGGTGTTGATGCCCTGGCGGGCGAGGTCTTCGTTCGCCTCGTTGTTCCCGCCAATGTAGGGCATCAGCTTGTCGGCCCAGTAAATCTCCGCGAAGGAATTGCTGTGGGCGGTATTGGAAATTACGTCGGCGTCAAAGGGATGGTGCAGGAAGAATCTCCCCCGGGTGGCATCGTAGTATTGATGAACCGCCAGGCCGATCTGGCGCAGGTTGTTCTGGCACTGGGTGCGGGCGGCGGCGTCGCGCACCTTCTGCACGGCGGGAACCAAAAGCGCGATCAAGATGGCGATGATGGCGATGACGACCAGCAGTTCGATGAGCGTCACGGCATGGCGGCGCGGATGCATGACGAACCCTCGTGTTACGAATGATGGAATTGTAATAACGCCCGAGGCATCGTCAAGGTCCACGATCGCAACTCGGGCCCCGAAAACACCCACTGGCCGAAGCCGCGCCAATTGCTACAAACAAGAGCGTTCGACAGGTGCCTCCGCGCGTCGCGGGGGGCAAAAGGGAAAACGGTGCGAATCCGTTGCGGGGCCGCCGCTGTAATCGGCCAGGCTACTCCCACGAGCCACTGGATCATCCGGGAAGGCGCGGAGAAGCCGTCACGAGCCGAGAGCCAGAAGACCTGCCTGTCGCGTCATCATCGGGGCTTCGGACCCAAGCCGCCGCGATGATCGAGCGCAGACATTCCGCTTCCCATCGCGCGCAAGTCCGGAGCTTTCTTACCTGCCCGAGCCTGGCAGAAAGGACTTGCGTCATGTTGCGTTTCTCTCGTCGGCGAGCGTTCACGCTCATTGAACTGCTGGTCGTGATCGCCATCATCGCCATCCTGATCGCCCTTCTGGTTCCCGCCGTGCAGAAGGTCCGCGAGGCCGCGGCGCGCACTCAGGGGCTCAACAATCTGCGCCAGCTGGCGCTGGCGGCTCACAATTACGAATCCGCCAACAAGAAACTTCCTCCGGCGGTGGATAACAACGTCGCCTGGCCCAATGGGCGCTACTGGTTCGGCACGACCGTGTCGCAGACCACGTCTCCCTATGCCGTCATCAGCTCCGACCCGCGCAACGGGATCCTCACCTACTACTACGAGAACAACACCGCCGTCAATCAGTGCCCGAACTTCGAGGCCTACCCCATCACGAAAGTGTACAACGGCCTGTCGGGTGGATACGCCTACAACTTCTATGCGTCCAACCGGCGCATGGTGACGCTGCCCACGAGTGGGATGTTCCTGTTCATGGACACCACGTTCGTTACCGGCGGCGGAACGCTGCAGGAACCCTACGGCGGGTACTTCAAATCACTCGCTGACTTTCAGACGGCGTCGCCGTGGGGCTTCGGCGGGTTTCAGATGACGCATTTCCGATTCAGCGGCAACGCCAACGTCGCGTTTGTCGATGGCCATGCCGAGACGCGCACGCCCGTACTGATTCCAATGCCGGCGTTCGTGACGCAGCCATTCAAGGACGCCTGCGCGAAGTACAACCTGGCGTTTCTGGCGGACAATGATATGCCCTATTTAGGGCAGTAGTGGTTTGTCATCACCAGGATTTGGGGCCTGGTTCAAATCCATCGGGTTTACGGTAACAAACAATCCGCGAGCCGCCGGGCGTGTCCCGGCGGTGAACCAAGGCGGATCGGGATGCACCGCCGGGACAAGCCCGGCGGCTCGCCGTGACCTTCACTTGAACCAGGCCGGATTTGGGGTTGAAAAAAAACTTGCCGCCAACCCCGGGGGCAAACCGGGGGGTGAAAGCGTAGGCGAAGGACCGCACCGCTTCGCTTACGCTTCAGGCTCGGACAAGATGATGCGGAACAACCTCCCTTCGGCGTCGCAAGAGAAAAATCCCGGCTTTTTGAATTTTTTTCAAAATGCCGTCCTGGTGGCGCAAATGCACGGAATCCGCTCGGCACGCCAGGGGAAGGAGTTTAATCAAAAACTTGGTTTTCTTACATCCTAGCGCCGATTCCAGCGAGGATAGGCCCGATAGGAGTTTTTCTCGATATTCCAGGCCGGAATCGGCGTTTCCGAAGTTTTTATGGGGAATGATTCAAGTGTGTTCGCGGCCGATCTCAAGCGGTGGGATCGGGACGTGAATGAAACGTTTTCCTGAGAAGAGAAGAGGAACAAGATGAAGAAGCTCGTATTGGCTGGTCTGGCCGCCGTCCTGGTGATGGGGATCAGCCAGCAACAGGCCTCGGCCTGGGTGAACTCGAAGTTCAGTGTTGGGTTGAATTGGGGCTTCCAGAGCGGCGGGAACCAGCTGCTGTGGGGCGCCTGGCGCAACGGCCAGCCGCCAGGACCGGAGGCGTTCGGCGGCGGCGGCGGGCATATGCCGCAATACTTCGCGCCGATGCCAGGCCCGGCGTCGCAAGGCTATGCGCCGATGCAGCAGGGCTTTGCGCCGATGCCTCAGGCCACGTATGCTCCGCAGTACGGTTCGCCCTACCAGTTCGCGAACTACCCGCGCCCGGTCTACTACTATTCGGCGCCGACCTATTACTACTACTATGGTCGATAGGCCAACCTCGGTGATTGTCAGCTCTATGGGGAAGCGGGTCGAATCGAACGATTCGGCCCGCTTTTTTTCGCTAGAACAAACCTCACGACCCATCGCAAGAGCAGTTTTGCAATATTTGCAATTTTTCCGCCCCCGGCAATCGGGGCGCAGCACTTGAAACAAAAACAAGTTTTCCGCAACTCCTGGCGCTAATTCCTTGGAATGCGCGCTCCCATCGTTTTTTTCCGCACCCTGTTCACGCATTTCATTGGCCCGGGCCGTTTGCGTGGGAAATATTTACAACGTGTTCCCGCGCCGGGCTCTATGGGGGAGCGACGGCCAAACTCATCCTGTTCCTGAGAAGAGGGGTTTCCATGAAGAAGTTTTTCGCATCCGGGATGCTGGCGATCTGCCTGATCGCCCTGTCCCAGCAGCAGGCCTCGGCCTGGATCAACACGCGCTTCGGCGTCGGACTCAACTGGCAATGGCAGAGCGGCGGCAACAACCTCCTGTGGGGCGCCTATCGCGGCGCGCAACCTCCCGGACCCGAAGCCTTCGGCGGGCAGCATGGCCATTTCCACGGCTACAGCATGTCGGAGTTCCCCGTGGAGCAATCTCAAGGCGTCTACCCGATGCCAACCCCGGCCCCCGCGTACCAATACCCGAGCGCCAGCCCCGCGCCGTTCCAGTTCGCGACCTACCCTCGGCCCGTCTACTACTACCCGGCGCCGACCTATTACTACTACAGCCGGTAGCGAACCTCCGAAACCTGGCCTCCTTCCCTCGTTCCCAGGCTCTGCCCGGGAACGAACGACCTGGCCGACTCCGCCTACCGAAACCTCGAATGCTTTGGCGTGGGGAGGCGAGGCAAAGCCTCGCTAGTGGTGCGGTCCCAGGCAGAGCCTGGGAACGAGGAGGAAAAGGTCCTGTTGCCATCGTTCTCCGGAATGTCAGGGCCGAACCATCTGGTTCGGCCCTTTCGTTTCTATGCGTTGTCTTGAACACACCGGGCGGCAGCGAGCGGTTTCGGCCTTTCCTGCATGGCTCCCGCTGGTCTGCCCCGGTTTCGTGCGGCATGTTTGATTGGAGCCTGCACTCGTGTCGGCTCCAACACACCATGCCTCAGCACCGTGAAAGGACTCAGATGATTGGAACGATGTCCCGCCGCTGGTGGCTTGTCGGCCTGTTGGGTTTGGTTTGCCCTGGCGCAAGCCAGGATGGGCAGGCGTGGCAGCGCCCGGCCGTGAAAGTGAACACGCGGTTCGAGTTCCGCGTCAACGTCAAGGTGGGGCCGGAGTTCGCTCGGCCGACCGCGCCTTGGTATGCTTACTTTCCCGCCGACGCGCACAGGATGCCTCCCATGCAAGCCAGCCCGTTTCCGCCTTGGCCCGCGCAATTCCCGCCGCAGGGCCCGCCAGCAGATTTCCCCAAGCAAGGACAGACCGGCTCGCGCAATACGAACCGTCCGTCCGGACCAATGCTGACTCAGTATTGGCCCACCTACTACTCCAATGGAGGTAACCTGCAGCCCGTGGGTTACGTTCCAACCCGGGCGCCAAGTTATTGGTACCAGGGTCGATAAATGAACGGATTGGGAAAAAAGGCCCGCGCGGCAACGCGCGGGCTTTTTTTATTTCGCCGCTCGCGGCCTGGCGTTCGCATGGCGCCGCGCGAACGCTAAGCCGCAAGCGGCTTAAGGTCTTATCTCGTCGTCGATCAAACGCCGGGCGAACGCGGCCCCGAAGATCGTCCCCATCTTGCGTCCGCCGGTCGCGAGCCAGGTGCGTTCGCCCAGGCGCCGGAAAAGCGGGCCGCCGCGCGTATAGGGTCGGCGTCCCCAGAGCCGTTGCACCGGCACGCCGGTCAGGCCCAGACTCTCCGCATGGGCCAGTGTCTGCTGGTCGTGCGCATCGGCATAGTCAACCTCGGCGGTCCCATCGCTGAAGAAGGTGGTTTCCGCATCGCGCACGAACGCAAGCGCTTGCCGCCCGCGCGCGATGGAGCGGATGCGCCCCCGTCGTTCGCCGGGGAAGACATACGACGCCCCCGCTTTGCCCGTGATTTGCAGGCCGGCGGAGAACGCTCCGCACCACACCCCCGCGGCAACGTAGACCCATCCTTCATGCCTTTGTCCGTCCACTTCAAGCCAGCCATCGCCGATTGCGGTCACACGGCGCCGAACGGGGTTTGCCGCCAAGATCGTGCCGGGCGGCACGAATAGAAACTCCTCCGCGGTGTCATCGTCATGCCGCAGCTGAACCTTGCGGATGCCGTAGAGTTGATCCAGCACGGGAAGCGCCTGGCGAAACGGCTCGTGAAAGCGTCTCCCGGCCCAGGCTTCCTTGAAGAGCCCGGCCGCGGCGGGCGATGCGGCGCCCGGCAGCCCGGCGTCAAACACGGTCGCCTCGATGCCCCGTGCCCGTGCATACGTCGCCGCCTGGGAGCCGAACAACCCGCCGCCGACAATCAGGAGCTTGCTTGTCAACTGGACAGCCCTCGTGAATTGGCTTAGGATGGCAATGGCCTTCGGCCAACCGGCAGCGTAAGCGACCGGAGGACGCCAGCCAAACCGCAGGTACCTATCCCATGGACGCAAAACCCAACGGCGAACTCATTCCGCAGGGCGGCGGTGACAGCGTGCCGCTGACGCGCTCGCCCCTCATCGTCGGCCGGCGCGAGGCGTGCGATATTTGTCTGCCGTTTCCCACGCTCTCGGGCCGGCACTGCGAATTGACCTTCAAGGAAGGCCACTGGATCATTCGCGATCTCGACAGCACGAACGGAACCAGCGTGAACGGCGCCCAGATTCAGAAAAAAATCCTGCACTCCGGCGACGCGGTCTCCTTTGGCTCGCGGAACTTCACGCTCCAATATACCGAAATGGGCCGACGCAGCAATCTGGACGAATTCGACGAGGAACTCGAAGAAGTGATGAGCATGTCGCTCCTGGAGAAGGCGGGCCTGGCGAAGCCGCGCCGTCATCCTGTGAATCCCGTGCTCACCACCGATGACGCCTCCGAGCAACCAACGCCGGTCCCCGAACCGCCTGCCGCCGAAACCCGACCGGAAACGCCGCCGACGTGAGAGCTGAAACGTTTAGCCGCGACCCGAACGGGAGCGCGATCCAGCGGCCTAAACGCAGGCTCACCAGTACCTTTCCAGTATCAAATATCCGACACCCATGATCGCACCGTCAATGAGGCAATGGCTCAGCCACGGCGCGTACAGCGAGCCCGAACGTTCGTAGATCCACGCCCATACGCCGCCGCCCATCGCGACCCCAAACGCAAAAGGCATCGTCAACGACCAGAAGTTGCCGACAAAAAACGCGTTGAGAATCACGACATGGTGCAACATGAAACCGACGCTTGACAGGCCGATCGCCAGCGCCGAAGGCAAATGCTTGCGCATCCAGCCGAAAACGAACCAGCGCCAGTAATACTCTTCGCCCAGTGAATGAATGCACGACAGGAACACCGCCAGACCCAGATAGCTCAGCGGCGTGATCTGCCCGGATTGCCGCAGGCGATCGTGGATCTTGGGTGCGGCCGTATCCAGCACGCCCGGCAGGTGTCGAAACCAGATGAAGTACAGGGCGAACATGGCCACGCCAACAGCCAGGCCGAAGCCGACCGCCAGCGGGATACCGCGCCGGGTGGGGGGCGTGAAACGAATTTGGTCGCGATAAAACCAGGCTACAAAAGCCGCGGGAAAAATGAATTGCACCGACTTCGCGGCGCCATAAGCCGACAGGAGGAACGGGTTGGTCCCCCCCTCCGGATCGTCCATGAGTACGAAGTAAAGGTACGCCATCGCCAAAGGAAAAAGCGATGCGAACGCCAGCGCGAGTGCGTCCCGGGCTCGAGTGTTGGTTGGTTCCATGACGTTCCCTCGCCAAGCCGCTTGCGGCTTAGCGCTCGTATCGCGCCCCGTTAAATTTACGCCGCCTCCGCCACCACCCGCCGCACCAGGACGCGCAGTTTCTTTTCCGCGGCATTCGCCGTCGCGATGATGTCCGGCAACGACACCGGCGCGAGCGCGTCCGGCAAACACACGTCCGTAATCACCGACAAACCCAGGATGCGCAGCCCGGCATGAACGCCGACGATTACTTCCGGAACCGTGGACATGCCGACCACATCCGCCCCGATGCCTCGCAGAAAGCGATACTCCGCCCGCGTTTCCAGGTTCGGGCCGGGAACCGCGACGAAGACGCCCTTGTGGCAGACAATCTGCTCCTCCAGGGCGATGCGCCGGGCCAGTTCGATCAACTTGGGATCGTAGGGATGGCACATGTCGGGAAAGCGCGGCCCGAGCCGTTCGTCGTTCTTGCCGATGAGGGGATTGTCGTTCAGAAGGTTGATGTGGTCCTCGATCAGCATGAGATCGCCCTTGCCCCACTGGGGGTTCATGCCGCCGCAAGCGTTGGAGACGATCAACACGTCGCAGCCCATTGCCTTCATGACGCGCACGGGAAAGGTGATCTGCTTGAGGGTGTAGCCTTCATAGAAGTGAAACCGCCCCTCCATGGCGAGGACGGGCCTGCCCGAAAGGTTGCCGCACACCAGCCGGCCGGCGTGCGATTCGACGGTGGAGGTCGGGAAATAGGGAATATCCTGATACGGTATTTTTACCGGGTCCTCGACTTCCTCGGCGAGTCCGCCCAGCCCGGTGCCCAGGATGATACCGACCTTCGGCCGACCGCGCCAGCGCGACTGAATGAGGGACTTGGCCTCGTTGATCTGATCGTAGAGTTCCATGGCAATCACGGGTTGAAGCCCCAGGATGAGCGCAGCGATTCCTGGGGGTCAGGGGATCAGGGGGTCAGGGGATCAAAAAAATCCACGTGCACTCGATCAGGAGGCAGTATACAATGGCCCGTAATCATTCGACAGGGAGGCCAGGCCATGTCGGTCGCTGTCATGTGTCCGCAATGCGATGAACGGATCGACGCGCCCAGCGACGGCGAGCCGGTGCGCTGCCCGCGCTGCGACCATTTGTTCACGCTGCAACCACGCGATCCGTATTCGGACGGCATTCAGACGCGGCCTGCTCTCGCCGGGTCGGCGGAGCGGAAGCGCGGCGTGGATGCCGAGGACGACCGGCCCTCGCCGCGCCGCGATACACCGAAGGCGCCGTTTCCCTACACCGCGATTCTGATATTGGCCCTGGGCGTCGTGTTCTTGCTGCTCATTTTTTCGCTCGGATTCAACATCTGGTTCATCCTGGGGCGCGAGGTCGGCTTCCAGAGAAACCCCGCCGCCGTCCAGGCGCAGCAGGTCGCGCTCCAGCAACAAATGCAGGCCCAGCAGGCGGCGGATCAGGCCCGCGCCGATCTGGAGGCGGCCCGCGCCGAACTCCTGGCCGCCGACCGCCTCCGCAAAGGGCTGGCGCCGTTGCCGCAAAAGGGAAAGCCAGTGGACGTGCGGCAATGGGGCGTCCTGCGTGGCCGGGTGCGGTTGAAGGGTGCCATGCCGGCGCGTGTCGATTTGCGGGACCAAATTTCGCGACATGTTGACAAGGACCATTTCTTGAAGGCGCCCGAGGAAGAACTGTGGGATTCGCTCTGGCGCGTTCATCCCAAGACCAAGGGTGTGGCCAACGTGGTCGTGTTTCTTCAAGCCGCCGGCGCGCGACCGCTGCCGCTACCGCCTGAGCCACGCAAGCCCCCCCGGGATGTTGGGATTGAGGTTCCGTTTTGCAACTACGAGCCGCGCGCGCTGGCGATTGAATCGCGCCAGGATTTCATCGCACGCAACAAATCCAAGTTCAACTGGTGCGTCAAGATCCTGGGCGGGGAATTAAATGGCAACTCTGAAGTGATTGTTGCTCCAGGCCAAAGTAAGAAGTTCAAGCTGCAATCGCCTGGGCTTGCCCCCATTCCGGTCCAATGTTCTTGCCACAATTGGATGACCGCCAAGATCTGGGTCTTCGATCACCCCTACTTCGCCGTCACCAACAAGGACGGCGAGTTTGAAATTCCGCAAGTGCCCAAGAACGTCGATCTGCGCCTGCTGGTCTGGCACGAGGCCACCGGATTCATCGACGGCAAAGCCGGGCGCGCGTATCGGCTTGCGGAAGATCTGGATACGCTGGAGTTGGCGATTGAGGCGAGGAAGAAGTAAGCTGGCAGCACATCCCGATTTTGCAAAACGACCAGGCCGCGCTCCCCTTCGGGTCGCGGCTAAACAATGAGGTGCATTCATGACGCTACAACGATTGGCACTCGGAACCCTGACGACCGTTCTCACACTGGGACTTGCTCTGGGCGTCCTGACCACGGGCGAATCCGCCGCGCTGGCCCAGGACAAGAAGAAGAAGGAAAAGAATCCGCTCGAAGGCAAGAAGGGCACCGCCATCGGTACGCTCGTCAGCAAGGGGCCCAACTTCATCGAGGTCCGCGCCGATGGCGAAGAAAAGGGCCGTAAGTACATGCCGCAATGGATCGGCGGCGCCCCGGCCAAGGGGGGCGGACTCGACAAGAAGATCCTCAAAATCTTCAGCGGTCTAAAAATCGGCAGCCGCGTCGAAGTTCAATGGCTCTACCACGAACGCTTCCGCGCCATGGGTGTCAAGGTGCTCAAGAAAGCGGACTGATTATTTAGCCGCGGAGCTTGCTCCGCGCGGGGCAAGCCCCGCGGCTAAATGAACGCACCAGGAGAAAAATCATGCGCTGGCACACCCTGGCATTCACCATCGGCCTTGCGCTCACGAGCGCCGGCGCCGCGCAAAGCCCGGCCACCAAGATTGCGCCGCAAAAAGGCTGGCTCAACAACCTCGACGCCGCCAGGGCGCGCGCCCTGAAAACCGGCAAGCCGATGCTTGTCGTCTTCCGCTGCGATCCTTGAGGGGATTGCCTGAAGTTCGACGGGCAGGTTGTCCGTCTTGACCAGATCGCTGATATCGCCGACGACTTTGTCCGCGTCCGTCTGTTGCGCATCAACAGCGAGGACCTCAACATCTTCGAGTTCGACTGGGACCTGACCTGGGCGGCGTTCCTGATGAACGCCAACGGCAAGGTCTACAGCCGCTACGGAGGCCGCGACGCCAAGGGACCTGACACGCGCAATTCGCTCGCTGGTTTGCGCTACGCGATGGAGGCGGCGCGGGCGGAGCATCGCAAGAACCCGGACGCCAAGCCCGAGCGCGTCGCTCTGAAACCCCTGCGCATCGAATCGCTGCCGACGGCGAAGACATACCGCGGTTGCATCCATTGTCATCAGATCAAGGAAATCTTTCGCCAGGAAGCGATCCTGGCCGGGACCTGGGACCGCAACAGCATTTACACCTATCCGCTCCCCGAGAACGTCGGCATCACGCTCGACCGCGATCGAGGCAACCTCGTGCAGGAGCTCAAACCAGGCTCGCCAGCCGACCGCGCTGGCATCAAGCCGGGCGATCTGCTGCAAACGCTCAATCGCAATCCGGTGCATTCCTTCGCCGACGCCCAGTACGGCCTGCACAAGGCGCCGGCGAAGGGCACGATCCCCGTCACGTTCAAGCGCGGAAGCAAAACCATCGCGGCCGATTTGACATTCGCCGTCGGGTGGAAGCACACCAACGTCACCTGGCGGCCATCGCTGCTCGATCTGCTGCCAGCGCTCACCGTTCTCGGCGAGGACCTGACCGCGAAGGAAAAGAAGGCGCTGGGTCTCGACGCGAAACACCTCGCCTTCCGGCAGGACGCCACGGTTCACTCGGCCGCCAAGGCAATGGGCGTGCAGGCGGGCGACATCATTCTCGGCATCGACAACCGCAAGCTCGAAATGTCGATGGAGCGATTCCTGGGCTACGTGCGCCAGAACTACCTCGTCGGCGAACGCGTGACGCTCAATGTGCTGCGCAAGGGCAAGCGCGTCGATTTGCCGGCGACGTTGAAATGAGCCGTAGGTCAGGCTTTCCAGCCTGACGTTTTGCGGCTGCTGTCAGGCAAGAATGCCTGACCTACAATTGCAAGGCCCGCCTTCCAGCGACAAGAACCCTCATGCGCATCGCTTACATCACGGCCGGCGCCGCGGGCATGTTCTGCGGCAGCTGCATGCACGACAACACGCTCGTCGCCGAGATGCAGCGGCAGGGGCACGATGCGCTATTGATCCCCACCTATACGCCCATTCGCACCGACGAAACCGACGTCAGCCAGCCGCGTGTTTTCTTTGGCGGCATCAACGTGTACCTCCAGGAAAAGTTCGCGCTTTTTCGCCTTACGCCGCGCTGGCTGGATCGCTTTTTCGACGCCAACTGGCTGCTCCGATTCGTGTCGCGCTTTGCCGTAAAGACCCAGGCAAGCCAGCTCGGGGACCTGACGATCTCGATGCTGCGTGGCGAGATGGGGCATCAGGCCAAGGAGATCGATAAGCTGGTCGATTGGCTTCAGGCCGAGGTCAAGCCCGACGTGATCAACCTGACCAACGTGATCCTTTCCGGCATGGTGCACCGTTTGCGCGAGCGTTTGAAGGTCCCGGTCGTCGGCGCGCTGCAAGGGGACGACATTTTCCTGGAGATGCTGCCGGAGCCGTACCGTACGCAGGCGATCGATCTGATCAGCGCGCATTGCCAGGAGATGCAGGGCTTCATCGCGACGAGCCGCTATTACGCTGATTTCATGTCAGAATATCTTCGTATTCCGCGCGCCCGGATCGAGGTGGTGCATCCCGGCTTGAATTTGAAGGGGCACGGCGCCGGGCCGGCCAGCACCGCGGGGGCGCCCGGGGTGATCGGCTACTTCGCGCGCATCTGCCCGGAGAAGGGGCTGCACCACCTGGTCGAGGCCTTTTGTTGGATGAAGCAGCAACCGGGCGTGCCAGCCTGCCGGCTGCGCGTGTCGGGCTGGCTGGGCGAACAGAATCGCGCCTACTTCGAGGAGCAAAAGGCAAAGCTGGCGCGGGCGAACTTGCTCGAACACTTCGAGCATATCGAATGCCCGGATCACGACAGCAAGGTGCGTTTCCTGCAATCGCTGGACGTGCTATCGGTGCCGACGACCTACCGCGAGCCGAAGGGTTTGTATGTGCTGGAGGCCTGGGCGAATGGCGTGCCGGTGGTGCAGCCGGCACATGGGTCGTTCCCTGAATTGATCGAGGCGAGCGGGGCAGGCGTCCTGGTTCCGCCAGGCGATTCGGCCGCGCTGGGGGAGGCGCTGCTCAAGCTTCTCGGCCAGCCCGAGGAGCGTTTCCGGCTGGGCAACCTGGGCCGCGAGGCCGTCGCCAACCGCTTCCACGCCGCCGCCATGGCCCGCGAAACGGTGGCGGTTTACGAGCGCTTGTTGGCAAACAAATTGGTTCGTGACGATTCGTAGAGGCGTCGCCAATCCACCCGCGTCGATACAAACCAACCGGGGGCTCGGCATTTCCCCGTAGGATTCCGTTTCAGGGCAATTCGCCAATTGAGGTTGGTTGGTCGGAAGGAATTAAGTAGAAGGGGGAATCGCTTTCTTAGGATTGGAGATTGCCATGATGGCTCCGCTTTCCCTTCTTGAAGTGCTTGCCGATTTGCCTGATCCCCGCAGC
>JACPPF010000111.1 GCA_016191165.1 Planctomycetota bacterium
AGCATTCTGCGCCAGGCCATTGACAACGTACTTGACGTTGCGGCTTACAATCGCGAGATCGACGCCGAGAAGCGCGACGCCGCACACCTCGACGGCGTGCGCCGAGCCGTGCAAGAGCAATTGCAGGGCTTTGAGTTTTGAGCTTCCTTCCATCGTCTGGACGATGGACAGCCAGCCCGGATGCAATCCCATCGCTCTAATGGCGAGCCTACCAGCCCAGGAAGGCCCAGAAACGACGCCATTCGAGCGAATGCCCTTTTCATCGCATACCCTGCCCGTGTCGTCGCTGGCGTCATCGTGGGCATGGGCAGGCCATGCCGTAGTGCGGATCGGTGAGCTTTTGAAGGAGACGCCGAAAGCGAAAGCCGGACGCCACAAAAAAATTGGTTCCCGCGAGGAACCAATTTCCAACAACCAGCCCACCCTAGCCGAGCTTGGCATAACGAAGCGGCTATCGCACGTGGCGCAGCAAGCAGCAAGCGTACCTGCCAAAAAGCTGGCCACGGCAAACAACCAGGGCGAACTGTCACCGCTGGAAATTGGGATTCATGCGCTACATGCTGTGCCGAAGGCCGAAGGTGGGCGCGGGAAGAAAGGCGGATTGTCGGAATATGCTGAAAAGGTTGGCAGGGACAAAGGAACGATCAGCAGGTATCGGGACGCCGCCGAAGTGTTTATTGAGGCAAACTGTTGCAATATCGCAACGGTTTATCCCTGGACCGAACGCACGTTCCACCTCGCCGCCGTCCACCGTCTCCCGCGTCCGTGCTGGCAAGCCGCGTGCGAATGGCTGGCAGCGAACAAGGAAGCGGCGGACTGGCCGGCTATCGCCGCTCGTGGCAACGATGCCACGTTGGGCTTTTTCGTTTTGGCCCGGCGAAGTCACGAACAAGACTGTGTTGGCCACGAGCGCGCCCCCCGAACCCCAGGCTAAGCCACAAGAGGCAGCGCCCCCGCCCTCGGTCGGTGCGCCCGCGTCACAACAATCGAGCAAACAACCGTCGGCTGGGAAATTGGTCCACGGCTTGTCTGTTGGCTTGATTATTGGCTTGGTTGTTGGAATCGCCGTACCCCTCGTGCTTGTTGCAGGATGCCTTTTTTTCTGGTTTGTCGTTCCATCTGTTTTCTTTCCGCCGAACGGCCGTTGTCCGATATGCCGCAAGGATGTGCATATCAGAGGCGCGGAGCAAATGGACCTTCTCGAACAGACCAACCGGATGCACCGATGTCCAAATTGTGGGCTCGAAACCAACATTTTCAGTTTTACACATGACGTTGCTGGTCAGTTTAACCGCTGAATGGATGGGGCAGTCAGCGCGGAAGGAACTGGCGGCAGTCCAGATCGAACGCGATGAATTGCTTGCCAAGGTCAGGCGCATGGAACAGGTTGCAAGTCCCCCCTCACCGTGACAACGTGTGAGAGCTGGCCACGCGCGTGATTCGCGAATCAAGCTATTGTTGTCCGTTGACAACCATGGCGCACTTGCACTTTTGGCGAGATTAAAAAAAAAATGCTGAACTTTTTTTGCCGGTTGTCTTGACAACCACAAACAGACATCAATAGCCAAAAATAGGCATATTTTCTTATTCGTACAAAAGTACGTTTCGCGTGGAAAATTGCTAGGTTTTCAGCGTTTTTGAAGTGCGAGCAGGTCGAATCCGAAGACCATTGCTCTATCCAGTTGAGCTACGGGCGCTCTAATCTCAAGTTCTGATTTTTTCACTGTTTTGCGTCATTTTGTGGTTTCCCCGTTTTCGCCTTGCCATCCGTGTACTACTGCGCATGCTGCTGTTGAAAGAATAGTGCCCTTGATTGGGTGGTATCCGAATAAGGGCGACACCACCTAAACCCTTAAATTGAGGTGATGCCATGTCAGACCATTCTAGCGAATCCCCACGTTCACGCAAATCGCAATCCGGGAAGCCTGGAAAGCCGTACCCAGACTATCCGCTCTCGCCGCACGAATCAGGGCAATGGTGCAAGCGCATCAATGGCAAACTGCATTACTTTGGACGATGGGGAAAGCAGGTCGATGGGACCGACGCAACTAACGCATCGGACCTTTGATCGCTATAGACCGATGGCCGACAACACGACCTCCGTTTTTTCAAACGCCGAGAGGCAGGGTTGGCGTGGATTTCACGCCAAGGCAGGCGAGGGAGGGGGGGACACGCAATTGGCGATGACAGAAGGCTGAATTAGCCGATCTCGACCTCGGCGTGATGTTCTTTTCGATCATCGACGAGTGGCACATGAATCTCGGGCTGCTCGTAGCCGTCGAGGAGAATCCGCGTTACCGCACTGCCGGCGCCTTTGGTTCGGACAGTGATGTGATAGGCGGTTTCACGGTAGCGGTAGTGGATCTTGAAAGATGCCCATGCCGTGGGAAGGCAAGGCGCAAAGCGAAGTTTGTCCACGTCCAGTCGCAACCCGAGCAACGATTCCGTGATCAGACGGTACATCCAACCGGCCGAGCCGGTGTACCAGGTCCAACCGCCGCGGCCGGTGTGGGGCGGGACGGCATAGACATCGGCGGCCATCACAAACGGTTCGACCCGGTAACGAGCCACCGCTTCCGGGTTCTCGGCGTGGGTGACGGGGTTGATCAGCGCGAAAAGCTCCCACGCACGTTTGGCATCGCCTGCCGCGGCGAAAGCCATCACGGTCCAGATCGCGGCATGAGTGTACTGGCCGCCATTCTCGCGGACGCCAGGGACATAACCTTTGATGTAGCCGGGATTGAGTTCCGACTTGTCGAAGGGCGGATCGAGAAGCTGGATGAGCCGAGCGTCCTCGCGGACGAGGCGGCGGTCGAGATTCTCCATGGCTTGCTTGATGCGTCCGTCCGTGCCGGCGCCGGAAAGTATCGACCAGCTCTGCGAGATGGAATCGATTTGGCATTCCGAGTTGACCGCCGATCCCAGAGGTGTGCCATCGTCGAAATAGGCGCGGCGGTACCATTCTCCGTCCCAGCCATGTTCGTCGATGTTGCCGCGCAACCGACCCGCTTCGAGCGTGAATTTGTCCACGTTGCTGACGTCGCCGCGCTCGCGGGCGAGGTCGACGAATTGCATCAATACGTCGTAAAGGAAGAAGGCGAGCCAGACGCTTTCGCCCTTGCCATGCTGCCCGACCAGGTTCATGCCGTCATTCCAGTCGCCGCAGCCCATTAGTGGCAATCCATGAGAGCCCAAGCCACCCTCACCCCCGACCCCTCTCCCAGAGGGCGAGGGGAGAGCGCGGTCGAGGGCGCGGATGCAATGTTCATAGAGGGTGCCAACGTCATCAGAAATCTGCGGCAAGTCGTAGTTGGCCTCCTCATCCGGGCGTAGTGTCCGGGAACGCAGAAACGGCACACATTCGTCGAACACGCCGGTGTCGCCTGTCGTCGTGACATAGCGAGCCGTTGCGTACGGAAGCCAGAGGTAATCATCGGAAAAGTGCGTGCGTACACCTCGGCCCACAGGCGGATGCCACCAGTGCTGTACGTCCCCCTCGCGGAACTGGCGACTGGCAGCCCGGAGCAGTTGTTCGCGCAACAGGCCGGGTTCGGCATGCACAAGGGCCATCGCGTCTTGTAACTGGTCGCGGAACCCGAACGCACCGCCCGATTGATAAAATCCCGTCCGCGCCCACATGCGACAGGCAAGCGTCTGATATAGAAGCCAGCCATTCGCCAAGAAGTTGAGAGCCACATCGGGTGTTTCGACGTAGACCGCACCCAACGTCCTGCTCCAGTAATGCCATACGCCTTCGAGAGCGCGGTAGGCGTTGCCAACCAGTCCTCTGTCAGCCCCACGGAAGCGTAGAACGAGTTGACGCGCCTCATTTTCATTGCCGGCCGCGCCCAGGATGAAGACAATTTCCTTCTCCTGTCCCTCGTCGAGCGACGCAGCCACTTGCATTGCAGCACAAGGATCGAGTCCCGCGCCAACCCGGCCGGAGAGTCGAACGCGGCGCATCGCCGCGGGGTTCGCGGGCGTGCCATTGCGGCCGAGAAATTCGGTACGGTCTCCCGTAAACGTTCGATGCGTTTCGCTGGCATCAACAAAGACGACCCGGTCGGCAAACTCGTTGCTAAACGGGTTGCGCGCGAAGAGCGCGCCAGATACGGGGTCCAGCTCCGTCACCACGTGCATGAGCGATTTGTCCCGCAGTTCGCCCAGCACGAACTCCCAGTAACCGGTCACCGAGAGCTCACGTTGTCGGCCGGACCGGTTGGTTATCTTGAGCCTGGCAAATTTGACCGGCGCGTCCGTTGCGACATAAATGCTCAACTCCGTGACAATGCCATCTTCGGTGTGCTCAAACATGCTGTAGCCGAAGCCGTGACGAGCGACATACGAGTTTTGGCCGCGCGCCGGCAGTGGCGTCGGCGACCAGAAGTGGCCGGTTTCCTCGTCGCGGAGATAGATCGCCTCGCCGCTCGCGTCGGTAACGGGATCGTTGTGCCAGGGAGTAAGCCGAAATTCGTGACTGTTCTCCGCCCATGTGTAGGCGCAACCGCTCTCGGAGACGACGGTGCCAAATTGTGGATTGGCGATCACGTTAACCCATGGCGCGGGCGTCGTCTGGCCGGGCCCGAGCAGCATGACGAATTCGCGCCCGTCGCGGCTGAATCCGCCCAGGCCGTTGAAAAACGCCAGGTCGCGCCTGGGCGTATCAGCGACGTTTCCAAGGGGAATAAGGGAACGAGTTTCAGGCCGGCGGCGCGTCGGTTTGAGAATAGGAATGGATAACTCCGTGCGTCCCCGGCGTTCGATCTGGTCGTGCAATGTGCCCGCGTCGTCCACGAGAATGACGCGGGCCACGGTTTGCATGAGCGCGCGATCTTCCTCCGACATCTGCTCGCCGCGGCGTACAAAGATGCCCCCCGGTTTGTCCACCAGCGCTGCTTCCGGGCTGGCGGCGACGAGATCCATGATCGTGTCCTGGAGCGTCTGACGGTAAACCGAGTCGTCTTCGTTCCAGACAACCAGATCCACGGCGACGCCTTTCATGCGCCAATAAGCGTGAGCCTGGACAGCCTGGCGCACCAGCTCGATGCGCGTGTTATCCCGGATGCGGACAAGCACGATCGGCAGATCCCCTGAAATGCCATAGCCCCAAAGTCCCGACTGTCCGCGGCGGTTGCGAATGAGCATACTCGCCTTCGCGCGGCGCAAGCTGGAAGCGTAGATGATCGAGCCTGCGAGTCGGCCGTACCCTTGTGCGTCGGCCTCGCTGGCGTTCAGTTGTCGCAACAGGATTTGGCTGTGCGTCCAGGTAAGTTCGAATACGCGGTCCGTCAGACGGGGATCGGAGTATTTTTGCGTCATCGCCATCACGGCTTCGCGCGTTTCGGCGACGCCGGTAACCAGGTCGATGCGCATGGTCTCGTGCGGTTGGAGGACGATCACCCGGCGGATGCAAACCACGGGATCGAGTACAGGGCCTTCGCTGTTGGACAGACTCGTTGCCAACTCGTTAGCCGAACGCGCAAGCGACGAGCGATTGATTCCGTCGCTTGCGCGTCCGGCCAACGGGTGGTCCATGCAAACCGGATCAGCCAGCGTTCGCCCCCGGCCAATGAATCTCATCCGATCGGTTTCGAAAGACGCCTCACCGATCGTCGTACCCTGGACGGTCATCAGGTGCATCATCCACGGCGGCTTCTCCTCGGCCGACCGCGGCCTGCGCGTGCATACGATCGCCTGTCGCCCCGCCCCCGATAGCGGGTTCACGAGTTCCGTCTGCACAAACAGGTTGCTGAACGCGGGATGAGACAGATCCTGGGCCGGAAGAGCCAAGACCACCTCGGCATAACTGGTCAACTCAATGGTGCGCGGGCCTTTGGATCGGTTCGTGATGCTGATCCGCCGCAACTCGATGTCGTCCTCGGGCGAGACGCTGATTTCGGTATGCGTGTCGATCCTGTCATCGCTACGCCGGAACTCGGCGCGGGACTGCGTGAAGATCGCCTGGTACCGCTTCGCTGCCTTGAGCGTCGGCTGCCATGCGGTGGACCAAAGGGCGCCGCTATCCAGATCGCGAAGATAGCAGAACGTCCCGAAACAATCGCGCGTGGCGTCTTCGCGCCAGCGCGTCACGGCCAGATCACGCCACCGGCTGTAACCGCCGCCGGCACTGGTAATCACGACATGGTATCGGCCGTTGGAAAGCAGATGGACCTCCGGCACTGGCCCGTTCGGATCGGTGAAGACCCGCATCGCGCCATCGGCCTCGGCCGAGATGCTGCGCGTGACGCTCGCTTCCGCGACGTGAGGGAAAATCGGCGCGACGGCTCTCGGCACGCGTTCCTGAAGCAAAAGATCGGCAGCGCGGAGCATTGGGTCCGCTTCAAAACGGCGCTGCATCGGCTTGTCCAGAAGCAAGAACGCCAGCGCCAACAGGCTCATCCCTTCGTGATGGGCCATGAACTGGCGGACGTTGACGCTGGTGGTTCCGCTCGGCAGCCGCGATGGCGTATAATCGACCGCCTCGTACAGGCCGTAGGCGCCGGCGTGACCTTCGGCGGTCAGGCGTTCGAGGTTGGCGCACGCCGCTTCCGGTGCCACCATCAGGGCCAGGACGCTCGCATAAGGCGCGATGACCAGGTCCTCGGCAAGCCCGCGTTTTAAGCCCAACCCTGGCACTCCGAACGCCCGATATTGATAGTTCATGTGGGCGTCGATCGTGTTGTATCCCGATTCCGAGATGCCCCACGGTACGTCGCGCTGTTTGCCGTAGGCGATCTGTCGGCGCACGGCCGCACGGCAGGTCTGGTCGAGCAAGGTCGCCTTATAAGTGGGCATCACCAGGAGCGGCATCAGGTACTCGAACATCGAGCCGCTCCAACTCAACAACGTCGTTGCGCCCCCTGCCGAGGTCAGCATTCGGCCCAGCGCGAACCAATGTTCCTGACGGACCTGGCCCTGCGCAATCAGCACATAGCTCGCGAGGCGAGACTCCGACGCCAACAGATCATAGAAGCTGTTGTCCAGACGCTGATCACCGACGTTATAGCCGATGGCGAACAGGTCGCGGGACTCGTCGAATAGGAATGCAAAGTCCATGTCAGCGAATTCCTGGCATTGGCTCGCCAAATGTTCAAGTACCTTGATTCGATCGGCCGCACGCTGCGAGGAGTCGCTGATCGCCCGCTGCAACTGGCCGAGCCATGCCGCGTCCGGTAGGTCAGGCTTTCCAGCCTGACTGTCAGGCTGGAAAGCCTGACCTACGACGTCCTTCATCAACGCATCAATCGTGGGGAGCACCGATTGCTGAAAACCCCCAACCTCGCGCATGCTTGGCGCAGCTTCCAGGCGGGCCCAGAGGGTGCGAAAGCCATCGAGTCGTTGGAGGCACTCTGGAGGCGGGGAGAGCGGCAGCCACGCCGCGATAGTTAGTAGATCGGCGCGATGGTCTGCGCAAGAACGCTCCAATGCGCTCGCCCACCACTGAAGCTCTTCGTTTTCGCCAGCGACCGACACGATTTCCGCCGCTGCCGCCCCGAGTCGTTGCAACATGGCCAATGACGCACTCAGAGTCTCCGGGCAATTCTCCAACTCGCCAATGACTCGCTCGATTTTTTGCAGCACGTCGAAGGGGGCCAGCGGCGCACGCGTTTGCTGTTCCGTCCGATGGAAACCACGCGCAACGTCCAGCAGCACGCAAGCTGTGTCGCGTAGACCGCCAAAGATGCGGGGCCGCAGAAGTCTCGTCTCGATCAATTCGAGCATTCCGCTCCGGAGCACGAGCAGGTGACCGGCCAGGTTGCCGCTGTCCACCGTTGACACATAGAGCGGGAAAAGCGGCTTGAGCGAACGGGTGTTGTACCAGTTATAGAAGTGTCCGCGATGGCGCTCCATGCGGGCCAGAGTGGCGAACGTCTTGCGCATGCGATCGAGCATCCGACCGGCGCTGCAATAGCCGAAGTCGCAGGCAGCCAGGTCCGCCAGCAGAGCCACGCCGATGTTGGTCGGGCTGGTGCGCGATGCAATACCATCGGCGAGCTTCTCCTGGAAGTTGTCCGGAGGCAGCCAGTTCTCTTCGGCGGTGACAAATACTTCGAAATAACGCCAGGTTCGCCGCGACAACTTGTGCAGGAAATCCCGCTGCAACTCCGACAGGCGAATCGGCGGCGCCGAGAGAGTCCGACTTAACCACCACGCGACGCCCGGAGAGACCAGCCAAAGGACCAAGAGTGGCCCGGCGACGACAAGCATGGGCGGTTCCCAGAAAGCCAGCAGGAAAAGCGCCGTGGCGCCCAGCGCCGGGCCGAACCACATGGACTGAATGAAAGAGGCAAGGTCCGTGCTCGCTCCAAGGCTCGCGTCGCTGGCGGTCTTCCATTCCAGCATCTTCGTCTTCGTCCACAGCATTCGCGTTACCGTTCGGACAATCGCATCGGCGCTGATGAGTGCCTCAAAGGGAAGGAAAACAAACGTGCACAGGAATTGGACCGACTGCTTCCCCATCGTGCTTACCGTCGCGCTCAGGTGCGGAAATACAGGTAAATCGATGGGCTTGCGCACCAGATCACTTAGCGCTGCCAGCAGTGGAACCGCCCCGATGACCGCAAGAACGAAAAGCGTCGCACTCGCCGCCAACGCCGGCTCTAGCAACAGCCACGAAAGCAACAACACCGACATCATCGCCACCGGTACCAGGCTGCGACGGAGGTTATCAAAGACCTTCCAGGCTGACAGTGCGCCAATCGGATTGCGGACCCAGTTAGCCGGACGCGCAAGCGACGGATCTGTTAGAGTGCCGTCGCTTGCCCGTCCGGCTAACTCTGGCACCCACGGCATCAGCCACCAGGCGATCTGCCAGTCGCCGCGCATCCAGCGGTGTCGGCGGCTGACGTCGGCCGGGTACCGGGATGGAAATTCCTCGTACAGCTCAACATCGCTCAGAAGGGCCGAGCGGACATAGGTGCTTTCCAGAAGGTCATGGCTCAGGATCGCGTTCTCGGGGAAGTTGCCGCAGCATTGTTCAAACGCGTCCACATCGTAGATGCCCTTGCCGACGAAGGAACCCTCGCCGAATAGATCTTGGTAGAGATCCGAAACGACGCGCGTATACGGGTCAACCCCTGCGTCGCCTGCGAAAAGGCGCACGAACCACGATCGCTGGGCGGTCGGCAGGCTTACGCCGACTCGCGGTTGCATGATGCCGTAGCCCGCGACGACGCGGCGGCGTTCCAAATCCAACACAGGTCGATTGAGCGGGTGTGCCATCGCCCCAACCATTTGGCGTGCCGAATCGCGTGGCAGCTGCGTGTCCGTATCGAGCGTAATGACATAGCGCACCTCGGACAAAACCGTCAGATCACCAACGACCTCGGCGAATCGACCTTCCTTTCCGCTTTGTAGGTCAGGCTTTCCAGCCTGACTGTCAGGCTGGAAAGCCTGACCTACGGCAGAGTCGTCTTGCGCCGGAGAATCACGCAGAAGCGCGTTGAGTTCCGCTAGTTTCCCGCGCTTGCGTTCATAGCCCATCCAGACTTTCTCCGTGGCATTCCAGCGGCGTGGACGGTGAAAGAAATAGAAGATGTTGACACGATCATTCTCATACTTCTGATTGAGAAGTTCGATGCCTTCTTTCGCTAACCGCACAAGCTCCGCGTCCTGTGGCATGACCTCCTGGGGCGCGTCCAAGTAGTCGGTTAGCAATGCGAAATGGAGCTTGTCATCACGATTGGACAGGTAACGCACTTCGAGCCCTTCCAGCAGCTCCGCGATGGCCTCGGGATTCGAGAGCATCGTCGGCACAACCACCATCGTGCGATGTTCCGCAGGAATGCCAGCGCTGAAATCCAGTCGGGGCAAAGAACGCGGATGCACCAAGAGGATCGCTAGCCAATTGACCATGCCGACGCCCAGGTGGGCAGCGCAGAAAACAAACGGGAGGGCAAGCAGGCATAGAGCAATTGGCCCGGCATCTCGCCAGATCGCCCAGGTAAGGAAGGCCGCCGACACCATCGCCGAGATCAGCAGCGCGCCGGACAGGTAAGCGAACAAGGGAACGTATCCGATGATCCTGGACATCCTCGTCCACAGAGGCAGGCGCACGCCGGCGTTCTTTTCCAACACGGAACGCCCATTGTCGATCAGGTAGTATCCGACATGAGAGGTGCGCTGATCCTGAATGTAGTCGTCACGCTCCGCGTGACGACCGTCCTCACGCGGAGCGTGAGGACTACCCTGCCTGGTGAGCTGAATCGCCTTTCGTGCGACGTCTTGCTCGGCACAGGGACTTTGCCTGGCAATCTCTTCAACGACATGGCGATAACGGTCTCGTGTCGTGAAATCCATCTCGGCGTAGATGGGATCTTCGCACAGGGTCCGTTCTACGAGGCTGTGTTCCTCGACGAAATCGCGCCAGTCATTGGAGCTGAGAAACCGAAGACTGACGATGCTATTGCCCATCGAGACTTGATCGGCGGCCTGTGCCTGTCCGTCCGCCTGCACGAGTTGCTCGATTGTCAGTCCTTGCTCCAACATTCGCTGCGCCAGCCAGCTATTCGCGAAGGCAAAGTGCGGACTCTGACCCTGCAGGTGCCGTGTCATTTCCGCGAGAAACGCGCCCGACAGCGGCGGGTTCGCACGCGCCATGTCTGCCATCACCAGGATCAGGTCGGTAGGATTCTGTTCGACCACGAGCACCATGCGCTCAGCCCAGTCCGCAGCCAAATCTCGATCGCGCCGGCTGCTGGCCACCCGCGCCGCCACACGCCGAAGATTCTCGATCAACGCCAGGCGCAACATTATCGGCACGGCCCAAAGCTCGCCGAGCTTGAGCGGCATGATGGTCTGGTATGCGGAGAGGAAGCTGGTGAGACTGCCAGCATCGATATGCCCATCGACGTGGGAGATCAACTCCAGGGCAATTCCATAGACCCGCGGATTAGGCGCCGCCGGTCCGTTGGCGAGCCGCGGAAGCTCTCGACTGTAGGACGGCGGCAAGTGTTGCCGGGCCATCCGGATTTGTTCCTCGACCAGATAGAAATTATCGAGCAGCCACTCCGCCGCCGGTGAATTTCGACGCGTGCGTTTGGCCGCCTCGGTCACCAGGTCATACGTTTGGACGAGAATCGCTTCATTCTCATTCAGCCGGGAAATGAGGTTATCGTTTGCCCGCCCCGCCGCGAGGCGATGGGATGCCGCAAGAGTTTTGGCATGTCGTTCGAGTTGTTCAACGTTGAACAGCTCGGATCTTAAAGGCTGCTCCTCTTTATGCTGCAGTCCGTTGGTGTAATCGGATTGGCGCCAGGAAATCAGGCTTCGCAGTTTTTCGGTGATTAGATTGATATTCGTCAGGACCTTTCGGGCGATAATGAAAGGGTGCTTGCGCGTTTTTGGGAGATGGCCGCGATAGCATCCTTGTTTTCGGGCTGCGTATGGATGATTCTATCGATTTGGGTTGCTCTGGATGCAGCGAGCGAGATGTTCGCATTGCCGGCGTGGAACGGCGGCTTGCCGGGCTGGAAGCGCGTTTGAAGACCAACGCCACCAACTCCGCCACGCCGCCGTCGCAGAATCCGTTGGGCGCGGACAAGCCGGGCAAGCAGAAGAAAAAGTCCAAGCGCGAGCGCGGCGGCCAGCCAAATCACCTGCCGCATTTTAAGCAACGGTTGCCGGCGGAGCAGGTCACCGACACCCAACATTTCGTGCCCAACGAATGCGCAAACTGCCAGGCCGAATTGCCACGCGAGGCCGGAGCGAACGACCCAGAGCCGAAGCGATTCCAAACGATCGAACTGCCGCCCATCGTCTGAAATGTCCGAGGCAATCGACGAAGCCGGACGCAAGATTCGTGAAGCGGATCGGCGAAAGGCTCGCAAACAATTCGGCGAAGGAAAAGGAGACACCCATGCACATCGAACCCCAAAAAGAACATCAATGGCTACAGCAGCTCGTCGGCGAATGGACCTTCGAACATGCGTGTGCTCCGGGGCAGCCGCCATCGACCGGCACGGAAACCGTGCGGTCCCTGGGCGACCTCTGGATCTTGTGCGACGGACGCTTCGAAATGCCCGGCGGTGGACCGTGCGTCACGCTCATGACGCTCGGTTATGACCCGGCCAAGAAACGATTCGTCGGCACCTTCATCGGTTCGATGATGACCAATCTGTGGACCTATGAAGGCAGCCTGACCGACAACGTCCTCACCCTGGATGCCGAGGGGCCGGGCTTTACCCCCGAAGGCACACCCACGGGCAAAATGGCTCGATACCAGGACGTCATCGAGATCACCAACGACGGCCAGCGCACTCTGACTTCGCACATCCTCGGCGACGACGGCAAGTGGACTCAGTTCATGAAGGCTTATTACCGGCGCAAGTGAGAAACGGTCATCCCTCGCTCGCGCTTCGCGCTGCGGAACAAATTCCGTGGCGGGTGCAGGCCCGGGCGTTCGCTTGAATACTTGTGGCCGACGCTTATTGTCGATCCAGGAGGGGCACAACGATGTGGCGAATGGTGATGGTCGGGTTCGGACTTGTGTTTTTCGCACTTCCGTCCCAGGCTCAGGACAAGAAACGGGCCGATATCCTCACACTGAGTAAGACAGGCGTCTTCGGGCTGGCGTTTTCACCGGATGGCAAGATGCTCGCTTCAGGGTCCGTGGGCCGGCCGCCGCACAATGAACTCAAACTGTGGGATGCCGAAACGCGGGAACTGAAGGCGAGCTTTTCCGGGCATTCGTTTCACATCCTTCACGTTTGTTTCAGCCCCGACGGCAAGAAGCTGGCAACCGCCTCGTCCGACAAGACGGTGCGGCTTTGGGGCCTCGAAGCCGGCAAGGAGAAGACGGTCGTTCTGCGCGAGGAGTCGCCCCCCAAGGCGGTGCGCTTCAGCAACGACGGCAAGACCCTGGGCGTTACCACTTACCGAAAAGTACGCCTCCTGGACGCGGCCACCGGCAAGGAAAAGAGTGCGATCAACATTCACCCGGCCGGATACGGCCACTGCTTCAACCCGACTCTCGAACTGATGGCCTTCGCGCCGGACTCCTGGTACATCCATCTGGTCGATACCTCCACCGGCAAGACGAAAACCCTCCTTACCGGCCTCAAGGGAACCATGCGTGCCATGACTTTCAGCGCCGACGGCAAATGGCTCGCGTCCGTTTCCGCTGACGGCTTGCTCCGCGTCTGGGACGTCGCCGCGGGCAAGCTGAAGGCAAGTTTCAGGGTCGATTCGGGTCGCTGCGTCGCGCTCAGCAGGGACGGCAGGTACGTCGCCTTCGGCGCGTGGGAGGCAAACGTCCGCGTCTGGGACGTCGCGGCGAACAAGGAACTCCCTTCGCTCAAGGACAAGAACCTGGCAACGATTTTCTGCCTGGCTTTCAGTCCCGACAGCAAGACGCTGGCCGCCGGCGGCATGGGGAAGATTCGGTTGTGGGCGTTGGACGCAAGATAAAATGCAAATCACGAAAATACGAAACAGCGGTAGTGTCTCAGTTTGATGGTAGACCTCACGCTCCGCGTGAGGAATTCCTCACGCGGAGCGTGAGGTCTACCATGCGACGAAGCAAAGTGAGACACCGCCGAAACAGCAATTGAATTGACATCAATTCTTTCGAGTTTTCGTCCTTTCGTGATTCGTATTGAAAGGAGACCAGCGATGCTTCGACGTGCCTACTTGACAATCGCGGCCATCGCACTGACTCTTGTTTCGCATTCCGCCGTTGTCGGTGACGAGCCGCTTGTCCTCAAGAAGCACGCCAAACCGGTCATGGCGGTCGCGTACAGCCCCGACGGCAAGACGCTGGCGTCCTCGGATGACGACGGCGTCATCCTGCTTTGGGACACCGCGACCTGGAAGACGCGGGCAGAAATGAGCATGAAGGCGAAGATTGTCCGCTGCGTGGCGTGGAGCGGCGACAGCAAGATGCTCATCACGGGCGACAAGCTGAAAAATGCACAGCTCTGGAACGCGGAGACGGGCAAGCCGCTCGGCAACCCGTTCAATCAGGTGCGCAGCGTCTGGGTGGTCGCATTATCCAAGGACGGCAAACGCGTGGCGACCGGGGGCAACGGCGGGGCCATCCGCATCTGGGACGTCGAAACTCGCAAACTGCTCGGCGTCTATCAGGCCCATGAAGGGTTTCTGAACTCGCTCGCATTCAGTGCCAACGGCAAGCTCCTCGTGTCGGCCGGCGGACTGGCCGTCGTGCGCATCTATCATCTCGACAAAATCCAAGGAGAGGGCTACGTCGCCATGAAGGGATCCAAGGCGGCGTTCAGCGCCGACGGCAAGGTCCTCGCCGGCGTCCATTTGTCCAAGATTGTCTTCGCCGACGGCGGCAAGATCCTCGTCAGCAGCCATTTCTCCGTGACCGTGCGCGACATGGTCACCGGCAAAGACCGCTGCACCTTCGAAGCCGTCAAAAAAGGGGGAAACAATTCCCACGCCATCGCCGTTAACGCCGACGGCTCGCTCATCGCCATCAGCATCGACCAGATTGTACAGCTTTTCGACGGCAAGACCGGCAGGCACATCACCGAACTGCGCGGCAACACCACTGGCGTCTCCGCCCTCAGCTTCAGCCCCGACGGCAAAAAGTTCGCCTCGGGCGGCGGTGCGACGATTCACGTGTGGGACGTGCCGGCAAAGTAGGCTTCCACGCTGGTTCACGGCTCCTGTCTCTGGCCTTGCAAGCGACGTCTTCATCAACCGTTCAATGTTCCGGGATCAACACGGCGAGGTTGTCGTACCGGTGTGTTTCCCGGGTCAGCGGGCGCAATGTGCATGTCTTACGGAAGGCAACCTTGTGCCGCGCCTTGCCGGGGGGGATATTCGCCGGCCCGAGGGTGTCCAGCAATCCGAAACGACCTCCGGGAGATTCTGTTTGATTTGAGTCGAGCCATCGGGTATGTTGGCATTTTCTTTGACCAAGGAGCTGTCGTGAATACTCGCATGTGGCTTCGCAGCATCGTGAAGAAACTGACCGGCCCCAACAATCGGCGCGACCGCCTGGGCAAGCTTCGGCAGTATCACCGCCCGCAAGTCGAACGCGTGGAGGAACGCCTGGCGCCGGCGACTCTAATTGTCAACACGCCGAACGATAACACGACCAGCGATACTTTTCTATCCTTGCGCGAAGCCATCAGCCTGGTCAATAATATGGGTAACGCCAATGCTGCCCTGGGACGGGGTTTGACCACGGAAGAAGCAGCTCAGTTAAGCGAGACTTTCGGGACCGATGATACGATCGAGTTCGATTCCGCCGCCTTGAACGGACAATCGATCACCCTGGGTGGGACCGAACTTTCAATCACCAAGAGCCTGAATATCAGCGGCCTTGGCGCCGATCTCCTTAGGATCGACGGCAACTTTTCGACGCGGATTTTTCAGGTTGCTACCAATATCAATGTCACACTCGATGGATTGAAATTGTCTCAGGGCCAAGTTAGCGAGGATTTCGGCGGCGCCATCCTCAATAGGGGAACGCTTACCGTAACCAATTCCAAGATCGTTGGCAACATTGCGGTCGGGACTTTGGGATTTTCGGGCGGGGCCGGCATCGCCAACTTTGGGACACTATACGTTTCCAATACTCTGTTTGACAGCAACCTCGCCAACCGCGCGGCCGGCATTTTCAATAATGGAACTGCCACCGTTACTAACTGCACCTTCAGCACCGGTATAGGCGAGGGGTTTTGGAACAACGGCTCAATCACCATTACCAACAGCACCTTTTCTGGTGGAGCTGCCAACCTCACTAATTGGGGCGGGACCATGACCATCGACACCACCTCTGCTGGCGGCATTGAGAATATTTTGGGGACAGTCCACATTACCAACAGCACCCTGGCCGGGGGTGGCGTGGGTCTCTTCAACAACGGAGGCACGGTCAATATCACGAACACCACGGTCTCCAACAACTCTGCCGGTGGCATAAACTCCCGGAATGGCGGGACGACGACCCTCCTTAATTGCACCATCACGAACAACGGTCCTGCCGGCAGTAACAACGAGGGGGCCGGCCTTTTCGTGCAGGGGGGCACCGTCAACATCAAGAACACCATTGTCGCAGGCAATATCAATAATTACGATGTGTCCGGAGTCGTCCAGTCTCAGGGCAACAATCTCATCGGCAACATCGGTACCAACGGCCAGGGCTTCACCAACTTCGTCCGTGGAGACCGCGTCGGAGGCGGCGCCAACCCGATCCTCGACGCCATGCTCGGACCGCTACAGAACAATGGCGGCCCAACCAAGACGCACGCACTCTTGTCGGGCAGCCCGGCTATCGACGCCGGCAACAACTTCGGCGCCCCTACCACCGACCAGCGCGGCATTTCCCGTCCCCAGGATGCCTACGACACCGGATCGTATATCGTTGACATCGGCGCCTTCGAACTTGAGGGCACGGTCAGCCTGTCCCAGTCCATGGTTTCCCTCGCTTCCGACACCATCGCCATCGGCTCAACAGTCACCGTTACCCTACAAGTCAAGGACAAGAACAACGCCAATCTGAACAACAGCGAGCTCGTAGTCGGATTCGGCCTGGGCACTGGCACCGGCAGCGGGACATTTGGTTCGGTCAGCTATGTCGGTAGCGGTGCATACCAAGCGACATTCACGGCCACCGGTGCCGGCACACGGGCCGTGACTGCTACCGCGAACGGGCAACTGGTCACCTCGTCCGCGCCGACCATCACGGTGACCGCTCCAGACCTGACAGAGCCGCGAGTCGCAAGCATCGTGCGCCAAAACCCGAACGCCAGTCCGAGCAACGCCTCGGCAGTGACTTTTCGCATCACCTTCAGCGAGGACGTGCAGAATGTCGATACGTCCGACTTCGCCGTCAACGCGGGTACCCGCGGCGTCGCCAGCGTGAGCGATTCCGTTTACGACGTTTCGGTCACCGGCCTGGCGAACTTCAACGGAACGTTGACGTTAAGCTCTGCTGGCGGGCAGAACATTCAAGATATGCTCGGCAATCCTTTGACCAACACGACTCCAACGGGGACCAGCAATAACACCTATCTGCTGGATCACGCCGCGCCCGCCAGCAGCGTGAACGCCTTGCCGACGTTCAGGCCAGGCACGTTCACCGTGACTTGGTCCGGCAGCGACGGCGCGGGCGCCGGCATCGCCAACTACGACGTGCTCGTCTCCGACAACGGCGCCGCCGCTACCATCTGGAAAAATCAGACCACGCAAACCTCGGACGACTTTACCGGCGTGGATGGCCATACCTACGCCTTCTTCAGCATCGCCCGCGACCTCCTCGGCAACACGGAAGCCGCGCCGGGCAGCGCCGATGCCAATACCACGGTCGACGCCGCCGCGCCGCAAAGCAGCGTCGCGCCGCTGCCAGCAAGCCAGGATTCGACGACGATCGCTCTGTCGTGGTCCGGCAACGACGGCGCGGGCGCCGGGCTTGCGACTTTTGAGATATTCGTCTCGCAGAACAACGGTCCCTTCAACCTGTGGCAGCAGTTCAGCGCGTCCACGACCTCAGCCACGTTCCCGGGGAACTATGGCAACACCTACGCGTTTTACAGCGTCGCCACGGACCAGGTCGGCAATCGGCAGGCCGTGCCCGCGAACGCGCAGGCCACAACCACGATTCTCAATCTGCAAAACAACGTCACCTTCGCGGCCGGCATCGTCCGCGTCGGCGGCACCGATGGCGCCGACCAGATCGTTCTCGCGCAAGCCGCCGGCAAACTGCTGGTCACCGTCAACGGCACGAGCATCAGTAATCAACTCCTGCTGCCGGCCATCCAGCAAATTCGCATCTTGGGCCGAGCTGGCGACGACACCATCACGATCAACAACCTCCCCAAGCCGATCTTTCTGGACGGCGGCGCCGACCCGGACCAGGTCATCGTGAACGGCCGCGGCGCCGCCAATATCTTCTTTCTGAAGAGCACCGGTCTGCTGCTCAACGATCGACCGATCGATCTGGACAGCGTTGAATCGATCGTGCTGAACGGCAGGAACGGCAACGATTCGCTGATCGTGCCGACGGTCCCCGCCTTGGACGTGACCTTCAACGGCAACGCAGGGATCGACCGAATTCAGGGGCCCGAACGCGCCAACGCCTGGGCCCTCACCGGCGTCGGCATGGGCAGCGTGAACAACTCAATTCAATTCACCGGTGTGGAACGACTCCTGGGCGGAGGCGACGCCGACACCTTGACCGGTCCAAACCAAAACAACGTCTGGAAGATCACCAACAACAACGCCGGCAAGGTCAGCGGGGTCAACTTCGTTGGTTTTGAAAACCTCGTCGGCGGCAGCCAGAACGATACGTTCAATCTGGCCAACGGCAAAGGCGTTACGGGCCAGATCGATGGCGGACCGGGCCGCAACACGCTCAACTATTCCGCCTACACCACGCCGGTCAACGTCAACCTCACCGCGCAGACTGCCGCTAACCTCGCGGGCGGCATCGCTAACATTCGTGACGTCCTTGGCGGGACCAATGCCGATATTTTGACAGGCGATTCCCTCGACAACCTGCTCTCAGGCCGAGGGGGGAATGACAGAATCGACGGCGGTGCAGGCAACAACATTCTCCTCGGCGGCGGCGGCAACGACAGTCTCACCGCCGGCGCGGGCCGCGATCTTCTTTTCGGCGGCATTGGACAGGACACGTTCACCGCCGGCGCGGGCGAGGATATTCTCTTCAGCGGCCCGACAACCTTTGAAAACAACTTGACCGCGCTCGATGTCCTCGCCGCGTTCTGGAATCGTGGCGATCTCGACTTCGCCACGCGCGTCGCCCAGTTGCGCGCCGGGATACCTGGCCTGCCCAGGCTCAACACCCAAAGCGCCCCGCCGGACACATTCATTGACACCCTCACCGGCGGCGTCGATCTCGACTGGTACTTCGCCCGACTCACGCCGCCCAACACGGATGTCATCAATGATCTGGAGCCAGAAGAATTGACCAATTGACGTTGAGATTTTTTACGTTTTCGCGGTTCGTGCGCTCGGGCATGAAATGCACGGTCCGGGTTTTTTGTTGCATTCGCGCAGAAACGGTTTATCCTCACCTCCATCGCTGGAACCTGCTTTCGACTGCGGATGTAACCCTCGCATGTCCACCGCCGTGCCGCAAGTGCCTGTCTGGTCCGCGCCGCTCGCGCCTGTCGGGCTGGCGTTGACGGCGGGCATCGTGCTCTGGCCGGCGAGTCGGGGGAGCAATAACTGCGCACCGGCGTCATCCCCAGCCGTTCACGGAAGCGGTGCTTTCACCTTGCCGTGATGTTGAGGCTCCTGCCAGCCAAAAGGAAATGATCCACCAACGCAAAGCGACGCATGCCGATCGACGAACATACGCTCGCGGTTGTGGCAAAGACTCGAAGAACGGTACGCAGCATTAGCCCCGTGTTGAAGCGAGTGATTGTTTTTATTCGGGTGTAGACGTTGGTTCCCCGCCATTTCGAGTGGCGAGCGCGGGGAGTACATTGTTGTTTTGGTATGTGAAGAATCGCACTGAGTTGTCCACGAAAAGGAAATTGGATCCAGCAGGATGTAGGCTCCAAAAATGAAACACGTCGCAGTGATTGACTAGGTCACCCGACTGATAGTCATAAGGACCCGCTGGGCATGCGAGATCGGGCGGGGCGCCGAAACCCGGGCGAGGTCGATTGAATTGGGTGCAACTGCCCATTCTACAGGTGAATTTACGTCTTTGAATCGAGAAGGAGCAGCGTTTTGATGGATTAATTGCACGGAGCGCAGCTGAAAAGGAGCATGGAGCATATCCTTGCCGTTACCAAAGCTCGGCTCGG
>JACPPF010000112.1 GCA_016191165.1 Planctomycetota bacterium
AGAGGACATCGACACTGCTGGGGCTGGCTCCGGCAGCGAATGATCGCCAACTCGGTTTACAACTCGACCTCCTGCGTGGTACAATCCTCCTCGTCGGGAAATTCTTTTTGTGGCCGCTTTGCGAGCTTCCCGACATCTGCCTTGTGAGGGACTACGGCCAGACCCCCTCCAGGCAACTGCGTTTTCCGCACGAGTGTTGCGGAGCGGGGTTGTCTGGACCGAGTGGGTCGGCTCTTGCCGTCGATTCTGCCCTCGACCTTCCCGTGTATCGCACCATTCGTCGCCCGAAGGAAACTTCGCAAGATGCAAACTCAAGCGTCTGCGCCCCCGACTCGCTGCTATACACACGCCAACAAGGAGAACTAACGATGAAAAAACAAACCGTGCTGAAAAGTCGGGCAGCCCTGAAGGTTGAAGACCCTATCCCGGCAGTCGGGTACGGGCGCATGTCTACCGAGGATCAAGAACTTTCGCCGGAGCAGCAGCGCCGGGAAGTTGAGGAGTATGCCAAGCGGAATAACTACAAGATTCTGCGCTGGTACTTCGACGAAGGGATTTCGGCGAGCAAGGGCGACGAGCTACGGATGGAGTATCAGCAAATGCTGGTTGACAGCAACGCAAAAGACTTCCGGGCCGTCCTTTGCTGGGCAACTTCCCGGTTTACTCGCAATCATCCCCACGAAGCCGCAACCGGCAAGTGCATTCTCAAGAACAACGGCATCTGGCTGGATACCGTCAAGGAAGGCAAAATCGACTGGAACAGCTTCGAGGGGATGATTAAGGACAGTATCTACACGATCATCGACCATACCTATTCGGTCGGCTTGGGCAAAGACAGTCTCCGGGGCCGAAGAAACACCTTCCTAGCCGGGGGCTACCCATACGGCAATATCCCGTTCGGCTACAACCATCTTTACGTTTCCGGGACGGAACGCAGGGAAGTCCGTCGAGGGACGAAGACGAAAAACCTTCGGGGCTGGATGCAGTTTCTAGCCATCGTCCCGGAGGAGGCCGAGATCGTTCGGCGAATCTTCCGGCTGTACGTCGATGAAGACAAGTCCTTGTGCGCAATCGCTCGGTTGCTAAATCGTGAACTCGTCCCCGGCCCCGGCAAGGGGGTTAATGCCGTCTGGACAGTCCAGAACGTCCGTACCCGTTTGCGCTGCCCCGCCTATGCTCGAATCAGCCGGATCGGTGGGAAGCCCGAACACTACCGCAAGGCGCACAACCGGCTTGATCTGGAAGAACGACAAGGCGAATGGGAGGCGATCATCGAACGGGAGATATGGGACGAAGCTCAGTACAAGCTGGACGGCAACAAAGGCCATCCCCAGGAAGGAAAATCCGGGCCGTTGCAGGGCATTTTGCGTTGCGGTTGCTGCGGTCACGTTCTGCACAAAGAGAACCCCCGCAAGGCCGACGATCCGAGAGGCAATAAGTATCGTTGCAACAGCACGGGGAAGGGTCTGTTGACGAAGTGCAAGCGTTGGACGTGCTACGAATCCGAAATCATGCCAACGATTCTTACCGAGCTTGTCAAGGCCGTTGACGAGGAAATCATACTACTGTTGAGTGCGATGCCGGAGCTACCGGGCCGGACAACCAATCGGGAAGTTCTGCAAGCCCATCTTCTCAGCCTGGAAGACAGCATTTCGGAAGCTGCCGGGGCTTTCATCGACCCGAAGGTTTCTCAGGCCATGAAGACGGCCCTGCAAAAAAAGGTTGAAGACCTTGAAGGCGAAGTCGTCGAAACCCGAAGACGGTTGAACGCCATGTCCGTGGCCGAGAGGGAAGGGGGCATGGAATCGTTCCGGGCTTGGTTTGAAAAGATTCGCCCGCAACTGGTATGGATCGGCACGGACGGCTCCAGCGCAACCGATGGGATGGACGGCTATGTTTTGACGCACACGGCAGACGGCAACCTGTTTTCGTCTGTTCACAAGTTTGCCATGCCTTCCGCTGGAACAGGAGAATTCGGCAAGGGCAAATTGCTCTCGACCGTCCCTGGTGTTCAGAGCGATCCGGGAAAACTCCGGGCCTTGCTCAAGAGGCTGAACGTCGAAATTCGGGTCTACTGGCGTCCCGTAACCGAACAGGAACGGGCAGCCCAGCGGAAGGGCCGGGGGAATGGTCGTCGTGGTCGGAGGGCCGAAACGGTCATTGACAAGGCTCGGTTGAAAGTCGAAATAAATTGCGGTTCAGAGGATGGCCGAAATGCTTCGGCAGATCGCCGTGATACTTCTTGATCCGGGTGTATTCGTCGTCTTTCCAGCCTGGGCCGAGCAAGAAGTCCATGATGTGCAGTCCAAAGCCCAGGTCACGAGCGCCGGTCTTCTTGTCCAGCAAGCTCCCGGCAGCGATGCCGGAGACGTACCCCTTCTTGTTGATCTTCGCCTGGAGAGCGTCGGTTTCGATCAGGACATAGTTCTCCGTCTCCTGCACCTTGATCGGGGCTTCGGCCTGCCCGACCGCAAGGCAAGCGACGGCAATTAGTGCTGCATTCATTATGAATCTCTTTTCACGGTTGACTGTTCCGAGCTTGAGCTAGTTTAGCTGGACGGGCCGGGGAAAGCGAGCGGGCCGCCGCCCGCACCGGGAAAGCCCCGGAAAAATGGTCACGCCCCCGGGAATGTGTATAATCCGAGAAGCCCGCAACCTTCCGGGTTGGACAAGTAATGCGCACCGTATACGCCTGCGTCCTGGATGTCGTCGTGCGGTCGCCGGAGACGAGCGCCCAGGGGTTTGAACGGCTCTGGACGACCGCGGCTCAATGGATCGAAGCTTATTATCGCGATCGCTACCAGGTCGAATGCCGGGTTGTCCCGGATCAACCCAAGTTGTCGCCGCGGCCACAACATGGGGTGCAGGGGCAGCGAGCCGGTGTCGCCGGCGTATGTGAGCTGGCGGCGCTGGAGTGGAGCTATCCCGACGAACTCGACGCGGGGTTGCAGTGGATTCACGCCTGCCAGTTTGCCCGGAATGGCCCTAAACTCGAAGCCTCGGTGAGCATCCGCATCGTTTCGACGCATCCGATTGCCAAGCCCCTTCATTACAATCTCGAACGCCCGGCGATCGTCGATCAGATCTTGCACGGTTTTCCATGTGCCATCGGCAAGTCGCCGATCCCGCTCAAGCCGCGTGAGCTGGAGAAATTCGACGCCGACTTGTTCGTGGAGGAAACGCTGTGTTCGGCTGACCGCTGGTTGCCCGTCGTGGTGATCTCGCCCCAGCAGGGGGTGCGGGATTACCTGCTCGATCCGGCCGAACTCCAGCAGAAGCTGTTGGGGCATGCTCAGGTGGTGGCGCTACGCGATGTCGGCGCCGGCCGGGCGTGGACCGATGCCCTGGGCGTCAAGGAGCTGTCGTGTTATCTCGGTGCGGTTCGGCTCTATTGGCCTGGATTCACGCGGCGGTCCAAGCCGTCGGAGCATCCGCTCTACATGGCCGATTCGATCCGCTGGCATATCGAGCAGCACCAGCCGCTGGGGCAGCACCTATTTCGCTCGCTGGTGGCGGTATCCGGGTTTCGCTTTTCCAATCCGCCGACCGCTCGCCTGGTGCGCGAGGCGATCGACAGCGACCGGCACGCCCGATTCCACACGTTGTTGAAAAACGCCAAGGCTCACGAGGAGAGCGGCCAGATTCTTCAAGAGCTGGAGCGAGCCTGGGATCAGATCAAGATACTTGAACAAGAACGAAACGAAGCCCGCAATCAGGCGGCGGAGTTGACGCGCGAGCTGGAGGCGCAGAAGGAAGCCTGGCAGGGCTACCGCGGGCAACGTCCGGCAGCCAGTGAGGCGGACACGCCGGCGCCGCGCGGACCCATCAAGACGGTTGCGGAAGCCGTCGAACGCGCCGCCGCCGACTTTCCCGATACACTCACGTTTCTGCCCGATGCCATCGAGTCCGCGCGGCAGTCGCCCTACCGCTGGCCTGAAAAAGTCTACGCCCTGTTCGAGGCCCTCGCCGAGTTAACCCACCTTTGGCAACAAAAAGGCAGCCTCGGCACCGGCTGGCACGACGCCCTCAAGCCCAAGGGTTTCGATTATGCCGAGTTCATCTCGCCAACGGCCAAGGGCAAGTACGGCGACGAATACACGTTCCGCTACGAGGGCGTCCCGGTGCTGTTCGAGCATCACGTCACCCTCGGCGCCCGCAGTGCCGACACCTGCATCTCCACGCACTGGTTTCGCGACGAAGCAAGGAAACGCCTGGTGATCGGCTGGTGCGGGAAGCACCTGAGCAATACGCAGAGTTGACTCGCCAACCAGCCCAGAGCGCAAGCGACGGGGCCTCTCGAAGAACCCCGTCGCTTGCGCTCCGGGCTGGTAGCGCTCCGGGCTGGTAGCGCTCCGGGCTGGTTGCGCTGACTATTATTGTCGTTCCAGAACGTAGCGAATTGCGTTTGCCAGGTACGCCTCGTCATTGATCCATTTTGTTGATCCGCCCTTGGTCCACCAGCGTTCACGTTCCGAATCGGTTACCTTCAGTTTTCGGGAACACCATGCCTTGAACTGCGTCATCACGTCATCCGGGTCACGGTCGGCGGTCACAACGACGTGTACATGATTGGTGCGCACGTTGATCGCGTGAAGGGTCCAGCCACGAAATTTACAATGATCGCGAATCGTTGTATCAACGACATGACGCTGCTTTTCGTCAAGCAAAAGTGTAGTTTCTTTTTGGTCGGCGCCGGCTCGCGCATTCAGTGGAACATCTTCCGCCTTGATGCCCGATTCCCCTTTCTTTACCCATCCACGCGAATCGCCTCGTGTCCAGGAACCATACGTGGTCCAGGTCAGCAGAAAGGCCAGGGGGTCGGACATGGGTTTCTCCTTGTTACCAGCCCGGAGCGCAAGCGACGGGGCCTCTCGAAGAACCCCGTCGCTTGCGCTCCGGGCTGGTAGCGCTCCGGGCTGGTGGAATTAAAGAACACTCAACGACATGCGGCCCGGCACAACTCGCACCAGCACCGCCTTGAACGCGGGCGTCTTTGACGCGGGATCGATCGTGCGCGGCACCAGCACGTTCGCCTCCGGGAAGTACATCGCCGCGTTGCCCGATTTGATGTCGATGGCCCGCACCAGCACGTTCTCCATCGCGCCGGCGTCGCTGACCACGCTGACCGGTTGATCGACCTTAAGGCCAAGCCGATCGATGTCGAACTGGCTCATCAAGATCACGTCGCGTCGATCCTGGCCGCGATAGACGTCCTCCTCTTCGTAGACCACCGTATTGAACTGCCCCTCCGAGCGGATCGTCATCAGACGCAGTTGATCGGCCGCGCCGCGCAGGGGCGGAATCGCGACAGTGAGGAAACGGGCTTTTCCCGTCGGCGTTCTGAACGTCGGCACGTGAAAGGTGCGGCCCGCGATCTGGAACTCCTGCTTGCTGGAATCGATCTGGCCAATCGCTTCGTAGCCAGGGATGATCTGGGCGATCATCTGACGGACGTGGCAATGATTTTCGAGCGCCTTCCAGTTGACGGGGCCTGACGAGCCGAGCAACCGATCGGCGATGTCGCACAGGATGTTGACTTCGCCGCGGGGGCCGGCCAGTCTCCCTTCGCCCTTTGGGAGAGGGGTCGGGGGTGAGGGCTTCCGGCCGCCATCCGAGAGGCGAACGAAGTTAAACATCGATTCCTGCGTGGTCGGCTGGGTTTCTTCGTCGCGCGCCAGCACGGGGAGAATCAGGGTCTCCTTGCCCCGGCCCCAGGCGTGGCCGGTGTTGAGCGTGGTGTTGAGGTAAGTCACCAGGTCCAACTTGCCCAGTGCCCGATGGGCGAATTTCGCATCCGGGTTGCTGCCGAACAGGTTCCCGCCCAGGCAGATTGCCGAGCGAATGCGGCCCTCGTCGGCGGCGCGCATGCAACCCATCGTGTCGAGTCCTGGCGATGTAGGTAACTTTACGTTCAGATGTTTTTCGAGGTTGTTGAAAACCTGCTCCTTGAGATTGGGCACGACCCCCATCGAACCGATGCCCTGTACGTTGGAATGCCCGCGGATCGGCAGCAACCCCGCGCCCGCGCGACCTACCATGCCGCGCAGGAGCGCCAGATTGACAATCGCGTGGACGTTTTGCACGCCATGTTCGTGATGGGTGATGCCCATGGTCCAGCCGAAGACGACGTTCTTGGCGCGGCAATAGTATTCCGCCATTTGTTCAATCGCCGACCGAGCCACGCCAGCGCCACGTTCGATTTCATCCCACGGAAGAAGCCGGACATGTTCCGCGAAATCCGCAATTCCCTCAGTATGTTCGAGGAAATCGCGATCCATCTGGAGGCGCTCCAGCACGATTTTTGCAATACCGGTCAACAGCGCAATATCGCCGCCAATGTGCGGCTGGACATAAAGACTGGCAATCCTGGAGCCGAACAAGAGGCTGCGAACATCCGATGGTACGCTGAAGTTGACGAGACCGATTTCCTTGAGCGGATTGATGACAATGACGTGCCCGCCGCGGCGGCGCAGTTGCATTAGCGAGCGCATGAGCCGCGGATGGTTCGACGCCGGGTTGCCGCCGATGAGGAAGAAGAGGTCGGCATGATCGATGTCGTCGAGCGTGACGGTTGCCGTGCCGGTGCCCAGCATGTCATTAAGCCCGACGCCACTGGCCTGATGGCAGTAATACGAGCAGTTGTTGACATAGTTGGTGCCGTGAAGCCGGGAAAAAAGCTGGAGCAGGAACCCCGCTTCATTGGACGATCGCCCGCTGCAATAAAAAAAACTTTCATCGGGCGCGGTGTTCTTCAGTTGTTCAACGATTCGCTGCAGAGCGAAATCCCAGGCGACGGGGCGAAAATGCTTGTCGTCGATTCCCGCATAGACGGGCGAGGTGAGTCGGCCGCACCATTCCAGTTCGCGCGGCGACAGCGTCTGCAGCTGTGTGTGTGAATGGTTCGCGAAGAACGCCGGCGTGATGCCGGCTTGCATGTCGGCGACCATGGCCTGAAAGGATTTTTTGCAAACCTCGGGCCAATGGCCGAGTTCGTTGCGCATGCCGCCTGCCTGCCCGCCCATGCCCAGAGCGCAGGTCTTGCAAGCATTCTTGGCGCGCATCGCCTGCCACAGGCGTCGCCAGCCCACGCGCCGCGCCATGCGGAGCGTATACCAGATGGCGGCCCAACCGCCGCCGGTGGTTTTGGGGTTCATGGCATGAGATTCCGGCCCGGGTCGGGCTATTCGGTTTCAATACGCGTGATGCGCTTTACCACGAGGGTAGCGTAACTGCCTCGCGGCAGGCGGAAGCGGAGCGTCAGTTTGCGTTTGCCCGCGTGTTCTTCGTCCGCGAAACTTCGGGCGTCGAGTTGTTCCGGGAAGCACCACGCCGGGCGCTCTCCCTTGGAAAAGAACAGATTGCGAAAACCCTTGAGTTTGAACTGATCCAGCGACACCTCCTCGTCGGCGAGGATACGGTTGAAATACACCTTGCGCGGATCGGCATCGTCCAGGACGATGCGCGCCGAGTGCAGGGGCAGTTGCAGCGACCGGAGTTCCTCCAGCAGATTCGCCGCCAGCCGGCGCGGCATCGGCACCTCGCCCAGACGCAAGGCGATCGGCACGAGGTCGCGGCGCGGCAGGCGCTCGCTCAGCCAGTCGGTGAGCATGTGATTCCACAGATGGCTTTGATAGGCGGATAGGTAGAGCGTGCGCAAGTCGGCCGGCAAACGTTCCAGGGCGCCGCGAAAATCCCGCGGATGCCCGGCCAGGTAATCGACGATGGTGCGCGTCGATCCGCGTGGCAGCCTTTTGCCGCACTCGGTCCAGTCGCCCCAGTGCTGACGCAACGCCGTTTTTTCTTTTTTCTGAGCGGCGCGTTCAAAGGCATAGGGTGCGGTCAAGGCCTGGCGCAGCGCCTCTTCGTATTGGCCCAGAACGATCAGCTTGGCGACGAAATCTCCGCCCGAAGCGACCGAGCCGAATCGCTGATCGTCGTAAAAGTTCGGCACGCCAACGTCGCGCACCTCATCGAGCGCGAGCAGGGCGGCGCCGATCTGGTCCTCCGTCATCGCCCGGACGGTGATCGCGAAGCGATTGGCCTCGATGTGCCGCGATTCATAGGCCTCGGCGACCTGTCCCAGGTAGGTGACCTGAAGGTTGGCGTGCGTCAACTTGCGTTGCGGGCCGCGGTAAATGGTCAGGTATTGCGTCGTTTGGCCGTGCCGGTCTTTCAAACCGCCAACCGAAATCCGGCGTGTCTCGAGCTTCCAGCGCTTGCGCACGATCGCCAGCGCGTCGGGCGTTGTCCAGCCCCGTTTGTCGAGGCGATAAAACGCGAACTCCCCGTCCGCGCCAGGCTGGCAGGCGGTGATTTCTTCGACTTCAAAATCGTCCGACTTCTCTTTGATGTGCATGTTGAGACTTCATCCTCTTGACAAACGCTGGAAGTCAGGTGAAAAAAAATGCCTATTTAAGCCTTGTTCGCAGCGCGTTTCCAATTTATTGTAGAGGTTGAATTGCTTGCCGATTTTTCGACGAAGCCAGAACGACCCGTTTATTGCCCAAAAACATGAATACCCAAGACGATAAGAAAATCATGGCGAGCCTTGCCCGGCTAACCGCAGTCCTGCGCGCTCCGACCCTGGAAACGGTGGGCCGAGACCTGGCGGACTTTTTTGATGTTGACGCGATCGGGATGTGTACGGAATCCGACCCGGGGCCGCAAGTGGTATTCCAACGTGAAGCGATTAGTCTGCCCGAGTTAGCCTGGCGAAACAACGCGGAGTTGACGGTACGTTTGGGCGAATCCCTTTCAGCGGAAGCGTTCCGGGACGACGCCGGCGTCTGGCTCATAACCAAGGTGTGGGAGGTGGACCCCGGCACGGAATACCTCGTGTGGGCGTTTCGGAAAACCGATCGGGGCCGGACCGAACTTTCCCACACGCTGTGGAGTTTTGCCAGCCGCGGTATTTGTCGCCGACACCTCCAGGAGGTTTCTGCGCAGGCGGTCGCCAAGGAAGCCAACGCCCGGCTCGAGTTGGCCGCGGCCATGGCGTCTCGGCTGAGTCATGATTTCGGCAATCATCTTACCGGGATCATGGGGTTCACCGAGTTGAGCATGTTTCAGCTTGCCACCGAAAGCGTTCCTTATCGGTATATGCAGGAAGTGTTGCAGGCCGCCAGGGTCGGGGCCGAGTGGATTCATCGCATTCACCAGTTTACCAGGCGACAAGCTCAGCCTGGGTGGCCAGCCGTCGTTTCCCACGCCATCGAGGCGGAGGAGGCGCGACTTCGGCTGACCGATTCCCCGCATGTGCACTGGCAGAAAGAGATGCCGGCGGATCTGCCGTTGGTGGCAATCGAGGCTGCCTCGCTGCAGGCGATCCTGGCGGAGTTGGTCGCCAATGCGTGGGAGGCCGCGAAGGGAGAAGTCACCGTCCGTCTCACGGCGCGGGTCGTCGAACTAGGCGAGGCCGAGGCCGGCGCCTTGCTTGGCGCCGCCCGATCCGGTCCCCATGTCGAATTGACCGTGTCCAACGATGGGCCCGGGATTCCCCGCGAACATCAGGGCAGGCTCCTGCGCGACATTTTTTTTAGCACCAAGCCCAAGCATCGCGGTCTGGGCTTGTTGATCGCGTACGGACACCTGCGCCGGGCGGGGGGCGGGATGCGCCTGGCCTTCGGGTCCGAAGACACCGGCCCTTCCGTGCAACTTTACCTGCCCGTGATTCAACTCGATTTCCCCGCGCGAAGTGAAGCGCCTTCGGTCCTCCTGGTTCATTCCGACGTTCAGGCGCTCGCAAGCTTGCGAACGGTTCTCGAAGCCGACGGCTGTCGCGTCACTTCGATCGGAGCGCACCAGACGGCATTGGGAATCAACCTGGCGGCCAAACCGTCGTTCGCGCTGATCATCATGGAAATGCAATCGCCCCAGATGAATGGCGTGGACCTGTCGCGGCGCATTCTGGAGCGGAATCCAAGTGCCCATTTCCTGTTCCTGGCCGACCCGGCGGCGACCCGCGATCCGAGCGCGGGAATTCTGCTGAAGCGATTCCCCGGGTGTCCCTGGCCTGTGCCGATCCAGGCGTTTTTGAAATCCGTTCACACGGCCTTGGGCGACCCTGATGGCGCGGTTTAATCTGACGAGGGGCGCCTGCCGTTCGCCGGAATAAGAGGAAAAACCGACGCCCAGCGATGCAGTTTGACCCGAGGCCTTTCCACCGGTCGTTTCAGAGGAATGGGAGCATGGCAAAGGCCAAAACGAAAGGCGCACCCGATGCTTCGATCAAGGGTGAAACGCAGACACTCGAGCCGATCGAAGGCGGCGGGCTGTACAGTTCCGGCGACGTTCGCATCCTCGTGATCGATGACGACCCCGCCATTGGCAGGCTGGTGCGCGCCACCCTGGCCGGGCACGAATTCTTGATCGACGTCGTCAGCGATCCGGCGAAGGTCAACGCGGCTTTGCGCCGGGAACGCCATCATGTCGTGATTCTCGATTATGTCTTGCCCGGCCTGGTTTCCAGTGAGGTCCTCACTCTGGTTCAGGAGACCCAGCCGGACGCCAGCATCATCATCGTGACCGCCTATCCGTCGTTTGACAGCGCTCAGGAGTGCCTGCGAGCGCAAACGTATGACTACATCACCAAGCCTTTTGCCGTGGACGTGTTGAAGAAGGCCGTGATGCGAAGCCTGGAAACTCGTGGGCTACTTCGCCTTACCGAGCGGGCGATGCGCGAACAGATCGGCGCCGCCATCCGCGATCGCCGCAAGGCGCTGGACCTGACGCTGGCGGAATTGTCGCAACGCACGCAGGTCTCGCTTGGGTATCTGTCCCAGCTCGAACTGGGCAAGAATTCCGCATCGATTGACACGCTGTATCGCATTGCCCTGGGCCTGCGAATCCGCCTGGCGGAGCTTTTTCAGTCGGTCCAGGCGTGAGCTAACTTTGGCCGGGCGGCCATCGGTCATTTCAAATTCACGCACTGGCGCGATGCATTGGAGGCATAAATTCCGAGGATCACCTCAACGGCCTTGCGTCCCTCTCGGCCATCGACGAGCGGGGCTCGGTTGTTGAGGATAGCCTGGGCGAAATCATCGAGCTGGCGGGCATGGCCGGCATGGGAAATGGCGGCGGGATTGCTCGAGCCGCCCGACGTGCCGGCCTTTTGCGCGAAGCGCTGGCGAACGGCATCATCTTCTGGTTTTCCCGTCTTGAACTCCCAGCGCAATAGGTCGTCCTGTTCGATGACGACCGAGCCCTGATCGCCATGCACGCCAATGGTTTTGGGCAATCCGGGCCAAACACTGGTGGTGGCCTGGATCACGCCGAGGGCGCCGCTCTTGAAATGCAGGCAGGCGACGGCGGTGTCTTCAACCTCGATCCGTTCATGGGCCAGCATCGTGGTGACGCCCATGACCGACGCGACATCCCCCATCATCCAGAGCAGGAGATCGACCTGGTGAATGGCCTGGTTCATCAGCGCGCCGCCGCCGTCCAGGGCTTGCGTTCCCTTCCAGCCGCCCAGATCGTAGTACGATTGCTCGCGCCACCACTTGCACGTCGTCTCGCCCAGGGTCAGCCGGCCGAACCGGCCTTCCGTTACCGCCTTTTTCAACTCGATGTTGGCGTCGCCGAATCGCGATGGGAAGATCGTGCAGAGCTTCACCTTGTTCCTGTCGCAAGCCTCGATGATGCGATCGCACCGCTCCAGCGTGATTTCCAGCGGTTTCTCGACCACGACATGCTTCCCGGCACCGGCCGCAGCAACGGCGGGCTCCATGTGCGCGCCCGATGGGGTCGTGATGATTACCACGTCCACGTCCTTGCGTTTCAGCACTGCGTCAAGCTCGGTCGCGATGTCGCAGGACAGGCTCAACTCGTCCGCCATCTTCCGCGCGTTGTCCGCGCTGCGGCTCACCAGCGCGACGACCCGGGTGTTCGGCACGTCGGCAAGCGCCCGCACGTGAAAACGAGCGATCATCCCGCATCCGACGATGGCGAAACCGAGCATGATGACTCTCCCCAAGCCCCAAGCGGCATTCAGCGGTCCTTGCGCAGCAGGACAAACGCCTTCCAAAAATACTGCAAACCACTCAGCGCCGTCGCGACCAGCATCGCCCAGACGAGGATATCGCGAACCCAGGCGGTGACGCTGTTGTTTTCATAAAGGGCCAGGAAGATCGCGAACAGGGCGCCGCATTGCAGCACCATCTTGATCTTGCCGAGCCATTCCGCTCCGAAGTTCGCCCCCAGGTTTTCAAGGAAGGAACGCAAGCCCGTGATAATGAGTTCGCGCGACACGACGATAACCACCATCCACGGCGTCAAACCGGAACTCGGGTCTCGTTGCTGCAACAAGAAGACGTAGGCCCCGCAGATGACGACCTTGTCAACCAGCGGATCGAGATTGCGACCCAGCGTGCTGGTAATGCCTTGCAGGCGCGCGACGTAGCCGTCGAGCCAGTCGGTGAAGGCGGCCAGGGCGAAAATGCCGATACACCAGAGCCATTGCTCGTGTTCGATCAGAACGAACAGGATGATGCCGAGCCCCAGTCGCGCTGCCGTGAGCTGGTTGGGCAGGTTGAAAACCGGCGGCTGTTTCGGCGGCGTGGCGGTCGTGGACATGGAGTTGTTATACTCCACGCGCCATGAAATGACACATCTTCATTAGAGTGCCCAAACCATGAAAGTAGGTCAGGCTTTCCAGCCTGACGGTCAGGCTGGAAAGCCTGACCTACTTCATTTCTTTAGACGCTCTTAACGAGCTGCGGCCGTCAGGGAGCGGTGGGCTTGTTCCCGCTCCCTGACGGCCGCGGCCCGTGGCAAATCTCGAGCGCTCGCGGGATTCATCAACACGGCTTGCGGTATGCGCCGGTGGCACGTTAGCGTTTATTCTTCGCCACCTGAAACCGCAGCGTGTCGGCCCCCTGGATGACCCAATTTGTATTCTCATGGGTGACCAGCGCACGCAGGATGGTCTGCGTATTGGTCCGTTTGCTGGAAGAAAGGATCTGCACCATGCTGGGCGGCAGGTCCTGTAGGGTCTTGCCGCTGATGGCGACGCCGTTGCCGGTATAGATCGGCACGCGCAGGACGAGGCTGGTGCGTTTGGCGGCCAGTTGCAGCCGCAACATCTCCAGGAGGTGTTTGGTGTTCTGCGGGAAAGACAGATGAGGCTGATCGCGCAGGTCGGCGCGGGCGTTGTTCAGGCCGTCGCCGATCAGGGCGGTGTAGTTCCCGTCGGGGAGATCGGCGGGCAGCTTGAGTTCCAGGGCGATGCGTTCCTTGGCTCCCTTGAAGGTCCGGAGAGTGACCACGGCCTTGAGCGTTTCCCCGGGCGCCAGGGTCTCGCTTTCCAGTTCGCACGATTCAATATCCGCGACGCGCCGCCCGGGATGAATCTCGGTCGAGCATTGAATCGACTTGAAGCGCATGTCCTCAAACTGATTGTTCTGAAGCTGCTGAACCAACATGCCAATCGGTGCAAACAGCATTTGCGGAGCGCGATCGCCGACCAGCAAGTTCCCCGCGAACCAGTCGTCCAGAGTCAGCGGTTCGTGCCCGGTGAGTTCGATGCGCACCTTCAAGCGGGCCGACATTTCCTCGGGGAAGTTTCCTTCCATGTCGACCGAATTGGTGAGGGCGGCGTGAACGAGCGGGCCCATCATGCCGCGCAGGCGGGCGATTTTGACGTTGAAGGTCTGCGGCCGGCCTGCCGGTTCGCGCGTTATCGTGGACGCGAGGGGCAACATGTCCGGCTGCCGATCCAGCCAGCCTGCCACGCATGTGCTCGTATCGGCGTTGATGACGCCGACCGCTTTTAACGGCGAGCCCATTTTGAAACTCAGGGTCAGTCGAGGGAAGATCAGGTGGGTATACCCCGTCATCATCGGCAAATCGCAGCCGCCGACACCCATGAACGGATGGCCGAAGCCGTAGACGCGTTTGCCTTCGATGTGCGTGACCGTGCCGATGGCGGACATGTCGAAGTCGCCGGTGATCATGGCGATGGACAGGGCGCTGCCGGGGGCGAGGGAGATGTTGCGTTCTTCGGGAGGGATGTTGCCCGCCGCGCCGCCGCCCTGCATGGGCACGAGGCCGCCGTTCTTAAAATGGTCGCGAAGGACCGCCAGGCTGCGCGCCGACATGCCGGTCGTCATCACGGGCGTCTTGAGCGGGACGAGCCAGACGCCATCGGCGGACGCGGGTTGCGCTTCGTGATAGTTTTCCGAGATCGTGACGGACCTGTACTCGCGCCCATCCAGGAAGATCGGCCGCGCCAGGCCGATTCGCGCAGGCTTTCGCTTCTTGGCCGCGATTTCCCGGCGTTCGTGAGCCGCGGCGAATTCGAGCATTTGACTGAACGGCGTCACGCCCGCGATCGGCTCCTTGCCAAACGACCAGGCGTAGGCCACCGCGCCGAGCAACTTGCCCTGCACGTAGATCGGGCTACCCGACATGCCCTGGATGACTCCGGTCTTTTCGAGATTCATGCCGGACAGGCGGCACAGAATCAGATCGCGCCCGGGACTGGTGTTTTTCAAAACGCCGAGAATCTCGGCGTTGAAGGTTTCGATCTTGACCCCCTTGACGACGCTCTTGCCCTGGCCCTTCATGCCGGCCTTCACGTCATCGACGTTCCAGAATGTCTGCGCCTTGGGCAACGCAGGCCGCGGCGCGAGCGGTTGGGCGTGGAGGATCGTGGCGAAGAAAAGAATCGCGGTGAAGGCCAGCAGTCGTTTCATCAGCGCACTCCAGAAGTCGGAGAGGATTACGCGAGGGCACATAAAAAATTGTATCACAGGGATGAAAGCGAAAACACGGCAATCTGGTCAAGGTGACGCGCGGTCGCTTACGTCAACGGCAGTTCCTTCTCCCATTGCTGTGTAGAAAGAACTTGTACGTCCTCGATCTTACCGACTTTGAGGATTTCCTTGTCAGCCGTGACAAGGTAATCCACTTTCCCTTTCAGGGCCGTTTGCACGATTGGGTCATCATCGGGGTCGCCAGGGACAAAGGAGCGCGGCGTGGAGGAGAGCTCAACCGATTTTGCGAACCGAAGGACCGCCCGCCTTGCCAATGCGGCGAATCGCGTGGTAAGCCCAAGGTCTTCCGTGAGTGCGAGTTCCAGTTCATTCAAGATGTATTCTGATACAAAAAAACGCACTCGCTTGGAACGAGCGCGCTCAATCAAGCGATACCGATACCCATCCTTTAACGTGCAATAGGACACCCACAGCATCGTATCAAGAACGACTTTCACGGCGACGCCTCGTTATTCCGCGATCGATATCTTCGTCGGTGACGTTGCGGCGCTTCATTTCGACGGAGACCGCGTCCAATTCCTTTTCCCAGGCCTTCTTCTCCAGACGATCCAGTCTGTGGCGCAGTTTCACCAGCTGTGCCGCGTCTAATTTCGAGGCAGCAACCACGATCTGGTCCACGGTGCTCATGCGTTTGCTCATGCCTTTTTCCTTGTCAGCGAAAGGGGCCAGGGTATTGTACCTGCGAAATCGAACTCTGACGTGGCTAGACATTTTTTTGCACTGGTCATCGCGCGAATTATTCAAACAATTGCCCCATGACGACACCCTCTCCGACCCCCACGCACGGCCGCCTGTGCATCCTCGCGGCCGCTCTGCTCTGGAGCCTGTCGGGGGCGTTCACCAAGGCGTTGACGACGGCAACGTTCCTCGACGTTCACGTCCCGACCATCGAATCGTTGGAACTGGTGGGCAAGAACGTACCCATCCAGATCGCCTTTTATCGTGCCTTGTTCGCAGGCCTCGTACTGGTTCCCACCTTGCGGCGCGGCGACATCCGCTTCAGGCCGATGATGCTCGCGATGCTGCTGTGCTTCGCACTGATGAACGCCGCTTTCATCACCGCCCAGGCGCTTGGCACCGCGGCGAATGCCATCCTCCTACAAAACTCCGCTCCCCTGTGGATGTACCTCGTCTCGATCTATTGGCTCGGCGAAAAACCGGACCGGCGCGGATCCATCAGCCTGTTTATCGGCATGCTCGGCATCGGCATCATCATAGCTGGCGGCTGGACGGGCGGCGAATTGCTCGTCGTCGGCATCGGCCTGTTCAGCGGACTGACCTACGCCGGCGTCATCCTCGGCCTGCGCGCTCTGCGCGATGTGCCATCCAACTGGCTCACCGTCTGGAACCATGTGCTCGGCAGCCTTGTCTTGCTGCCCTTCGTCGTCTTGCTTCACGCGCCGACCTGGCAACAGTTCTTGGTGCTTTTTCTGTTCGGGTCGATTCAACTCGGCTTCCCCTACTGGCTGATGGCGCGCGGCCTGCGCTCGGTCAGCGCCCCGGAAGCCGGTGCTCTCACGCTGCTGGAGCCGATCCTTACCCCCGTGTGGACCTATTTGATTGCTGGCGAAATGCCCGAAATCGGGACCTTTCTCGGCGGCGCCGTCATCCTCGCAGCCCTGGCGTACCGCTATTTCCCGGGCGTCATGCCCAAAGGCGAGCGCAGCGAACCGGTGGAGTAGGGTTGGCACGGCAGAATTGAAATGTCCGAGCGCGGGAGGTTTTTTTTCAACGTATCCATTCACCGCAATTGCCCGGCGACGGAATTTCTCGGTCGGTTCAGTTTCTGCACGTTGACCTTGCCGCGGCCGTCCACGATGGTCGTGCCCTCCTGAACCACTACGGGTCCGGCGGTGAGTTGATCGCAGTTGACGTCGATGTGAAACCGCGTGTACCCCGCCTGGCCCGCGGCGACGGTAATCTCGTACCGGGCCTGCTCGCCGACATCGATCTTCGGCAACACCGCGAATTCGATCAGCTCGCCGTCCTTCACGTTTTCACGCTTGACGAACATCGGTGGCGTCGCCCGGTCCAGCTTCAAGCCCTTGGGAACGATGGCCCGCAGGCGGATGTTGGTCAGAGCGGCCGAGCCCTGGCTGCGAATGAGGACCGCGAAGGTCGTCTGGTTGCCGACGAATACCGGATCCTCGCTTTCGGCCATGTCGATCCCAAGGGCCGACACGCCGCCGAACTCGGTGCAGTGTTCGACTTCTTTTTTTACGCCATGATCGGCCTCGGCGGCGACCTTGAAGCAATGCTTCCCCGCTTCGGTCGGGCGAAGCGTGATTTGCAACCGCTGGCTCGCGCCGGGTTCCAGGATCCCGAGCTTCCATTCGACGAGGTTCTTCGCATCGACTCCTGGCGCGCTGACTTTCTTGACGATGAGCTTTTCCGACACCAGGGCGCGCGCCTCGGTGTTGGTCGCCCTGGTCTTGCCCTTGTTCGTGATGATGATGTCATACACCGTATCGAGGTTGACGAATTGCTTCCTGAGGCCAAAGACCTGAATGTCGAGGATGGGGCGATCCCCTGGCGCGGGCACTTCGGGGACGGTCGAAATGATGGGCGGCTTGGCGCCGGGCAACGCCGTTTGCCGGGTGACGACGCACTGGCCATGCTCGAACTGCACGCGGGCGCAGTTCTTGACATCGTCCTTGTTGGTTGGCTGCAACACGAGAATGATCTCGCGCACGCCGCCGCCGCCGATGGTGCCGAGGTTCCATTGCAGTTCCGGCCCTTGCTTGGTTGGCGCGGGGTCGGCCTTCACAAATTTCGCGTTGGCAGGCAGCGCGTTCTTCACGACCACATGATGCGCCTCGGCCGTCGAGCAATTCTCCACGCAAATGCGATATTTGATGGCGGTCCCCGGGTCGCTGCACGCCGGCACGCGCACGCTGATTTTGACAACCGGCGGCGGCGGGTATTTAGGCAGGCAGTCGTCGGGATCGATTGGCGCCACCCGGTGCGCCCCGTCCCCCTCGGACGCACTCATCCGATCTTCCGCAAACCGCGGCAGGATCGAGATGGGCGTCATCATCCCGAGGAATAGCGCAACACCGAGCATCGCTCGCATCAGAGGGACTGGCATTTTCATGGCGCAAACTTTTTTGGGGCTTCACAGACGACGTGTTTCAACCTTGAACCAAACGCGCCTGCAAATCTCGGATTTTCTGACGTGCGCTGGGAACCCGCATGGCGGGGGGTGTTGCCATTATCAACGGGAATAAACGTTTTGTCTTGCCCAATCCGAAAAAAACTCCCAAACCCTGGAGGGTTCCAACCGTCAAAATCATCACAATCGCCAAACCTGTCTTGGCACATATATAACGACCCTACCGGACAAACCAAGGGTGACCAACATGTTTCAACGAATGGCGATGGGCCTCGTCTTGTCGATGGCGTGTCTCACGGGCTGTGCCCGGCCAGAACGGGCCGGACCGACGGAAAGCCCCGAGCAAGCCCTGGATCGACTTCTCATCGCTTGCGTGGCGGGCGATCAGCAGGCCATGCTTGAATTGACGCCGCAGCCGTATCGCGAACTTTGCCAAACATTTCTATTGGCCGAGGAGAGTCACGACATCGTGGCCAAGGCCCTCGACGAAAAGTTTGGCGTGGCCAAGACGAATCGCACGCATGGCAGCGCGAAGCGGGATCTGCTGGGACTACGCAAGGCCCAGGTCATGAACCGCACGGTGCTGGAAAACGGCAACGTCAAGTTGATGGTTCGCGAAACCTTTGCCGACGACAAGGTTTCTGGAAAACGCCGGGGCTCGCCGGCGCGCGACTCGAATTACCTCGTGGTCAACGTGGACGGCGCCTGGCAAATCGCGAGGCCCTTCGAGCCGTGGATTCAGCTGGCGGGTGGGAAGGCGGAGAAGTATTTTCAGCGCATGCCCGGCGGATTGGATGTCGAGGCTGCCAAGGTGGTGTTGCCGAAGGAACTGGACAAACTGGCGGCGCCCAGCGCCTGGCCTAAGCCAATCGATCGCTCCGTGGCTGAATTGCTTGAGGAAGCGACGAAGGCCAAAGACCTTGCTAGCGCCTTCGCCCGAGACATCGGCGGCGGAAAATATCGGACGCGGGCCGAGGCGCAAAATGCCCATCGAAAGGCGAGCGGCGTGATCGCGGAGTTGATGGCCACGCCGAACGAGAACGGCCAACCGTGAGTTTGCATCGCTCAGGGGTACAGCCCGCGCCGCTTTTTCTCCTTGGCAACCTTGCGAACGCCCAGACTCAGCGCGGCCATTCGCATCGGGATATTCATTTCCTTGGCGCAGGCGCGGACCTGCTGAAAAGCCTTCAGCATCAGTTGTTCGAGCTTCTGGTTGACCTGGCTTTCGTCCCAGAAAAACTGCTGCATGTCCTGGACCCACTCGAAGTACGACACGGTCACGCCTCCCGCGTTGCATAAAACGTCGGGGATGATGAAGATGTCGCTCTGGTTCAAAATCTTGTCAGCGTCCGGCGTGGTCGGACCATTGGCGGCCTCGGCGAGAATGCGACACCGCAACTTGCTGGCATTCTTCTCGGTGATCTGGCGTTCGAGCGCCGCCGGCACGAGGACCGTGCATTCCAGCGTGAGCAGTTCATTCGCGTCAATCGCGCGCGCGCCGGGAAAATCTTTGAGCAGCTTGCCCGCGGCGATGTGCTTGTTGAGCGCCGACACGTCGATGCCCAGCGGGTTGGCAATGGCGCCCCAGCGGTCGGAGACGCCGATGATCTTGACGCCGCGCGTCGCCAACTCCTGGCAGGTGACGGCGCCGACGTTGCCGAAGCCCTGCACGACCGCCGTGGCGTTGCCCGGTTGCACATCGATCTCCGCCAGGGCCTGCATGATGCAGTAGACGACGCCGCGCCCGGTCGCCTCGCGTCGGCCAATGCAGCCGCCGAGTTCGATCGGCTTGCCCGTCACGATCTCCGGGCAGGCGTAGCCGACCGACATGCTGTAGGTGTCCATGATCCAGGCCATCGTCTGTTCGTCGGTTCCCAGGTCGGGAGCGGGGACGTCCATGCGCGGGCCGATGATCGGCAGAATCTCTTCCGTGAACCGGCGGGTCATGCGTTCCTTTTCTTCCATGGATAGCTTTTCGGGATCGCATGCGATGCCTCCCTTGGCGCCGCCGAACGGCAGGTTCATCAGCGCGCATTTCCAGGTCATCCACATCGCCAGGGCGGCCACTTCGCCGAGATCGACGTTGGGGTGATAGCGCATTCCGCCCTTCGATGGGCCGCTCGTCAGGCTATGCTGCACGCGATATCCGATGAACGTGTGCGTCTTGCCGTTGTCCATGCGAATCGGCACGGACGCGATCATCGCCCGCTTGGGCTTGCTCAGGCGTTCGAGAATATTTTGATCGAGATCAATTAGCTCGGCAACCGAGAGCAGTTGCAGTACCGCCATTTGAAAGATGGGTGAATCGCCGTAGACCGGGCGTGGCAGATGCTTGTGATTGGCTTCCATGACAAATCACTCCGGAGAGCAGAGGAAATCGTCGGTTCGCAAGTTGCCGAGTTGGGCGGCTCATGCGGTCCTTTTTTTATCTTACCATGCAGGTCGTTTCGACGCTACCCGGCTTGGGCCCGCGCGCCAAGGCGAGCGGCTAAACGAGCCGCGCATACAATGGCCCAAGCGAAAAAAAATCGTGGCAAGAGGTTCCAACGATGACGCCGCTGGCCGATGTTCGCGTCCTGGATGCTTCGCGCGTGCTGGCCGGGCCATTTTGCGGGCAGCTTCTGGGCGATCTTGGCGCCGAGGTCATCAAGGTGGAACGGCCCGGTTCGGGCGACGAAACACGCGGCTGGGGTCCGCCCTTCGACGGCGCGTATAGCGCTTACTACCTATCGTGCAATCGCAACAAGCAGGCGATCACGCTTGACCTGAGCCAGCCCGGGGGGGTACAGCTTTTTCAGGCCCTGGTCAGAAAATCAGACGTGCTCCTGGAGAACTTCCGCGCCCAAAGTGCGGACAAGCTCGGTCTGAGCCCGGAAAAACTTCTGGCCCAGAATCCGCGTTTGATAGTCTGTTCGATCTCGGGCTTCGGCCGCACCGGGCCGTGGAGCGATCTACCGGGCTACGATTTCGCCATCCAGGCGTTGAGCGGGCTGATGGCGATCACCGGGCCAAGCGAGGGACCGCCGAGCAAGGTCGGCGTCGCCGTCACGGATGTGCTGACCGGCCTTTATGCCGCCACCGCGGTCCTGGCGTGTCTCCACGCGCGGGCGCAATCGGGGCATGGTTACACGATCGATCTGGCCCTGCTCGATTGCGCGATCGCCGCCCAGGTCAACGTTGTCCAGGCTTTTCTGACCAGCGGCGCCATGCCCGCGCGCCAGGGCAATGCTCATTTGCAGATTGTCCCCTATCAGGCGTTCGCGACGGCAGACGAGTGGCTGATTCTGGCCGTGGGCAATGACGGGCAATGGCAGCACTTTTGCCAGGCGGCCGATCGGCTTGACCTCGCCCACGACGCGCGTTTCACCACCAATGCACAACGCGTGAATGAGCGGACGACGCTTATCCCCATGCTCGAAGCGTTGCTGCACACGCGAACTTACGCTGACTGGCATGCGCGCCTGGAGAAGGCGGGGGTGCCCCATGCGCCGGTGCTGGATTATTCGAAGCTATTCGCGCTGGCGCAGGTGTCCGAGCGCGGCATGAAGGTGACCGTGCGCGATCCAGCGGGAAAGGAAGTCGACCTGGCGGGCTCGCCTTTTCACATTCACGGCGCCACCTTGCCGACCGCCACGATGCCGCCGGCGTTGGGCGAACATACCGCGATGGTCTTGCGCGACGTGCTCGGGCTGGATGACCTGGCGATTCAGCGATTGCGGGACGAGAAGGCAATTTGACAGTATCCGGTTTTTGGGCCTTTGGCTTTCGGCTTCCGGTCTCACGCGAAAAACAACTCTTCTTCCGCCAGCGCCGAAACTTGTGCCGCCCGGCTTTCGATGACCATTTCGCAAATTCGCAAAAGCCCAGATGAAAATCGGTTGACATCCGTCGGCGGCGACGGAGAATCGAGCGACATAGAAATACTATTGCGTCAAAAGAATCCTGCGACCTTGTCATGAAACATCCTGACCTGAGTGGCTTTGACTTGGGAAGGAAGATCAAAAGCATCCATTCGCTTCGTTGCGTAACAACGACGGAGCGCTGACACGGCGAGATGCGAAATTCCTGGCCTTTTTGACGTTCTCCCGGAGGGCATATACGCCAACCCGCTCCCTGACCAGTGTCGCAAGTGCCTTGACATTAAATAGTTGCGATCAAGCTGGTGCCACTCATTCGAGACACTTTTTTCCCGCGGTTCCATGGCTATGGCCCATTGCAATCGTTGGGCTCGCGATAGCAGGAGGATGCCCTTTTGGATACAAGCGATCAAGTGGAGAAAACGCCCCCAATGATGGGTGATTTGTCATTTCGCGATGGGCCTGGTCCGTCAAAGTCTCAAACGCCTGCCGCCCTGGTCAACGTGTTCGGTACCGTGAAAGAAGCAATTCGCAAATTCCGGCTTACCAGCCTGGAACCGGCTGCTCGTGCTTGTGCCGAACTGATGCGTGACGAAAGTCTGTTCGACGTTGCCGTTCTGGGCCAATTCAAATCGGGCAAGTCGTCGCTGCTCAACGCGCTGATCGGCGTCGATCTGTTGCCGGTCGGCGTCGTTCCGGTCACGGCAGTTGTGACACGACTGTACGCCGGCTCTTCGTTGTCAGCACAGGTGACCCGCCTGGATGGACGAACGGAAGCTATTCCGCCCGAGCGGATCGTCGAATTTGTGACGGAGGCGCTCAACCCTGCGAACCGGCGGCGCGTGGCTGTCGTCGATGTCATGACGCCGGCTTTGAGCGCTTGGCCCAGTCTGCGGCTTGTAGACACGCCCGGCCTGGGCAGCACCTTTGAGCACAACACAAAGGCGACCAAGGATTGGTTGCCCAATGTTGCGGGCGCGCTCGTCGTGATTAGCGCGGATCGACCGTTGTCGGACGACGATCGCCGACTGATCGCCGAGGTTCGGCAACTGGCGCCGCGTGTGTGGGTGATCCTGAGCAAGTTTGATTTGCTCAATGCGGACCAGCAAGCTGAACTGATCGTATTTCTTCAGGGCCGGCTTCGGGAGTATTTCGGATCGGACGTGCCGCTCGTTCCGTTCTCTGCCCGCCGCGATTTGGCTCATTAGGTGGGCCGACTTCGCGACGAAGTTTTCTGCCCATTGGTCGAAGATCCAATCCGTGAACGCAAGGCTGTTTTCACGCATAAGCTGCGGGGGTTGGCGACCGCGTGCGTTGACTATCTAAGAATCGCGCGGCAATCCGCCGTACGTGTTACCGCAGAGCGCAGCAAATTACGTTCGGCAATCCTTGACGAAAGGGTGCGGGGAGAGGTTATCGACGACGAACTCACGCTCGCCGCCAAACGCGTATCTGCCGATTTTTCCAAAAACCTCTGGCCGCAATTCGACGATGTGATCGGCCCCCTTCAATATCGACTTGCCGAGGAGTTGCGTGTTGACATGCGAGAATGGCGGGGCCATCTCGGGCGACAGACCCGGCACTTTGAGGATTGGCTTCGAGGCAAGCTGACCACTGAGTTAGCGAAGGTCACGCCGAGCGGCGCACAACTTGCACGTCAGCTGCTTGAGGAGGCCGAAGTCCGCTTCCGCCGCATTGTTGACGCTTTTCGTGATCGGCTCGCACGCAATGTGACGCAAGCGTTGAACTTGTCGCTGTCACCGTTGGCGTGGACGGTTCACGTACCGGAAGTGATCGCACCCGATCCCGCGCTTTCCAAGACCGTCGATACGAGCTGGGCGATGTTGTGGTGGGCGATCCCGATGCCGCTGTTCGGTTGGTTTTTCCATTGGCATTTCCTCGGCCTGGTGCCTTGGGAGGTTGATAAGAACGTGCGCCGCCTTTTCGGGGGTTGGTGCGAAGCCTTTGAGAATGCAGTGGAAAACCTGAGAGAACAGGCACTGACCGGGGTGCGTGTGGAAATCGCAACGCTCAATGAAGTTCTCGACCGGCAGTCCGACGAAGTCCCGCTGATCGAAGACGCCATTCGATGTCTGGAAGCCGGGCTCGCCGGGGCGTGCGCACCGTGAGACCAAACAACCATCAACCGCTTTTATGAACGGATCGACGCCACGGGAGCCTCTCCCAAGCCATTTCGCCACCGATGATACCTGGCGCGGTAGAACCGCAACCAACGCGCCGCGACTGTCTGGGAACGGGCCCTGCCCAAACCGTTCCCTGACGGTCGCGGCGCGTCGCAATTTGCCGTTATGCTAGTGATCCAGAACGCCCGCGCCATGTTTTTGTGGTTCAATTGGGGCTCAGAATTCCGAGCCGGAAAAGATGGTTAAGACACCCAAAATTTTAAATCGTGGCCTTTGCCCATTGGCTTCGGTTCTCATGCGAAAAACAACTCTTCTTCCGCCAGCGCCGAAACCTGTGCCGCCCGGTTCGTGATGCCGAGCAGGCTGCGGTATTCGCGGTCGAACAACACGACGTGGTGGTGCATCATTTCCGATGCCAGCTGATTGATTTGCTGGCTTCGGCCGTGCAAGTGACATTCGCGCGACCGGGCCAGGAATTCCTCGGCGTCGAGGTCGAACTTGGTTTGCAAGCGTTCGAGGGCGGCGGTGAGGCGTTTTTGATCCTTGTCGCTACCCTGGGCCAGCGGTTCGAGTTCCAGGACGCGATCTTGCAGCGACGAGGACGACGGTCGGCTTTCGCTGAAATCGGGCGGAATCGAGCCGGCCGGGCTCAACGGAAAATGCACGGCAACCCTGGGAGAGCCAAAGGCAAGCCAGGCCAGGGTCGGCAACTCCGGTGCGTGGAGATCCACCAGGAAATTGCACGCCAGGGCGGTGTTGCCTGGTTCGGGAAATTGCGTGGCGTTTTGCGTGTCCTGTTCGGCCAACATGCGGCGCAGGAATTCCAGATCGATCGCGCCTTGTTGTTGCATGAGCGCCATGGTGATTCGACCCCAGCGCTTTTGGGCACACAAAGTGGTTGGATTCCTTTCGGCGAGGGTGCGCACGAAATCCAGCTTGTTGCCGTCGTCTTGCCACCAGCCTTTTTCGATGGCGAAATCGGCCAGGCCATGCGCCAGCCGGCGCCAGTCTTGCCTGATCATGGCAGCCTCGGTCACGGCCCGCGCCGACGTGCATTCGAGCATTGCCCAGTAGCGGCCCGAGGCCTCCAGAGCGAACGCCTCGGTTGCGTCGGCGATCAGGAAGATGTGATCGTTGCAGCCATGCTCGGCATTCTCGCCGAAATGTTCCAGCAGGTCGGTCAGCACTTCAACGGCGTGGTGGGCGTTGCGGCTGCGTTCCAGGCCAAGCCGGGCCAAATCGACCCCGGACAATGCCAGGGGACTGCTCGCCCGGCGGCTTTGCCAGCGGGTCACGCCCAGCGCGACTCGATTTTCGTTGACGCCATGCAAGTAGCCCGACGTGCCCACGGGCCGCACGCCAAGCACGCCAAACGTTTGCCTGGCCTGCGGCACCGCGCCGGTCGCGGTTTGCGTCACATCGCCTGCATCGTGCGTGGCGCCGGGGACGAACTGCACGGCCAGGCGTTGTCCCGGCACGGCATAGTGGTTAACGCCAAATAACGTTGTGCGATTTGCAGAGGCCTCTTTCAAGGCCACGACCATGTCGCTTCCCATGGTACGGTCTCCTTCTTGTCCGTTTTGAGAGAGACGGGATCCCTCGTCCGTGAATAGCGAAATGATGAAAAGAACGGTTTTTCATTTGGGGGCGCTCAAGACGCGCCAACAAACCAACCCTCACGCACTGGTATTATTGGAACGGAGTCAAGGCCCGTTGGCAACAGAATAAATCGCAATGTTGGAAAATAATTCACAAACTGGGCAGACTATGCCGGCTCGACAAACGGCGCAACACGCACGGCTAGACGTCAATCGAGCGGGCGCTTCCGTCAGGCAAATCGAGGATCAGAAAGGTCCGTCGGGCGACTCGCTGCAACGCCCCGGGATTGATGACCCGCGTTTTACCGGTCTGATGCTCGCGGGCGATGTGGGTGTGGCCGTGAAAGAGGAAATCGAACGTGTCGGCATTTTCGAGGTCGTAGAGCAAGGCGACGTCGTCGCCGTGCGTGAAGGCGAGCGAGCGGCCCGCAATTTCGAGATGCCCCCAGGCGCCGTGCAGCGTTGCGCCGATATCGCTGACCGCCGTTGCGATTTCCTGCCGATCGTAGTCGCTATTGCCGAAAACGAAGTGTGTGTGCGCTGGGAAAAGCCGCACCGTGTCGCCGTCCTGGATGTCGCCGCAATGGACGATCATCTCGACGTTTTGTTCGGCCATCAGCGTGAGCGCGGTTTGCACCGCGGCGGTGCGGCTATGGGTGTCGCTGATGATGGCGATGCGCATGAGGTTGCTCGCGGTCCGTAGCCAGGGAGTTGGCGATGGGCATTATAGCGGCGCCGTGGCGTAAGCCAATGGGCCGGGTATTGGCAACGATCATGGCGGGGTTTTGGGGGCCGGTGTGAAAGGCCGCGGTTGGAAATGCGGACATTTCCCAAATTCCCGCTTCATCCATCTCTCATAATTTCGCATAATAACCGCATGAAGCTCCAGGTCGGCGAACGTTTGGAAGGGGCGGGGCCCGCGCACCAGCCCGGCGGGTATGTCGTTACTTCCATCGTGCGCGAGACCCCCTGGCACGGGCTCTACACCGGTAAGAAGATCTTCTATAACTTCGATTTCACCGCCAAGCGCGTCCGCGAGACCGACGAGGTCGAATGGCTCGACGTCTTCATCCGCACCAATCGCTACCCCATTCTCGACGATCCCACCTATGTCTTTCAGCGCCGCGCCCTGGCCCGCGCGGAACTTCGTGCCGTGCTCGGCAATCGCCACAGCAACCTCTGGCCGGAGCCGCTCGATCTCCTGGAGATCGAGAACACGCGCGACCCGTTCGCATTCACCGAGGAGCGCGGCCAGGGGGCCGAGCCGATCGTCGTCTACACTCGGCCTCATGGGCGCTTCACGCCGGAATGGCAGCAGAAGATACTGCCGGTGTCGTCGATCCTGTCGGTGCTGGCCGAATTATTGGAATTTGTGAGGCAGGCCCATGCCGAGGGACTGCTGTTGCTGGGTCTTGGGCCGGCGTCCCTTTTGATCGACGATAGCGACCGTGTGCATTTCGTCGGTACGGAGATGGTCCTGACACAGCATAGCACCCTCCTCAAGGAATCCACGGCTCCTTTGCTGTGGCAGCGGCTCTTCCCGGCCGACCGCTTCGTCCGCGGGTATTCCGCGCCGGAATGCTTTGACCCGAACAAACGCCCCGATGTGCGTTCCGATTTATACTCGTGGGGCACGCTCGCCTACGGCCTGCTCACCGGTGCGGACATTAGCAAGCTGGCGCGCGAGCAAGGCCGGCCGTGGGCGACCTTTGTCGACGCACACTGGACCCAGCTTGAAAACGTCCTGGCCAAGCTGCCCCGCAACAATCTACTCGTCTGGGCGGAGCAGATTGGCGTGCAGCCGGAGCGTCTGCTGGCGGATTGGCCCCACAGTTTCACCAAGGCGTTTCGGCTCTTGCTCAGTCCCGATCCGTTTCGTCGGCCTGGTTCCGCGGACGAATTGCTGGCGTGGCTGGTCAACCCGCCGCCGCCGCCGGTCGCCGAGGTGATCGCCCTGCACACCGACTCGGACAGCGCGAAGCTGCTCTTGGATTGCACGGGCCTGGACCCAGGCATGGAGATGCAGGTGCAATGCGCGCGCGGCACGGCGCCGCGCCAGGCCTCGGACGGCATCACCGTGGCGGAGGGGCCGATTCGCCCGGTCGTCGGCGTGCATCAGCTTCCCGTCACGATGGACCCGATTTATTACACCGTATTCACCCGCCGGCGCGTCAAGGACCAGACCGCCTTTTCACCGGGCGTCGCTGCCAAGCTCTGGCAGCCCAGCGAGGCGAATCTGCGCCGCTGGGTGGAGGAGCAGGCGGCAGGCGCGTTCGATTCCGCCGGCATTCCGACGCGCGTCGGCATGGTGCTCGGCGCGCTCGATCCGCGCGTGGCGATCGAGGGCCTGCTGGCCTCGTCGGTGCCGCGCGTCCGAGCGTGGGGGTTGCGACGTCTGGAGCAATCGGTCCGCACCCTGGGCCGACTGGATGCCTTTGAAAGCCTCGTCTGGCGATTTTTGGGTGAGGCCAACAGTGAGTTGCGCCAGTCGGCGGCTCTGACGCTGTGGAGCTTTCATCCCCAAAAAAACGACGAGTTGTTGCTGCGAATCATTGAGGCTCTCGAAGCGCCGCCCCTGGATGTGCCGATCCCGCTCATGCACTTCCTCAGACAATTGCAGCTTCCCGAGGACCGCATCCGATCGGTGTTGCACCAGCTCGAAACGAAGCGGCCGACGGAGTGCCCGCTGTGCAAGAAACCGTTGACCCTGGGCGAACGCAGCGCTCACTTGCAGGCGGAGCACGGCTACCTGATTTACCAGGGCGACGTGATGCCGGCGAGCGCCGTGTTCGCCCGGCTATGGGAACGCACGCTCGAAAAGCAAGATCGGCACGCCCACGAGGAAATGCCGGCGCTCTATCTCCACCTACCCGAGGTGCGCAAGAACAAGGACGCCGCGGTCGCCCGCTATGTCGCCGACTTACAACGCTACCTGCTGCGCGAGGACCCCACCGCGGCCGCGCAAACCATCCCGCTCGCCTTGTCCTATGAAGCGGTGGTCGCCTATCAAGAATGCCTGCGTGGCAGCGCCTGGTTTCTGCCGATCACGAAGCGTTTGCTGGCGTCCCCCAATCGCCGGGTGCGCGACCTGGGCACGCAGGCGGCGTTGCCATTCTTGCAAGAGCAAATCCGCGGCAAGCCCAGCGTGGAGGAGCTGCGCCGCGCGCTCAAGTTAGTGTCGGAAGAATTCGACTCGACCGACCAACAGATCGACCTGTGCCGGCAACTGGCGCAACACGGTGTCGAGCAGGCGCTCGTGCAGGACTGCATCGCTCAACTGCAAGAAGATCGCCTGATCGTGTGTACCGAATGCAAGGCCAACGTGCGGGCGAAGGACATCGAGCTTCATCTGCGGCGAGCGCATCAGGTGTTTCAGTTCCGCGGCGCTCGCAAGACCTATGTCGAGACGCGCGAGACGATCCTCAAGACCATCTGTTCCCCGCCGGCAGACGTGGCCGCCTGGAGAAGCCTGGAATCGCTGGTGGCGGATCGGCATCCCCAGGACACCGATCGCTACCTGATCGGCTGGCTGTACCAGCACCTCAAGGACGGCGAGGACCGGGCCGAGGCGGTCGCGGGGTTTGCGGAGACCGTGGTCGGCGCGCGGGCGGTCGATCGACTCTTGCCCGTGTTGCTGGCGCCCAGCAAAAGCCCGCCGCTGACGCTGCTTGGCCAGCGCATCGCCCTGGAGATATGTGGCCGGCTGACCGCGCCGCTGCCGGCCAAGGCGGTCCCGTCGGCATTACCGATTCTGGATCAAAAAGAACTCCCGCGCCGCACCCGCGAGAATGCCGCCCTCGCGCTGATGCGTGCCCTGGGCAAGGACAGCCCCCGCGCGAACGACGTTCTGCGGGCCTACGTCGCGCAGAGCACCAAGCGACGCGGGCTCGAGAAATTGCAGCAGCTCGAACAACGCTTCGGGCATTCGCCGCTGATTGACGCCTTGACGAATGAACTGGAAGACGACCTGCGCATGAGCTGCCCGCGCTGTCCGACCGAGCTGCCGAAAAAGGAAATGGTCGTGCATTTATGGGACAAGCATCGCCTCGTGCTCGATGGCCAGCGTGTCCGTGAGCCGTGGCGTGTTATCGACGATTGGGTTGTCGATTATGGGTTGGAAAAGGATCCGCAGGTCCTCCAGCGCTGCCGGGAGTTGGCCCTCAAGGACGACCCGCAGATCGGCCTGGCCCGTCTGCAGCGTTTGCTTTATCGCAAGGGTTTGCGCGACCGCGAGCTGCTTTTTGAACTCAAGTCGCTGGTCAAGACGCGCAAGGCGACGTTGTGCCCGCATTGCTGCACCTCGGTCGCAATCGAGGACCCGCCCACCGTGCAGGCGCTGACGTTGACCGAATCGAGCTTGCAGGGCCACGGCTTTCAACTCGAAGTCTCGGAACGCGGCCTGATTCCGCAACTGGTTGTCGAATCGCCCGACACGGTCCACTTTCGCGATCGGGAGCCAGGTCGCTTCGTCACCCGGCTTGGGGGCATCGTGCTGGTGATGCTGCCATTCATGCTGATCGCGGCCGTCGTGCTGTTTCGGTTGTTGAGCGGGTTTGAACAGCGAGCGATTCTCAGTATTCTTTTGTCGGCGGGAGTCGGTTTGCTGGCGGCGGGGGTGGCGTTTCTGCTTTGGCCCACGCCGCGGCCGGTGCAGCAACGCCTGGTCGATGCCGCGTGGAAGCTGCTGGTTCCCGATATCGTGCAAGAGGACATGGACCGCCGGGCGTGGGGATTCCTGCACGGCCTGATGGCGATCAGCGATGCCCAGACGCACAAGATAAACCTGGACCTGCTGCTGGAATGCTGTGAGGAGGCCAGCGTCGCGGCGCGCACCGATCCGGTCGCGCTTTCGTGTTTGAACGTCCTGAGCCGGCGCTGCATCGAAGAAATGCGCGAGGCGGGGGACGATCCGTTCGACTTCATCCTCACCCTGGCAGCTGAATGCTTCAAGGGCCGCCTGCCGCTGGCGTTCCTGGGGGATCTTCTCCGCTGCTTCCACGCCAAGGAGCGTGCGGCCTGGAGCAAGGCGGACTTGAATCGCCTGCCAATCTTGCTCGCCGACCGCGCCTTCGCCGCCGAAATGGACCTCGACGACTGGTTCAGTCTGGGGCGAGCGTTTCCCGCGGCCCATGCCGTGCTCAATCTCGAAAATCGCTGGCACTGGCTCCAATTCCACGCCCTCTGGACCGAATACCAGCGCCGACCCTGGGAAGCCATCGGTCCGGCCGTGGGCATGATCGACCTGGCCAAAAACCCGCGCCCGCATCAGGAGTTGCTGAGCTTTTACCCCGATGTGTTGCTTTATGTCGCCAAGGCGAATCTCGTCATCGGCACCAAGGGCGTGTGGATCGAGGGCGTTTGCGTCACCGCCTACCAGCCCGGCGTCGAGGTCGCGATGCGCAAATTCGGCGGCGAGTATGAGATCGTCATCGGCGATCAACGCATCCGGGCTCCCGAAAATCCCAGTGCCTACCTCAACGACATTCGTCGCTGGCTGTCCTGGTATTTCCACCAGTTCGTGAAATCCGTGCCCGCCGCCCCCAGGCCGATGATCGAAAGCCGTAACCGCATGTGGCAACTCGGCAAGATCGACTGCCCCGAGTGCGCGAAGCCCTTGTACCCCTGTCCCGCGGACCTGGGCGTGGCGCTGAGGTAAACCCCAAGCCCGATGGTGAGCGCAGCGAACCGTCGGGTTCGCACGCCGCACCGAGGTGAACGATGGGCATCACCCCAAAATCCGCTGCCAGCGGGCCCGATGATACGCGACCTTTTCCGCGGGCGTCATTTTGCTGAAGTCCGGCTCTGCTGCGCTCACCCGGGCGCTTACGCGGCTCGGCTCGCCAGGTTTGGCTTTCGGGGCCCTGATCGTCTTGCCGTCGCCGCCGTAACTCATCACGTTGGTTTGCAGCACCATGTCCTCGTCCAGCGAACGCAGCGGCTTGATGCCTAGCCCTTGCAATACGCCATGGTATGCCTTGACGGCTTCCTCGGGCGTAATCTCACCGTCCGCGATCCAGCGCAGGAAGCGCACGAAGGCGAGCTGGTTCTCCGCGTTGTTGATCTTTCGGCCAAACAGGGCGACGCGGGCGCCGTACTTTTTCGCCTCGGCGAGGAGCTTGAAGGCGTCGTAGGTCGTGCCCGCGGAGCCGCCCAGGATGCCGACGATGAGGTGCGGATCGTAGTGAACCAGTTCCTCCATCGCCCTGGGGCCGTGATAGACCATTTTCAAAAAGAGCGGCCTGCCGCGAGTGGCGACGCCGGCCAGAGTGCGGACGATGGCGTCGTTGATGAAGTCGGGCAACTTCGTCGGCTCCACCGATTCGGGGCGATTGGGGTCGAAGATTTCCAGGAAATGGCGAAAGCCCTTCTGTTCCGCTTCGATACGAAATTCCTTGTAGCGTTCCAGGGCTTCGCGGTCGATGACGTTGTCGTTTTGAAAGGTGATGCTGTAAAGCCCGAGGTTGGCGCCGAGATGGCGTTCGCCGTCGGCACAATCGCCGTGCCCGCACTGGATGTGATCGAGCGTCGCCGTGCGAAAGGGCAGGGCGGGCTGCATCGGACCGCGGCCGCCGCGCATCACATGGATGTCGGTCGTGTCATTGGCGCGGGCGGCTGGCGTCACGCGGCTGTTGTCGAAGATGCGTCGCTGGATCGTCAGGATTTCGTTGGTGTGGGCCGACATCAGCATGATATCGACGAGACCCTGCTCGACAATTTGCTCAATCTGCTCGCGAAACTCCCGCAAGCTCCGATAGGTAAATGTCCCTTGCTGGGCGCGCCCGGTCGCGCCCAGGCCAAGCGCCATGTCCGGATCCTTGGCGTCGGCAAGAATGAAATCCTTCGCGCCGTGCGGGTCGGCGTGAATGCGGGCCAGTTTTTCGTCGAGGGATTTTTTCATCGGTCGATTGCAAAGGAGAATGAAGAATGAAGAATGAAGAACTAGGAAGTTGTCGATGGGTCGCCAGGTTGCTGGCCGGCTTTTTTTCTCTTGGCAGTTGCCAGCGACTTTCCCAGGATTGCGGCGATTTCGTTGGATTCTTGCAGGATCTTGTCGATGAGGTCTGGCTTGATGAGCTGGGTCTTTTGAAGTAGGCGAAGCCAGTACCAAGACTCGCGAGCCTCCTTCCAGGCGATGCCGAGCTTGTGATTGAAATCCGCACGGCTTTCGCCGCCGCGTGCTTCTTCATAGTTGGCGCCGATCGCCGTGCCGCTTCGCAGCAACTGCCCGCCGATATGCCGTGCAACCGGATTTTTTGGCAATGCCATGACCAGCCGGATGACCCTTGCAGCAAACTCCAAGAAGCGATCGGAAAGCTCATTCCCTTTCATGTCAGGTCCTCCCAGTTCCTCATTCATCATTCTTCGTTCTTCATTCTTCATTTTTTCCCTGTACCCCAGGCCGTCCGGGGAATTGCGCGTTCAGAGGTCTTGGTCGCCAAGTGAATTGCCCCTTTCGCCGCCCCGGCGGATCCCTGGGAGGCGGAAAGGCGCGCCTCCACCAGCTCAATCGTCTCGCGCAGCACGCGTGCCGAGTTTTGCAGCCCGAGCCGTTCTTTCGGCGTCAACGCAAGTTCGATCTGCTTGCGCACGCCGCCGCAGCCGACTTCGGTGGGCACGGACAGACACACGTCGCGAATGCCATAGGGACCGTTGACGAGCGAGCTGACCGGCAACACGCGGCGCGAATCGGCAGCGATGGCGTGAACGACTTCGCGGATCGACAGCCCGACGGCGAAACCCGCGCCGCCTTTTTGTTTGATGACCTGGGCGCCGGCGCCCTTGGTTGCGTCAAAAATCTCCTTGCCGACGTTGACGTCAAATCCGGGCCATTGTTCCAGAGGCAGACCGTTGATGGTGGCGCTGGACCAGATCGGCGTCATGCTGTCGCCATGTTCGCCGAGGATGAGGGCGTTGACTTGCGTCGGCGGCGCTTGCAGTTTCTTGGCGAGATTGCTGCGAAAGCGCGTGGTGTCGAGCACGGTTCCCAGGCCGATGACGCGCTGCCACGGAAGGCCGAGCCGTTTGACTGCGAGATAGGTCAGCACGTCCACCGGATTGCTGACGACGACGACATAGGTGTTTTCTTTGATGCCGGCCGATTTCATTTGATCGAGGATGCCGGTGAACAGATCGACGTTGCGATTGATGAGGTCAAGGCGGCTTTCGTCGGGTTTGCGGCGTAACCCCGCGGTGATGACGACGACGTTGCTCGTGGCGACGTCGGCCATGTCGCCCACATCGATGCGCTGATCGGCGACCAGACTGGCGCCGTGCAGGAGATCGAGCGCCTCGCCCTGGGCCTTATCCGCGTTGGCGTCAACCAGGCAAATGCTGCTGCCAACGCCGCCGCACTGAAGCGCGAACGCGGTGGAGCTGCCGACCAGACCGCCGCCGCCGATGATGGTGATTTTCATGGGTGCCTCTATTCTTTGGTCCAATCTTCCAACTTTAAACCGGGTATTTTCACGAAGTCGCTCCGATTGCGCGTGGTCAACGTGGCATCGCGGGCGAGGGTGATCGATGCGATCTTCAAATCCATCGTCGCAATCCGGATCTTGCTTCGCTTCAACTCCTGAAACTTTGTCGCCGCCAATTCATCGAATGTGAGCAGGTTGATCGAACAATAGTTGCGGAGTTGGGCCCGCAGTTTTTCATAGGCGCGGATTTCATCGACGATCGTTTTGGCTTTGGCCAGAACGCCGAGCCAGCCTCGCGTTTGCTCCTCGTAGCTGATGATGGTTGCGAAACACTGGTCGGGCACATTCTTCATTCGCGCGAGAATTCGATCGCCAATAGGGTGGCTGCCGCGTTCCAGAAACGAAAGGTGATCGGTATCCAGAATGAACATAGATCACCGGGCTTTCTTTTTCTTTTTTTTCGGCTTCGGCCTCGTGGATTCGCGGTATTCACGGCCGAGGCGCATCGCTTCGTCATAACAAGAATCATTGGCAAACGTGCCGTAAATCTTCTCCCACCAGGGCCGATCGTCTGATGATTTCGCGCCGTTCTTCAGCTTCGCCACCTCCGCCTCCAGGGCGGCGAGCCGTTGTTCGAGTATTTCAATGGCGGACATGAGGTTCCCCCGTGTCAGTTTTTCCGCTCATTATATCACGCCTTCGATTCCGCCAGCGCCGCCATCACCTTCTCCGTGACGATGCGCACCAGTTCGTCCATGTCCTTCACCTGGACCTGCGGTTTGGCCGGCGCCTTGCAGGAACAATCGGATTCATCGACATACGCCGTCGGCGCCTGGCCGTCGCGCTGGAAGGCATAAGGCTCCGGCACGAAGTCGGTGTAGCCTTCGTTGAAGATGCTTGGCCCGCACACTTCGCAGTCCTTGATGTGGATGCGCGGGTCGTCGATCTTGATGCGTTTCTTGAACTCCATCAATTCCTGCGTGTGTTCTTCGCTGAAGTAATTGATTCGGCCCAGCTGCTTGGCGAGCAGCAGAATCTTGCAATAGGCGTCGATGATCTCGGTGTTGAAATAGGCCAGCTCGACGGTGGTGCCCCACGAGACCGTGCCGTGGTTTGCCAGGAGGATCGTGTTGCAATCCTTGACATAGGGCACGATCGTGTTGGGCAGGCGCTGATCGCCTGGCGTCGCGTATTTGGCGATGGGCACTTCGCCGAGAAACACCTCGACCTCGGGCAGCACGCACTTGGGGATTGGCTCATGCGCGACCGCAAACGCGGTCGCATGGGGTGGATGGCAATGCACGACCGCGTTGATGTCGGGTCGGTTTTTATACACGGCCAGGTGCAAAAGGACCTCGCTGGTGCGCTTCCGGGTGCCGGCGAGCTGCTTGCCGTCGTAATCGACCCGGCAAATGTCATCGGGCTTCAGGAAGCCCTTCGACACCATCGTCGGGGTGCACAGAATTTCCTTGTCATTGAGGCGATAGGTAATATTACCATCGTTGGCAGCCGCGAAACCCTTGGCGTAGAGACGCCGGCCGATCTCGCAGATTTCTTGTTTGATCTTGTGTTCGTTGACGATCATGTTGGTTCCCTTTCAGACCCTGGAGTGGGCGCAGCGATCCCTGGGGACGATACCCCCACGAATCGCTGCGCTCATCGCGGGGCTTCTTGATTATTTCACCTCAAGCGCATCCAAAATACACGCACCATACGCGTCCACCGGTTTTCGTAGTGGATGAAACGGCATCATCGCCTCGACGCCTTCACTGACGCCAATCCTTTGACCCTCACCCGCGCCGAGTTCGTCGAGGATCACGACATCCTCGCCGTCAGGCGCCGCGCTGTTTCGCAGCGCCTTCAGGCTGAATGGCACGCCGACGATCCAGCGGTAACCTGCCAGCGAGGGATGGCAACGCGACAGCGTCACGGTGCCGATGACTTCAGCGATGCGCATGGCCGTCGAGCTCCTTTAGCGTGGTCGCAACGGCGCCGTGACATTTCGGCTCCAGCGCGACGATGGTTCGCAGCATCTGTCGGAGTTCAAAGAACGTCCGCCCGGGCATCTCGATGGCGAAGAGGTTAGCGCCAAGGCTTTTCTGGGCGCGAACCACCTGCGCCTGCGTTATCACCGCGCCGGCACGAATCCCGGCAACCTTGTTGGCGATACAGCAAACCGCCTCGGGCTCGCCCGTGAAAACAATGCCGCCGCGATGCCCATGCCGGATGATGGCATCGGCCAGGGCACGCGCTGCCGGATTGCTGAGCGGCGTCAACGCGATGCCCTCACGTTCAATCGCTCGCACGGCCGAGGTGACGATCGCGTCGGCCATTTCCTGAGCAAAAATCCACGTTGTTTTCGGGTCGCATGTGTTTCCTGGCCTGGGAGCCTCAAAAATCATGCGCACGCCTTTCGCTTTCAACTCATCCAGAGCGAGTGGCGTGACGATGGTTTTCGGGAGCAGCAACAGCTCGCGCTGATTCGTCAGGTGCCGGCGCAGGTCGTCCGCGCTGAGCAGGCGTTTCGGCCAGCACAGGACTCCGCCCGTGTTTTGCTCCTTGCCAATCATTGATCGCAAATCCCCATCACGAACCAGCGGACCGGCGAGTTCTTGCTGTTCATCAGCTTGCGTGTTCCGGCGCCGTCGTTGCAAATCAGAACGCGATCGTGCAAACCGGCGCCGAGATTGTCGATCACCAGTTGCGGCTCGCCATCGGGTCGGTCGTCCACGGTTAACGGCTGCGCGATCAGCAGTTTCCAGCCGGTCATGCTGGCGTGCTTCACGGTCGCGGTCGCATGGCCTACGATGGTGGCGAGTTGCATGGAGAACCCCAGGCCCCAGGATTAGCGCAGCGAATCCTGGGGTTCGATCCCACCATTCGCTGCGCTCATGGTGGGGCTTGCATTCAAATCACCCGCATCGACCCGATCGTCGCGCTGCGGCGCACGCGCGTGAAGGTCAGGGGCGTTGTCACGCCCTCGCCCGTCGGCGTCGCGATCGAAAAGCTCAGGTACGCCTCGCCCAGGCCCGCGGTGCAGGGGCCGTTCTGAACGAAAATCGTCACATCCATCTCGCGGCCCATGCGCGTGATCGTGTCCACGTTGCGCGAATGAATCATGGCCGTGTGCTTGAAACCGTGTTCGTACTTCTTCGCCAGCGCGATCGCGACATCGACATCGGGACAGCGAACGAAGGGCACGAAGGGCATCATCTGCTCGTGATCGACGAATGGATGGCTCTCGTCGGTCTCACCGAAGAGGAGTTCCGTGTCGGCGGGCACGCTGACGCCGGCGTGTTTCGCGAGCACCGCGGCGTCCTGACCGATGAAATCCTTGTTCACATGCAGCTTGCCGCCGTCGCCCTTGACGAAGGCGGTCGAGGTCAGCCTGGCAATCTGATCCGCGTTCAGACGAATGGCCTTGTATTTCGTCATGGTTTCCATCATCTCGTCGAAAATGGCGCCGACGACGAACACTTCCTTCTCCGCGATGCACAAAAGGTTGTTGTCGTAGGCGGCGCCATAGATGATGGACTTGGCCGCGTTGTCGAGGCAGGCGGTCTCATCGACGACGACGGGCGGATTGCCTGGCCCGGCGACGATGGCTCGCTTCGGGCTTCGCAGCGCCGCGCGACCGACAGCCGGGCCGCCGGTGACGCACAGGAGGCGCACGTCGCGGTGATCGAAGATTGCCTGCGCGCTTTCCAGCGTGGGCGTGCCGATGATGGTGATGAGGTTGTCGATGCCGATCGCCTTGTGAATCGCCTGATTGAAAAGCTGCGTGCCGTGACAGGCGACGCGAGCACCGGAAGGGTGCGGGTTGCAGACGACGCTATTGCCCGCGGCAATCATGCTGATGGCGTTGTTCGCCATCGTCGGCAGCGAGTGGGTGACGGGCGTGATGATGCCGAGGACGCCGAACGGGGCGTACTCTTCGAGCGTGAGGTTGCCGCCGCTGCCGAACGCAGCCGTGCGAAGAAACTCGACGCCCGGAGATTTTTCGCCCGCGGTGATGAGCTTCTCGACCTTGTGCTTGAGCCGACCGATCTTGGTTTCTTCCATCTCCTCAAGGCCAAGCATCTCGGCCTTGTCGATGCAGATTTTCCGAATGCAATCGGTGGCTTTTTTGCGGCCATCCAGTCCGAGGGAATCCAGTTGCTTTTGGGCGACGGCAGCGGCCTGGACGGCGTCGTCAACGCTTTCGAAGACGCCTCCATTCCCGTCTCTCCCTCCGGGAGCGGGGGTCGTTATGGCGACGACCGGCCTCCCCTTCATGCTGGCGAGCACTTCGCCCACAACACTGCGGATCAGATCGTCGGTGACTTGGAGCATGATTTTGCACCTGCGTACCCCCGCGAATCGCTTCGCTCATCGCGGGGCTTGGGTGGTTAGTTTTTTGCGTCAAAAATCGTTTTGTTTTCCACGTTGACCGTATCGACGATGCCGATGATGGTCGCATCGACAGGCAGCTTTTCGACCTCGGGCGTCATGCGGGCGCTGGAGCCTTGCACGATCAGTACCGTTTCACCCTGGCCGGCGCCGACGGTATCGACGCAGACAAACGTACGCCCCGTGCCGATCAGTTGATCGCGCCTGGCTGGATCGACGCGCAGCGGCTCGACGGTCAGCAATTTCGAGCCGACCATGCTGGCGACCTTTTGCGTCGCGACCACGCTGCCAATGACACGTGCGAGGAACATGGGTAAACCCTTTTCGTTTAGCGCCCGCGTGGCGCCATGCGGGCGCTAAACGAGGACACAATCCCGAGTTTGCCGCGCCACGATGATCTCTTCATTTGTTGGCATGATCCACAACTGCACCCGACTATTGGTTGCGTCGACGCGAACTTCACCGCGAGCCGACCTGTTTCGTTCCGTGTCGAGGCGAATACCGAACCAATCCAGATTCCCGCAAATCGCCTCGCGCATATTGGCCGAGTTTTCGCCGATACCGCCAGTGAACACGATGGCATCGGCGCCGCCCAGGAGCACGATATAAGCGCCGAGATAATGGCGTACCGAGGCGACGTAAACATCGAGCGCGAGCTTGGCGTTCGGATCGCCCTTGGCGGCGGCGTCTTCGACATCGCGCAGGTCATTGCTCTTGCCGCTCAGCCCCTCCAGGCCCGACTGATTGGCGAGAACCGAAAGCACCTCGTCCAACGTTTTGCCTGTGGCACGCACGATCGCCGGCAACGCGAACGGATCGAGGTCGCCGACGCGGTTATTCTGCGGCAATCCGCTTTGCGGCGTCATGCCCATGCTCGTCGCTTGCGACTTGCCCGCCCGGATGGCACAGAGGGAACTGCTACCGCCCAGGTGACAGGAAATAACCCGCAGTTCCTCCCATTGCCCCTTCGCGTGAGAGGGGTTAAGGGTGGCGGCAATGAGCTGCGCGGAGCGCTCGGCGATGTAGCGGTGGCTCGCGCCGTGGAAGCCCCAGCGCTTGATGCCGAACTTTTCCGCCCACTCGATCGGGATTGCGTAATGCCTCTCGGCCGGCGGGATCGTTTCGTGAAAGCCGGTCTCGAACGCCGCGACCAACGGAATTTCGGGCAGTTCCTTCGCCAGCAGCCGCATCGCCGTCACATAGGGCGGATTGTGAGCCGGCACGATGTCGTTGTACGCTTCCATCGCCGCGAGCACGGCATCATCGACAAGGTGAACCCCGGTGATGCCCCTGGCATGAACCGCCTTGAATCCGATGGCCGACAGTTCCGTGGGACTGCTCAAGCATTTCTTGTCGGTTAACTGCTGCAAGCACAGACGCACGGCGACCGCGTGATCCTTCGCTTCGATCGTCAACTCCTCGCGTTGGCCGGCGACCTCGACAAAGCATTTCGACTGTGCGGAGCCGATGCGTTCGACGCCGCCGCGCGCGAGCACGGCTTCGTTCGCCATATTGAACAGGCGATATTTGAAGCTTGTGCTTCCCAAATTGGCGACGAGGATTTTCATGGCATCCGGCCCTGATCCCGCAGTCTTTCGGCTGCGGGCGTAGTTTGTTACTTGCCCAGGAAGACACTCATAACCGTTTCTTCCGGGCGCGGGATGACGTGGGCGCTGACGAGTTCGCCGTGCTGCTGGGCGGCTGCGCCGCCCGCGTCGACGGCGGCGCGGACGGAGCCAACGTCGCCGCGCACGAACGTGGTGACGTAGGCGCCGCCGATTTGAAGCTGGCCGGCCAGCGTGATGTTGGCGGCCTTCGCCATGGCATCAGTCGCCGCGACGGTTGCAATCAGGCCCTTGGTTTCTACCAGGCCGAGGGCTTCACTCATGGTTTTGGACATTTCAATAATCCTCTTGGGTTTTCTTGTACTTGCCTTGGTTCAATCACTTGCCTCGTTCCCAAACTCCGTTTGGGAACGCAATAAGGGAAACTCTGTTTCGAGTTTGGCCGGTGTATCCTTCGCGTCACGCAACGCCGGAATCGCGAAATGGAGTTTCGCGGCGTGGGTTCCCAAACGGAGTTTGGGAACCAGGACCAATCACCCGACATTGCCAGCGGGCTTGCCTTTGGGAAGGACGCTGGTGACATCATCGTGCGGGCGCGGGATGACCTGGACGCCAACGACATCGCCGACGCGTCCGGCCGCCGCGGCGCCTGCGTCCACCGCTGCCTTGACGGCGGCCACGTCGCCGACGACGAAGGCGGTGACCAGGCCGCTACCGATTTTTTGCCAGCCGATCAACGTGACGTTGGCGGCCTTGAGCATGGCGTCTGAGGCTTCGATCAGCGCCACCAGCCCCTTGGTTTCGATCATGCCAAGGGCTTCGAGATTGCTTGCCATTGAGGTACCTCTTTTGAAAAAGACTGATTGTGCCATTCATCTCCCACGCCCGCAGCCGACAGGCTGCGGGATCGCCCGACCCCGCCCAATCCCGCAGCCTGTCGGCCGCGGGCGTGCAGATTACTTGAACAATTCAAACTTCGTCGCGCGCGGGTAGTTCACCGCGTTGCCTTCGTCCGTGTCGATGTGGACCTCCAGTTTGCTCGCCGGCGCGAAGCGCACGAGCAAGTCCTCCAGCACCGCGGAGCAATCGCTTTTCACTCGCAGGTGCAGACGATCGCCGTCCTTGACGCCAAATTGCTGGCAGCCGTCCGGCCCCATGTGGACGTGCCGTTCATGGCGAATGACGCCGCGCTCCAGGCGGATCATGCCGGCGGGGCCCATCAGCCAGCAGCCAGGCGAATCCCGATGGTCGCCGCTCTTGCGCACCGGGATGTCCAGCCCCAGCGCCACCGCGTCCGTGAACGCCAGTTCGATCTGGCTATGATCCCGGCACGGCCCGAGGATGCGCACGTTCGGAATGATGCGTTGGCGCGGACCGATCACCGTGACGGTTTCCTCCGCCGCGAAGAAGCCGTCTTGATAAAGCCACTTGAATGGCGTCAACTGATGGCCCTTGCCGAAAAGTCGCTCCAGGTCGGCTTGCGTCACGTGGCCGTGGCGGGCGGAGATGTTGACGACGAGTTCGGATCCCGATCCCGGAGCCTTTCGGCTGCGGGCGTGTGGCAAGCCCATATGTTTGGTCAGCGCGTCCCGCACGATGCGTTCGACGGCGCCGCGATCCAGCGTGATCATGTCGCAAACTCCTCGCCTTCGCCCGAAACGATTAGCCGCACGTCTGCCTTGTGAATCAACTCGCGTTGCCCCGTCGAGATTCCGCGATCGACGATCAGCGTATCGGCATCGGCCAGCTGGCCCAGGTACGTCAAAGCGATTCGGCCAATCTTGGTGTGGTCCGCCAGGATCACCAGTTCGTCGGCGGAGCGCATCATCGCACGCTCCGTCTCGACGAGCAGCAGATTACTGTTGAACAGCCCCTTTTCGGTGATTCCGCCAACGCCCATGATGGCCTGATTCACATGAATGTCTTCCAACATGCGAATGGTCAAAGGCCCCAGGGCAACGCCGGTGCGCGGGTACACGTAGCCGCCGAGCATTACCAGATCCGTCTCGCGACTGCTGGCGAACAGGTTTGCGATTGGCAGACTGTTGGTCACGATCTGCAACGGCCGACCGATCAACAGCTTCGCCAGTTCGAGCGTGGTCGTGCCGCCGTCGATCAGGATCGAATCGCCGTCGCGAATTCGCCCGGCCGCGGTCTGGGCGATCTGGCGTTTCTCCTCAATCTCACGGGAGGTCCGTTCTTCCAGGGCGGGCATGTCCTGAGCATCAGCTCGGAACACGGCGCCGCCGTGAGTGCGTTTGATCAACCCGTGCGAATCCCAGTAATCGAGATCGCGGCGGATCGTGGATTCTGACGCATTGAGCGATTTCGCCAATTCCGCCAGGCCCACGAAACCTCGCTCGTTTACCAGCTCCAGCACTTTTTGCCGACGTTCTTCCACAATCACGGTACATCCTGCACTTTCGTGGAAACTATCTGTCGTAATTTGTGACACATAGTTACCTATTTTGTGCATATTGTGCCGACTTGTCAAGTGATAAATTGAGAAAATATTTCCTGATTTACTCAAGTTGTTGCAGAACATGTCAAATCCTGGGTTCACGTGGTTCGTCTTGGCTTCGCAAATTGCGTTTGGTATGGTTTCGCCGGATCGTCTTTCGTTTCCCACGGCAGCACGGAGTGCGCGAAGATGCAATGGCCACTTGATCCGATGACGTTGATGTGGATTCAGGTCGCCACCGGGGCGACGGGAATGCTGCTGCTGGTTTTCCTGTTCCGCTGGGCCGCGCGCAAGGTCGGCGCGATCCTGAGCATCGAGGCCTACTTTTCGCCCAAGGGGGGGTGCCAGGCCGCGATCGTGCGTGAGATGATGAAGGCCCGTAGCGAGATCCTGGTGCAAGCCTATTCCTTCACGGCCGACCCGCTGACGTTCGCGCTGATTGAGTTGAAGAAACAGGGTGTGATGGTGGAAATCGTGCTCGACAAGAGCAACGAGGTGGATCGCTATTCGGATCTGCATTTTTTCATCGAGAATGACATGGAAGTGAAGATCGATCACGAACATGCAATCGCGCACAACAAGATCATCATCATCGATAAGAAAGTCGTCATCACCGGCAGCTACAACTTCACGAATCAGGCCGAAAGCGACAACGCGGAGAATGTGATCATCATCAAGGGCTACCCCGAGATGGTGAACGGGTACCGCGAGAATTTCTTCAAGCATCGCGATCACGCCAAGCTGGCCGTCATCAAGGAAGGCCTCAAGGACCGCCGCCAGGCGCAGCCCAAGGCGGCGTGAACCTTGGAACATAAAAGAATTGGCGTCGTCTCCATTTTCGTGTAAGATAGGGTCGCCTTGAAATGGCCCGCCTGCCGCCCTTTCACAAAAACGGCGCATAGCCCAGGCTGCCTTCGCTTACGCTTCAGACTCGGACCGGTCGTCCAGTTTTTGCCCTGCCAAAAGAAAGCAAATCTGATGAGTTCATCGAACTTCAAGCGCTACACCAGCGCGGATTGCCCGGCCGACGCCCTGGCGGGGGAACGCATCGCCGTGCTTGGGCATGGCAATCTTGGTCGGTCATTCGCGTTGAATTTGCGCGATCACGGCGTGCCGTCCCTGGCAGTCGGTAACATCGATGACCCCTATGCTGCAACCGCACAAGCGGCGGGGTTTGCCGTTGGCGACATCGCGGGTGCGACGCGTGGGGCGGACCTCGTTCTGGTGCTGCTGCCTGACGAGGTGATCCCCGAAGTATTTGCCACGCAAATCGCGCCGAATTTGCAGACAAATGCCGCCGTGGTTTTCGCGTCGGGCTATTGCCTGGCCTACGGTCTCGTCACGGTGCCCAGGGGCATTGACGCCTTGCTGCTGGCGCCGCGCATGGGCGGCGAGGCGATTCGGCAGCGCTTCATGGATGCCGAGGGCTTCCACGCTTTTCTGTCCGTCGAACACGATCGCAGCGGCAAGGCCTGGAAGCGGCTGCTGGGCCTGGCGGATGCGGTCGGCGCCTTGCGGGCCGGGTCGTTCGCGTTGAGCGCGCGTCAGGAAGCGAATCTCGATCTCTTCATCGAACAAACGCTCGGGGCCGCCATCGGCGCCGCGGTGCTGTCGGCCTTTTCGGTCGGCATTGAGAACGGACTGCCAGCGGAGGCGCTGGCGCTGGAAATGTACATGTCCGGCGAAATGGAAACCGTCTGGCAGGGCTTTCGCACCGAGGGGTTTCATCGCTCCGCGACCACCCATGGGCCGACGGCCATGTTTGGCGGCATGATGCGCACGATGCAGCTTTTCCAGACAGGCCTGCTGGAGCAATTCCAAAGGACGTGCGAAGAGATTCAGACCGGGCAGTTTGCCCAGCGGTTCCAGGAGGAACGCGACGCGGGCTATCCGATGCTCTCCAAGGTTCGCGCGATGCACAACCAGCTCGATCCACTCGGCGAGGCGGAGGAGCAGCTGCGCAGACAGTTGCCGTCGGCGGGATGAGTGGCCTGGAGGTGGGATCGTGTCTGGCGGATCACGACTTCTTTTTCTTGATTTTCGTGTCCGGCTTGAGTTCCTGGATCGCCTCGCTGCCGGCCTCTTGGGCCTTGGCCTTCCGGGCCGCGATGCGTTTTTTCTTTCGCCGCTTCTTGGCTTTTTGGGCTTCCTTGAGTAACTTGCTCGCCTTCTTGGAATCGCTGGCGTGGGTGAGGATGTCGATGGCGAATACACCCGCCAGCCCGGCCTGCGTTTCGCCGCCGATCTGGCACGCGATCCCGGCTGACTGCAACATGCCGCGGATGATCTCGGCCTCGGGCAGAGTGTTCACGCTGAAGACGGAAACCAGGTCTTGATCGTCCATGGCAAGCTCTCGAAAAAAAAGCCCCCGCGGGCATCAGCGGGGGTGCGAATGTTTGGCAAATGATTTACTTCTTGATGGTGCCGTTGAAACCGGCCTTGCGGAGCGCGCTCAGGACGGCGCTGGCCTCGAGGTCGGCGCCCTCGATGATAACCGTGGGCTGCGGGCCTTTGCCTTCGTAGCTGATGGTGCTGCCCTTGAAGATCGCCTTGATCGCGTTCTTGCAAGCGCCGCAGCAGACGTGCACCTTGCTTACGGCGACCTTGGTGACCTTGTCGCCTTTCTTGGCGCCGGCAACGTCAACCTTGATCGCCTTCCCGTCTTCCGTGGCCTTGCCGTAGAAGCCGCCGTCGAAAAGGGCCTTGACCCCCGCCTTGGCAGCGGCGCTGTCCTTGGCGGTAAACGCGACGATCTTGGTCTTGGCATCGGCCGTGACTTCGGAAACGCCTTCCACCTTGGCCAGAATTTTCTTGGCGATGTTCACACACTGTCCGCAACAGATGTGCGGCCCCTTGACCTCAACGCTGCCAGCGTTGGCCGAGCCTGCGCCAGCCACGACCACTGCCAAGCCAGCCAGCAACGCACCGAAAATAGAACGCATGGGAATAGCTCCTTGTGAAATTAGTTTGCCCTGGTGGGTATTAAGGGGAATGTACCAAAATCACGAGCGGATGCAATAGGTCAGTTGGTGCAAAATCGAAGAAGCTGACTTATACTCCGCGCGATCGGGATTAACCCATGTACCAGCCCGCAGCGTAAGCAAGGGTCTGCTCAAATTACCCTTGCTCAATTGGACAGCGCCACTTTTCAATTTGGGGGAGCAAAGAACCGTGGGGTCAACAAGCGTTTGACATGGAGCACCGAAGGTGCGCAAATAATATAGCCCAGGGCAAGCGAAGCGCCGCCCTGGGTCGTGGCGCCGGGAAGACGAAAAGCCCTGAAAGGGGCGCCACAACACGGGACGTCGACCTTGTTGGGCCCTTTCAGGGCATGGTCCGTGGTGCGACGAATCACCCAGGGCGGCGCTGCGCTTGCCCTGGGCCTCAATATTTGCGCACCGTCGGTGCTCAACGAAACGCACTCTACATTCCCAGGATTCTTGACGTTCCCACTTTGAAAAGTGGTGCTGTCCAATTAAGCTACGGGCTGGTAAATCCCAAGGTGTCAAACCTGCCCGTGCAAGGTATATCCAAGCCTGAACGCCAGCGAAGCGTCAAGCGCCGCCCCTCGGGTTTGGAAAAACGAAATGGCACGTAGGGCACACGCCCACGGAAGGACCGGCGTCATCGCCGCGCCACCGGCAAGGCTGACAGACGCTCGTTCAAGATTCGCTCCCAGACGACGGGATAAATCACGTCGAGCTGCGCCAGCGGTTGCTTGGCGAGGAGCCAGTGCGTTTGGGCTTCCTTGCTCGCGCGTAGCGGCATGGAGACGGGAATCCGGTTGCGGTCGCCCAGAACGGTGTTTATCCGGTCGTGAAACCGTTCCGCATGGGCGTGGCGGATGTGGCTGGCGAATCGCTTCCAGTTGACGTCGCCGGAGATTCGGCTGGTGCTGACGGTCTTGGCGGACTTGCGGATGTCGAGGGCCCAGCGGGCCTCGTTTTTCAGCGTGCCGGCGTTGGTCGGGCCGGCCAGGGCGTGAACGACTGCGCCGTCCTCAAGGCAGAAATAGCTGGCGACGTTACCGCCGACTTTTTGGCCGCCGATGATCTGAAACTTACCCACCTTGAGGTAAGTGCTGACAAAGTTGTCGTTGATATAGGCGGCCACAAGCGGATCGCTCAGAGCGTTCACACGGAACGCATCGGCGTTGTTTCAGGTGAATTCCTGATCTTCAAGGTTTCCGGAGAGGTGGACCATGAACACCATCTTCTTCTCGGCCCGCGCACGTTTGAACGCGTCGGTTGGGTCCTTCAGGAATTTGACCTCGGTGCCGATACGAGCGCATTCAACGAACTCGTCGTTGGCCTCTGCCTTCGGCGCGGCTTTCTTGGGAGCGATCTGGGCGAGCGGGGCCGCTGGTTTCTTTGGTTCGCCAAGCGGCTCCTGATTGACGATCTTTCCCGGCAGCGGCGGCAGCGGTTCGTCGTCCAGGTCGATCGGTTCCGTGCCCGCGGTCATCACGGCATACAGGCCGATGAACAGCGTCGCCGCCAGCCAGGTGACGCAACCGCCGATGAGGATCTTGGTCCAGGGCAGGGTCTCTCGCCACTTGCCCCCTTTTCTCTTGACGCGCCGGGCATAAACGGCGGGTTGAACCAGAATGGCATTGGGAAGAGCGCTGGGATCGGGAGAGTTCGGCTGAGACATTGGAGCCTCCAAAATGCACCAGCTTGAATGGCGACTGTCGGAAAGGCCACGCCAACAGCTATTCTACCGTCGGCCCGTTGGCGAGACAAGTCATTTCTACGCTGAATTTCCCGCTCGAAACGTTTGCCTTTTTTTTTGACGCGTACAATGAAACGTGTTCTTTGCCGGGGAACCAACCCGTGGGCCATGGACTTGTTCCAGGAAAGGCAGGATGTATTCGATGCGGACACAATTCTTGACCTTGGTGTTTTCGAGCGCAATTGTAGTAGGCCTTCTTGGTGGCACGCCCGCCGCAGCGCAAACGTTCTATTTCATGAAGCTGATCAGCCCGGAAGAAATGCAGGTATATGCCCCAAGCGCGACCTGTACGGTTGTTGGAGTCGTGGCGCTGCCCGACGCAAAAAAAAGAGCCAAGGTTTTGTTTCTGCGTTTTCGGGTCTACGAGCCGAGGCGAGGTGGTTTCTTAATTGCAAACGAGGCTTTGGCACGCGTTGATGCGCCACCAGCTGGCACGAACCTTATGCGCTTCAAGCAACCGTTTAGACTTCCCTTGGTCAGCGGAGCATATTTGCTGCGCGTAGATTGCATGGATTTTGCGTTCAAAGACCCAGCGAAATCCATTATCACGTCGCAATCGATTTTCATCGAACTCAAGGGCTCCAACGACGCAAGACCCGGACACAAAACGGTTCTGATCAATACGCCCACGGCCGGCTCAAAATTCGGTAAAAGTTCCTCGATTACTGTCGGCGGGACTTCGACGGGCGAGAGCGTCACGCAAATGCGCATCCGGTTTATGGACGGCACTAAGATTGTCCAGGAGGTTACGGTCAATGTGTCGTCAGGCAACTTTTCCGCCATGCTTATGCCCCCACCCGTTGATGGTTGGCCCGTGGGCACCGACAAAAAAATCGTTGCGCAGGGGTTGGATAAGGGCAGTTCGCCGGTGTCTGGAGAAGAACGTGATGTCACAATTACCATAGAGAAATAGACCAATTCAGGACACGTTGAAAAACGTGGCCAAGAGGAGGGAGCTGGCGGGAATGCCATTTTCCTGCGAGAGTTTTTGGCCAGGCAGCATTGCCCGTTATCGCGTTGGCATGGTCCAAGATCGATTCACGTTACCTTCTCGCCAAATTCCGGTTGCGTCGACGTCCCAGGGCGTTGGTGGTGCGCGCGTCCCCCCCCGCGTCCACAGCTCACCGCCAACCCCAGGGTCAGTCACCCAACAACCTCACGCTGAATCAAAAAGCCTTCGGATCGACCTTTATTCCCCGCTCGCACTTATTTGGCGTGGCCTCGTTTCGCTCCCTTCGGCGGCGGCGTTCCATCAAGGCGTTCAATTGCCTTTGGATTGCCGTGCATGATCTCGTAGCGCAGCGTTTTCTTGTTCCGGCCCAAAAGGTGCAGGACGCGAACCTCGTAGCCGATGTCGTTCTTGGCTGGTACGACCCGGCCGTGGTAAATGTTCGCGTCGGGATATTTTTTCAGCAGTGCTTTTCCGGCGGCATCGAACGGCGCGGCGATGCCGCCCAGGTAGCCGTAGACGGTGTAGTGTGGCGAATCATTAGCATAGTGCTTGAGCATTTTCCTGTCGGTCTCGGGGCTCCATTTGTGGAACCAGTTGTTTACATAGAAATCCTGCCAACGTTTATTCTTATCCAGCACTCGAATGATGAACGCGGTGATTGTCTTGTCTGGGTCAAGTTTGAGATCGTAATATTCCGGCTCTTCCGTTTTTAGGTGCACGCCGCGGAGAAAATAGGCCGGAACGCGGCCGCGGTCTCGCGAATCGCTTCGATCGTCTGGCCCACTGCCTCGGCAGCCAAGTTCAGATCCAGAACCAATCGCGTCCACAGGC
>JACPPF010000113.1 GCA_016191165.1 Planctomycetota bacterium
CTCCGAGCCGAGGTTTGGTAACGGCAAGGATATGCTCCATGCTCCTTTTCAGCTGCGCTCCGTGCAATTAATCCATCAAAACGCTGCTCCTTCTCGATTCAAAGACGTAAATTCACCTGTAGAATGGGCAGTTGCACCCGGGTCGAATCAACCATGACGAGGTCACCGGCATTGAAGATTCCTCCACCGCGTTGAGTGGCGGTGTTTGAATATATTTGTGCCCCGCCGTTCACGGTCAATTGCGCTCCCGTGAAGTTAAAGATTCCACCGCCGTATTGCGCTTCGTTGACGTAAATGGCGGTGTTACTGCTGATCCACGCCTGTCCGTTATTGAAAATGCCGCCGCCAGAGTTCGTCGCCGAATTAGAATGAAGGTCGGAATTGTAAACGAGCAATTCCGCGCCAGCCGCGTTGCCGATCCCGCCGCCTAATTCTGCGGAATTACCTTCAAAAACCACCCCGTAGATTTCGAGACGCCCGCCGTTCAGGATTCCCCCACCGGAATTGGCTGGAGCGACACCTGCGGCGGCCCCGTTGGCAATCGTGAGATCGCGAATCACCACCTCCGTGCCGGCGTTCATCGTGAAGATTCGGAAGGCGTTAGCGGATTGCCGCTGGATTGTGATAAAGGTGGAGCCCAGTCCAGTGATCCGGAAGTTCCTGTTCAAATTCGGCAGAGCGGTTCCGAGATTGATCGTTCCCATTCCGGTGAAGTTGATGCTGACGATGGTGCCTGCCGGAAAGTTATTACCCTCCTGCACCGCGGCGCGCAACGAGGTTTGATTGTTTATGTCCAGAGCGCGCCCGTCCAAGGGCTGACTGTTCTGCACGTTGGCGTCATTGCTGTCGTTGACGGTATTGACCCTGAACGTGACACGCGATCGTACCACCAACGTGAAGGTCGAAACCGGGCTTGTGTCCTGCCCGCCGTTGGCGGCGCCGCCGCTGTCCTGGACTTTCACATCGAAGGTCGTGCTCCCGCTTGCGTAAAGGTTCAGGGTATACGAGAGTTTCCCATCCGGTGCTACCGCCGGCATTGCCGCGAACAGGCTGGGATTGCTCACGTTGGTCACGGTGTAAGTCGCAGTTTGGGTCGATTCATCGATTCCGCCGCCGGGGGAGAACATCGCCCAGTACGGAATCTCCACCGGGTCAATGCCCATGTCCGTGTCGGGCGGATTGAAGGCCATCAAACTGGGCGCGTCGTTCACGGGCGTGACGTCGACGGTCATGGTTCGCGCAGTCGGATCGAGATCAACGCCGCCGTTTTCGGTACCGCCATCGTCCCGCACTTGGAATGAAAAGTTCGTCGCTCCAGGGCCGTTGACGTTCATCATCGGCGTTAGCACCAGGTTGCCGGCGCTGATGTCGCTCAGGCTCACAAACATCCCGGCACCGACGGGCATTCCGTTATTGTTGAGCATGGCAGACACCGGAGTCGTGGCGATCTTGACCGCGAGGAAGTTGTTGGCTGGGGTGTCGCCCGGATCGCTGAAGCCAAAGTCGCTGGCCGTGAACACGTACGGCGTGTCCTCCAGCGTGATTACCGTGGTGTCGGCACCGATTGGCGCATGATTGACCGACAGCGCGAAGCGATCCTCCAGCGCCTCAATCCCCAGGCGCACGCGCTTCGGGGCCGGATAGGACTTGGAATAAAACAAACGGCGAATCCAGCCGAGTTTGGCGAACATGGTGCGGGCTCCTTGGGTGAAGGGGGATTGATCCCTCTATCTCCAAGAATGCCGCGAGTCGCAAAAACCGGCCACGAAAAGCCTGCCTTTTTTGGGTTGGTTCAAGTGAAGGACACAGCGAGCCGCCGGGCTTGTCCCGGCGGTGCATCCCAATCCGCCCTGGTTCACCGCCGGGACAAGCCCGGCGGCTCGCGGATTGTTTGTTACCCTAAAAGAGAATGGTTTTGCACCACGCCCTTTTTTTCGCGATCCGAAAGGGAGTTTTGGAAACGGTGTCACGATCGGCCCTGGCACTTTTTCCAATGGAAACTTTTTGGAGGAGCGAAAAAATGCCCTTCGATTGACAACTCCATCTAAACCTGCTACAAATCTACTGTTCCTACCCGCCCGATTTTTCCGCTGGAAGGCCTACCTCAAACACACGTTTTGTCAGCCTACACACTGGGGGGATTGTCCATGTTGAATCTGTTTGGCACCAAGACACGCAAGGAATGCACCGGCCTGAATCGCCGCGATTTCCTCACCGTTGGCGCGCTGGGCGCAGCTGGGTTGACGCTGGGCGACCTGCTCAAAGCGCGCAGTAACGCCGCGGAAGCTGGCCGGCCGACGCGCGATACCTCGGTCATCTGGCTCTGGCTGGGCGGCGGGCCGACGCATGTTGAAACTTTCGATCCGAAGATGACCGCGCCGGCCGAGTTTCGCAGCATGGTCGGCGCCGTTCAGACTGCGGTCCCCGGCCTGCACATCGGCGGACTTTTTCCGCAGATGGGCCGCATGGCCAATCGCATGGCGTTTGTCCGCTCGTTCGCTCATGGCAACTCGGGGCACACTGGCGGCACGCACTACGTGATGACCGGCGTGGATCATCCGCCTGCCGACGCCGGCCAGCCGCCGATCAAGCCGTCGCTCGGCTCGATGACCGCCCGGGTCCGCGGCGCCAACAGCCCGTCGGGTTTGCCGACTTACGTTCGTATCTCCGGCCTTTACGCCGACGGTCCGCACTGGCTTGGCTCGGCCTATGCACCGTTCGACACCAGCGGCCAGGCGCGAAACAACATTAATCTCAACCAGCCGCTCGAACGTGTCAACGATCGTCGGGCACTTCTGCGCCAGTTTGATACCGTCAATCGTCAGATCGACCGCAGCGGCGTGATGGCTGGCCTGGACGCATTTGATCAGCAGGCGGTCAACCTGCTCCTGGGCCGGGCGCGCGAGGCGTTCGATGTCGAGCGCGAAGATCCGCGCACGCGCGATCGCTACACGCAAGGCACGGCCGGGCTGGGCGCCAACCTGCTGCTGGCACGCCGTCTGTGCGAGGCCGGTGCCGGCTTCGTGACGATGAACTACTCCAATTCGAGCCAGGGCTGGGACATGCACAACGACATGCTGCCTCAACTTCAGCAAGCGTGCCCGCCGATGGATCGTGCCATCGCCGTGTTTCTGGAAGACCTGGAGCGGCGCGGACTTTCCGAGAAGATTCTGCTCGTCATCACGGGCGAGTTCGGTCGCACGCCGCGCATCAACGGTTCGCGCGGGCGTGACCACTGGGGCCCGCTGTGCACGCTGGCGCTGGCCGGCGGTGGTTTGCGTATGGGCCAGGCGGTCGGCGATTCTTCCGCCCGCGTCGAGATCCCACGCACCAACCCGATCCGCCCGAAGGACCTGATGGCCACGATCTTCCACGTCCTGGGCATCAGCCAGCAGACGCAGTACCAGGATCAGACCGGCCGGCCAACTTACCTGCTACCCGAAGGTGCTCAGCCGATTGCGGACCTGATCTAAAGTTGAAAAGGAATCCCGCGGGCGTGGCGATTTGCCGCGCCCGTTTTCTTTTGAAATCGCAGACCTTCAGTCCAGCCAATTCTCGAATCGCAACCCCGGCACCTTTGCGAAGTCTCTTCGATTGGCAGTAAGGAACACCGCCTTGTTCACCAGTGCAACACATGCCGCTTTGAGGTCCATGGTCCCAATCCGCACGGCTGCCGCGCGCAGAGCTTGGAACCGTGCTGCGGCATCAACGTCAAACGCGGCGACGTGAAGTTTGCCGAAGAACTCGAACAGAAGGGAAAGTTCGAGATAGGCTGGAACCTGGCGTGGCACGGCGCGCTCCTTGGCCAGGGATGCCAACCAGCCTCGCATCTGCTCTTCGACGTTGACGATCGTTGTTCCAATCGCCTCGTCGGCGGCTGCCTGCAAGCGCATGGTGAGACGAACAAAGCGCTCGCTGCCGCGATACTTCAACACGGTAAGGTGATCGGAATCGAGCAGGATCATTCGCCGAACTCCGCCCGGGCCGCGTCACGGTCGGCCTGGCGAATCTTCAGGGCCTCCTCGTCGACTTGCCTGGAAAACTCGCTGTCAGTGAACATGCCTGCGGCGGCCCGCCAGTCTTTCGTGGTGGCTGGCTCGCGCTGTCCCAACCTGGATTCCAACGCCTCAACGCGTTTTGCCAAATCTTCCAATGTCGGTTCGGTCATGGTTGTGGCCCTCATTTGTCTACCGAATCCTACCAGAACTCGCCGCTCGCGTCCAGCAAAAGCAGCCAGGCGCCTCCGCCCCCGGTGAACCCGCACGAAGCCGAATCTTTCAACCAGAAGCCATCATGCCGCCATCGCCGACCGGCATGTTCGGCGAATGCAAATGGGCGCCTGGCGCTCCTTCCGGGGTCGGAGTACCGACCCCGGCCACGGCCACGTGGCGTGCATGCCTGACTTGGATGATCCGGCCCGCAACCGCCCATGTCAATCCGCCCGGTTGCGAAAAACGGGTGAATGTGTAGGATGAATATCGCCCATAACGCCTGGTAGACCTCATGCTCACCGTGTGCAATTCCGGTCCTGCGAATTTGGTTTCCCGCCGCGGCTTCCTGCGCCTCGGCGCTCTTGGCCTGGGCGGGTTGACGTTGCCGCAATTGCTGGCGGCGCAAGATTCGCAACCGCGTGCGCGGCGTGATACCGCTGTCATTCTCTACTGGATGGCCGGCGGCCCGAGCCAGCTGGACACTTGGGACCCGAAACCCAACGCCCCGGTGGAAGTGCGCGGTCCCTTTGCCAGCATCCCGACGCGAACGCCGGGCGCTCGCATTTGTGAATTGCTGCCCGAACAGGCGAAGGTGTCCGACAAATTCACGCTGCTGCGCTCGGTGACGCATCGCGAATTCAATCACCCCGATGCGTCGCACCTGGTGCAAACGGGGTATCACGAAGCCAACGTCCAGTTTCGCGGCCAGATTTATCCCGCCCAGGGCTCGATCGTCGCCCGATTGCGCGGCGCCAATCGTCCTGGAATTCCTCCTTACGTGTGCATTCCTGACGCCTATTTTGCTCGCCAGGGGTTCTTTCAAAAGGCAACCTACCTGGGCGGGGATTTCGATCCGGTCAACAGCGGTGGGGAGCCGACGTTTCGTTTCACGTCGCCGGTTCCGTCGTTCGGGTTGCCTGGCGATCTGACCGTGACGCGCTCGGAGAATCGCCGTGAGTTGCTTCGCCGCATCGATGCAGCCCGCCGCGACGCGGGCCCGGCGGTTGAGCGCATGGGCGCGGTCTACCAACGGGCGTTCGAGTTGATCACCAGCGAGGCGACGCGCACGGCCTTTGATTTGAGCCGCGAGCCACGGCTGCTTCGCGAGAAATACGGCGACAACCCCTGGGGCCGGGGCGCCTTGCTGGCGCGGCGTCTGGTGGAGGCGGGCGTCACGTTCGTCACGATGAATCACTACGAGGCCGACGTTGACTGGTGGGACGATCACTACACGATCGAGGCCAATCTGCGCCGTCGCCTGCCGCCGTTTGACCGCGCTCTCGCGGCGTTGATCGAGGACATTCACACACGTGGTCTGGCCGAGCGAGTCCTGCTCATCGCCATGGGCGAGTTTGGCCGGGGGACGCGCATTGACGCCCTCGCGGGTCGCGGACACTGGGCGCGAGCGATGAGCATACTTTTGAGCGGCGGCGGCATGTCGGGCGGGCGCGTCATTGGCGCCACCACCGCCAACGCCGGCGAACCCGCGACCCAGGCGTACAGCCCGGGCGATTTATTGGCGACCATCTACCAGTTTTTGGGCATCGACCCGGGGCATATGTTGCCCGATCGGCAGAATCGACCCGTTCGCCTGGTCGATCACGGAACGCCGATCCAGGAACTTCGGGGCTAAAAGCCGAGCTCCAGCGATCCACAAATCATGCCATCCAAGCTACACTATCCAGCGCTGGTTCTTCGCTGGCGCGAGCCGGACGATCCTTTGCCGGTGCGCATCATCCAAACCGCCGGCCCGCCGCGCGCGCCGCTCTGGCATGAACTTCATTCCTCGGCAGGGTCAATGCCAGCCGGCGATGGCCCGTTCGACTTCACGCGCGGCGTCCAGCGCTTGCTGATGGACATCGCGATCCGTTCCCCTGATTTTCGACATTTGCAAGTGCCACGGATTCTGGTGACGGTGACGCAGGCACGCGGCAAGCGCGATCATGGCATGCAGGCGCGCGTCACGCCGCTGCGTTTTGCAGGCGGGGCGTTGACGCAAACGCGGCGCGGCATTCGGTTTCAGATTCAGCGATTTTTCCTGAACGATCATGAATTCCTGTACGTGATGACTTTTTGTTTGCCCCGCTTTTTGAATCAGGATTTCGATCGCAAGTTTGTCACGTTGTTTCATGAGCTGCACCACATCGGTCCGGAGTTCGACGGCGACATGCGGCGGCACGGCGGGCGTTACCATGTTCACACGCACAGTCAGCGCGACTATGACGAGCGCATGGCACAAATGGCGAGGGAATATCTGGCGACGCGGCCCGATCCGTCGATGTACGATTTTTTCCGCCTGAATTTCGCGCAGTTGCAGGCCCGGCATGGCGGCGTGAGCGGTATCGTCGTGCCGCGGCCAAAGATCATTCCAATCCTGACACCGGCGCGCCCTTGAGAACGTCCCATGCTGTCCTTCCGACCTCTGCCGCTGCTGGGCAATCCGCACGTGCAGACGATCCTGGGGAATTTTCTTAGCGGAGATCATCGTATTCCGCGCATCACGCAGCGAATCGTGCCGCTCGCTGATGGTGATCGTATTTCCCTTCTGGAGACCCAGCCGCGTCCATCCAGCTCTCAGGCCCCGATTGCCTTGCTCGTTCACGGCCTGGGGGGCAGCCATCGCTCGGGGTACATGGTGCGTCTGACCAATCGCCTGAGTGAGCGCGGCTGGCGCGTTTTTCGCATGGACCTGCGCGGCGCGGGCGACGGCTTCAAACTGGCGCGCCGTTTTTACAACGCGGCGTGCTCCGATGACGTGGCCACCGTCGTCGATGGTTTGGTCAAGGAGTTTCCACTTTCACCACTGGTTGTCGCCGGTTTCTCGCTCGGGGGGAACATCGTCCTGAAATATGCTGGGGAACTCGGCGAACACGCACCACGCAATCTGCGCGCCATTGCCGCGCTGGCGCCGCCGATCGATCTGGTGCGTTGTTCCCAGTTGATCGCACGTTTGCCGTTATACGATGGCTATTACGTTCGCAACTTGACCAGCCAAGTCGCGCGGCATCAGCGGCATTTTTCCGGGTTGCCGCGGATTGTGTTCCCGCGCCGCACGACGCTGCGGCAGTTTGACGACCTTTACACCGCGCCGCGCTGGGGCTACGCCGATGCGCTGGACTACTATCAAAAAGCATCGGCCTTGCCGTGGCTGGTCCGCATCGGCGTGCCGACCTTTGTTCTGACGGCGCGCGACGATCCATTCGTCGCGGTCGAATCGTTTGAACCGATACGAGGAACAAGCATGGTCGAGATTCACATCACCGACCACGGCGGGCACCTTGGTTACCTCGGCGCCGATGGCCTGGGCGGCATCCGCTGGGCCGAATCACAACTCCTACACTGGCTCGATGGTCAGATTTCATTTGCCCGACCGAATAATTCAGGCATAATAAAGACTTCCCAACTGAGCCATTGAAATCGGCGGGATTCGGTGTTCGCCGCACTCCAGGGGTATGCACGATGAAAAGCCAACGGAAGCACCCGGCTGCCTCCACGTCCAGCGCGCCGCCCGGTCCGATTGCGCTTACGGCCCGGCAAGCGGCGCGGAGAAAAGTTTTCTTGCTGGCCAAGGTCCTTGGCGTCGTTGCCGTCGTGGCCGGTCTGATTTTCGGCGCCAACGCCCTGGCTGGCTGGATGTTTCCGCACAAGACAATCAAGACCGCATCCGGGCGCGAGATCGATGACCGCGAGCCGAAACTCAATCCCAACACGCCGCCCGGCAAAGCCCCTGAGGGAATGGTCTGGGTCCCAGGCGGCGAGTTCTACATGGGCTTCGACCACGAAGAGTTTCTCGACGCGAACGAGATCCACTTGGTTTACGTCGACGGATTCTGGATGGACCGGCATGAAGTGACCAACGAGCAGTTCGCCAAGTTCATCGCCGCTACGGGCTACGTCACCGATGCCGAGAAACAGCCGAAGCGTGAAGATTTTGTCCGCGAACCTCTGTACGAATTGAAGCCGTTCTCGATCGTCTTCGAAAAGCCGTCGGCAAACAAGCCCATTGATTTGCGTGATTTTCGAGCTTGGATGAAGCTTCGCTATGGCGCCTGCTGGAAATATCCGGAAGGGCCCAGCAGCACGATCACGGGGCGGGAAAAATATCCCGTGGTCCACGTCAGCCACAACGATGCCGTGGCGTACTGTCAGTGGGCCGGGAAGCGGTTGGCGACCGAGGCCGAATGGGAATTCGCCGCCCGGGGCGGGTTGGATCGGCAGGCGTTTCCCTGGGGCGACGAGCTCAAGCCCGAGGGAAAATGGATGGTCAACGTCTGGCAGGGCCGCTTTCCCACCGACAACACCAAAGAAGATGGCTTCGAGGGAGCGGCGCCGGTCGGCTCGTTTCCGCCCAATGCGTATGGCCTTTACGACATGTCAGGCAACGTCTGGGAATGGTGTGCCGACTGGTACCAGGCGGATTACTATCGCAACAGCCCCGAACGCAATCCCAAGGGCCCCGACACGGGATTTGATTTTCGTGAGCCTGGCTCTGGTTCCCGCGTGCAGCGGGGCGGATCGTTTCTTTGTTCGGACGTTTACTGCGTACGCTACGTACTCGGCACGCGCGGCCAAGGCGAGGTCACCAGCGGCGCCAGCCACGTCGGCTTCCGCTGTGTCAAGGACGCAAAGTAAGCCCAGGGGTGAGCGCAGCGAATCTCTGGGCTTGTGCCCTCACCCCCAACCCCTCTCCCAAAGGGAGAGGGGCGCAGGCATCCCAGGGGTTCGCTGCGCTCACCCCTGGGCTTGGGTGAATCAAATGACAAGCGTTCGCGATTTCGGCGCCCGCGGCGACGGCAAGACCGACGACGCGCAGGCGATCCAACATGCCATCCAAAAAGGGGACGGCGTCGTTCATTTCCCGCGCGGCAACTATCTCATCTCACGCACCATTCGCGTGCCGTTGCAGATGCATGGCCGGATTTCGATCGACGGCGCGCTGGGAACCGCCAAGCTCATCATGGCCGGCGCCGGGCCGGCGCTCAACCTCATCGGCTCGCACCGCCGCACCGCCGAGCCGAGCCATTTTGCCGAGGAGCAATGGCAACGCGAGCGCATGCCGATCGTGCAAGGCCTGGAGATCGTCGGCCGGCACGCGCAGGCGGACGGCATCCGCGCCGAGGGCGTCATGCAGCCGACCTTTCATCAACTGCTCATCCGCAAATGCCGGTATGGCATCCACCTCAACGTTCGTGATCGCAACGTGCTGATCTCCAATTGCCATATCTACGATAATTCAGCTATCGGTGTTTTTCTGGATGCGGTCAACCTTCACCAGATCAACATCCACGGCAACCACATCAGCTACTGCAAGCAGGCCGGCATCAAGATCCTGGCGAGCGAGGTGCGCAACATCCAGATCTGCGCCAACGACATCGAGTACAACCACGACCTCAAGGGCCAGGGCAGCGCCGATGTCTTCTTCGATTGCCGCGCGGGAACCGTGCGCGAGGGCACGCTCGTCGGCAACACCGTGCAGGCGCGCGAAAGCCCCGGCGGCGCCAACGTGCGCTTTCTCGGCGCCAAGGACCATCCCAATGCCGTCGGCCTGTTCACGATCTCTGCCAACCTCATCGGCAGCCAGGCACGCGCCCTCGACCTGCACAATTGCCGGGCCGTCGTCATTACCGGCAACAGTATCTACAGCGGCTATCGCCATTCAATCTGGGCCGAGAACGCCGAACATCTCGTGATCGGCGCCAACACCATCGACCACAATCCCGAGTACCGCGGCAACTCGACCGATCAACTCGTGCTGCGCAATTGCCGAAACGTGTCGATGACCGGCCTGATCCTTCAACACACGCGCCCCGCCAACGACCCGGTGACGAGCAGCATGGAAATTCGCGGTTGCCATAACGTCAACATCGCGGGCATCCAGATCATCAACGCGCGCGGCCGCGGCATCGCGCTGGAGAGCTGCCAGACTGTCCGCATCGCCGACAGCACCATTCGCGGCACGCCCGACGACAAGGCGTATCGGGCCGCGGTCACGGTGGATGGCAAGTGCGCGCAGGTCATGGTGGTCAACAACTTCCTGGGCCGCGGCTCGGATGGGGCTTTCACTTTGCCCGCGGTACGCGGGACGGCGAGCGGGAATGTGATGGTGTAAGGTTTGCCTTGGACACAATCGCCATTCGGGTTATGATGGAATTGTGACGGGAATCAAAAGAGCTTTAAGGTGGGCCTGCGATGAAGTGTCCTTTTCCCGGAATGGATCCCTATGTCGAACGCCCCAATATTTGGGCGGACTTTCACGACGCGTTCATAACGTACCTTCGTGGTGAATTGCAACCGCAGTTGAATCCGAAATATGCCGCGCTGGGCCGTGAACGGCTTTACGTCGTGCAAACGCAACGCCCGATCTATCCCGATGTCGCGGTAATCGCTCGACCGCCTCGACACGACCAGGAAAACGGCGGCGTCGCAGTGGTGGACGACGTGACCCTGAGTGAGCCGGTTATTTTCGAGTTGGTTGAAGAAGAAATTCGCGAGCCCTATCTCGACATCATTGAACCGCGCGCCGGCAATCGTCTCATCACGTCGATCGAGGTGCTGAGCCCGAGCAACAAGTCGGCTGGGCCGGGCCGAGACCAATACCTCCAAAAACAGAAAGAAGTCCAGGCGTCCGGCGGCAACCTGGTGGAGATCGATTTGCTCCGCGCTGGGAAGCCCGTTTTTCGGGTCTCGCCGCAAGACCTGGCCAGCCGATTACCGGCGTGGCACTATCTCGTCGGCGTTTCGCGCCGGCCCAGCCAACAAGCGATTTACCCGATCCATTTGCGCAAGCCGCTCCCCAAGATCAAGATTCCCCTTTCGGGCAACGACCCGGATGTCGCGCTCGATCTACAAGCCGCTTTCGCCTTGACCTGGGAAAAGGGCCCCTATCGCGTGGTGGTAGATTACGATGGGCCTCCGCCGGGCGAGTTGCCGCCCGAGGAAATCGCGTGGTGCGAGCATATCCTGAAGCAAGCGGGTTTGCGGAAATAGTCGCACCGTCAATCAATCCGCCGAATCAAAAACCCCTGCCATTGTCCCTGGCCCCGGTGGCGCAGCATCTCCATCAACTCCGCTCGTTCCTTGGCATCAGCCGCGATGATCTTGGCAAACCCGCCCAGCCTGGGTGTGCCGGGGCGCTTGTGGCCGATCTCGGTAAGCCAGGCGAGGCCGGTTTTTTGTTGCCGGGCGCGAATGTCGGCGCCGAGTTTCTCGTTGCCCGCGAAGATCGCCAGATCGTGAAAACGGCCAATCGAGACGCCCTTCGCGAACTCAGCGGCGGTTGCCGTACCGACGTTTTTTGCGGGCTTCCCGGCGACGATCTCGTACTTGCCCGCGGGCAAGCCGCGAATGACCAGGGGCCACTGGTTGAAGCGCTCCTGAACATGCTCAATCTTGTCGAGTTGTGGGTGCCAGCGTGGATCGCCGGGCATGAGCCAGTTGCCGGTAAATCGCACTCGCGTCGAATTCTTCATCACCTCGAATGCCCCGCCCTTGCCTCGGCTTGCTTTTCCAGCCGCGAACTTGAACTCGACGCGATCGGCCTCGGCGGGGACTTTCAACTCGCGGAGAATTTCAAACGCGATCACGGCGTGCCCGGTGGGGTTCGGATGAATGCCGTCACCGCTGATCGTGTACTTTGGCTCCTTCATCCGTAGGGCCTTCAGGAAACGATGTACCGCGGCATGGGCGTCCACGACGGTGTAGCCCTTCGTCCGCCACGTGAGCAGGTAGTCCGAATATTTGCGTAGTACGTCGTCGTAGCCTTCGTAGGGTTTCATCCAGCTATATTTCGGGGCGCCGGCCGCGAGGAGATTCTTTTTCACCGGAACTGAATCGAACGGCGCCGGCGTCATCAGCACGACCTTTGCCCCGGCCTTCTCGATCTTGGCGACCAGACTCTCCGTGCCTTGCTTGTACTTCGCCAGCCTTTTCTCGGCGAAGGGATAGTAGATGCCGTCGTTCATGCCGTAGCAGATGAAGACCACATCCGGCTTGATCCGTGCCAGCGCGCGATCGACGCGTTCGTGAACGTCGGGCCGTGGGTACGGATGATCCGGTTCCGAAAGGCCCGACACCGTCTCGCTTGGCAAGCCCAGATTGATCAGCTCCCACGGTTCCGCCGGGAAGCGCGTGCGCAGGTAGCCCTCGACGTAGGCGATGTACAAGCCGGTGTAGGTATTGCTGTCGCCGAGAAAAAGAATCTTGCGGCCCTTGGGCTTCATCAAATCTTGCAGGTCAGCGGAGCAGGGCCGCGCGACCATCGCGACGAGGACAAGAGCGAATCCAAGGCGAATCCACCACCGGTAAAACGACGTGACCATGATTTTCTCCCGCACAACGAACGTTGTGTTTCACCCCAAGGCGCGGTACGCTATAACCATAGAGACGGGAATCCTCCTTGTCCCCTTTCGCGAACCGAGGTGAGACATGGCCGCGAAGAATGCCAAAGATTTGATTCCGCCGGATGAAACGCTGTGGCAAAAGTATTCTGCGCATTTCGAGTTGCCGCTGGCGGGCGTCACGTCGATGTTTTTGCACGGCCTGGTCGTGGCCATGATCGTGCTGGGTGGCATTGGGTTCTTGTTCGTGACCGATCTGGAAGCGACAAAGCCGCCCAAGATGGATGTGGTAATGATCGAAGGTGAGGGCACGGGCTTCGAGGGCCTGGGCGGCGAGCCGGGGCTTCCGGGCAATCCCGACGCCGGCGGTCCGAAACGCACCGAACAAATCGATCCGCTGACCGAGCAACCTGACCCGCCGACCAAGGGCACGCCGCCGCGCCTGCTCAAGGATCCCCCGCTCGATCTGGGTTTGCCTCTCATCGACGACGGGCAGACGCCCGCCAACTCCGCGTTGAGCATCGAACTCGCCAAGCTCGCCAGGGATGCCGACGAGCAAGTAAAAAAAGCAATGAAGATTGAACCGCCCAGGGGCGGCCCCCCGGCGAAAGTGGTTGGCATCAAGGGCAGCGGCGCCAAAGGGGTGGGTGGACTGGGCGGCAAAGGCGGCGGGCCGGGGAAGGGCAACAAGAAAGGCGCCGGCATTGGCACCGGTGGCTTCGGCGGGCGAAAAGCCACCAAGCAAGAAATCTACGCCATGCGCTGGCACTTCGATCTCGCCGGCGATCCCCGCGAGCACGTTCGCAAACTGGCCGCCATCGGCTTCACGGTGGCATTTCCCGATCCGCGCGGCGGCGGGTTTTTCGTCGTGACCGATCTGAATCGCCAGCCAGCCGAGATGCGCCGCGACAACCTGATGGGGTTCCAGGAAGCGGTCAAGTGGTACAACACCAAGCCCGATTCCGTGCAGGGCCTGGCGCGCGAATTGCAATTGCAATTCGTGCCGCGCTTCGTCGTGTTGCTCCTGCCCAAGGATCGCGAGGACCAGATGGCTCAGGCGGAGAAGGCTTATGCCGATCGCCAGCGGCGCGACCTGCGCCGCGTGACCATGACGCGCTTCGATTTTCGGCTTCGCAACGGGACCTATGATCCGACGGTGATGATGCAGAAGTGAATCGAAGGAGCTTGCCATGCCTTTGCTGGATCATTTCCATCCGCCCTTGCGTGGACGCCGTCAGTGGACGTCGTTCCATGCCGCCTGGGCCACGTTTATCGCGAGTGATCTGAATCGCCGATTGCCCGAAGATTTTGTCGCCGAGGGTAATGCCAGGTTTGGCATCGAAATCGATGTGGCAACGTGGGCGGACACCGTGCCCTCAAACGGGTCGTCGTCGGATTGGCAACGCCCGGCGCCGACCCTGACGCTCCCCTTTACAGCCACGACGGACACGGTGGAGGTCCAGGTGTTTCAACTTCCCGGCGGCCCAATTCTGGTCGGCGCCATCGAACTGGTCAGCCCCTCAAACAAGGACCGAGACGAAACCCGCGAGGCCTTCGTTTCGAAGTGTGCCAATTGCCTGCAAGAGGGTGTTGGTTTGATCGTCATCGATATCGTCACGGAAAGGAAAGCAAATCTTCATGGCCAACTTCTGAGCCGGGTCGGCGCCACGGCGCCGCCTTGGGACGTCGATTTATTCGCGGTCTCCTACCACGCCATTCAGGATGAATTGATTCACCAAACCAACCAGTCTTCGAAGGAACGACAGAAATCGCTTCAGATCTGGGCGTACGAATTGGAGATTGGGGGCCGGCTTCCGGTCGTGCCATTTTGTTTGAAGGGTGGGCTCTCCTTGCCGCTCGACCTGGAAGCAACGTACGCGCGCACGTGTGAGGAATCCCGTATCGCGGCGAGTGGTCCATGATCACTTCTTCAACAAATGATGCACCGTCTGCACCCCCGCCGCCCGGGCGCCGTCCTGGAGCAGGACCACGTTCTCCCAGGTGATTTCGCGGGCGTCGAGCAACACTTCCGTCTTGTGGCTTTCGCCCTTGACGTAGGGTTGCAGCGCTGCGCGGACCTTGTCGGCGTCGATCTTCATGCCGTCCGCGTCTAGCACGTCTTTCAACGTCTGGTTTTCAACGCGCACCACCGGCTTGCCGCTCGCGTCGAGATAGGTCTGCACGCGAATCATCTTGCTCTTCACTTCATCAACGCGAATGACCTTGATGCCCTTCGCGTCGGCGCGCGTCATCGGCAAGGGCACCGATTTCTGCACCATTGCCGCATAGGCGGTCGTGATCATGTAGAAGATGAGCAACACGAGGCAGACATCGATCAGCGCGTTCATGTCGAGGCTGGTCGGATCTTCATGCCGGACCGGCGGCGGCGTGGCCAGATCCTCGGCGATTTCACGTAATTGCGGATGCGATTCGATTGCCTGCCAGCGTTCGTCACTGGGACCGCGGATTTCGTCGGTCGTTTCCCAGAGTCCGTCGCGCAATCCATCCACGATCTGCTGAACCGACAGGTCCGAGATTTCCCGAGGCGAACCCTGGTGACGCAGACGCCACATCGACATCTTTCCCTCGGCTAATGCCTGGCACGCCGCCTGGCGGTTTCGTACGCCTGCTGAACGCGGCAGCGTGGTTCTCAGGCATCTTATGAAGGAATGGATTCGACAACGAGCAGAGACGGCAGGCGAAAATGCGTATGTCAGAAGCGAGTAGCGTGCCGTAGGTCAGCCTTTCCAGGCCGACGTTTTGGCAGCGCGGTCAGGCAGGAATGCCTGACCTACTTCATTTCACGTTGTCCAAAACCCGTTCCCGAAAGATGAAAAACACCGCGCCAAGGATGCACAGCGACGCCCACAGGTAATCCCATTTCCAGGGCTGCTTGAGATAGTACATCGCAATAGGTATGAACACCGTCAGCGAAATTACCTCCTGAAGGATCTTCAACTCGGCCACGCTGTAAAGCGTGTTGCCAATGCGATTGGCGGGAACCTGTAATAAGTACTCGAAGAACGCGATTCCCCAGCTGACGAGCACGGCCAGATACCAGGCCCTTTCCTTGAGGCTACCGAGGTGACCGTACCAGGCGAACGTCATGAACACGTTGGACAGAATTAAAAGGCCGACGGTTTGAGACAACGTGGACATTTTAGGGTCTCGGAAATCTCCTTTAGAGCGTCTAAAGAAATGAAGTAGGTCAGGCTTTCCAGCCTGACGGTCAGGCTGGAAAGCCTGACCTACTTTCATTGTTTTGGGCACTCTTAGAATCGGACTGGAAGAATCTCAGGCCGCCACGGCATGATGCGGCGCGGCCTGACGGGCCATCCAGGTCAGGCAACGGGCCCAGTTGGCCGGGGCACCGGGCGTGATCTGCCCGACCAGGCGCTGGCCGGCGGCGCCCGTGACGGAAGGCAGATTGCCCGGCACGCCATCCAGCGTCAACGCCGCCAGGCCGGCGTGCGCAAGCGCCTTGCAAATCTCGGCTGGAATCCCGTGGGCATCGGTCCTTTCGAGAAGCACCGGCGTCAACTTTTGTTCGAGGAGGTGCCACAACAATCCGTTGCGAACGCCGCCGCCGCTCACCAAGATTCGGGCGGGTGCGGTAGGAAGGTAATTCGTTATCGAGTGGGCAATCGCGCCGGCGACAAAATGGGTCATGGTACAGAGGACATCGTGGAGGTTTCCATCCTGCCGTTTGGCCTGGTCGATTGCGCGGTTCAGAAAATCGACGCCGAATTCGTGTCGCGGCACGCTTTTCGGCGGTCGCTCCTGGAAGAAATGATTCTGCATCCAGCGCTTGAGCAACGGCTCCAGGCATCGGCCCTGCACGGCATGTTTCCCGCCCGCGTCAAAGGGATCCCGGCCGTGGGTCAGCAGGCGCATCAAGCCATCGAGCAGCAGCGTACAGGGAGCGGCTTGCCAGCCCTGGATGTTCTGGTCTTTCGGGCCCAGCTGGCCGGGCAGCGACACGAGACTCGCGGTCGCGCCGAGGTGCAGGCGAACTCGATGCTCCGTCGGCTCGTGAAAAAGCATGGCATCGACGAGGGCATGAATTGGCAAGCCGTGGCCGCCCAGGGCCAGATCACGGCTCCAAAAGTCACTGAGCACGGTCAACCCGGTGCGCTCGGCAAGGACGGCCATCATGCCGAGTTCGCGCGTGGCCGGATAACGGCCATTGCCGTCGTGCCACAGCAACAATCCAGGACAGCCGATGCACAGCACGTCCCTGGCCTGCTCGCGCGCCGACGTCAGTAGTTGATTGACCGCCATGGCGAACGTTTCACCCAGAACACGATGAAGCGTGCCGAGATGTCGCAATTCGGGCGTTGGATTCGTGGTGACCTGCCAGAGCAGTTCGCGCAGTTCATTTCCAAAGGGCGCGTGTCGGAACTGTTCGAGCGAAAACCGCGCCTTCCGCCCAACGCTGTCCACGCGAACCAACGCCGCATCAACACCCAGCAGGCTGGAACCGGAAGACAGGCCGATGAAATAGCGGGGGTTCATTGTGTGTCCAGTGCCAAGTGCTGAGTGCTGAGTGCTGAGTGCTGAGTGCTGAGTGCTGAGTGCTGAGTGCTGAGTGCTAATTGCTAAATGCTGAGTGTAAGAGGACTGTTAATGGTGACGGAAAGCCAGCATTCTCCCAGCGTTATCCAAATGACTCAGCACTCAGCACTCAGCACTCAGCACTCAACACTGCTTCCTACGCGGCCAGCGACAACGCCGGCGCCATCTTGTTGCACGTTTGCACGAAGCATTCAAAAAGTTGGGCATCCAGCGCGGAGGAGGCGTCGGCCTCGGGATGCCACTGAACTGCGATGCAGAACCAGTGGGGATCGACGGCTTCAAGCGCCTCGATGACGCCATCCGGCGCGGTCGCAGCGATGCGAAACTGGGGACCGACTTGTTTGACGGCCTGATGGTGGTTGCTGTTGACGAGCAGCTCCGTGCCGCCGTAGATCTCTTCCAGGCGTGAGCCGGTCTTCATGTTGACGAGATGGCGGTGCGGACCGGTACACGTGGGATCGCAATGAGGCATGGCTCGCGGGCAGTCCTCCGGCAGATGCATGAACAGGTTCCCGCCACACGCGACGTTGAGCTGGTGCATGCCGACGCCGAAAGAGAGAATGGGCATTCGGCGCTGCATCAAAAGGCGAACGAGAAGGCGGTCGTTTTCGTCACGTCGCTCGTGCATGGGCTGCGCGGCGTGGTGACGGGGCATGCCAAGCCGGCGCGGCTCCATATCGAGTCCGCTGCTGAGCACGAAGCCGTCCACGCGATCAAGGAACGCCTCGATTTCCGATTCTCGGCCAAGGATCGGCATGAGCACGGGCAGGCCGCCCGCCTGTTGCACCGCCTCGGCGTAGCCCTGGTTGAGCCGCAGGTGCGGCCTGGTTGTCTTGGTGGCGCCGACAAAATCCACATTCAGGCCAATTAGCGGACAGGTCACCTGTGGCATCATTTCCCTCCTTGGAATTCGTGGTTAGCGACGCTTCGCGGAAGCGTCGGCGCGAGCGCCGTGGTAAAGCGTCGCCAATCCAACGGGCGGGACCATAGCGTGTGGCGGTGAAGAAAAAAAGAGCGAGATGCGCGGCGGACAGATTGCCCAGATTCACTGATTGATGGCCGCGCGTTCGTCGTGGTGTAAAATGTCAAATTCTGGCGGTACAGGCGTGCCAACGGACGGCGCGTCAAGCGCTCGGATCAGCGTCGGATGTTTGTTGCAGTGCGCTGACGATGACCAGGGCCACGGCGACGAATAGCACGAGGGCGCCAACCGGGACGAGCAGGATGCCGATCCAGGGATCGCTTCCACTCGGGAAAAGCCCGCCCAGGAAGAAACCGAGGGGAATCAAGAAGGCCGCGTCGAGAAGAAAGAACGAGGCCAGCTTGAGCCGACCGGCAGACCAGCGCCCGAATTGGCTCAGGCCGCTGGCAAAGCCAATCTGGATCAGGGCCATCAGAGTGCCATGCGCATGGGCCAACGTCCACATTTCACGGCGCAGCTTGTTGTCTGGGTCGAGATAGAGGCCGACCTTGAACCCGTGAAGGATTTCGAGGACCGCGCCGAGGGTCAGAAACACCAGCAGCGCGCTCCAGCCGATCCAGTGATGGCGTCGAGCGATGGCTCCGCGAAGCGGGTTCGTGGGGTCATTCGTTGGCGTAGACATCCGGATCGTTCCGCGTTCTGAGCAGGCGATCCAGCACGTTGTCCGCGAAGAAGCCTGCCGAGTTTAGGGGAAGGTGAGGATAAAGTTTCGTTCGTTCGGGGCTGGCTGGGCCAACGTACTTGGCGCGCAACTTGCGAACCTGCCCGGCTCGCTCGGCCGGGAAGCCCTGATAGGCGTACTCGTCCGGGCCGCTGCCGTGAAGGGAACGAACTCCGAGGTACATGAGGTAGCGAACGGCCTCGTAGCGCTCGTGATCCAGCGTGCGCGTGAGCAACTGGATCGGCCAATCGCGCCCGCTGGCGCGTTGCGCCGGCGGCCAGCTGAAGGCGCCGGCGAAAACCGCGCGGGTGCGGGCGTCGCTTTGGGTCAGGTGCAGAACGCTCGAGGCGATCTGGTTTTCGTCCGGCGTGAGAGCTTCGCGTTTCGTGCCATACCACTTCACCAGATTGTCCTGGGTCCAGCCAAGCGATTTGTCGAGATGGCACAAGTTGCACGCATGAGGTTTTCCCGTGCCCCGGCTATCGCGGACGTGGGGAATCGAAATCCGGTGCGAACGGTGAACCTTTAGCAGCGAGTAAACCTGATTCGGCATGTGGCAGTTATAGCACAGGCTGCCCTCAGAATCGGCGCCGTGGTGCGTGTGTTGCTCCAGTTTCGCCTGGTATTCCGCGTGGCACGAGTAGCAGGCTGCGTTGGTCCTCATGCCGGCTTTCACCTGATGGTTGGGATCGCTATCGTGCATGGAATGGCACGTCAGGCACGTCATCTTGCCATGACCGTCCTGATAACAGGCCGACAACGCCATACCCTGGTATTCAATTGCCGTGGTCAAGGGTGTCCCGTCGCCCCAGAAGCGGCCATCGAGCGGTTCGGGGCGATTCTTGTCATGCCTGGCAAGCGAATCTGATCCGGTCCCGTTTGGTTCGCCCTTGCTTTTTTGTTTCGATGGAATCCCCAGTTCCCGCTCGGTAAAGGCGATTCTCCAGAAGCGTTTCAGATCGCGCCCGGCGAGGAATGGATCGGCGTAGGTTTTCGGATTCCAGGTTTCAAGCCGGGGAATCGGCCCGCCGTGGCAACGCGCGCACACGTCAACGGATCGTTCCACCGACAACCTGGCCGGATTGATGATCGTGGGATCGGGTTCACTGGAATAGCGCTGCGCCAGGCGAAACGCGGGGTTCTGATGCGCGCGCACGTGGCGTTCCCCCGCGCCGTGGCACGCTTCACACGAGATGCCCAGTTCGGCCACCTCCGAGCGATACGCCGTTGGGATGTCTCCCGGGGCGGACAGCCGATTCTTGATCGGGCGCGTATTGTGGCAAAACAGGCAGCTCTCGTTCCAGATGGCGACGTTCTTGAAAAAATGCTGATCGGGCGCCAGGAACGCGCCTTGAACATGAATCCAGCGCTTTTCCACGATGTGATAGACCAAAGGCAGACGGAGGTATCGCCCATGCTCGTCGCACGTCAACATCTGCTGGAACCAGTGCGAACCGACCAGGCGATCCACCGAGAATTCCCGCCGCGGCGCCGGGCCGGCTTTGGCCAGCGGAATACCGGCCTTGTCCATCTCGATCACGAAATTCGGATCGACGGTCTCGATGAAAAACCGATCCCCACGGCGCGTCATCAACGACGTTGCGCCCAGGTAGTGGTGCGTGGCGTTGTCGAAATCCGCCTTGACGTTCTCCGGTGTCGCTTCGCGAGTCATGGTGCGATGATAGGTGCGCTGCCAACTCTGATAATGCGAGGGGTGGCACTTGATGCAGGACTGCGAGGAAACGGGTTTGGACGCGGTTTGATCCTCCTCCGGCGGCGGCGCGGTGCGGTGCGTCCATTCCAGCGGGGCCCAGACCCCACCCACGATTGCCAGGCCACCAGCGCCGAAACACGCCGCCTTGACGCCACCGACCGACTGGCGCATTTGCACCGCGATGAGCACGCCGATCAGAATCAACACGAATATCGCGCCATACACGAGCATGATCGAAATGTCCCGCAGGGAATAGATTGGCACAATGCGATCAAACGACCTGATTTCCTACCGATGGGTAAAACATTAAACCTCTACTCGTCTCGTGTCAATCTTTTTTTTTTTGTTGTCTGCCACGGCATGATTCAATCGCAATTGCGAGGCATTCCCTGCCGTCGGCGTCAAGCGCATTTGTATCCAACTCGCCCTTGCTCCTGACCTGCTCGGAGGTTAGGATTAGATGAGAGACGACTGCGGTTCAGGCGAGCAACCAACGTGAATCGAACGCAAACACCAATCCTGATCGCGCTCACGGAGGGGACGAACATCCTCCTTGACAAGCCAATAATCTTGATCGGCCGGCATCAGGAATGCGATGTGCAAATCCCCTCGCGCAAGATTTCACGCAAACACTGCTGCATTGCCCAGGTCAACGATCATTTCGTGGTGCGCGATCTTGGCAGCACCAACGGCATACGCATTAACGGCTTGAAAGTGATGGAGGGCAACCTCAAGATCAACGATGAATTGATTATCGGTAATCTTCGCTATCAAATCAGATCAGGCGAGGAGGCCGACGGCATCCAGCGCGAAAAACACTGGCCGAGACAGAACGGCGTTCACGCGGGAGAGCCGCCGATCCGAGGGCCCCGCCGCGAGGCCGCCATCGATGGCCCCATGCCAATCGGCGATCTGGCCCAGTCGCATCCGATTCTCACCGAAAGCGCGGAGAAACGGGCCAACGCCGATCACGACGCCACCGTCAAACCCGGCATGATGGATATGGAAATCCCGGATCACATCAGCCTGGCCCCGCTGGATCCGCTGAAATGAATGCCCGAGCGCCAAGCTGCAAGCAGCTCGGGCTATTCGCGAATCACCACCTCATGCGATAGGGCGGTTTCCGGCAAGCGTTCAACGTGAAGCGGTTGACCCTCAATCTGCCAGGCGAACTGGCGCTCCAGGTCCATCGTGATGGAGCGGTCCTTCGCCAGCCGGAACGCCTTGCCGTCGACTACCACGGTCACGTCCCGCCCGGCCAGATTCCAGAATCCGACGCGACAACGATCCTTCGCCAACGGCCTCGAGCCCGGCACGAAACCGCCGCCCAGCGTATGCGACGTGACGATCACCGGCACACGCGGATCGGCGGATGCCTTCGCCTTTGGCATCTTGCTCTTGTTATGCAACGGCGGTTCATCCGTCGTGGACGGCGGCGCGGCATAAGGTCGCGCGAACGGAATCGCCGGTCGCCCGTCCGGAACCGGAAACACCTGCACCGACGGCACGCAATACGGGACAACCCAGTAACCGGGATACGTCACGGACGGGGCGTAATACGACGACGTGGTCCCGCGCCCAAACGCAAAGCGGCCGCCAAAACCGTTTGCCGTCCCAGACAGAATGAGAAACGTTGCCGCGACGCCAAGGAAAAGACGCGAGATACCAGCCATGGTTGCGATCTCCAAAAGATGAATTAGAGCGTCCAAAGAAATGAAGTAGGTCAGGCTTTCCAGCCTGACCGTCAGGCTAGAAAGCCTGACCTACTTTCATTGTTTTAGGCACTCTTAGTTGCCTGATAGGTTATGGGCTTTGCCCGCTGCGACAAGCGAGTCAAGTTCAGGAATTCATTGGCGCATCACCCCGCGACGTCGGCCCAACGAGTGCCGGAGGCGGCCGCTCACCTCGCTTCTCCCAAAAGGGGAGAGGGGTGAGCCGTTACCCTTGGGGAATCTGGCCGGCTCTTCGGGTTGGTATGGAATCGAGGCTATCAACATTCAATCCGATCGTTGGTCGCGTCGGTTCCGGGTGCGAGAAAATCGCGAATCGCCTTCTGCCGATGGGCGAACAGACGCCGTAGCTCCGGCGCCACGAAAATGCGATTGACAATTGGCTCGAACAACCAACCATGGGTGCGGTACTCGATGTGATCGCGTACCCAGGTCCCGCCTTCGGCGACTTCAAACTCGTGCCGGTGTTTCCAGAAACGGTAGGGCCCGCTGCGCTGCTCATCGACAAAGCGCACCGGCGGCTCCCATACCGTGATCTCCGAACGCCAGCGTATCGGAAACCAGCGAATCGACATGCGATGCTCGACGATCGTGCCTACCCGCATCTCGATCGGCAACGGCGTGATCGTCTGAATCCGCACCGACGGCGGCGAGATCTTGCTCAGGTTGGCCACGTCGCCGAAAAACGCGAATACTGGCTCGATCGCCAAGGGCAGCCACATGTGCGCCTGAAAGATGTGCGTCTTCATGCCGTGTCCATTTCCACGCCGCGCTCCTCGCAGTACGATTTGATGATCGCCAGCACCAGATGGCCGTAACTGGTCAGCTTGCGATCGCCGATGCCATAGACGGCCCGCAGCTTTTCGGGGTCCGACGGGCGCACGCGCGCCAGCTGCCGTAGCGTCTCGTCGCTGAAGATGACATAAGGCGGCTTTTGGATTTGCTTGGCCAGTTCAAAACGCCAGGAGCGCAAGGCTTCGAAGAGGTCCTTTTCCACGCCTTCCCACGACTTGACGTCCGCCTTCGATTGCTTTACTTTCTCACTGCGTTCCTTACGCACCGGTTGCACGAGTTGCACGCTTTGTTTGCCCTTCATCACCTCCCACGACGCGAGATTCAACTTGAGGACGGGGTATTCGTCCTCGGATTTCACGAGCACGCCCTGGCCGATGAGCTGAAAAATCCAGTCGCGGATCACGGTTCGCGCGTGTTCTTTTAGCAGGCCGAAGGTGCTGAGCTGGTCGTGCTGGTATTGGCGCACGCGCTCGTTGTCTTCGCCGCGCACGATGCTGATGACGTGGTTGACGCCAAAACGTTCCTTGACGCGGGCCACGCAGGAGAGGATCTTCTGGGCGACGATCAACGCATCGCCGACCTTCTCCACGTCCCCCAGACAAAGGTCGCAGGCCATGCAACTCGGCTCGATATACTTTTGACCGAAATAGTTGACAAGCGCCTTGTGCCGGCAAACCGCACCGCGCGCATAGGCGTCCATGTCCTCGGCATGGGCGATGGCGTTGGGAAGGAAGTCGGGGCTTACATCGTTTTCGCGGGCCGACTTCTTCAGAATCGCTTCCCAGGTTAGAAAATCCTGCCCCGAATGCAGCAGCACGCACTCGGCCTCTAGCCCGTCGCGACCCGCCCGGCCTGTTTCTTGCTGGTAGTGTTCGATCGACTTTGGCATCGACGTGTGCAGGATGAAACGGATGTTCGAGCGGTCGATGCCCATGCCAAACGCGATCGTGGCAACGATGATGTCGCATTCCTCATTGATAAACGCATCCTGCACCCGGCGGCGTTGGTCGGAATGCATGCCGGCGTGATAGGCGAGTGCCTTGTAGCCCCAGCTCTTGACGGTCTCGGCGGTTTCATCGACATCGAGCCGGCGCAGGCAATAGATGATGCCCGCCTCGCCCTTGTGGCGATCGAGCACGGCGCGGACCTGGCGATCGACGTCCTGCCGGCGCAGCACGCGATAGGTCAGGTTCGGTCGGTCGAAGTTGCCGACCAGCACCAGCGGATCGCGCAGCGCCAGTTGCTTGCAAATGTCTTTGCGAACCTGCTCGGTCGCCGTCGCCGTGTAGCCGTGGACGCTGACGCCGGGGAACACATCCTTGATCCGGCTCATCATGCGGTATTCAGGCCGAAAGTCGTGCCCCCAGTGGCTGATGCAGTGAGCCTCGTCGATGGCAAACGTCTTGATGCCGACTTGTTTGATGAACGTTTGAAACTCCGGCATCATCAGGCGTTCGGGCGAGATGTAGAGAAGGCGAATGGCGCCATCGCGCACGTCGCATTCATACGAGTAGCGTTCCTCGGGCGAGAGCGAACTATCGAGCTGGACGGCGGGAATTCCGCAGGCTTGCAGGCCGTCCACCTGATCTTTCATGAGTGCGATGAGCGGTGAAATGACGACGGTGGTCCCGCCGCGCAACACTGCCGGCGCCTGAAAGCAGAGCGACTTTCCGCCGCCAGTCGGGAGGACCAGCAAGGAATCGCGTCCGTCAAGGACCGCCTGCATCGCCTCTTCTTGCAGTGGGCGAAGGCTGGCGAAGCCCCAGTGCTTCTGGATCAATTTCTGGAGATCGTCGAGCATGGGGCAATTCTAGTCGGAAATCGATGAACACTCCATGTCGAGTGACGGGGAAAACGCTAATTGCCCGGAGTCGTTTGCCTGACGGTGGCGCCCGCGCTCCCCATCCAATCCCGGCTAAACAAATGTATCTTTTTCTTCGCCGGCCTCACGCACGGCGCCGAAAAAAATGCTATCCTTGTCACGATCCGCAAATCCGCGCGCAGCGACGACGTGAACGAACATACATTCCTGTTTCAGGAACGACGCCATGCCTGCTACAAGCACTTGTCCGACGGAAAACCTTCGTTTTCCCGATCGCCCTGGCACCTCGCGCGAGGCGTCGAATCTGTTGGGCCAGGTGCTGGGCGATTACCGCATCCTGCGCGAGGTGGGCCGGGGCGGCATGGGCGTGGTCTATGAGGCGGTGCAATTGTCGCTGGGGCGGCGCGTGGCGTTGAAGATTTTGCCGCCGCACCTGGCCCAGGAACCCGAGGCCCTCGACCGCTTTCGCCGGGAGGCGCGCTCGGCGGCCCGGCTGCACCATACCAATATCGTCCCGGTTTTTGAGGTAGGGCGCGACGAAAGCATCTGCTTCTTCGCCATGCAGTTCATCGAAGGACAGGGGCTCGACCAGTACATCAATCAGATGAAAAATAACATCGCGACAGCCAGGCCCGCCAGCGATCAGAGCGCTGCGATGCTTGGCCATTCGGTAACGACTCGAAACCACCATCGACAGGCGGCGCGCCTGGCCGAACAGGCTGCCCAGGCGCTGGCGTACGCGCACGGGCGGGGCATCGTTCATCGCGACATCAAGCCGTCCAACCTCCTTCTGGATGGCAACGGCATCGTCTGGATCAGCGATTTCGGCCTGGCCAAAAGCGCGGGCGAGAACCTGACCGTCCCGGGCGACATTGTGGGCACCCTGCGATACATGGCGCCGGAGCGTTTTCGCGGAGAAGGGGATCAGCGCGCGGACATATATGCTTTGGGTTTGACGCTTTACGAGTTCTTGCTTCTTCGACCCGCGTTTCAGGCGACCGATCACGCCCAGGTGTTGGACGAAGTGCAGCGAACCGAGCCGCCGCGTCCGCGTTCAGTCGATGCGCGTGTGCCGCGCGACCTGGAGACCATTATCCTCAAGGCCATCGACAAGGACCCGCGCCGGCGCTACCCGAGCGCCGGGGAGATGGCGGAGGATTTGCGTCGGTTTCTCGCAGACGAGCCGATCCTCGCGCGTCGCGCCGGCGTGATGGAGCGCACGGCGCGGGCGGCGCGGCGAAATCCCAAACTGGCGGGGCTGGTTGCGCTCGTCCTTGTGCTGGTCTTGACGCTCATCGGGGGAGCCGGTGTCGCGGCGTACGAATTCCATCGGCTGGCGGCCGTGGCGACCCGAGAGGCGGACCAGGCTCGCGCCGCCACGGTTTTCGCCGATGCCGCTCGCGCCAACGCCGACAAGGCGACTGCCGAGGCGATTCGCCAAACTGAAAAGGCCCATGAAGTCTCCGGATTTCTTTTGGGGCTACTAGAAGAAACCGACCCTTTGGCTTTGGCGGGCCGCGGCTTCGGCGCGCGCAAGCCGGACAACTACCAGGCGACCTCGTTGGCCCTGGTGGACCGAGCGACTGCGGAACTCAAAACCGCCTTCGTGAACAAGCCGGCGGTCCGGGCGGCGCTTCTGGTCAGGACCGGCGCCGTCTACGTCAGTTTCGGCCAGTTCTCCAAGGCCAAACCCCTTCTGAATGAAGCGCTCCGCCTCCGGCAAGAACTCTATGCATCCGACCATGCTGAGCTTGCGGAAAGCTGGCACCAGCTCGGCTACTTCCACCACGCCCAGTTTCAGCGCGCACTCGCGAAAAAGCACTATGAAAAGGCGCTTGCCATGCGCCGCCGCCTTTTCGGCGATCATCATCCGGTCGTGGCGGATTCCTACGTTCATCTTGGGTTTCTGACGGCGATTGATGACGATCCCACGGCAAGCGAACGGATGTTGCGCCAGGCGATGGAAATTCAGGCCAAACATTTCGGCAAGAAGAGCCACGAATATGGCTGGACGCTGATGGCCTACCTTGGGCTGCACGTTCATCGCGGAGAGTGGGCCAAAGTGATGCCCTTGCTGGAAGAGGGCCGGCCATTCCTCGAACGCTGGAAAGGGCCCGGTGAAGCCATTCGTCATGCGGTTGACGCGGCCATTGCCAGGCGGTTGGGCATGGTTGAACTGGCGGAGGAGAAATTCCGTCAGTCGCTGGCGGTGGGCGAAGCGTCGCTGGGCCCATCGCATCGCTTTGTTTTCATCGCGCGACACCAATTGGCCGAATTGCTCCATAACCGCAAAAGTCTGCCGGCGGCAGAAAAGGAGCTGCGTCTCATGTTGACCCACCTCGGGCAACGTCAAGAGCTTGACTCTGCGGATGCCGCCAATTGCCTTCTGCACCTTGGCCGGGTTTTGCGAGATCAAAAACGATTCGCGGAAGCCGAAAAGTACTTGCGGCAAGCGGCGCAGGTCATGCGTCGGAAGGCAGTCGACCTTGGGCGCTGTTTGCACGTGCTCGGTGAGGTAATGAGCAAACAGGGCGCACTAGAAAAGGCGGAGGAATCGCTTGAGGAAGCCGTCGCCGCCCGCTGTGCCGCGAAGAACCGCAACTACTACTGGTACGGCCGGGTCCTTGAAGACTATGCGGTGATCCTACTTCGCCTGAAGAAAACGGAGAAGGCCAGTGCGGCCCTTCGACGGCACGTGTCAGAACTGGAACGCTTCCAGACACCCGATGCGAATTATCATTTTCTGATGGCAAAGCTCCGCAGTCGATTGACGGGGTTGCAACCCAACAATCCGGAGCATGCTGCCGTGCGACTTGAAACGAGAGAGAAGGCGGTGAAATCGCTTCGCCTGGCTCTTGCGCAAGGGTACAAGGATGGGCGCCCGCTTGGCTCGTTGAGCGTGCTGCGCCCTTTGCACGACCATCCGGACTTCAAGGCGCTAATTGCGAAGGCCGACAAGGACAAGAAACGCAAGTAACCCAACCGTCGCCAGTCCGCGGTGCGAGGCCGTGGATCAGGCCCGTGTTACCTAAGCACCTCTGCTTTTCTCCGCACCGCGGTCCCGGACTGTTTCTCGACGGAGCCGAGTGCGCCGCTGGGTCCCGGTTTTCCGTTGCTGATCTCGGCGCCAAGAGGGGGCCGAATCGAGGCGGCGATCCGTCCCGCTTCGAATACCTTCAGTTCGCCCGGCAAGAAGCGATCCCAATCGTCCACGCTCAGCGGGTTGGTCGCGATCACGTAGCCATGGTTGACGGGCTCGGCATGTAACTGAACGGCCACGGTCTCATCGCCGAAGTGTTGCGGGGCATCCGAATGCAGCAGCGTGTTTCGATACGCGAGCCCTTTCCAGCCCTTTTTGTCGTGATAGACCCAGAGTCGTTCGCCGTCGGTGAGGATGCAGTTGAGTTTGCCGTAGTCGTTGAAACGATCAAGCAGAAGGTGGAGCCAATGCCAGTCGTGCTCGGTGTCGAGTTGGATGTCGGCCCGTTCGATCTCGGCGAGCAAGAGGCAAAAGAGGAACTCCGAATCGGTGGTGCCGAGGGGGCGATTGCGCCCGAGTGGCTTCTTCCAGAAATCGCCGCCGAGGGTGCCGTTGTGGGCAAAGCAATATTCGCGACCCTTCAACTCACGCGCGAAGGGATGGGTATCAGCGTGCGTCGGGGCCTTGCCCACGGTTTTCTGGCGAACATGGGCGACATAAATGGACGACAGCAGGCCGGGATAGTCTTCGAGGAATTGCGTGGTCTTGGCGGCCCAACGCACGGGTTGCTTGACCAGGGCGAGCGAACGATCGGGATACCAGGCGAGGCCCCAGCCATCGGCATTGTTTTCCGAGCGCGTGCCGAACGCCTGAATCGAGACATTGGCCGCGACCGGCTTGGCGAACGACATGCCCATGAGTTCGCACATGGCGATTTCCTTGGTTTCAACCCGTGCCCTGGCCGCGGGATGGCGATGCAAATTCGTCAATCTCCATCCCACACGCCGGTGAAGACCTCGACGGCGGGGCCGGTCATGTAAACCCGATTGTCGGCTTCCCGCCAGTGCAACATAAGATCGCCGCCCAACAGGTGAATCGTCACCTTGCGCTGGCTGCGTCCGGTCAGCACGCCGGCGACGCAAACAGCCGACGCGCCGGTTCCGCACGCCAGCGTTTCGCCGGAACCTCGTTCCCAGACGCGCATGGTGAGGTCGTCCGGGCGATTGACTTTGACAAACTCGACGTTGGTCTTGCGGGGGAATAGGTCGGCTTTCTCGATCACCGGCCCGATGCCGTGAATGTGATCCTTGGTGATCTCGTCCACAAAAATGATGCAATGCGGATTGCCCATCGAGACGCAGGTCGCGCGAAAATCGAAACCCGGAAGTTGCAGGTCGATCGGCGGGTTGCCCGGCAGGGTGGTCGGGATTCTCGCGGACTCGAGGATCGGTTCGCCCATGTTGACGCACACCTGCTCGACTTTGCCGTTGCGAGTTTCCAGGTCAAGTGTCAGAACGCCGCGGCCCGTTTCAATCGTGAGGGTCGGCTTCCTGGCGATGCCGTGATCGTGGACGTACTTGGCGACGCAGCGGATGCCATTGCCGCACATCTCCGACTCGCTGCCGTCGGCGTTGAACATGATCATTCGCGCATCGGCTTTCTCGGACGGGCAGATCAGGATCAGCCCATCGGCGCCGACGCCGAAATGGCGGTCGCTAATCTGGCGGCTCAACGCCGGCGCGTTGGCGGGCGGCTTGTTTACAAAGCAATCGACGTAAATGTAATCGTTGCCGCAGCCTTGCATCTTGGTGAAACGCATGGAGGGGTCCTGATACGAGTGTTTACTTATCGAGCCCGAGGTCCGTGAGCGATTGTGCACGCAGCACCGCTTTTCCCAGCGGGATCAATTCGGGCAGCGACAGGCGTTGCAAACGTTCAGCGATCCGGGCAGGTAACGGTCCGAACCGATCTTCGATTTGCTCGCGCAACGCCTCACGGCGCCCGGCCTCAATGCCTTTTTCGATGCCTTTTTCGATGCCTTTTTCGATGCCTCTTTCTAGCGCTTTCTCCTCGGCTTCTTCAACCCACGTCTTGTTCATGGCCTGTACTCCCGCGTATTTTGCCGTGCTTATCAGATTCTTCAGCTGATCCTTTTGGTCCGAATCTAACGGCAGGTACGCCTGCACGCATTCACTCAGCAAGAACCGCTTCTGGTCCGACAAGGGCGATTCGGCAATGCGCCGCAAGGCCTCGGCACCCATCTCGGTGATTCGATCCCTGGGAATCTTCATCAGGGCCGCCAACGCGACGCCAAGCCAATTGGACCCCTGCACATATTCTACCCCATCCAGGGCGGGCAGGCCAACATAGAGGTACTTGAATCGCACGGCGTCCAGTTCCCAAAAGTTTTCCTCGTAGACGTCAACGCCCGTGCCGTCGAGTCCGACATTCAAGTAGAGTCCAATCGGCAAAACAGGCAGCTTGTGTCGATCGCGCAGGTAGACGTAGGAACGAAACATGCGAGGCCGCAAGGGAGCGACCTTATCGGGCGACTCGATCTCGATATGAACTAATGCCAACCAGGTTTCGCTTTGGCCAGGGTCGGCGCCCGGTGTGGCTTCGCGGGCCGGCAACTTCGCGACCAGATCGAGAATGGACCGCGCGCCTTCCGGTGCGTCGGCGAACATTTCTTTGTCCAGCCATTCGACCCGCGTGCAATCCAGTCGCTCCGCCCACCTGGCGAAAAAGAGCAGCAGAAAGTCGCCGAAAAACTCGCGAATCAGGTTCTTGAAGCGCTGGTCATGGTTGGGCATTCGACCTTACTCCCACTCAATCGTCGCCGGCGGCTTGCTCGAAATATCGTAAACCACCCGGTTGATGCCCTTCACCTGGTTGATGATGCGCGTCGAAATCTTGGCCAACAATTCATACGGCAGGTGCGACCAGTCCGCAGTCATGAAGTCGTCGGTCTGCACTGCTCGAAACGCGATGGCGTTCTCGTAGGTTCGGCCATCACCCATCACGCCGACGGATTGCACCGGCAACAAGACCGCAAAGGCTTGCGAGGTTTTGCGATACCAGCCAGATTGTTTCAACTCTTCCAGAATGATCGCGTCGGCCTGGCGCAGGATCTGCAAACGCTCCGGGCTGACCGGGCCCAAACAGCGCACTGCCAGGCCTGGGCCTGGAAACGGATGACGCCAGACGGTCGTTTCGGGGAGCCCAAGTTGCAGGCCAAGGCGGCGCACTTCGTCCTTGAACAAATCCTTGAGCGGCTCGATCAACTCGAAGCCAAGCTCCTTGGGCAACCCGCCGACGTTGTGATGCGTCTTGATCGTCGCCGCTGGACCGTCGGCGGCGGCGCCGCTTTCGATCACGTCGGGGTACAATGTGCCCTGGGCGAGAAATTTCGCATTTTCGATGGTCCGCGCCTCGTCCTTGAACACGTCGATAAAGACGTGGCCAATGATTTGACGCTTTTGTTGCGGATCGCTGACGCCCGCCAGCGCGTCGAGGAAGCGGGCGCCGGCATCGACGCTGTGCAGGTCGGCGTGGAAATGGTCGCGGAACGTCCGCTGGACCGCTTCCACTTCGCCTTTGCGCAGCAGGCCATTATCGACAAAAATGCACGCAACTTGCTGCCCGATCGCCTTGACCAAAAGGGCCGCGGCGACCGAGGAATCCACTCCGCCGGAAAGCCCGCAGATGACGCGATGGCTGCCCACGCGCTCTTGGATGTCGGCCACCGTCTGTTCGATGAACGATTCGAGCTTCCAGCGCCCGGCGCAGCCGCAAATCTTGTACAGGAAATTATGGAGTATCTGATTTCCAAAGGGGGTGTGGCTTACCTCCGGATGAAACTGCAAACCGTAGATTGGCTTGCTGGCGTGGCGCACGGCGGCGACCGGGCAAGTGTCCGTGGAAGCGAGCGAGATGAACTCGTTTCCTCCCGCCGAACCGGATACGCTTACCTGGTCGCCGTGGCTCATCCACACGATCATTTCTTCGGGAACCTCGGCGAATAGCCCTTCGGATGCCTTCACGCGGCAAATAGCCCGGCCAAACTCGCGATGGTCCGCGGGGACGACCTTGCCCCCCTGAAGGTGACACGCAAGGTGCATGCCGTAGCAAATGCCGAGTACGGGAATTCCCAGATCGAAAATCTTCGGATCGCAGGTCGGCGCGCCGTCAGCGTAGACGCTGGCCGGGCCGCCGGAAAGGATGAGCCCGCTGGGCTGCAATTCCCGAACGCGCTCGGCCGTGATGTTGGCGCGCACCAGCTGGCAGAAGACGTGCTGTTCGCGCACGCGCCGGGCAATGAGCTGGGCGTATTGCGAGCCGAAGTCCAAGATCAGGATGCGTTCGGTGTCATGTTGAATCGTCATTTCATACGAATCCGTGTGATGTAGTCTAAGTGTGACGGGCGCCGCAGTCGGACCCCGTCGCTTGCGCTCCGGGCTGGTGTGGGGATTGCCGCTGAGTCATTTCCCACCCAGTTCCGTTGACCGGTTTGTCGCCGCCTCCACGGCATCCATCAAGGCGCCGCGCAGGCCGCCGCGTTCGAGTTCGTGCAGTCCGGCGATGGTGGTGCCCGCGGGACTGGCGACCATGTCCTTGAGCTGCGCGGGATGGAGGCCGGTTTCCAACAGCATCTGCGCCGAACCAAGAACGGTTTGCGTTGCCAGCATCATCGCCAAATCGCGGGGTAAACCCATGCGGACGCCGCCGTCAGCCAGGGCCTCAATCATTACAGCGACAAACGCGGGACCGCTGCCGGATAACCCTGTCACCGCGTCCAGCAACTTCTCCGGAACCTGCACGGCCCGACCGACGCTGTTGAGCAGGCGCTCCGTGAGTTGAACATCGGCGGGGGTTGCCGTCGTCGAGGCCGCGAACGCCGACGCGCTGGCGCCGACCAGGCATGGCGTGTTGGGCATGACGCGGATGATGCGCCGGTCCTGGCCAAGACTGGTAGCAAGTTGCTTCAAGGTGATGCCGGCCGCGATCGAAATCACGACGTGGCGTGGGACCACGACCGGTTTGACTTCGCTGAGCAGGTCGGGCATGTTCTGCGGCTTGACCGCTACAACCAGCACGTCGCAGGAATTGACCGCTCGAGCGTTGTCGGCAAAACAGGCGGCACCGGTCGCTTTCGCGAAATGTTCACGCGCGGCAGGAACCGGATCACTGGCGCAGGTGTGCTCGACCGCCGCCAGCCCCGCGCGAATCCATCCCTGGGCCAGGGCGGTTGCCATCTTGCCTGCGCCGAGAAAACCAATGCGAAGCGAATCCGTCATGGCCGGTTCATCCGAGGGCGATTCGTTCTGTGCCGGCGAAAACTTTATGATATATGATGGGGGACAGGTTTCCAAGCCGCCCGCGGCGTGGCGAGCGGGCGGCGCCATGCAGGCGCTATACGAGGACATCAAAGCGTGATCTCTTGTCCGGGTTGCAACACGATGGCTTGAGCGCTCGTTTCCGCCTTCACGCGCGCGGCCCAGGCCTGGGCGTCCTGAGCGATGATTGGAAATGTATCGTAGTGGATCGGGATCACCTGCTTCGGCTGAATCAGCTTGATCGCCCGGATGGAATCGTCCGGGCCCATCGTGTAGTTATCGCCGATGGGCAGAATCGCAAGGTCGATGCCTTCCTCGCCGATCAGGCGCATGTCGCCGAATAGGCCGGTGTCGGCCGCGTGATAGATTTTCTTGCCGTCTTTGAGGTAAATGAGGAACCCGCACGGATTGCCCCCGTTGGAACCGTCAGGCAGGGCGGAGCCGTGGAAGGCAAGCGTCAACTTCACGCGGCCAAAGGGATGATTGAACCCGCCGCCGTGTTGCTGGCCGTGAACCTTGGTCAGGCCCTTCTGTTCGAGCCAGCAGGCGATTTCGTAATTGCTGATGACGGTTGCGCCGGTTCGCTTCGCGATCTCAACGCTGTCGCCGACATGATCGCCATGCCCGTGTGAGATGAGGATGAAATCGGCCTCGGCCTCCGCTGCCCTGATGACGGCCTTTGGATTGCCAGTGAAAAATGGATCAATCAAGATCTTCGAGCCGGCGGTGTCAAGCGCCATGGCGGCGTGCCCGAGCCAGCGAATGCGCGTGGTCATGGTGAGATCCTGCAAGGGACTTTCGGACTGACTACTGTTTTATGGTGATTGGATAAGCGCACCAAGCCCGGGGATGAACGAAGTGAATCCCTGGGATCCGCAGTGTTTGAAAAAAGCAAAGCAAGTCGAAACGCGGCCACCTTGTGAGTAGCCCCTGGATCGGGCGGATGTGCGTGACATCCGGGGACGGACGGGCTCTTCACCGGTCCAACCCTTCGGTAGCGTGGCGACCTTTCCATTCAAGCGCGAAATCCCGCGCCTGACCAGAAGGCTAAGGCCCATCGCTTTGCGTCGCCGTCTTTCGACGGGTTTGCCCTTTCGAGGATGAAAGGCGTTTCGATCCAGGTCAAGCGTTTCGACTTGCTCCAAGTTTGCCGCAAAAAAACCGGCAACCTCGTTTGCTGGTTCAACCCTACCTCACGAAACCCTAAAAGGCAATTCAATTGAAGGTTGAAATCGTTCCGCAAGGTCATTGAAGTTTCGACCGTTCTCGCGCCGATAGAAACCTATTGACCCTAAGGACTGTTCTGCGTTAGCAATTGTACATTGTGAGAAGGGTCACCCCCGTAAATTTGACGACCGCGCGGAGATCTCATGCCTGGCCAACGGGAACGCCGACTGCTCGTCATCGCCGACGATATTGGCATGGGACCGAATACGTCGGCTGGGATCCTGCAACTTGGATCGCAGGGAGTTCTCACCGGCTCGGCCTTGCTGGTCAATTCGCCGCATACCAGGGACGCGATCCGGCGCTGGCGCCAGCTGGGGGCGAGCCTGGAGCTGGGCTGGCATCCCAACCTGACCCTTGATACGCCACTTGCCTCGCCGGCCCAGGTTCCGAGTCTGATTCAATCCGACGGAACCTTTTGGCCCTTGCCCATCTTCTTGCGGCGCTGGTTCCTCGGCCTGCTTGAGCCAGGCGAGATCGAAGTGGAACTGCGGCTCCAGTTGCACCGGTTCGCGGATCTCGTGGGCCACTATCCGCGCTTTTTGAATTGCCATCAGCATACTTGCCTGTTCTCACCGATAGGTGAAATTCTCTTCAATGTCCTGATGGAGTTGCCGTTCAGGCCTTATGTCCGCCGCATCCAGGAGCCGTGGAACGTGGTGCGCACGTTGCCAGGCGCCCGCCTCAAGAGGGCCCTTCTAGGCTGGCTTGGCCGGCGGATGAGCCGACTGCAAGAAGGGCTCGGCTTCCCCGGCAACGACTGGCTGGCGGGAATCGCCTCCCCGGCCTGCATTGAAAACCCGGAGTTCTTCATCCGCTGGCTCGAGGCGATGCCGGGGGACACCGTTGAGATCATGTGCCATCCCGGCCATTTTGATGCGACCCTGATTGGCCGCGATTGCACCGAAACTGATGGATTACTTCAACAGCGCGTCAACGAACTGCGCTGGCTGAGCCATCCGTCATTTCTGGAAGCCGTGTCTGCGGCAGGTTTTCGACTTGTTTCACCATCTGAGTTCATCCATGCCGATCGCCGGGTTGCGAAATGTGCGTGATTCGGGCCGAATGGGGCGAGTTCGTTTTGCTAGCCGGCAGCGCGAGCGCATTAACGTTTGTCGAAGGCCACTCGACCAGCCCCCAGCGCAAGCTGGGGGTTTTGAGAGGCTGCGCAAACCCCCACGCTTGCGCGTCGGGTTGGTATCGCTCCGCTTGACGAACGGCATTGAGCGTAAACGACGGGCTCCCGAACACCCGTTGCTCAGGCTTTCGGCTCGTGGCTCGTAGTCGGTCTGGACACACCTAATCCACTTCGTTATTTTCAACAACTTCTCCGCCTTGGGGCCGCGCGCGACTTGGCCCTTCCTCGACAATCCGGAAACGAGGGCACGGAATGACCGAGCCGAAAACCCGGGTCAGCATCATCTGCCCGGCATTCCAAGAGCAGGAAGTGCTGCCGCATTTCCATCGCGAATTGAGCGCGGTCCTGGCGCCGCTTGAATCCGTGTACGAATTTGAAGTCCTCTACATCGACGACGGCTCCCGCGACAACACGCTTGCCGCAATGAAGACGCTGGCGACCCTTGACGCGCGCGTGCGCGTCCTGTCCCTGGCTCGCAACTTCGGCAAGGAGGCGGCGCTGCAAGCGGGACTGGAACATGCCGGCGGCGAGCTCATCATCACCATGGACACCGATCTGCAACATCCGCCCGAGGTGATTCCGCTGCTGCTGGAGAAGGCCAGAGAACCCGTCGATCTCGTCATCACCGTCCGGCAAGAGTATCAAAAGCCCGGCTGGCTGAATCAACTCGGCACCCAGGCGTTCTACCGCGTCCTGCATTCGTTGAGCGAAATCGAGATTCGCCGGGAGACCTCCGACTTCCTACTGATGACGCGCAAGGTCGCCGACGTTCTCATGCGCATGCAGGAAAAACACCGATTCATGAAGGGTCTGGTCCACTGGATGGGCTTCGCCTATCTCGAAGTCCCCTTTCGGCCCAACGACCGAGCGCTGGGGCAGACCAAGTTTTCGTTCCGGCAGCTCATCACGCTCGGCAAGGACTGCCTGTTCTCATTCTCCAAGAAGCCGCTCACGCTGGCGACGACCTTCGGCATAATCACGCTCTGTGTCGGCCTGATCTGGGCGCTGGCGGCACTCCTGCACTTCATCCTTCAGCCGGGCGAATTTCGTTTGACGGAACATTATCTGATCGTGTCGAGCCACGTGCTCGCAGGCGCGATTCTGGTGACCATCGGCATCCTCGGCGAATACCTGGGCCGAATCTGGGAGCAGGTCCGCAGCCGGCCCAACTATTTGCTCAAGTACGATTCCGAATCCAAAGGAAACGCTGAGCGCGCGGACTGGAAGCCGCACCATGCGGCGTTTGCGGCGCGCAACGGATTGGCTCCACCAGGGGAATGTGATGAATCCCGTGCCAGGTAGTATTCGTTTGGCGCGCGAAACCGCAAAGCGTACCCTGGCGAGGGCCCTGAATATCCGCGCGGGGAAGGAGCCAACATGATATCCAAGACGACCCGGCTGAGCATCGTTTGCCCTGCCTTTGAGGAGGAGGAAGTATTACCTCCATTCCACGCCGAGCTTGCGAAGGTTCTGGACACGTTGGGGCCGGAATACGACATCGAGGTGATCTATGTGGACGACGGTTCGCGCGACCACACACTCAGCGTGCTTCACGGCATGGCCGCGGCCGATCGCCGTGTGCGGTATTTGTCCCTATCACGCAACTTCGGGCATCAGGTCGCATTGACCGCGGGATTGGAATACGCCAGCGGCGACGTGGTCATCTCGATGGACTCCGACTTGCAGCATCCGCCCGGCTTGATTCCGCTGCTGCTGGAAAAATGGAAAGCCGGCCATGACGTGGTCCTGACGCTGCGCGAGGACGATCCTCAGCTTGGCTTCGTCAAGCGGAATACCTCACGCCTGTTTTATCGCGTGATGAGCGCGATCAGCGATACGGAGCTGCGGGCCGCGGCCGCCGACTTTCGGCTCATGACGCGCCGGGCGGTCAACGGGCTTCTGCGCCTGCGCGAGACGCACCGCTTTTTGCGCGGCATGGTGAGCTGGGTCGGTTTTCCTTCCACGACGATTCCCTACACGCCCGCCGCGCGCGCCGCCGGCATGTCCAAGTACACGCTGCGGAAAATGCTCCGCCTGGCGTGCGACGGCATGTTGTCGTTTTCGCGCGTTCCGCTGCAACTGACGTTCTTCGCCGCGGCCGGGTTCGTCGCCCTGGCGTTGTTTCTCGCTTTCGTCGGCGTGATGCGCTGGGGGTTCGCCGACACGCCGGTTGACATCGGCTGGTACGCCCTGATGGCCAGCATCTGGATGGTCGGCGGCACGACGCTGGGCGGCATCGGCGTTGTCGGCGAGTATGTCGGCCGAGTTTACGAACAGGTCAAGGAACGCCCGCGCTATCTCCTCAAGGACGCCTCGCCCGAGTTCGCGGCCGAGGAGGAACGGGCGCCGCTGCGCCGGGCGGCGTGAGCGGACTTCTCCTCTCCCGCCTAGCGAGGGACTGAGGGTAAGGATGTTGGGCCATCGCCGTCCTGGAAATTATCGAAGAAATCGAGGGCCGAGCACCCTCACCCCCAACCCCTCTCCCAGAGGGAGAGGGGGGAGGACAAAAAAAGGGATGGAACCATGTTCAATACGCCATCGCGCGCCCCGCTGTCGCGCTGGGAGCGACTCGCGATCCTGCTCTTGGTCTACACGGTCGTGGCCTTCGGATTGCTCGTGCTTTTGCGCGGCGCGTTCCTGCAGCGGCGCATGTGCGATCTGGGCTGCTTCCAGCGCGCGGCCTGGGCCGTTCGCACCGGGGGCGACATTTACGACGTCATCGACGACAACGGCTGGCACTACAACTACCCGCCGCTGTTCGCCATCTTGTTCACACCGCTGGCCGACCCGCCCTTTACCGAGGATCACGCGGGCTACGTGCCCCATGCCTGGTCGGTCGTCATCTTCTATGTGCTGAACGTGATCTGCCTTTGCGTCGGCGTTCACGTTTTGGCGTCGGCCCTGCAGGAGCGCTCCACCGATCCAGCGTTTCGCGACCAGCCGACCTTCTGCCGGCGCTGGTGGGCGCTGCGCTTCGTGCCCGTGTTGATCTGCCTCTCGCCCATTGGCCATACGCTCATGCGCGGGCAGGTGAACATCCTGATCCTGAGCATGTTGTGCGCGGCCCTGGCGTGCTGGTTGCGCGGGCTGAACTTTCGCGCCGGGCTCTGGCTGGCGGTGGCGATCTGCATTAAAGTAATCCCGGCTTATCTCCTCGTCTATCCGCTCTGGAAGCGCGACGGCAAGGCCCTGCTCGGCAGCGCGGTCGGTCTTGTCCTCGGTCTCGTCATCATCCCCGGCGCCGTCTTTGGGCCGGAAGGCGCGATCACGCATTATCAGACCTATAGCCGCGTGTTCTTCGGGCCACTTCTCAACATGAGCGAGGACACGTCGCGAAAAAAAGAGATTGTCGGCGTCAACGCGACCGATTCGGTCGGCGTCAAAAACGCGATCCACAACTGGATGTACCGCGATCCGTTTGACAGGCCGCAGGACATGCATGGGTTGGGAAAAGTATTCTACCTGCTGCTGGGCTTCGCGATGACGTTCCTGACGCTCTGGCCGACGACGCGCCAGGGCGAAAGGGCAGGGCAGGGCCTGCTCGCTGCCCATCCATTCGCGGGCCTGATCGTGTTGATGACGATCTTCAGCCCGGTGAGCCATTCGCATTACTTGATGTTCTGTTTGCCGATAACGATGTGCCTGCTCGCCAAGGTCTGGGAGAGCAAGGAGACGCTGGCCGTGCCGCGCTGGCTGGTTGCGGTTTTCGTAATCTTCGTGGCAACGATGGCGGTGGCGTATTTGCCAGGCCTGGAGATTCTGAAGGATCGCTGCGCCGCGCTTTTCGCCACGTTGCCATTGTGGGCGATCCCGATGGTCCAGACGTGGCAAGCGATTCGGAACACGCCACCCTCGGCGCCGGCGCAGAATCCGCCGATGCGTGCCGCGGCCTGAGCAACGCTTGCGGAAGTTCTCCCCTCTCCCTCCGGGAGAGGGGCCGGGGGGTGAGGGCGCTCGGCAAACTGATCCGTCGCTGACATTGAGTTGCCCCGCAGGCCGCGCACCCTCACATCTACCCCTCGCCCCGAGGGAGAGGCGAGACGAGACGGGCATCACACTCCCGGCATCGCCTTCTTCAGCGGCTTCAGCAATCCCAGCAGCACCAGCGCGATCAGGAGGGCCAGAGCGCTCAACACGATCCAGAAGGTCGAGTGCAGCCATTGATCCCAGTAGACGCCGATGACCGTCAGCTTGTTGCCGATCGCGCCAGCGACGAACCAGCCTCCCATCATCAAACCCAGGAACCGGGACGGCGCCACCTTGGCGACCAGGGCCAATCCCATCGGCGACAACATCAACTCCGCCAGCGTCAGCACGGCATACGTCCCGACCAGCCACAGAGGCGACACCTTGAAATCGTGCAGCATCGTATCCGTCGCGCCTGCTTCGCCGACACGCGCGCCAAGGAAAAGCAAGACAAACGCCGCGCTGGCCAGGACCATGCCGATCGCCATCTTCATCGGCGTGGACGGTTCGAGCCCTTTCGCGTCAAGCCACTTCCAGAACCAGACGAGCGGAAACGTCAGCGTCACCACGAAGAACGGATTGATCGCGTGAGCGATGACCCCGGTCATCTTGAAAGGCGGGTGTTCGTCTTCCCAGAAAAACGTGGAGGCCCGAACCGTGTTGACGACCTCTTCCACGGCCGTCCAGTCGGTGTTCTTGTTGGCCCAGTAGGTCATCGTCGAGCCGTTCTGGTGAAAGACCATCCAGAAGACGATGACGATGGCAAAGATGACGAGCAAGGCGCCGATGCGTTTCCAGTCGGGGATGGCGTCGATGGGATTCTGAATGGACGGCAAATCGGCCGCGCCGTTGGTGCCGACGCCACCCGTGCGGGGCGCGCCGCCGGCAGGCGTGCGCTCGGTCATGGCCATCGTCCGTTCCGCGTCTTGCACGCCCTGGGCGTGTCCGTCGCTGGGCGGGATGTCTTCGGTGATGGCGGTCTCCTGGATGTCGCTGCCAGCGGCGTGCGGAACGATGGGGTCGGGCTCTTCAACCTGAGCCTTGAACAACCAGAGGATCGCGACCGAGATCACCATGCCCCCCGCCGCCACGGCGAATGCCGGGTGATAGCCGTGGGCCCCCTTGACGAATTCCGCGGTCACCGGCGCCAGGAAGGCGCCGACGTTGATGCCCATGTAAAAAATGTTGTAAGCCCGGTCCTTGAGATGGCTGCCCGACGGATAGAGGTTGCCCACCATCGCCGAGATATTCGGCTTGAAGAACCCGTTGCCAATCACCAGGCAGACCAGCGCGAGATAAACGATGGGGAGCGACCGAAACGAAAGCAGCAAATGCCCGGCGATGAAGAACAGCCCGCCGATCATGACCGCCCGGCGAAAGCCCAGCTTCCAGTTCGCCAAAAAGCCCCCGACGAGCGGGCTGGCGTAGACGAACATCAGGTAGTTGGAGTACAGCGTGGTCGCCTCGCTGGCGGTCCAGCCAAACCCCTCGTCCGCGTCGCGCAAGTAAAGCGTGAACATCGCCAGCATCGAGTAGAAGCTGAAACGCTCCCACATCTCGGTGGCGAAAAGAACGCAAAGCCCGGGCGGATGTCGCTGCAAACCCACATGACCATGCGACACGGATTCGGTTGCCATGGCGTCCCCCCAGGATCAGCCAATGTGCCGATCACTGAACGTGTGAAACCTCTTTCGCCTGGTGTAATGGCCAAACGAGAAATCGGCCAGAGGCGAACAACCAGCATAGTGTATTGCTAAAGGTTCCTGGGAATCGGCATGCGGGAGGAATCCGACGGTTCGGGTAGACTAATGATTACCTGGCCCGGAGGAGGTTTTACGATGCCGGGACGATCGGAGTTGACCGTGAAACAACGGCGGGAAGCGGTGCTATCGCTGCTGCGCCGGGAGGAGCCGGCGGCGCAGTTGGCGCGGCGCTATGGCATCAGCGAGCAGACGCTGTATCGCTGGCGTGACGACTTCCTTGCCGCTGGCGAGGCGGCGCTGGCCAAGGGCAAGAACGGTGTCGATGCCCGCGATCAGGAGATTCGCGCGCTGAAGGCCGAGCTGGAGGAGCGGACGCTGACGATCGGCAAACTCGCAGCGGCCAATCGCATTTTAATAAAAATTTCGCGCCAGTTGTCCTGACGAACGAATAGCGTCAGGGCGTGACGGAAGCGTTGACGAGCGATGCCAAGTGGCATCAATCACGTCGCGCGTCGAGTTCAAGCGGTCGAGCAGGTACCAGCGTGGGACGCCGCTGTCGATGCGAGCCAATAGCTGGTTGGTGCGGTCGGTTCGCAAATAGCGCGTTGTCAAAGAGCTGCTGCCGTTGAGGTCGGCAAGGACGTTGGCGCCTTCATAAGCATAACGTTGAGTCACCGGCGAGTTGCCGCCGCTGCCGTCGAGCGATTTTTCGAGCACCAGGCCAAAGGCATTATACTTGTAGTCGAGCGCCTTTTGCAAGATGGCGGTGCCGACGGTGTCGGGGTCCTCGCTCCACCGGCGTACTTGCGTGAGCTTGCTGCTTTCGTTCCAGGCGTACTTCCACGCGATGCCGGTGCCGACTTCGATCTTTTTGGTGAGCCGGCCGCTGTGGTCGTAGTAGTAGTAGTTCCAGTCGGCGTCGGCGGTCATCTGATTGTATTGCGTCGAGTAGCTGCCGCCGTTGCGGTTGCCGTTGGAGTCGAAGGTCAGCGTCGCGCTGATGGTGAGCGTTCACCGGGATTTCTCCGAATAACGGTATCCCTCCAACCATTTTTCTTCGCCTCAGTTTTTGTTTTCAACATACCCACGGTTTTTGGCGATTCCGAAAAAAAATGAAACAGCCTTATACCAGATGGACCAGAATAATACAACCCCTACTGAAGCGCTAACAGTTAGCAAAACGGCAGTCCACGCCTTCAATCTAGCTTGAACGTATTGAGGGACCACAAGTGTGCTCCCATCAGGATTCTTAACAGACCGTTGAACGAACTCAAATTCATGTGTTACTGTTGCAAGCGTGCATTTTCTGACTTTTTGGTCATTCCTCGAAGTCCAATCACCACATTTCATCGCGTTCGAGAATGCCATTTCACTACCGTACATGGAATCGGCAACGATGGTTGGCCAGAAAACGGGTGCGATCAGTCCACACCGGCAATTTTCAGGGAAAAGGAAGCACCAACAAGGAGATTTGGGTGATTAGTCCCGCTCGTTGACATTCTGGTATTGCAAACAAAAGGCATCCTGCCCGACACTGGGGTTTCCAAACAA
>JACPPF010000106.1 GCA_016191165.1 Planctomycetota bacterium
CTCCGAGCCGAGGTTTGGTAACGGCAAGGATATGCTCCATGCTCCTTTTCAGCTGCGCTCCGTGCAATTAATCCATCAAAACGCTGCTCCTTCTCGATTCAAAGACGTAAATTCACCTGTAGAATGGGCAGTTGCACCCATCTGATTAACACTCTCGTGATCGAAGAAAACAGGTACGCCTCCCGGCGCGAGAAAGACACCAGCCCCTTCGCTAAACGCGGCCACGAGCGGATTGTCAATCTCGATTCGTTGACCGGCGTTCAGCTCAATCGTAAACGCCTTGAACGGCTGGCGCGACATCAAGGTCTCAAGGGTTTTCTGGAAATGCTCGACGGTCATTCGACTTTTCCTTTCGCGGTACGGTAAGACCAAAGGTGGCTCGTCGGTTTGGCAAAACGCAGCGCCAAGATTCCGGTCACGACGTAATTGTCCGTGGGGAAAAGCGACGTGTCAAGGCAGGATACGCATGCAGAACAGGAGCAGCATGTCGGGATGCTTGGCTTTCGCATCGCGGTACTGCTGCATCATGGGGGTGGTGATGGGACAATTCAAGCCCCGCCATGAGCGCAGCGATTGGCGGGGGTGGCCGCGGGTGGTCGCAGGTTCTGTCCCCCCGCGAATCGCTGCGCTCATCGCGGGGCTTGGGCGCTATTCGATGGCGCGCGGCGAGTTACGATCTTTGACGGTTTTGAACTTTCGCAGATACCGCCAGAATTCCCAAAGCGACGCCAGCTCGCGCATGCGGCGGTCAATCGCTGCGGGGGAGTAATCGACGACGACGGCACGCTGCGCGGATTCGAGCGGCGGTCTTTCAGGGTTGGATAGCAGGATCATCGGTGGCAAACCCCAAACTCTGAATATCAGCCAGATCTTGCGGCCTGCCGGCCAGCAATTTCATTTTCGCCAGCCCCGCCGCGGTCACCACGTCAAAGGATTGCTCATGCCATTGAAAGCGCACGCGCCCCTGCCAGACATCTTCCAGCACAGGACTCGTGAGCACAAGATCAAGCGTGAGGAAATCCTCGCCGTGGAATTTGTTGCGGCGGCAAATCTCGACGAGCCGTCCGGTTTGCTGCCCCAGCTTTAGCGATTCCGGTTCATCGACAAAGCCACAGGCATTCGCCGCTGCGAGCGCGGCTGGCAGGTCGCTGGGCGCGACAAGCAAATCGATGTCATTGGTGTAGCGCGGGCACCCATGAAGCGCCAGGGCCAGGCCGCCGCAAACGGCGAACTCGATCTTGTCTTCCTCTAGCCGCCTTACCAGTGTGACGAACTCATCGGTGATATTCATGGATGCACCGAAATAAGAAGGCCATACCGGTTCTTACGCCAGCAACTCGTTGATGACGTGCGCCTGCTCGACGCCCGTCAGCCGCTGGTCCAGCCCCTGGTAGCGGACCGTGAAACGCGAATGATCGATGCCGAGCAAGTGCAAGACCGTCGCGTGGAAGTCGTGGATGTGGCACGGGTTCTCGACGATGTTGTAGGAGAAGTCGTCGGTGGAGCCGTAGATCTGGCCGCCGCGCGTGCCGCCGCCGGCCATCCACATCGTGAAGCAGCGCGGGTGATGGTCGCGGCCATAGTTCTGCGCCGTCAAACCGCCCTGCGAGTAGATGGTGCGGCCGAACTCGCCGCCCCAGATGATGAGGGTCGATTCGAAGAGGCCCTTCGCCTTCAGATCTTGCACGAGGCCCCAGCAGGCTTGATCGACATCGCGGCATTGATCGGGCAGCCGGCCGGCGACGTTGGCGTGCGTGTCCCAGTTGTTGTGATAGATCTGCACGAAGCGGACGCCGCGCTCGACCATGCGCCGAGCTTGCAGCACCGTGTTCGCGAACGTGCCGGGGTTGCGGGCGGCGTCGCCGTAGAGGCGAAACGTGGACGCAGGCTCGCTGGCGATGTCCGTGAGCTCCGGGACGCTCGCCTGCATGCGGAAGGCCATCTCGTATTGCTGGATGCGCGTCTGCGTCTCGGGATCGCCGACGGTTTGCAGGTTCAACTCATTGAGGCGGCGCAGGCCATCGAGCGTGCGGCGGCGCACTTCCGTGGAGACGCCCGGCGGGTTGTTGATATAAAGGATCGGATCGCCGGCCGAGCGGAAGCTGCAACCCGCGTGTTCACCGGGGAGATAGCCCGATTGCCAAAGGCGCGCGGAGATCGCCTGCACCTGTTCCTGATTGGACGGTCTGGCGACAAGGACGACAAACGTCGGCAGATTTTGATTGAGTGAGCCGAGCCCGTAGGACGCCCACGCGCCCAGGCACGGCTTGCCGGTGACCTGGCTGCCGGTCTGCATGTTGGTGATGGCGGGTTCGTGATTGATCGCCTCGGTGTGCATGGTGCGGATGAAGCACATGTCATCGACCATGCGCGAAGTGTAGGGCAAAAGCTCCGAAGTCCACATGCCGCACTGGCCGTGCCGCGCGAAGCGGAATTTCGACGGCGCGATCGGGAAGCGCGGCTGGCGCGACGTCATCGTGGTGAGGCGCTGCCCCATGCGCACCGAATCGGGCAGATCAACGTCGAAATACCGATTCATCCGCGGCTTGTAGTCGTAAAGATCCATCTGCGGCGGACCGCCGACCATGTGCAGATAGATGACGTTGCGCGCCTTGGCGGGGAAGTGCGTCTGCGCGAGCGCCGCCCCGTGGCCGGTGGGATCGGCGCTGGCGCGATTTTCGCTCATGAGCGAGGCCAGCGCCGCGAAGCCGACCGCGTTGACGCCGCGGCCGAGGAACTGGCGGCGCGATTCGGTTTGGAGCCAGGATTGGAAGTGGGTCATGTTATTCTTCCTCAAGCCCCGCGATGAGCGTAGCGATTCGCGGGGTTCAGGGCGCCCTCTTAGAGCGTGTTTTCCAATTGACCATTTGTACACAAAAAGGCTAGGCTCCCGCTTTCCCAACCAAAGGATTGCAAGGAGCCATAGCCATGGAACGGCGTCATTATCCCAGCGACCTCACGGACGTGCAATGGCAGATTA
>JACPPF010000171.1 GCA_016191165.1 Planctomycetota bacterium
CGAGGGCTTCAACCATGGCTTGCGAAACATCCTGTGGCGGGCTTTCGGCATGACAAATTTCTTCCATTTTCGCCTGCGCGTGTTGGATCGGTTCGGATGGGCTAAAACAGCTAATCAGCTGATTTGACGGAGAGCCGGAATTCCCAAAACCCGCACCGGGTACCTCAAAGCAAGTGAGAAGTCCACCTGATTTCATAAGCCGATAATTTGGAACATGTTGCAACGTTTTTTTTGATGACTTCTCACGGGGCGCGAGCCTTAACATGGGCTGCCAGCCTGGAAGGCCCAAGCTACACCTTGGGCCAATTTGACAGGGTTTTGCGTACTTTTGGCAGGCTGGCGTGAATAATCCAGCAAAGGGACTTGATTTTTTTTGGATCGTATGCTTATTTATATCAGCAAGTTACGGCGTTTTTGTCAACTCGACGTGAGGCGGTATGGCGTTTGCACTATGACCTCCCACCCTGGAGGGAGTGCCTTCATGGGCCTGATGCCGCAGACTTTGTTTCTCTGGAACAGTTTGTGAGGTGCGGCATGACTACCGCAAGCAACGCGCCGTGGTCGATCCTGATTGCGGATGATGACGACACCTGCCGGGAAACCCTGCGGGAAATTGTCGAACCAGAAGGGTATCGAACGCATCTGGCGTCTTCGGGCGAAGAGGCAATCGAGATCATTCAGGAGCATTCGATCCAGCTGGCACTTTTCGATGTCCAGATGCCGCGGATGAATGGACTGGAGACCGTCGAGATCGCCCACCAGATCAACGCGTTGTTACCGTGCATCCTCGTGACCGCCAACGCAACACAGGACGTCATTCGCCAGGCTTTCCAGGTGCGGGCGTACAGTGTGATCCCGAAGCCGGTAAGCCGGGCCATCCTTTTGCACACGATGCTGCGGGCGCTCAAGGCCTATCAAGAAATCCTGAACCAGGAAGGCGAAGAACCATAATCTAATCCGAGGTGCGGCTCGCGCACCTGGACAACATCCGGTGCGTTTCACGCACCCCACACCGAGGGACTCGCGACATGAAGGTCATTCCACTTAACGACAAGATCCTGGTCAAACGCGTCGAAGCCGAGGAAAAAACCGCCGGCGGGATCCTCCTGCCCGACACGGCCAAGGAAAAACCCCGCCAGGGCAAGGTGCTCAGCCTGGGCGATGGCCGTCTGCTCGAAGACGGCAAACGTGCCGCATTCCAGGTCAGGGAAGGTGACCGTGTGCTGTTCTCGTCCTACGCGGGCAACGAGGTGGAAGTCGATGGTGAAGAATACCTCATCATGTCCGAGGACGACATCCTCGCCGTCATCGACTAATTCCTCCAAAGCCCAATGGCGAGCGCAGCGAGCCGTTAGGATGATTTGACCGTGAACTCAACGAACCGAGCCGCATTCGCCTCCCCCCCCCGAGGCGATTTGCGGTTCTGCGCGTTTCCTAACCACTGGAGGCGAAATCGTCGCCTCAGACAAGGCGCATTTCTTCACGTGTCGTGGATTGCGCCAGAATTCCGCCGCCCCCGTTCCGAACAGAGCCGTGGACGACCCGCTTGAAAAAAAAGCCCGTCAAATTCGACCGGCGCTTCTGCGCCGCCGTCGTAGTAGAATAAACATGCCACCTGGCATCAGGTTTGCGGCTACCGTCCTCATCGTTTCTTGACGGAGGAAATCATGACCAGAAACACCACACCAACAATCACCGTGGCGTTCCTTGCCCTCGCCTCCGTGGCCTCGTTCGCGTCCGCGCAGGGAAAACCGATCGGACCTGACCAAAAAACCTGGGACGCCGTCACCCGGAAGGCCGCGGAGTTTTTGCAATCCTCTCAGGACAAGGCGGGCGGCTGGAGCACCGATAAATCGCCCGGCGTTACCGGGATCGCCCTGACGGGTCTGCTAAAATCCGGCCAGACGACCCCGCAGGATCCGGTGGGCAAAAAAGCGCTCAAGTACATCGAGAGTCTGGTCAACCCGGAGAAGAAGCACATCGCCGGCAAAGATCCGCGAGTGCAGCTGCAAAACTACGTCACGAGCATCAACGTGATGGCCCTCATCGAAGCGAAACAAGACGCCAAATACAAGGCGGTCATCGGCGATGCCGTCACGTTTCTCAAGAAGTTGCAATGGGATGAAGAGGACGGCAAGGACCAGAAAAGTGATTTCTTCGGCGGCGCCGGCTACGACAGCAAGTCGCGGCCCGACCTTTCCAATACGCAAGTGTTTCTGGATGCCCTGAAGGCCGCCGGCGTCGGCGCGGATGATCCCGCGTTGAAAAAAGCGCTCGTGTTCGTCAGTCGATGCCAGAACCTGAAAGGCGAACATAACGACCGCCCCTGGGCAAAGCTCATCAACGACGGCAGTTTCATCTACACGGCCGCGACCGGCGGCGTCACCAAGGTGACCGACAAGCCGCTTGACAACGGCGCCCTGCCCGGTTACGGGAGCATGACCTACGCGGGCATCAAGAGCATGATCTACTGCGGCGTATCCAAGGACGACCCGCGCATCAAGAAAGCCTACGAGTGGATCCAGGCCAACTACTCCGTGGACGCCAACGCCGGCATGCCTGATACGCGTTCGAAGTGGGGCCTTTACTATTATTACAACACGATGGCCAAGAGCCTCGACGCCCTTGGCATCGATTACGTGGTGGACAGCAAGGGCGTCAAGCACGACTGGCGCAAGGACATCACGCAGGCGCTCGCGAAACGCCAGCGCCCCGATGGAAGCTTCACGAACTCCGCCGCCAACTGGATGGAAGCCGACCCGAACCTCGTCACGGGCTACGCGTTAATGGCGTTGAGCTATTGCAGGCCGAAGTGAGTTTTTTTACCAGCCCCCGGCGCAAGCCGGGGGCAAGTCGCATCACCCCCGGTTTGCGCCGGCGGCTGGCTATACGAGAGCATATTCCAACAAACGGCACGGAATCCGCCCGTTGAACAAATCAAACACCTGCGCCGGCTTGATGCCGATTTGCCTCGCCAAAAACGCGTTGCCGGTGAATACCCAAAGCTTCCATCCAGCGCATCGTTCCCGAAACACTTTGCCAAGCGTCTTGTACAGGCCCACCAGATCCTTCTCTTCGCCGATGCGTTCGCCATAGGGAGGATTGCAGATCAAGATGCCTGGCGGCCCCGCCGGCGGCTGAAAGTCGGCGAGGTCGCGTTTCGCAAAATGCAACAGGTGCCCGATGCCCGCCGCCTTGGCATTGGTTTGTGAAAAATGAAGGGCATCGCCGCGAATATCAAAGCCGAGAATCGGGTGAGGCAACTCGCGCGCCACCTGCGACCGGGCCTCATCGCGGACCGAGGTCCAAAGCGCAACGTCGTGGTTCATCCAGCCCATGAAACCGAAACGGCGTCGCGTCAGGCCGGGCGGCCGGCGCAGCGCGTACCATGCCGCCTCGATACACAGTGTCCCGGAGCCGCACATCGGATCGACGAGAGGAACATCGCCGCGCCAGCCCGTGAGCAAAATAAGGCCCGCCGCGAGCGCCTCGTTCAACGGCGCCTTGGTCAAGATCGGCCGATAGCCGCGCTTGTGCAGCGATTCGCCGGAGCTGTCGAGACTCAGGGTCGCCTCGTCGCCGAAAACGTGGAGGTTCAGGCCGACCATCGGCGTGTCCACATCGACGCTAGGGCGTTTGCCGACCTTGGCGACAAACTGGTCGCAGATCGCGTCCTTGACGCGCAGGGCGGCGTACTTGGAATGCGTGATCCGGGAATCGCGCACGTTGCAATCGACGGCAAGCGTGTGATCCGGCGTCATGTAGCGCGACCAGTCGATGGTCTGCACGGCCGCGTACAGGTCATCGGTCGATTGCACCGCCATTTCAAGAATCGGCGTCAACACGCGCACCGCGGTGCGCAGCCAGAGATTGGCGCGATAAAGAAGTGCGAGATCGCCGTGGAACTGCACGCCGCCGCGGCCCGGCTCAACCTGCTCGGCCCGCAACTCGCGCAGTTCGTCCGCGAGCGTCTTCTCAAGGCCACGAGCGCAGGTGGCGAAGCATTTCAAGCGTTTTGCTGGTCCCTTCTTCAATAGTCGTCTTGCATGTACTGCGAATGCCGCTCCGCCGCGACAAGTTGCCAATAGGCCTCCAGACTTCGATAGGTCAACATGATAAAGACGATCAAACTGAACTCGGGGAACCCGAATGGATAATACGGCGTGAGCCACCTCCGTTCGTGTTCGTTTACCAGGTAGGTTTCCAGCACAAGCCCCAGATAGAAAAGGCTGACGGCCAGTCCGAGCATGAATGAAAACCCAAACGCGATCTTCAAACCCTGACGAGGCGAAAGCAGGCAGCAGATTTCCTTGAAGATCATGCCGCCGTCCATGGGGATGATCGGCAGCAGGTTGAGGATATTGATGAACAGATTCACGAATGTCATCAACGAAACGGCAATGACGTAGTAAAGGTTGGGGGCGGGCACGAGCAATTCCCTCAGCGGAGTGCTCTCGATCCAGAACAGCCTGACCTTGTAATTCTCCCACGAAACGCTGTTCGTCACCGTGATGAGGTGATCCATGAACCTGTTCCACGCGGTCCCGTCCAGGGCGATAACCAGGGCGGAAAGCGCGAAGCCGGCCAGCGGTCCCGCCAGGATGACGAGAATGCGCTGCCAGGGCCGCAGCGCGTCGTAGGAGCCGACCGTTTGACCGCCCATGCCAGTCAACGTGATATTGCCCGGCTGCCCGAAAATCCTGCCCACGACAACATGGCCCAACTCGTGGACCATGACCGAAACGAACATGCACGCGATCCATACCAGTATGAAGACCAGGATGAATCGGTTATCAACCTGGTGCTGCGACAACGGCCCCGCCATGAGCAAGGCCCAGAGCGCGTTCATGAAAAAGAACGACGGCTGAATGCAGAAGTCGATGCCGAGCAGGTGCCAGCGAAGCATGAATACCTCGGGACTGATTGCCGATTTCGTGGTTCTTCCTTTTCAAATCTGCAATCTGCGATTTGAAATCTGCAATCCTAGGGAAGCCATTTCTCGAACCAGGCCAGCGCCGCGGCCCGTTGTCTTGGCGTCACGGTGTGGCCCACGTCCTCGACGAGGACGCTCAGCCTAGCTTCCGCGCCAGCGTCCTTGTACGCACGACGAGCGGACGCGATGGCGAGTTGCGCGCCCTCGTAGGGGCAATTCTTGTCCTTCGTCCCACTCAGGATCAGCAACGGCCGACCCGCGAACAAACGGATCAGGCTCGGGCAATCGTAATCGCCCGTGATGCCGGGGACGATCTTGCTCCAGAGCGCCCGGACAACCTTTTGATTGACCTCCGGCTCGCCTAAATCTTTGGCAGCGACCTGATGAGCAAGGCGAATTGTGTTGGCCCGGCCCTGCCACAGATCTTTCTCCAGGCTCAACCTAAAGCTCTGCACGGCAATGGCGGGAACGGACACCTTGACCCGATCATCAACGGACGCGGCGAGGTAGGTCTGGATGCCGCCCATCGAAAAACCGATCATGCCGATCTTTTTCATGTCGATGTCGGGTCTGGTCTCAAGGTAATCGAGCAAACGCCAGAGATCCCAGACGGTGTCGTAGAAGAACGGATGCTCCATGGGCTCGCCGGGCTTGGTCTTCCAGGCACGAACGACGGCCTGATTGTACGCTACTGACCCCTTGGAGCCGGGAACGCGGGCGCCGTGATAGCGGGCGTCGATGGCGATCCCGATGATATTCCGCTGCGCCAGATCGTTGATGAAGCTCATGACGCCGCCGCTTTCGATGGAGCCGCCCGTGCCGTGGAGGACGATCACGGCCGGGAGTCGGCCTTTGGCCCCCGCGGGAATCTTGATGAAGGTCGGCACGCGTTCGATCGCGCCCCCGGCCTTCTTTTCCGCTGCGAAGGTTAGGAACCAGTGGTGCGAGCCATCGTTGAGCCTATTGCCGGAAACGATTTTGACGTCGAGCGGAACCTTCGGGCGATCGAGTAGTTTTTTGAAGGCCGCCTTGACCTGTTGCGGCGCAGGGTATTTGGGAACATCCTGCGCCACGAGCACCGACGGAAAAGTCAGGACGGCGACGAAGCCTAGGACAGATTGCATCGAAAAACTCCTGGCCAATCCATCGCGCGCCGGGCGTGCTGTTGCGCGCGAAACCGCAAGCGGGGCAGGCTTCAATCGTTGTGAATCTTCCGCAGCCGCGGCGAGAGCCGCAGGATCCATTGCACGCGCTCGAATTCGTTGAGCCAATCCTGCGCCACCTGGGCCAGGAGCGGATCCTTGCCGAGGGTGATGCCGGTGGGACACGACGGCCCGGCCTGGTCGAGCATCATCGCGCGATATTTGCTCAGGGTGCGCTCGCCATAGCGGGCAACCTCCTGGCCGTCCTCGCTGAAGAAGACAACCACGGGCACGCGGTTGCCACCGTTGATCTGAAGGAGTTGCTGCACGTCGGCATGTTCATCGCGGTCGAGGTAGCGCACCTGAATGACCGGAGCGACGACCGCGAAATGCTCGAAGATCGGACACTGATTCACGCAATCCCCGCACCAGGCCCCTGCCAGGCACAGCGCCGGCATGGCGCGCGTGAACGACTGGAGCAGCGCCTTCTGCGAGGCCGTCAGCGCCACCTGAGCGTGCAGCTGGCGCCAGCGATCCTTGTGTACGTCGCTGCCATATTGGTTGAGAAAGTCGCCATAGGAATGGCCGACCCGGTATTTTTCGAAGAGATTCATGCTACAACTCCGCGCGCAAGGGGCACAGTTGAATGTAGCAGAAGAACGTTTCAAGCCCAGGGGTGAGCGCAGTGGACCCCTGGGTCTGGAGCAACAAAAAACCGGCGCGGACGCGCCGGTTCTCGTTTGGACGCAATCGAAATGCTATCGCGGTAATTGCGCCGAAAGCGTGCCCGGCGGCCTCGCGTGATCAAAGTTGACGGCAACGTCCTGGCCCGGGTGGATCACCACGCGCCGTTCGTCGCGGCGAAGGATGCCGTTACGCGTGACATCGAGGCGGATGTCGTAGAAATAGCTTTCACCCGCGGACAAAAGCGGCGTGCGGAAAACGCGAACGCCCGGCTTCACGTTGATGTGCCGGCCATCCACATACAACTTGCCGCCCTCGGGCACGGTGATGCGTACCCTGGCGCGAGCCTGCGTTTCTTCTTCGAGGCCGGGCTTCTTTGCGGGATCGACCTTCTTTTCGTCGAACTTCTCGTCCTTCCCCTTGGGTTTCTTCTTTTCCTTCGGAACGCCGACTTCCTCGGCCTGGGGATCGACTTTCTTTTGGCCCGGGTTGATCGGCGGATAGGGATCGCGCGCGGCCGGAACTCTGCCTGCGGGGACGCCAACCATCGGCACCGGAATGCCGTAGCCGCTATGCCCGCCGTAGCAGCCGTAACAACCGGTGCAACCGCCGTAGTAGGCGGGAGCGCCAAAGAAATTACCGAAGGCGGCATACCCGGTGCCTGCGTAGCCATAAGCCGGCGCGTAGCCATAGCATCCCTGGCAGCCGTAACAGCCGCAAGACGCATAACAGGACGAATAGCCGCCGCGTCGCCCGTGACAGAAATCCGGAGTGGATGCCGTTGTCACCAGCGCCGTTGCCAAGACAATACTGTACATGTGATTCTTCTCCCGGGTTCCCTGCATTTAATGCTTAAAATCTGGACAAGATAGGGTAAATGGTAAAGACGTTTGGTATTCCTGTCAATTGCAATACGGGGAAACCCAACCGGGACCGACATGAACCGTCGGAAAAATCGGCCCCGATCGCCCAAAAGGGGCGCGAACGCGATAAGATGGTGCAAGTACCCGTTGGATCCAATAGCGCTCTGTTATCACCAGCGCTCAGTTTTTACCAGCCCCCGGCGCAAGCCGGGGGACGGAAGCGGCTTCACCGCCGGCCTGCGCCGGGGGCTGGTAGCTGATTTGCGCCAGGGGCTGGTAGTAGATTTGCAAAAGCACTGCCATGACGCCGATCCTCGAACGCGAAGAGTATATCGAGCAAGTTTATTTCTTCCGCACGCTGCGCGAGCGCGCCATCGACGAAAAGATGCCTGCCCAGGAGGTTCTGGAGCGGATCCACGAGGAAGTGCTGTCGATCACGCGCTTGCCGATGGCGATTCAGTTCCTCGCCACGGAGCTCAAACATTCGGGATTGCTCGCGTCCGGTTTCGCCCGGCTCGGTCATTACTTCACGCCATTCCAGGCGTTCGTCATCGATCAGGCGGAGGATGAACGCAATCGCTTCAGCATCGACATCGCTCTGTTGGTGCTTGAGCGCGAGGCGCAATACCGCAGTGGGACGCCGACTCCGGCGGGGCTGTTTGTCTATGAATTCGAGACACTTAGTCGCAACCGCCTGGGCTACGAGGCGGGCCTGCGCAGCATGGCGGGCGACAGTTTCTTCGACGCGGATTGGCGCAGCTATTTGGATTTCGTGCGCCGGCAGATGGGGGCGGTCGATTTCACCGACCTCATCTACGTGCGCTCGGAATGGTACATTACCGATCAGCGCCGCCAGACGCCCGACTACGCTGCACCGGTGGCGCCGCTGTTTGGTGAAAAGGAAGGCAAGATCGCCAAGGCCAACCGCGGGCGCGACCCGCTTTACCTCTTCGCTGCGCTTCAACGCCAGCTCGGCTATCCCGAAGTGCCACGCATCAAACGCAAGGACGACGTGAGCGTCCGCCTCGCCGAGATGCAAACCAAGATCAAGGAGTTGGAAGCCCGGCTCAAACTCGTCGAAGCCGAGCAACGCGGCAAGATCGATCTGAGCGAATTCATGGCGAAACCCGAGTTGCTCATACAGCCGGAGGAGGAGGAGTGAAGCGAAAAGGGGCAGTTGACTCCGCCATCGCCATCCGGACCGCCTTTGGGCGACTCCTGATATACTCCGCGCCTTGAGAAATGGCGCATTCTTGGCCGCAATACCGTTCGTCAAGCGGAGCGATACCAACCCCACGGGCAAGCGTGGGGGTTTGGGCGCCTCCAATACCCCCAGTTTGCGCTGGGGGCTGGTCAAGTGCTCCTCGACGAACGGTATTGCGGCTATACGTGTCAAACCTTCGCGCGAGTGGTAGGTCTACTTCTGCCGGGGCTCGTAGAGGAGCAGGTCGTCGAGCAAAAGCTGCCCGCCTGCGGGCACGAAGAAACCGATTTCACTGACAAACGATCCCACGGTCAGGGCGTTCGGCGCAGCTGCGTTGAGATCGACGGTGAGGCTCGCCCACTCGTTTGTTTTCAGTCCATTCAATTCGACTCTGACCGGCGCGATCCCCTTGCCCTTGGTCCCGACTTTTGCAGCCTGCACCACCGGCATCGAAATACGCAGCGAGTCGGTTCCGACCAACTTGTAGCGGAAGGAAAGATGCGTCGCGGCCCCGAGCGGGCGATTGCCGCGTAGGCCGATGTTGATCCACGCTTGCCCTTTGACGTTTGGATGAGGAATGGATTTGGCGGCGTGCCAGAAGAATCCTAGCTTGGGGGCAATCTCGAATTTGCCTGGCCATTCCTTTCCTTGTTTGCCTGAATCGAACCAGCCGGTGAAAAGGAACCGTTTGGGGAACGGTCGGGTCTCGCCCTTTTCGGCGGCGTCATACAGGACGATGTCGTCGATGAGCAATTCAGCGCGCGGGTCGGCATAGAACTGAATGTCGTCGATGCGTTCGCTCTCGGAAAGCGGGCCGCCCGTGCCATCGGGTTTGCGCATTTGCGTCATGTCCACGTTGCCCTCCTGCCACTTCCCCTGGGGCAACCCCTTGAGCATCAGGCAGCGATGATAGCCCCTGGACAAGCTGTAGAGCTGTACGCGCAGCGTGTCAGTTCCCTTGAGCCAATAGCGAAAACTCAGCTGCGTGTTTTTCCCCATCGGTGGTCCAGGGACGGGATTGAAGACGACCGCGGTGTAGAGGGTCTTCGTCTCGCCCTGGCGATCGTCGAAATCCTGGGTGAGGACGCCGCGGAGGGCGCGGCCCGTCGCCGGCGCTCCAGGCTGGTGAATTCGGCCCGAGAGCCACCAGCGTTTTTCGATGTCGGTCTCGAAATCCTCAAAGACGTGAACGCGGCCGGGCATGTTGCCACGCGGGACCAGCTTCGATTCGTTGACGACCCGCATGGTCGGCCAGGCCGGCGCTTGCGTCTTGGCGATGCGGTCAACGAGCCAGTCGAGGAATGCGTCGGTTTTGATGCCGACGGCAACGCGAGCGTTGGGCCGGCCATCCTCGGAAATACGTGTAAAACCCTTGTCGTCCACCTGCAAGCACATCTCCTCCATCGTACAGAATTTTTCCGTATACACCAGCGCGACGGCGACCGGGTCGTAGAGGATCGGATCGTTCTTGTCGCGCCAGAGCTGGGTGAGGGCCTGCACGGAAAGCGTCAGGAGCGAGCCCCGATCGAACAGTCGCTTCTGCCTTTTGGCATCGAGCCGGACCATCGCCGTGGCGTCAAGCGGGGCAACAACGAGGGGCACCCCAGCGCTGAACACAATCTGGGCGGCCTTCACGTCAGCGGCGATGTTGTATTCCGCCTGCGGTTTCGAGCCGTCGCTGTATCCGCGCCGCGCCGATCCACCCATGATCACCAGGCGTTTGATCATCTTTTTCGAGTCGGGGTAGTCGGTGAAGAGTTTTGCGATGTTGGTGAGCGGGCCGACGGCGAGAACGGTAAGCCTCCCCGGCTCTGCCTTGAGCTTCTCGTAGAGGAATTCGGGCGCTCGAGCCTTGGCAGGCTTCGGATCGCGAAAATACACGGACGCATGATTGCCGTACTGCACCTGCCAGGACGCCAGCGGCTTGGTGGGCTTACCCTGCTCGCCCGCGGCAACGGGAATTTCGCGCCGGCCGACCGCGGTCAAAAATCGGCATGCCATCTGCGCCCGCTTGTACGGGTCATGTCCAACCGTCGTGACCCCGCGAAGGTCCAACTCCGGACTGGCCAGCACCGTCGCCAGCGCAAACGTGTCGTCGATGTCCTCGCCGATGTCGAAGTCGAACAGGATCGGAGTCCTTTCAAATTTGGCCTGCGCGCTTGCATGGCCGGCCAGCATGAACCAAACGGATAAGGAAGCGGCCAACACGCGAAGTGGCATGGCAAATCTCCAGTCATGATCGCGAAGATGGATCAGGCTTTCCAAACTGACGCGAATGCTAAAACCGACAACCTGGAAAGCCTGACCGACGTGGCACTCTGCCACGACGGGACACCTGATACAATAGTCAACAGGAATTTGGCCCCATTTGCAACGAGAAACCTTCCGTTCGCTGCACGGGTTTGGCAGGATATGGATCATGACCCAGGACGACCGTTTCACCGGCATCGAGGAGAGCGTCGCCTTGTCGGCGCTCCTTGGCTTTCTCAATTTCTCCGAGGGCCGACCCGATCCGCGGTTTCAGAAACAACTTCAGGACGCTTTTCAATTTCTGGTCGAACGTGGTTCCAGCGAGCCGTGGCGCGATTTGCCCCTGGTTTTGAACCTGCATCTAGCAAGACTGCATGACGAGGGTGGGGCCGCGTTCAAGGAGGTCTCTCAGGCGGAGGCCGTTCTGGGCTGCGTGTTCAACGAAGTTCTGCCGGCATACCGGGCGCACCATGCCGATCTCCTCGCCCACCAGAGCGACGCCGAGTTATGGCAACCCTTTTTCCTGGCGCGAGCATGTGAGGCGGTGCTGAATCAGCGCGGTCCGTGGGATGAAAGGGAACGCATTGTCGCCGGCGCGCTCAAGCAGCTCAACGATTACGTCGGCCATCGCCCGGTGGCCGTACTCGAGAATCAACACCGCGGCGAAATCTACCCGCACGAGCGGATTCGACCCATTCCGCTGTTCCTGCGCGGCGCCGGGGTCGCGATCGGCAAATACCACGATCTCGTCGCCCTGGCGCTGCGCATTTTGCAGGCCGCCCCGGAGTCGATCAAGACCGAGGCCTATTTCGATCTCGAATTGCTCGACGAACTGGCGCTCGACCCGCGCGCCTACGACTTCGGCCATCCCGCGGACAAGCGGCCCAACTACAGCTTCGGCGAATGGGACCCCCATCAGCTCGATGCACAGGCTCGTTATCGCCGCTTCATCGTCAGGCAAATCCTGATTGACGGCCTCTTGCGCCGCGCCCAGGATGCGCCCGCGGAGCTGCGCGAGGAATACCTGTACGAATCGGCTGCCGTATTGGCGGGGACGATCCTGATGGCGTCCGGCGTGTGCGGGTCGGGCCCGCAGACCCATGATTCCACCGTGACGCTCGCCAACCTGGTCCCGCGCATCGCCCGCTATCGCGAAGCGTTCTACGCTCACCTTCTGCCTGCCGTGCAGGGTCCGCACGGCCAGCGGCTGCAAAAGGAAGCCAAGCTTTTGAAGCAACCTTTCGGCGGCGTCCGGCAAGGCCTGAATCAGTACCTTGCGTCCCAGCGCGCCTTGCAACTTCAGCAGCGACACCTGGCTCTTTTGCTCGCTGAAATCGGCTACGCCGGGGCGGCGCGCCGCCAGGTCGCGCGAATCCCGGTCGCCTCCGTGCGACTCCTCACGGAGATGCAGATTCTCCTTACGAGCGGGCATTTTTGTATCAATCAGGAACACCTCGACGACGCCGCCAAAAAACTCGGCGCCGTCGAGGATCTCCTCAAACGCGGCATCGACTGCGGGGCGCTGGTCGATCCCTGGAACATCCTCGGCTTCAGCGGGCAGTACCCGCGCTTCCAGTCGATCGAGGATGCCGTGCGCGATTCACGCATCGACGATCTGATTCACATCATCGATCAGCTCTTCAACCTCTACGGCCGATTGCTCAGCGAGGGCGCCTCGTCCGGCGCGTTTCAGCCGGACCAAGACCTGGCCAAGGAAATGCACCGGCTCGCCGACTGGTGGGATCGCTTCGCCACCACGACCGTGAGCGACCTCGATCACGTTCACGGCAGCCAGGCGACGCAGTCGGCCGAGCATGTCGCGCGGTCGCTGACGCGCTGGCGCGAGCGCGGCGCCGGCGCCGCCGACTTGACGTTCTGGCGCGAACAACTCGACGGCTTCCGCTCGGTTGAGGCGTTCGCCCTCGTCGTCCATGCCCTGCTCTTTCGCGAGGACTTTCGCGCTTCCGCCTCCCTCTTGATGACCTGGCTCAGCCAGGCCGATCAGACCCCCCTGGTCGATGGCGATCATTCTTTCCATCAACACGCGCTGCGCTGGATGCTCGCCATTGGCCTGGCAGCCGAGGATGAAAAACAGGGCCCTGCCCTGCGCGAGCTGGCGGTCAAGTTCTTCGACTACCTCGAAGCCAACGCTGACGATTACTGGCACGTTCCCAAACTCGACCTGCTCGGCATCGGCGCGGATGCCGACGAACTGAACAACGACGATGTGGACGACGACGAGGATTCCATTTACAGCGCGGCCTACGACGACATGACCTATCGCGACAGCACCGACGACGACGTCGAAGGCAGCGTGATGGACGATGGACCCAAGGACGACTTCGACCTGCTGCACGAGGTCGAACGACTTGAAGATCGGATGCAGTTTCTATCCACGCTCGCCCGGCTCTGGAACATCGCGTCGCGTTGCCTGCGGGCCAGCGCGTTGCTTCCGCAACATGCCGCCGCGCTTTCTGGCTGGTTGAAACGGGCCGAACACAATGAGCGCGAGTTGCGCGAGTTGATGAATCGCATCCACGAACACGAAGTGCCCAAGCCTGGCGGCGCGTATGAGGAGATGACCGAATACGACCGCCGCCGCTCGGCCAAGGAACGGCTGCTAAACCAAGTGATCGCCACGGCCCTGGACCATGCTCTCGCGGTCGGGGCCTTGCGCGGGATGAGCCCGGGCGCCAAGATCAAGGGACGCGCGCCGTGGGAGGCGATTGCCATTCGGCTCGAACGGGCGCTGATGCACGAGAATCCGCACGAGGCGCACGCCATCCTGCCGAAGTTCCGCGCCCGCTTCCGCAATGAGCCGCTCCTCTACACGCCGCTCTCGCATGGCGGACATCCGAAACTCATCTTGCAGGCGAGCCTCGCGCAGATGATGCTCCGCGGCCTGGTTCACAACTTGCCCAAGCAAGGCATGATTCGCGAGACCTACCAGATGCTGCGGCTGGCGCGGTCGATGGAGGCGAATCAAACGCTCAGTGGGCCGCGCATTACCGAATACGATCGCCTCTACCAACTCGGGCTGCAGGCCGTGGTCGAGGCGATGCTCGAGGCGGCTCAGCGCGAGAGTGTCGGCCCGGACCGGCTCGTCAATGCCCTGGAAACCGTCGTCGAACCGTTCGCCGTCACCTGGCGCGATCATAGCCAGACCTTGCGCGTCGCGACCCTCGAACTCATCACCAGCGAACGCGATTGGCAGAAGCTGACCTCGTTCATCAAGCGCTACGGTCGCGATCTGTTCCATGCTCGCTTCCTGGCGATGTCGAACCTGCGCGGCATCCTGCTGCGCGGCGTCGGGCCATACCTCAAGGATCTCCAGGACGAACCGGACCCGCTGCGACCGCTCAAGCTGATCGACGAACTCGACAACGGCATCGCCCGCAATGAGGCGGAACGCATCTTGCAAATCATCCTGCAAACTCTGGTCGAAAACTACGATCACCTGCGCGACTACAACGCCACTACCACCCAGTCCGACTACGGCGACAACCTGCACCGGCTCTTCGAGTACCTTCGGCTCAAGGCGCGTTATGACCGCGCCGCCTGGCTGGCCAAGCCGCTCAACATGGTACACGAGGTGCTGGCGCGCCAGGACGGCGCCGCGGCGGCGCTCTGGCGCCAGCGCGTCGAATCCATCACGCGCGAGTCCGCCAACGCTTTCGTGGATGAACTGAACAAACTGGAACACACGCACGGCATTCGCCTGGCCACGATCCGCGATCGCATCGAGGAACGCTTCGTCCACTCGCTGGTGCTCGATCGGCTCTGCGCCCTGATCGAGCCGGCCATGGAACATGCGGATTACCTTCAAGACGACGATGAAGTCAGCCCACTTGAGAAGGAACTCGCTCCGTTCGCGAACACACCCAGCGGCGTCGGCCTCGACCTGCCCGCCTGGATCACCCGCCTGGAAAACGAACTGGATCGCGTCCGCACCGCCCAGTCCGACCTTAGTCATCTTGCTGAGACCATGTTCCAGGTCCCAAAGCTCGGCATTCTGTTCTCCGCGCTCGTGGACCAACTGTCCGACTGGGAAGCGCGCAGCCGGGACGAAGAGAGTTGACCCGGCATTCGCCAAGCCCCGCCATGAGCGCAGCGATTGGCGGGGGTTCAGCCGGCAAATTTACAGACTCGACGGTCTCAACACCCAACTTCTACAATACTACCACTTCGCATACCCAATTTACTCCCTATCACCGCGTGGACCGCCTCACGCCCCCAGGATGCACCAATGGCCCTTCCGCACGTCTTCATCTGGTGGGACGAATTCGATCGGCGCGATCTGCCGTGTGTCTGTATGCGCTGTGGCAAGAAAAAGGCCGAGTGGACCAAATGGCGCTTTGAACGCTCCGTCTACAAGAACATGAGGAACTATCGGCGTATTCGCAAAGTTGAAATCCCGCTTTGTACTGAACACGCTGGCCTTTTCGGCTTCGCCATGATTACCTGCGTCACCTACGACGACGATCGCGGTGTGTGGGCAATTAACGTGTGCGACGAATATCAGGAGGCCCTGAAGAAGTATCGAAAATCCGAGGTGAAAGCGTGGAAGGAAGAGAATCCCGACGAGGATCCCGACGAGGGTGAAGATACCGACCTTCCGCCGGGGCTCCGCAAAGCGCCGGAAGAACCCAAGCAATCCACCACGGGGCTCAAGATCGGGCTGGCGTTTTTCCTGGTGATCCTGGCCGTCGTTCTGGGCGGTTTCGTGCTGGTGTGCGGCCTCGTGGGAGTGCTGTTCTTCGCGGTAAGAGCAAGATGAGCGGCGGCGCCAAAGCGATGCCCCTTGCGCATGGGGTCGCGTTCCGATGTCCACCGACGGCCGTTCCGACTCAAGAGGCGAGTAACTCCGAGCGAACTCGGCCATCGCCCGCGATGGGTAACGGGCGGCCAAGGCGGTCGTACAACGTGGTTTCCGGGTCGATTCCCAGAAGGTGATAGGTCGTGGCCAGGACATCCTTCGGGGAAACGGGCGTTTCGATCACATCGCCGGCAATGCGGTCCGTGCGGCCTACGACCCGGCCTGACGCAAACCCGCCCCCGGCGAAGATGGCGGAATAGGCGCGCGACCAGTGATCCCGACCGGCGCCACGCGCGTTGTTCAGTTGCGGCGTGCGGCCATGTTCGCTGATGCACAACACCGCGGTTTCTTCAAGCAGGCCGCGTGCTTGCAGGTCGCGGATCAACCCGGAGTACGCTAGATCGAAGCTCGGGCACAATTCATTTCTCATGCGCGGGTAGTGCTGGTAATGCGTATCCCAGCCGCTGTCGGCAAGGCCGTATTCGTCCCAGAACACGCTGACGAGTCGGCTGCCTGCTTCCACGAGCCGGCGGGCGACCAGGGCGCCCTGGCCGAACAACGTCATGCCGTAGCTTGCACGCACACGCGGGGTTTCGCGGCGCAGGTCGAGCGCCTCGCGCACGCGATTGGACGTGAGCAACGAGTAGGCCATCGCGCGATAGCGATCGAACGTGCGCGCCTGCCCGCTCGCCTCGAAGGCCCGATGCGACCGATCCAGCTGTTGAAGCAACGAGCGCCGGCGATCCAGTCGATCCAGCGTCAGCGCGCCCTCGCGGGTTTCGGCGGACGAAAACTGAAACCGGCAGTCGGCTCGCACTCCTGCGTAGGGATCGCGAAATTCCCGCACGACGCCGCGATTCTCCTGCGTGAACGGGATGGTTCCCTCACCCTGGAAGTCAGTCCAGATCGGATCGTAGGCGCTGCCGAGAAAACCACCATAGGGGCCGGCGCGGTGCGGTTGGTTGGCGCGGCGCGTGCTCAAAGGCCAGGGCATGGCAATGTTGGTCGGAACCGCAGGCGCGTTGCCGCGTGCTTCGCGCTCTTGCAAGTAGTCCACCACAGAACCGATGAACGGCCAGTGAGCCGGATCACGCGGCGACACTTCGAGCGAGCCGCGCGGGTCGGGCAGACCGGTCGTCGCATAGGCGACCCCGTGAACCGGGTAGGGGTGCGTCATGGAGCGGACGACGGTGGTTTGGTCGATCACCCTGGCAACTCCGGGCAGCAGCTCGCCGATACGGAATCCGGGGATCGCGGATGCAATTGTGCCAAGCTCGCCGCGAATGCCTGACGGCGCGTCGGGCTTGACATCAAACGTTTCGAGCTGGCTCGGCGAGCCGTAAAGGTACAGCAGGATGCACGATTTGGCCCGGCCAAACGACGCAGACGAGGATCGAACAGTGGGTTGCGAGGCGTGCAAGTAACCTCCCAGGCCCAGCGCTCCCAGCGAGCCTGCCTGGATGAACTCACGCCGATTGACGCCATCACAAAGCGACCGGGATGAACCGAGGATTCGAAGCATGTTTCACTCCGCGATCGGCACCAACGTAGCAGTGCATAAACTGCTATCATAACGACGTATTGCCCCAACTGCAATGGACAAACCCTACTCAGGACTTCACGGATCAGGACATCGTTGGTCTACGATGCTCAACCGAATTCAGAGGCAAGCGGCTTTCAGTAGTCATACGGCGCATCGATTCCGAGCGGCCAACCCAGCACCTTCCAGTAGACGAGCAGAAGACCAGTCCACGCCGCCAGAAACGAAAGCGAAAACGGCAACATCAAGGCCATGAGCGTGCCGATGCCGGTCTGCTTGACGTAGCGCTGCGAGAAGGCGACCGCCAGCGGAAAATACGGCATTAGCGGCGTGATGATGTTCGTACTCGAATCGGCGACGCGATAGGCTGCCTGAGTCAATTCCGGCGATAGATGCAGTCGCATCAACATCGGCACGAAGATCGGGCCTAACAGCGCCCATTTCGCCGACGCCGAGCCAATCAACAGATTCACGAGCGTGCTGATGAGAATGATGCCGATGATGGTGGCCTCGGCAGGCAGCGCCATGCTTTCCAGAAATCGTGCGCCCTTCAAGGCAACCAAGGCCCCCAGGTTGGATTCGCGAAAGGCATAGGTGAAAAGGGCCGCGAAAAACGCCAGCACCAGATAATAGCCCATCGTGCTCATTGACTTGCTCATGCCCTTGATCACGTCGCGATGACTTTTCACGGTGCCAGCCGCGTAGCCGTACACCGTGCCGGGAATCAAGAACAGGAGGAAAATCAGCGGCACAATCATCTTCATGCCTGGCGCGTTGTGCTCCGTGAGGCTTCCCGAGGCCGACCGCAGCGGTGAATCCTCCGGATAGGCCACAACGACGAGCCCGGCCGCCGCGACGACAAGCAGGGCCAACGCCACCGCCAGCCCGCGTTTTTCAGGTCCAAGCAGCGGATCCATGCGCGGCATTTCCGCAGGGTCGCCATCCACCAGCGTGTCTCGCTTTAATCGCGGTTCAATGATCCAGTCCGTGATGAACCAACCCACGCCAATAATAAGCAAGCTTGACGTGGCCATGAAGTAATAGTTGCACAGTGGATTGACGGTGCGCTGGGGGTCGATGATTTGTGCCGCGGATTGAGTGAACCCTTGCAGCAAGGGGTCCAGAGCGGAGGGAAGGAAATTGGCGCTGAACCCGCCCGAGACCGCCGCGAACGCCGCGGCAATGCCAGCCAGGGGATGCCGGCCGGCGGCATAGAAGATCACGCCCCCCAGCGGAACGACCAGCACGTACCCCGTATCGCCTGCCGAATGACTGATGATGGCGACCGTGATCAACATCGGCGTGAGAAGCAACCTGGGCGTAAAACTGAGCATGGCCTTGATGAGAGCACCGATGAAGCCGGTATGCTCAGCGACCCCCACGCCCAGCAGCGCGACCAGCACGACGCCCAGCGGTGGAAAGCCGACGAAGGTCTCGACCATCCGGGTCAGGAAGACGGTTAACGCCGCGCCGGTCAGTTGATTCTTGATCTCCAGAGGCTTCTTGGTGCGAGGGTCGATGTCGTCGACAAAATCCACCGGCGCAAGCAGCGCGGAGGCCAGCCAGGCGATCAGCAGCGCCCACACGAACAGCATCGCCGGGTCGGGCAACTTGTTCCCCGCCCACTCCACCCAGCCGAGAAAGCCCCGAACTGGCGCGGAATCAGCGGGGACGTCTTTTTCATCCACCATGTGAATATCCTCGTTGGCGGCAGTTCAGCCTTCCACAAGATTAGGGGGGGCTGGCTGGCAGCCCAGCGTTCGACGAATCGCAAGGACGCCTTGCGCGAAAAAAAACACCAGCCGGGAAGCTGGCGTTTTTTCGTACCCAGTTCGTTCATCATGCCAGGATGCCCCGCGCGATGTTGCCATGGATGTCGGTCAGACTGTAATCGCGTCCACCGTAGCGGAATGTCAAGCGCTGGTGATCCAGGCCCAGGAGGTGCAGGACGGTGGCATGCAGGTCGTGGTGGTGCATCGGGTTCTCGACGGCGGTGATGCCGGTCTCATCGGTCGCGCCGTAGCGGATGCCGCCCTTGACGCCGCCGCCGGCCGCCCACATGGAAAAACCGGTTGCGTTGTGGTCGCGGCCGTCGTTATTGCGAACGTGCGGTGTGCGGCCGAATTCACCGCCCCACAGTACCAGCGTATCCTCGAGCATGCCGTGCTGCTTGAGGTCGGTCAAGAGGGCCGCCATCGGCTGATCGATCTGCCGACACATCTGCGGGACGCGGGTGGACAGGCCGTTGTGCGTATCCCAGTTGGCGTTGTGGCAGACTTCGATGAAACGAACGCCCGCCGATGCGAAACGCCGGGCCATCAAGCACTGCCGGCCGAAGTCGCTGGTTGGCCCGTTGTCCACACCGTACATGTCGAGGGTACGCTGCGATTCGCGGGAGAGGTCCATCAATTCCGGCAACGCGGTCTGCATGCGGAAGCCGAGTTCGTAGGAGTTGATGACGCCCTCGATTTCCTGGTTGATCTGCTGTTGCTGAAGCAGCTCGTTGTTCATGCTTTGCAGGAGGTCGAGCTGTCGGCGCTGGAGGCTGGCGCCGAGCGGGCTGGTGAGATTGCCCACGCGTGCCTGGGCAACCGCGGTTCCTTGCTGGCCGATGCGCGTCGCCTGGAAGGCGGCGGGCAGGAAAGCGTTGCCGTAGTTTTGCGCGCCGCCAAGGGTGGGTGGCGGGCTGATGGTGATGAAGCCGGGCAGGCTCTGGTTCTCGGTCCCCAGGCCGTAGAGGATCCACGAGCCCATCGATGGCCGCGTAAAGCGGAATTCGCCCGTGTGCAGCATCAAGAAGGCCTGCGGATGGTTCGGCACGCTGGTCTGCATGCTATTGAGCAAGCAGAGATCGTCCGCGTGGCGAGCCAGGTGCGGGAACAGCGAGGAGATGGGCAGACCGCTTTGGCCGCATTGCGGGAACTCCCAGGGCGACGGTTTGAGCCGACGGCCATTGCCGCCGGGGACGCCGCTTACGGTTTGCCCTTCGCGGCGGGCCAGGCCGGGTTTGTAGTCGAACGTGTCCACATGCGTCGGTCCGCCGCGCATGCACATGAAGATGACCCGCTTGGCGCGTGGGGTGAAGTGCGGCGCCCGCGGCGCCATCGGATCACGTGACGCCGGCGGCGAGGCTGCCGCCTCTTGCGATGCCAGCCCGGCCAGCGCCATGTATCCGAAGCCACACGAACTGGCCTTGAGCATGGCTCGACGACTGAGAAGCGGGTTGCCGAACATGTGGGACTCCTTTTCGGGGTTGGGTTTCTTGATTGTCTGGTCGCTGTGGCCTCGCGTTGGGCGACCCACTCGACTAAACGATCTTATCGCAAGTAACGGAATTCCGCCGACGCATAAAGCGTTTGACAAAAGCTCGTCCACGCCTGGGCCTGGTTGGTCTTGGTGACTTCACGCAGGTAATCCAGCGCACGTTGTTGCTCCGATTCGCTCGGATTGCGGCCCAGAGCATATCGATAGGCCAGTCGTACCCGCCCGGCGTCGTCAAGTTTTTCATTGGCCGTGAGGCGTCTGGCGAAATAGCGAGATTGCTCCACCGCGAATGGGCTATTGATCATGAACAGCGCCTGAGCCGGCACCGTGGTGACTTCGCGTTGCGCAACCACGAGATTCGGGTTGGCAATGTCAAACAGGGCCAGCAACTCGGGCAGCGGCCGACCCCGTACCATGGCCAGATAGACCGTGCGATGGTAGCTGTTGTCAAGAATCGGCCCCTTGGGCCCCTTCTTGGGGTTCTTTTTCTTGGCGGGCCCTGTCAGCATGGTGCCCTTGTAAGGCTCACGATTGAGCTTGCCGCTCACCGCCAGAATGGCATCGCGAATCGCCTCGGCTTCCAGCCGGCGCACCGGCATGCGCCAGAGGAACATCGTATCCGGATCGGTCTTGAAGTTCCCATCGTGGTGGGAGCTGCTGAGTTGATAGGTCCGGCTCAAGACGATTTCCTTGATCATCTTTTTGGTGGACCAGCCGTTTTCCATGAATCGAAGCGCCAGGTGATCGAGCAGCTCCGGATCCGTCGGGCGTTCACCCAGGTTGCCGAAGTTGTCCGGCGATCGCACGATGCCCTGACCAAACAGATGCAGCCAAATTCGATTGACAGCCACGCGCGCGGTGAGCGGGTTGTCTTTGGAAGTGAGCCATTGAGCCATCTGAAGCCGGCCGCTTTTCGTGCGATCGACCTTGGGCGTTGTGTCGGTCTTCAACACGGTGATGAAACCGCGCTCGACTTTCTCGCCCAGGTTGCGCGCCTCCCCACGAATGCAAACGCGGCAATCGGTGGGCACGGAGTCGCGGATGCCCATCACCTGGGCGCCGGTGCTGAGTGAGTGGAATCCCGCCCCCTTGCCGCCCTTCTTGCCGGCGTTGTTGCCAAACAACATCAGGCTGCTGTCGAACAGGCCGGCCATCGCGTAGTAGTCCCTGGTCGAGATCGCGTCGAACTTGTGGTCGTGACAGCGAGCGCACATGACGCTCAGGGCGATCACGGCGCGAGTGGTGACGTCGATCTGGTCGGCGATCAAGTCGTGCTTGTAGTCTGGATTGTTCTGCGCCCGCGGGCGCGACGTGAGCGCGAGCAAGCCCGTCGCCGTCAGGTTCTGATCACGCTCGCCAGCGTCCTTGACCGGCAAAAGGTCGCCAGCGACCTGCTCTTGAATGAATCGGTCGTATGGCTTGTCGGAGTTGTACGCGGCGATGACGTAGTCGCGGTAGCGAAACGCCGTCGGGAATAGCACGTTGTCCGCGTTGCCGTTGGTCTCGGCATAGCGAGCGACGTCAAGCCAGTGCCGGCCCCAGCGCTCGCCGTAATGCGGTGAGGCCAGCAGGCGATCGACAACCTTTTCCACGGCCTTGGCGGACTTGTCCGCGAGGAACGCGTCGATCTCTTCCGGGGTCGGAGGCAGGCCGACAATGTCGAACGACAGACGGCGCAGAAGAATCGTGCGGTCGGCATCGGCCACGGGTGCGAGGCCCTTCTCCTGCATTTTCCCCAGGACGAACTGGTCGATGGGGCCGCGCGCCCAGGCGGCGTCCTTCAAATTCGGCGCCGGCACGCGCTTGGGCAGTTGAAATGCCCAAAACGTTTTGGCTTCCGCCAGGGTCATGGTCTTGTACCCCTTGGCGGCGCCTTTGCCTACGCGCGGATCCGGGGCGCCCATGGCGATCCAGTCGGCGAAATCACGGATCACCGTCGCCGGCAGCTTGGTCTTGGGCGGCATCTTGGTGTCGCCCTCATGCCGCAGTGAATGAATCAGAGGACTGGCATTGGGGTTGCCCGCCACGATGATCGGCCCGTTGTCCCCCCCGGCGAGCACGCCCGCCTTGGTATCAAGCAGCAGCCCACCCTTGATCTTGCTCGATTTTGCGGAATGGCATTCGTAACATTTGGCCACGAGAACGGGCCGGATTTTCGCCTCGAAAAACTCGATTCCCTTGGTGTTCTTGCCGCCAGCTGACGCCGGCGCGGCCGCCAGTCCAAAATACAATACCACGGCCGCCAAAACGTGGAAAATGCGATTCATGTTAACTTCTCACCACTAAATGGGTTAGCGCGGCTTTCCCCGCGAGAAATCCTTTGGCAGGTATATTAAATATGAAACAGCAAAGCCCCGAAAAGGTTCCGTTCTGGCGGTGGGTGACGCGCTTGGTCAACTCAACTTTACCCGCACACGACCTGGCGAAGGCGGCCTTGCCCAATAAGACTCAATTAGACACACGAAAGCCAGGGCAAACTGGTCAGCAGAGTCTCGAATCCAAGAAAAAGCAGGAAATGTCGGCTTCGGGGTTTGGGATTCGCGTTTGATGCGGTTTTCGACATTCAGAATCACTACTGTCCGGTTAGCGTTTCTGGTTTTTGACGCAACTTATACTGTAGCAATGATCTAGGTTCGGTCATGACTGTTTTCGATTTCAATTTGGTCGTAGCTTGGAGCCATTCTTTCCGCCTCAACCTCTGGCGAGGGA
>JACPPF010000172.1 GCA_016191165.1 Planctomycetota bacterium
GCGTGGTTCGTGGTGGTGAGAAGGGCGGGGTGACGCAGCAGGCGAAGTAACGTCTTCATGCGTCAGTCGTTCCGTCACTGCTATTCCGCAATCCCAGGTGCAAGAATAGAATACGCAAGTGGCGGTAGCTTGCACATTCTCGCGGGCCACGCCTAAGTGCATTCGAGGCCCACGACCTTGCGCGAAGCAAGGAAGCAGCCGTTGGAACGCCGCGGTCGAATCAGGCGTCAGCCCCGAAGTCCCAAATCGGCCCCGGAATCCAAACATCAACTTGAAAGGCCGACGACGGCCTGTACAATTTCTTCCTGAATGAAGCAAGCGATTTGATTACCATTCTTGAAGCGAATCTTCATCATCCTAGGAGCCTCATGCGACCCGACCGAACCTTGTTTGGCGTGTGCGTGCTGACCGGTTGTTGGCTACTGTTTGGGCCAACGCTCCCCAAGGCTCAGGCCCAAAAAAAGAACGCCCAAGTCCGAATCGCAGGCGTATACGGCGCCCTTCTGACGCCAGCGGCGAAAGGCCAGTGGACGAGCCTTGCCGCCAACGGCGACCTGCCCCCGGACCAATTGCTGATCGCGCTATTTGGAGCGGAATTTCAAACGTCCAGCGGCGGCGTTCTCGCCCGGGTCGTCGCCGACATCGGCCAACGCGGACCATTCCCCGTCCTCGAAGCGGCATTTCGCTTTCATCAACCCAAGAAGGCGGATCTGGATATCACCCTGGAGCGCGGCATTTTGATTTTGACGAATACAAAAAAGAAAGGCCCGGCCCACATTCGGCTGCGTCTGCGGGCGGAGACGTTTGACCTGACGTTGAGCCAGCCAAAAGCCCGACTTGGAATTGAGGTCTACGGCCGGCATCTGCCAGGTCCGCCCAAGCTGTCCAGTCTCAAGGCGGATGACCCGATCGCCAATATCGCCATCTTCGCCCTGGCCGGGGAATCGGTGATCTCCACATCCACGGAAACCAGCCGCCTACAGGCGCCGCCCGGCCCCGCCCTTTTCATCTGGAACAACGTGACCAGCAGCGCTGAGGTGGTTCGCTTTGAAGCCTTGCCCGATTTCGCCACGCCGATGAACGCCACCGAGCGGAAGCAATTCGAGGCGATCGCCGCCCTGGCGAAAACCTGGGCCGCCAAACCAGGAGGGCTCGGCAATGCCGTGAACACGGCCACCACTTCGCGGGATGCGCTCGAACGGCGGGCCTCGGTGGTGGCACTGGGCGCGCTCGACGATTTGCCGGGCCTGCTTCGTGTCCTCAACAACAAGGACCACGCCGACACGCGCGATCTGGCCATTGTCGTCATCCGGCACTGGCTTGGCCGAGAAGCGGGCCAGTCCATCCGCATGTACGATTACGTTACCAAGGCCGAGAACGCCACTGCGATTCAGGCGAAGAACCTGCTTTACCTCTTCAACGGCATCGAGGCGGAGAAACGTCGTCAGCCGGAAACCTATGAACTGCTGATCCAGGCACTCGATCACGGGAAGATAGCCGCCCGGGAGCTGGCGCGCTGGCACCTGGTCCGGCTGGCGCCGGCTGGCCGATCGATCCCCTATGACGCGGCCGGCACGGACGCGGAACGCCAGGCGGGAATTGCGGCCTGGCGTCGCCTCATCCCGGCGGGGCAGCTACCGCCGTCGCCAAAAGGCAAATCCTCGAATTAACCGGCGCCGTTTCCGAGCCTGCGGTCTCCATGAATTCTGCTGGATGGTAATACGATGAACCGATTGATGGTTATTCTGCTGGTTGGTTCCGCTCTCGGTGGGGCCCCATTGAGGGCAAGCGCGCAATATTACCCGGGTTATCGCCCGCCAGCACGCCCGGGCTACCCTGGCGGGTACGTGAATCCCTATTTTCCGCAGCGGTCGCCCGGCTACAACCGATTGAATGGGCAGGCGGACGTGATGCGCGCCCAGGGCGATCTCACCAACGCCAATGAACAGGCCCGCATCGCCCGTGAAAAAGCGAATCAGGCAAAGATCGATACCAAGAGAAAAGCCTTCGACGAGATGCTGTATGAGAACGCCAACACGCCTACTTACCTCGAATCGCTCACCAAGGACCAGGCCAATAAGTTGACCCGTCTGATGAATCACCCGCTCAAGGCGGAAATCAACGACGGCAGGACCCTCAACGTCATGTTGCCACTGCTGCAAACCCTGACCAGCTCGGGCTCACAAGGCCCGCCGGTGACGTTGCCGAAGTTCGCCGTCAATGCGTTAAAAATGACGATTGGCGGCCAGCCGAGCGTCGGTATGTTGGCGAACAAAGGCCCCCTGGAATGGACCTCGGCATTGCGCGGACCACAACAGAAGAAGCTCGACAAGCTTCTTCCCGCGGCTGTCGAGGCGGCGGTGGAGGGCACGCTCTCAACCAAGATGCTCAAGGAAATCCGCACCGAGATGACCTCGCTGCGTGAATCCATTCGCAAGCAATTCCAGAAAGACGAGATCGAGGGAAGTTCTTACTTCCGGGCGATCGAATATTACAACAGTCTGGAGGCGTCGATCAAGGCGCTTGATCGTCCCGACGCCAAGAAACAGCTGACTGGCGCCTATGCCCCCAAAGCCACGAACGTACAGGAACTGGTCCAGTTTGCCACCGACAACGGACTGCAATTCGCCGCTGCCGCGCCTGGCGATGAAAACGCCTACAAGGTAGTTCACGATTCGTGTGTCCGCTACGCGCGCACCGCCCAGGCCAGCGGCGGCTTCACGTCCTCACGCCAGCCCGCCATGCCGGGCGGGAAGAAAGAATAAGCCCACAACCCTTATACCCTGATAGCCCTTCGCGAGGATTTTTCCATGTCCATCACCTGGTTGCCCTGCGTCCTCTTGTGCTTGACCGGCGCACAGGACGATTCCCTCAAACTCACGGATCCGCATGGCACCTATGGCTACCTCGGGGCAACGCGGCCCAAGGCGGGAATTCTGCCGGGCGACATGCTTCATTTCAGCTTTGCGATCAAGAACATGACCTTTGACTCGAACGGCAAAGCGGCCTACAGCATCGCCATCGAAATCCGCGACGCGGCCGGCAGGATTTTCTACGAACAGAAACCCTACAATGCCGTGGCGCAAAACTACTTGGGGGGTAAGTTGCTGCCCTGCTCTGGTTTTGTCGAGGTCCCGCTGGACGCCAAGCCTGGTCCCGTCACCTGGAAAATCACCGTGCGCGACCGGATTACCAAAAAGTCCGTGGTCGCCCATGGCAAGGGTAAGATCCTTCCGCCTGGTTTCGGAATCGTGCAAGTCGGACTTTTCGCGGACGTCGATGCCCAGGCACCCATGTCCCCGAATGCCACCGTGGGTGGCTCAGCGTATTTGAAATTCTCCACGGTCGGCTTCTCCCGCGACAAGGAATCCAAACAGCCTAACGTGAATTTCTCTTTGCGCATTCTGGATGAGCAGGGAAAGCCCACCCTGGCCAAGCCCATCACCGGCAAGATCAATGCCGGCGTCGCCGCGCAAGAACGGCATCTCACAAGCCAGTTTGGCCTCACCTTCGACCGCGCAGGGCGCTTCACCATCGAGTTGACTGCCGAAGACGTGATTACCGGTCTGCGTTCTCAAGTCAAATACAAGATTCGCACTCATCCGCTTGAGTAGCCGACGGGGCGGCTTCGGCAGACGCCTCGCCCGATGCGGAATCAAAATGCACGCGCTCGATATTGGCACAATTGTTACGGGCCGCGACCGCAAGGGTGGGGGAAAAAGCCCAACGCTCCCTTACGGTCGCGGCTCGTCAATGAGGATGGGTAGTTTCGTGGCGAGTGCAGGATAGCCAGGCCTGACAGTCGTTTGATCTACCATCTACTTTTGAATCGAGCGCATCAGGCCAAGCGTTGCCCAGGCGCTGCCGAAGTAGGTGATCGGCACAATGAAGTTGCCCGGTTTTACACCGGGGTGCCCTCGCCGCGTCATCGGCCAGGAGCCATCGGCGTTTTGCGTGGACGCCAGGAATGCCACGCCGCGTTGGATCTCCGCTCGCTCCTTCTTGACGCCGGCCAGGCTCAGCAGGTATAACGTTTGCCCGGTGGCGTAAGCGTCGCTCGCAAGGCCCTGGAGTTGGCTCCATCCGCCGTCCTTGTTCTGCCGGCGCAAAAGAGCCTGGAGTGCGGGGCCAAACACCTTCGCTGATTCCCCATCGCGCACTTTTTTCAGAAGGCGAAACGCGGCGGCCTGCGTGGTGTCGTTTTCTTTGTGTTTCGCCAGCCAGGTGATCGCCCTTTGCCTTGCGTCTCGCTCGGCGGATTTGGCCTTCGGGTCGCCAGGCACATGAGGGCCAAGGGCCAGGTAGGCGAGCAGCGTGACCACTTCATCGGACTCGAAAAACGGCGGCGGCCGATTCATCGCTGGCGCGGACGACCAGGCCCACGATCCGTCCGCCTCTTGGTGGCGCAACAGATGCCCGGCGATTTTCTTTAGCTCCGCCGCCGAGATGGCCTGTTGTTTGGGCACCGCCTGCGCCATCACCGCCAGATAGATGGCCGGCGAATTCACCATTTTCCAGCCGGGCCGAGTGTCGCGCGGCTTGTCAAGGTCCTTGAATCGCTCTTTGGTCCACCTGGCCATGTCGGTGAGGTCGTCGGCCTTGACCGCGTAGCCCTGGGCTTTCGCTTCGCTCAAAGCCCAGACGGTCATCGTGCCGTGATGGCAGGTGGCACATTTGCGTTCGTTGCGCCACTTCACCGCATCCACCTGCAGGAAACGCAGCCCGCGCTCGGCGGATTTGAGCGGCGTCTTGTCGGCATCGCCGGCCGGTGTTCGCGCCTTCTTGGCGACTTGATCGGTCGCCTGAATCGCGGGCTCCGCCGCAAGCAAAAGTAGACCGGCGAGTGCCAAACGGATTTTGTGATGTCCGGTATGCATGGTTTAATCTCGGGACCAAGGGCCATTTGGCGTTTCGGGGAGAGTTCTTGATATTGTAATCAACTGGCCGGGCGAAACGTGGGGTTTGCGGTTGGATACCGTCGTTGGCGATTTCGGCCAGCGACTGATTGGCTCAACGCCGGGGATGATCAAAAATGATGGACGACGCCAGCTACGTCTGCGATTCCTGCGGTGAGGAAATTGTGGTCCCCATCGACCTTTCAGCCGGAGCGAGCCAGGAGTACGTCGAGGATTGCCCGGTGTGCTGCCGGCCCAACGTCATTCACATCGGCGTTGACGCCGACGGCGGTGTTCGCGTTTGGGCAACTGGAGAGTGAACCATGCCCCCAAGCCTTTGCGATTCGTGTCAACACCTGCGCGAGATCCGCACGGCAAGATCGCGGTTTCTGCTGTGCGAATTATCACAAACGAATCCCGCATTTTCGAAATACCCGCCCCAGCCGGTGGTGTCCTGCGCGGGGTATCTGGCATCAGTCAGCACGGAGCAGGATCAGCGTGCCGTTGGGGAGGCGGATCTTGGCTGAGGCCCCGCGCGCGATCAAGTATTCCTCGGCGTCATTCATCATGCGCTGCTCGGGCTCTTCCATCCTCGTGCCATTCAGAGGCGGGCGGATGCCGCCGCCGCGCCGTGGGACGCCGTTAAGCAGGACGATCCCCTGGGTCGAACCCGTCAGCATGAAATGACCGCGGCTGACGCCTCGATCGGCCAGGCTGCGAAGCGAAGTCACCACCGGCCGAGTCGAGTTCGGCAACATTCGCGTCGGATGATAGCGCGCGTCGAGGTATTCGATTTGTCCACCTTCCTGGCGCCCTATGACCAGAGACTCCTGGGGTTGAAGCTGGACCTCAAGTTCGCTCTGGGCCCGGTCCTCCACGACGGGAACCGACGACCACAAATTCAACGCGGGCCCTTCGAGGATCGATAGGCTCAGGGGCGTGCCGAAACGCCAGTCGTCATGCGGCAACGGCACGCCATCCGGAATTGGCGGACATTCCAGGGCTACATCTTGCAAGAAAGGTTTCATCGCAATCGCCTCCCGCCACACCAAGGAACCAAAGGGCCTACCATGATTGTACCACGACCTGCCCCCCGTGGGCGGAACCATCGGACACGATCGCACGGTTCCCATTACAGGGTCTGCTGATTTTCGTGGTTTTCCGCTTCGTTTTCGTTACGATGGCTGGGAAGAAATCAAAACAAGAAAGTTGCCGCGCTCAGTTAGCGGCCATCGGCCTGCGAGGTCCCATCATGGCGGAATTGACGCGCGTCAGTATCTCCCTGGAGGAGAACCTGCTCGATGCCTTCGACAAGCTCATCGCGGCCAAGGGGTATGAGACGCGCAGCGAAGCGATTCGCGATCTGATCCGCGATTTGCTTATTCGCCAGGAAGAACGCTCCAGGCGCGGCGAGCAGGTGGCCGTCGTCACGCTGGTCTACGACCATCACGCCCGCGAGCTATCGGCGAAACTGATCGAAAAGCAGCACCACCACCACGATCTGGTCGTCTCCACCCTGCACGTTCACCTGGGCGAACGGCATTGCCTGGAAGTATCGGTCCTGCGCGGCCCGGGGCACAAGGTCATGCATCTGGGTAATGAACTGCTGGCGACCAAAGGCGTCCTGCACGGTGATATCACGTTCACCAGCGGGGAAGGGGCGCTGAATAAGTTCAAATGAGTCAGGCAGCGAATGCCAAGCCGCGAACGGATTAATTGCACTCCGCCACCAGCGGTTCCGCCAGTTCCTTCAGGTAGAACAGTTTTCCGGCCAGCGTGGGCATGTAGGTGCTCGGAATCCACGTATTCGGCTCGTGTTGCAGAGTCATGCGGAGAGACAAGCCCTGCCATTGCATGCCGCGGCCGAATGCGCCGTCGGCGCCGCCGATGATGTGATCCGCGGCCAGAAACAACGCCGGGCCGATCGTGTTCGCGAAAGCAGGCACCAGCGTTGTGCGGCTTCTGAAACTCGTGAGTGCGTTCTGCTCAATGGTCAGCGGATGCAAGCGAGCGCCCAGCCGATGGGTTTGCGCCTTCCATTCCGCTTCGGTCTTGAATTCGGCGGCGAAGTGAGGCTCCCAAAAGGCGATGTGGCACACCCGGCCTATGCCGAACACCGTATCGAGCTTGGCGCCCTGTTTTTTGAGATCGTTGATCCGTGCGGCGTAGGTGGGTAAGTTGTCCTTCAGCGCGAAGTGCCGTTGCCCCTTCGGAACCGTCGCCGCGCCAAGGGGGCCGTAAAACGCCTGCTCCATCGCATATTGAAACGCGCCCGAGTTGTCCGACGGCAGCGTGTTTCCGGCGGCGTCGGCCCATTCGTCCATGTTGAATCCGTGCACATGCTCGCAGGACACACCCCACTCCTTGAGAAAATAAACCGCCCAGCGGTACATGCCCATCGGCCCGACCGGCAGGATGATTGCCAGCTGGCGCCCTGCCTGTCGGGTCAACTGAATTTCTCGCGCAATCTCATGGCCCATGAAAGTGTCAAAATCAGCTAAAGAGATGCACGCGATTGGCTCGAACTTCGGATGCCACCAGGCACAGCGCCTGACCAGCGCTTCGCCGGATTGCTCAGCTAGGCGATCGATTTTTTCCAGATCCCAGCCCGCCGGCAGAAAGCCCTCCATCATCGAGCCGCGAAAAGTCGTCAACAAATTCATGGAACAACCGCCTTTCTGAGAACCAATATGTCGGTTGGGGCGTAATGTAGCTGAAACCGGTTGGCAAGGCATCCATATTTCCCGGGTGAACCGGATTGGTTTTTGACCCCGGGTGTTGCCACGGATATTCTGGAGCAACGTTCACGGCAAAGGTTGCCCGATATTTTGCCCAGATTCTCCGCGAAACCTTGTTTTTGGACCTGGATTGCCTACAAAATCGAGACGCCCCGTTTCGGGATTTTTTGACGATTTCTTGCTCGTATATCCGGTTGCACCGGGAGGAAAAACATGAACCTTTGGCGTTGGCTTGGTATTTCGATGTTTTTGGTCGGCGCGCTCTGCCTCGTCGGCACTGCGAAACTCACCGTCTACGCGGGCGGCAAGGACAAGAAGGTAGACGACAAGACCAAAAAGGCGGACGACAAGGGCAAGAAGGCAGACGACAAAACCAAAAAGCCGGATGACAAGACCAAGAAGGACGACGACAAAAAGAAGGTCGTTGTCCCCCCCAAGCAAGAACCCAAGGGCGATCTCGTTTTCAAGGCGTTTGACTTTGACGCCTACCCCAAGGACAAGGCCTATTTCTTCCAGGAGCAAAACACCAAGACGACCCAAAAGATGAAGGTCATGGGCCAGGAGGTCGAACAAGTTCAGGATCAAACCTTCCTGATCAAGTGGACCGTGAAACCCAAGAAGGACGGCAACTACGTCGTTGAACAGACCATTGAGGGCGTCAAGATGACGATCAGCATCGGCGGCAACAAAATTGCCTACGATTCCACCCTCGGTGAAGACAAACAACTCAAGAACCCGATGACCGAGTTTTTTGGCCAGTTACGCAAAAACTCCCTGACCTTTGCGATCACCTCCGACCTCAAGGTCAAGTCGATCGAAGGTCGCGACAAGTTCATCAAGGATCTCGGCGCCATCAACCCTCAGATGAAGAGCTTGCTCGACGCCATCCTCAGCGACAATGCCTTGAAGCAAATGGCCGAGCCGACCTGGTTTGCCTTCCCGGACAAGGGCGTTATTCCCAAGGACAAAACCTGGCAAAAGAAAAGCGAACTCGATCTCGGTCCAATCGGCAAGTACGACACGACCTTTGATTTCACCTACAACGGCATGGACGGCAACACCAAGGATAAGATCGGCATCAAGACCAAGCTGGACTACACCGCCCCCAAAACCAGCGCCGGCTTGCCGTTCCGTATCCTCAAGGCCACACTCACAACCGACAGCGGCACAGGCAACGCCGTGTTCCTGCGCGACAAGGGCCGCTTTGATTCCAGCGACATCAGCATGAAGCTCTCTGGCTCGCTCGAAATCGAAGTCGGCAGCATGAAGACCAGCGTCGATCTCAACCAGGATCAGACCGCCAAATCCAATACCTACGACGAAAAGCCCAAGGCGTGGGCCAAGTAGTCCCTCCACGAACCCGAAAAATCCCGAGGCCGTGGCACCCCTGGTGCCACGGCTTTTTTTTTGCCCAATTTCACCTTGAGCACGAAGCGTAAGCAAGGGCGGCTTTTGTTTGCACTGCGCAAACAGAACGGCTGCGCTATTTGCGCAGGAACCTTTAGAAAGCGATTCGGCCTGGCATGATCCACGACATCAGGTATGTAGCCCTCGCGGCAATTTGCTAACCCCGGGTTCCAACCCATGAGACTATTTGTCGGCTCGTGGCTCATGGCGACAGCCTGTCTTGCCCTGGCGTTCCCGGGGCACGCGCTGGCCCAGGCGCCGACGGCCACCTTTGGCGTTCCCTCTGCTGCCGAAACGACCCCGACCGCCTCCAACGGTTTATTTCCGCCTTCGCTGGTTTCGCCAACCTCGCCTGCCTCGCAGGACTCCGAAAGACGCCGCATTCCGCTTTTCGCCTTCTGGGACAACGGCTTGCGATTTGAATCGAAGGACGACCAGTTTCATTTGCATCTCGGCGGCACGATTCAGCTCGATTCGACCTGGCCGATCGGGCCCGCAAGCGTTTTCGCCCTGCCCAACGGCGGTGCGAATGGCGTTGGCAACTCGTCGGCAACCTTCCTGCGCCGCGCTCGCCTGCGCACCGACGGCGATCTCTTTGGCTTGTTCGATTTCATCATCGAATACGATTTCGCCAACGCCTCCAACGAAAATTCAGGCGACGACCCGGCATCCTTCGGCAATCTAACCAGCAGCCCGTCGCCCGCGAATGTCTGGATGCAGATCCGCGACGTTCCCCTGTTCGGCCACGTCCGTATCGGCAACCAAAAGAAGCCCATTGGCATGTTGAACAACACATCGCACGCAAACCTTCCGTTCCTCGAACGCCCCGATTCCAGCGACGCCATCTACGCGCCGTTCGACGGCGGGTTCGCCCTGGGCGTCAGCGCCCAGAACTGGATCGAGTCCGAACGGATGGCCTGGCGCATTGGAATCTACCGCCCGGCCACCAACGTGTTTACCGTGGCGCTCAACAAGTATGCCTTTGGGGCGCGCTTGACCGGGCTTCCGTGGCATGCCGACAACGGCCAGAGCCTGGTCCACCTCGGCCTTGGCCTCTGGGGCGGCGAGATCGTGCAGGATGCGTTGCGCCTTCGCGCTCGCCCGCTGATTCGCAACGGCCCCGGGTTCGCGGTCCCGGTCATCCTCGACACGGGACAATTTCCAGGGAGCCGACAGCTCACTCTCGCCCCGGAATTCGCACTGGTGCGCGGCCCTCTGACAATTCAGGCGGAGTGGGCGGGCCAATTGGTCACGGATACCGTGAGCAATGGGCAAGCTCAGGGGACCACCTTCTTTCACGGTGGCCATGTCGAGGCGCTATGGTTCTTGACAGGCGAACAGATGCAGTACGAAAAACGCGATGGCGTCTTTGGCCGAGTTGTGCCTCGCAACGACTACAACCTTCGCGGGCGTGATTCCTTTTCCAGCCTAGGGGCCTGGCAGGTCGGCGCCCGCTTCAGTTACCTCGATTTGAATGACAAGGCCATTCAGGGAGGCCGGGTTCACGATTGGACTTTCGGCTTGAATTGGTTCCTGACTGCGAACATGAAGTTCCAGTTCAATTACATCCTCGAGCATCGTGACGGCCCGACCGGTATGCCCGTGGGCTGGTTCAGTGGCTTCGGCGTGCGCGCGAATACGACTTTTTAAGAGCGTTCAACACTTCAGCAGGCTTACAAGAAAGAGCTTCACCGTAATGAGCTTCGTTGTTCGTACGAAACTTTCCCATGCGTGACATGGCGACACCGGTCATGTCGTTCTGCGGCATGCCGGGCCCAAATGCCTGGCAGTCAGCCTGTCAAGCTCGCTGCAAGGGTCGAGATTTGATGCTTCTGCAAAGGCTTCCAACCGATACGAGCCGCGACCACCAGGGGAGCGGTCTGGACAAACCGCTGCCTGCCGGTCGCGACTCGTGGACGGTGATTGACGCGCAATGCTGGACTGCATTTCGTCTTACTGAGGAACCTTCCGTTTCGGCATCGGTCCCGCGGGGCCATTTACCGTTACCACCGCGCGATGGATGACGCCGGTAAACCGGAACGGCGATTGGTAGGCCGACGTCACCGGCGTCAAATCGTCGTAGCCGCAGGTCAAACCCTCGTTGTGGGGCCAGTAGATGGTCGGCACGGTCTTGGGGAGGACTTTGGTGGCGACGGACTTTCCATTGATGGAAAGGATGGCGACGCCCCCGGCGCCGAATTTCGCCTTGCCCGTCTTCATGAATTGCAACCCGACCGTTGACTTGCCTCTGGGCAGATCCACACTGGAAACGAGATCATAGTGCTCGATGCCCAGCCAGTTGTAGGCATAGTGAAGTTTGCCGTCCTTGGCGTAAAGAGACCAGCCGCCGAAGTTGCCGCCGTGGGCGATGATGACGCCCTCGGCTCCCTTGGCGCCGGTATCGATTTCGGCCGTGATCTTGAAGGAGCGGTTGATCGTCGGGGCGGCCACGGTATGGGATACGGGGGCGCCGCCGGGGAAGTATTCATAGCTTGAACGACCGGGCGTGATCTGCGGCCGCGGTTCGATCATGCGGAGAGTCGATCGGCCATCGAGCGGCAACACGTTGTTCTTGGCCGCTTCGGCCCACCAGATCTCCTCCATCATTTTGACGCGGGCCGGGAACTTGGCCGCCAGGTCTTCAAACTGCGAGAAATCCTGGTCGGTGTTGTAAAGTTCCCACTTCGATTTCGCCAGGACCTTTTCGTCGATTGGCGTGCCAAACGGAAGATGCGGGGAGACCGCGGTCCAGCCGTCGTGGTAGATGGCGCGGTAGCCGAACATTTCATAGTATTGAGTCGGACGTTTACTTTTCGCCTTGGCATCGTTGAAGGTATGCTTGAAGCTGACGCCATCGAAGGCGCTTTGCGTGATGCCGCCGATCGCCTTGGGAGGCGTGATGCCGCACACGTCGAGGACGGTGGGGACCAGGTCGATGGCATGGGCGTACTGGCTGCGGATGGCGTTCTTTTCCTTGATGCCCTTGGGCCAGTGAACGATGAACGGGTCGCGTATGCCGCCCAGGTGGGTTTCGCGTTTCCATTTCTTGAACGGCGTGCAGCCGGCCATGGTCCAGCCGAACGGGTAATGGTTGAAACTATTGGGCGTGCCGAGCCGGTCCTTGTTTTTCCAGATGAAGTCCACGGTTTCCTGAACGCCGTTGAAGAACGAGCCTTCGCACAGGACGCCGTTGGGCCCTCCCTCGGCACTGGCGCCGTTGTCGGAGATCACCATGATAAGCGTGTTGTCGAGCTGCTTGGTTTCTTCAAGATAGGTGATGAGCCGGCCGATGCGGTCGTCGGTGTGTTCCAGGAACCCGGCGAAGATCTCCATCATGTAGGAATAGAGTTGCTTCTCCTTGGCGGTGCATTTGTCCCAGGCTTTCACTTCCTCGTTGCGGGGCGGCAGCTTGGTCCCCTCGGGAACGACGCCCAGCTTGATCTGATTGGCAAGGATGATCTCGCGGGCCTTGTCCCAGCCCATATTGAATTTACCCTTGTGCCGCGCGATCCATTCCTTGGGCACATGGTGCGGAGCGTGCATGGCGCCGGGCGCGTAGTAGAGGAAAAACGGCTTGTCGGGCGTGACGGCTCGCAGGTCGCGGATGTAGCCAATTGATTTCTCGGTAATGTCGTCCGTCAGGTGGTAGCCCTGCTCCGGCGTCTTCGGGGGGCTGACCGGCGTGTTGTCCGACACCAGGTCCGGATAGTACTGGTGCGTATCACCGCCGAGGAAGCCATAAAAGCGTTCAAAGCCCCGGCCCAGCGGCCAGCGGACCTTGGTGGCGCCCATGTTCATTTCCTCATCGGGCGTGAGGTGCCATTTGCCGACCACGAAGGTCGCATATCCGAAGCGCTGGAGGATTTCGGAAATGAAGCCATTTTCAAACGGAATTCGGCCATTGTAACCCGGGAAGCCGGTGGAGAGCTCGGTGATGCACGCCATGTTATTTTTGTGATGATTGCGGCCCGTGAGGATCGAGGAGCGTGTCGGCGAGCAAAGGGCCGTGGTGTGCATGTTGTTGTAGCGCAGGCCATTCTTGGCGAGCCTGTCGAGATTGGGCGTCTTGCACTGCCCGCCGAAGCAGCCGAGCTGGCCGAAGCCGACGTCATCGAGGACGATGAAGATGACATTCGGGCTGCCTGGTTTGGCGCGAACGGGCACCGGCCAGGACGGGACCGAATCCTGGACGGTGCGGTTGACGATGCCGTCAAACTGCCCCTTGTAGGTCTTGACGCCCGCCTTGGCCTTGGGCGGCCCCTTTTTGGGCTGCACGGCGGGCCCGCCGCTGGCGAATATCGCCGGGACGTCGAAACGTCGCCAGCTTGCGACGCCGAGCCCGATTAGAATACCCACCGTGAGCACGGCCATTACCTGCCATTTTTGGGACCATCGCATGCGGGATCTCCGTGTTGAACAAGGGATGGAATTCAGTCAGCTCGTTCCATTCGGAAGAGCGTTTTTCGCTCGTCCTGGAGCACAAGTTCACTGCGGTTGAGAACCTTGATCAGGTGTTTCTTGACCTCGTCTTGTTTGGTGTGCGGGTTGCGGGTCGTGATGAAGAGGGTATCACCCTCGACCTCGATGCGCGCGTTGATGATGCCTTCCCGCCCGCCCGCGTTGATGCGGCCCCGCATGGAGCCGTTGCGATAGAAGTCGAAGGTGGCGCCGTCCTGATCCCCGCCGCTGACCACCCATTTGCCGATAAGGTCGCCAGGAAGCTGGTTCCAGAGCACCTTGTTCCAGACGACGAATTCAAGGAAAGACCAGGTCGCGGCAGCGGTGAGGAGCGCTCCGAGACCGAGGACAATCCAGCGCCGGGCGTTGCCGCCGGCAGCTTTGGCCGGCGGCGCTGATGGCGCTGGGGCTTGTTGGCGTTGCTTGGTGAATTTGGCGGGGTTTCTCATGGCTTGGCCTATGAATCAAAGCGAATGAAATCACGCTTTGACCGCAAATCCGCTACAGGTGGATAAGGATATTTTCTTTCCCATTGGGTTTCGGAATGGGCGTCCACGATTCCATACTCCCGTTTCCGATACTAATCAGGCGTTCGTCGCAGCCCCGTATTCGCACGCATGGAGGCTTCACCATGATGCCGCACCGAGTTTCTTGTCGTTTTTTGCTACCAGCCCTCGCCCTGTTCGCAAATTTCCAACTGGCTGTTGGCCAGGATTTGCCCAAAAAAATCGAACCGCCTGTACTTGACCCCGTGGTGGTTTCGCCGGGCCTGGACAAGGCCGATTCGGGCCACTTTCGCATTTTCAATGTTGGCAACATGCCTGCGAATTTTTTGACGGGCAATCGTGAGTTTCCCAATTTTATCAGTTTTATCAGCAACCCCATCCAGTCCATCGATCCGCGCGCGAACACGGAAATTATTGCCATGTTCGGCCAGGGCTGGCTGTCGGCGGACAATTCGCTTTTGCCAGGCGGCAGCATGCAGGTCTACGGCGGCGGGCCCTACAGCCTCGCGATTTCCGACCGCATGAGCGTCGGCATCAACCAGGGTGGTTATGCGCGGGCCGAGTTTGATCGGGACCGGGAAACCATCCGCGGCCGCCTCGGCCTGCCCGTTCGCGACATCGACCGCGGCGGCGTCCGCCAGGGCTGGCTCAACCTCGGCGGCTGGGTGCAATACACCCTCATCGCCGACGTTCCCAACCAGTTCCTCCTCACCGCGGGTATGCGCTGGGAGGCGCCGATCGGCACGACGCAAATCTTCCAGGGCGGCGATAGCCCAGTTTACCTCTCGCCCTACCTTACCGTGGGCAAAGAATTCGGCGCCTATCACGTGCTGGCCACCACGGGCTACGAATTCCCCGCCGGCAGCGGCACCGCCACCACAAATACCTACTATTTCAACCTCCACCTCGATCGCAAGATCGGCTGCTTCTACCCCCTGGCCGAATTCAATTTCGCTTACCGCACGACGAACGTGGACGTCAACATCGTTACCCCGCGCCACGGCGTCATCGACCTGGGAACCTTTACCACGACCGGAACCTCACTCACCGCCGCCGTCGGCGTGAACGCCGTGCTCATCCCGACCAAACTTGAATTCGGCGCAGTCTACGTTCGGCCCCTGGCCCCTCAAGGCCGCTTCGACTTCAACGGCCTGCTGGTCAAGATGGTCTATCGGTTCTAATTGGCGCGTTCACTTCTTGTCCTCTTTCGGTTCCTCGACGCGCACCAGCGAGAATTGCTGGCTGCGCTCGGGGCTGTAGTGGACCAGCATCGTGGTCGCGTCCTTGGTGAGGTTGGCCAACCCCGCCTCGTACACAGGAGTTTTGCGGTCGCCCACCGTCCACGCCGCACGCTGCGTTTTTTTGTCCGCGGAACCATATACCTGGGCGGTGGTGTCCGTGACGGCGTCGTAATAGTTGCCGCGAATCACGCCTTGCTTGTTGACACTCAGTTGAAAGATGTGATTGGACGTCGTCTCCTCTCCCTGAACCATGGCGAAAACGCCGAGTGGGAGCCATTCCTCTTCCTTGGTGACCTTGGCTGCTTTACCCGAGTCGGCGAGCTTGGTGGCTTGCTGGGCGTATTGCTGTGGCGTGGCGGCCTTTTGTCCATCGACGTACACGCCGTCGTCCTGGTAGACGACGTTGGTCCCATAGTCGTAATAGACGGGCTGAGCCGGATACCCATAACTAGCGCATGCCGACCAGGTGGCCGCACGCCAGACCGCGTTGGCGGTCCAGCCCGCGGCAAGCCAGGCGCCCGGATACTGGGCATACCAACCGGCGCGGAAGCATGGATAAGCGGCCACGCCGTGACGCACGTAAGCGCCCTGGGTGCGGATGGCGGTAGTGGAGCGATAGTAAGTGCCACGGTTGGTGGTGGCAACGGTTGTTCGACCCGCGACGGCGCCGTAGTGCCCGACGCTGGCCCCGGTACGTGTACCGCCCACGACGGTTCCACTGGCGCCGTGAACGGCTCCCACCCGCGTGCCACCCACGGCGGCGCCATGGGGTCCAATGGCGACGCCGCCCTGGTAGCGGGTGGCAAAGGAGCCGCCGGGACCCGATCCGAAGGTCGCCCCGGATCTACCGGCGACCGCATTCCCCCCAGGCCCGACGGCGGCGCCGCCCCGGCCTACTTTGCCAACGGTCTGGCCGCCCGGCGTGGTCACCTTGACGCCACCCGCATACCTGCCACCGGAAACACCGCCTGGGGTGGTGCCATGTGCGCTCGCGCCACGATATTGAACCGTGCCGCCCCGCTGGGTGGTGTACGATCCACCGCCCCGGTTGACCTGCGCCGAGCCGCCGTGAGAACCAAAGACCGACGTCGAACCACGGGCGGCATATCCCCCGCCCCCGCCGTAGGAATGCACGGCGCCGCCACTGAAGCCTCGGCTGAACCCACCGCCCCCACGCCCCCGGCCCTGCGATTCGGATCCCGGTACGAACGCCAAGAAACCCAGAAGAAGCACGTATCGAATTAGTTTTTTCACGATGGCACCGTTGTTCTTGATTCTTGGAAGGTCCGTGATTTTCCGAGAGTTCAGTTCTTGGCGTTGACGCGCGTCACCCGAACGGGTCCGATGTCCGGAACCGGGTTGTCATTGATCGTTCGTTCAACGGACTGAAACGTGAACGCGTTATCGCTCACCGGCACGAAGAGGTTGGTGGAGGTCACCACGTCGCCGGTCCCCGTGACTGCCGTTGCGTCAAGGACCCATTTCTTGTCTTCCCGGCTCCAGGTCGCCTCGCCGAAGCTGCCGTCCGGATCGAAGGTCCAGGATCGCAGTTGCCCCGTCGAGGCGTCTTTGCCAATCATTTGAAAGCCCTTGGCAGTTCGTTTTTTGTCCTTGATGGTGATGTCCATGCGGATGAAATTTTTCTCGCCCCACCATTGATACTTGGTGGTGATTTCCGTGTCATCGCGTTTTGCGGACCAGGTGCCGATGAGCCAATCAAGGTCGCGCAGAGACGCGCCTTCGCCGGGCCATTCCCGCACGATCGCCATGAGCCACTTGCCGTTTTCACGCACATGCACAACGCTGTATTTGCTGGTCACCGCCAGCTCTTTGCCAGCGCGAACCCGGAAATGCCCCTCCTCGATGGCAGTGTCCTGCGACGGAAAGCGGATCGTATCGACGTCGATGCCAACCTTGACGACGCCTTTTCTCTTCGCGAAAAGTTGGGCATATTCCTTCTCGATAGCGGCGCGGCCGCGAAAAACGGCGCCGTCGTCGGTGGCGTATTCGCCGTTCTCGGTCCAGTGCGCTGCCAGGGCCTTGGCATCGCCTTTTTCAAAGGCGACGGCGAAGCTACGCACCGCCCTGGCGATTTCCTCGCGCCGGGCATCCAACGCCTTACCCTTGGTTGGCTGCGTCGTCACGACCTCGGCGGTGCCCTGAGCGCGGGCTTCGTCTCCCGATCGATTGCAAAAGACAATCGTGCCAACCAGCAGGCCGAGAGCGCACAAGGCAAAGGCCATGCGTTTTTGGTGAGCGATCAAGATACTGGTGAACATGGCAAGCTTCCCCATGAAGGTAGAATGTCCGGCCGAACACATCTCGATTGGTTCGAGGGCGCGCCAGATAGAGGTTACGTTTGGAAGTTTTAACTTCGAGCCGCAAAACAAGTACGTCGCAGTGGAGGAACGACAAATGCACACCGCATCAAGCGATGGCCCGGTGCTGTTTGCAAGTGCTTGCCCACGCGCAAGCCAACACGTTTGTCAGGCAACTCGTGAAACGCGACGATTCGCAAGTGGGCGCGTTGACACATCGATCGACTTTCCGGAGATCCTGGTGGTTTGACATGACCAAGTGAAAACCAATTTCGACCGACCGACTATTTCTAGGTTGCCAATCTTAAAAAAACAAGAGGACCGAAGGAAGAATTGACGAAGGAGCCCCGCGAATCCGCGCCGGCGCCTCCGCTTATCCCTCATGGCAACACCGACTCCATTCCTGTTTGTGCCCAGCCCAGTCGAAACCCTGATAGAATATAGCGAGAGTCAATTCCTGCCCCAAAAGGTGAATCCATGAAGAAGTCATCGTTTGAAGATGTCAAGCTCGAATTGCAAGAAGCCTGCGATTTCCTGCGGTCATTTACGCTCGGTCGGCGCGGCTTCACGCAACAGGATGGAATGGCAGCAATCCAGCGCGTGTCGGATCAATGTGATCGGATGGAAAAACTCTTCGGTGAGGGGCCGGATGCCGGGGAATCCAAAACAATCGTGGCATCGGCGCGGCCGCGGGTTTCCGCAGCCCGAGCGCGCCTCGCGCTACTGCGGCATGAATGAGGAATGCCGCGGGAATACCCGCCTGACGCGCAACCGTTGGGGGGAACCGCCGAAATCCGGCCGCGCGCTTGCGTGTGAGGCTGGCTTACCCGGTCTGCTCAAGGAGTGTAAGGGCAGGGACAGACCGGTTGGCAGCACCCCAGGCGGTGGGCGCGGTGACAAACGAGACGGTGACGGATGCAACCCGACATGGTGAAGGTCCCCGCCACCAGCAACAAAACGAGCAAACGTCGCAACGACATAGATCCCGCCTCCTTTGCCCCCGTGGCTTCGGATGCGAAGCGACGGGGGTGCCAATCCGTGATGAACGTATGGAAGGAATCGTCCACGGTGCGTGGCTATCTGTTTTGTAAACCAATCGGGTTGAGAAAAAACCGTTTTCTCGTCGATCTCAACCCAAATTACACGCAAAAAATGCCACACGCAAGAAGTTGACCAAACCGGGAAATGCGGCACTGCCGAACCATTTCGCGAATACGTTTTCGCAGCACGGGCAAGGTAGGGTGCAAGATCGGGTGGTAGCGAAGAGTCCGGTGCCGCTCGAATGCGAGGTAGCGCCGCACGGGCCGGCCTTTGCTCGCTTTTTCGTTGCCTTATCAAGATTTCGGACCTGTTGGATGCTGATGCGGGCGGACCAGTTTCACGTCAGATAGCCCCCTATTCCAGAACCCGCTGCAAGAACAGGGCCATGCGTTCGGTTTTCGGATGGTCCAGCACCTGAGCAGGCGTACCGTCCTCGAGGACCTTGCCATCGCACAACATCACCACGCGGTCCGCGGCGCGGCGGGCGAAACCGATCTCATGCGTGACCAGCACGATGGTTAGCCCGTCTCGCTTCAATCCCTCCAGGACACTCAACACCTCATTCTTCAGTTCCGGGTCCAGGGCACTGGTTATTTCGTCGCAGAGTAAACCGCGCGGTTCCATCGCCAGCGCGCGGGCAATCGCGACGCGCTGTTTCTGACCGCCGGAAAGCTGCTGCGGAAAGGCGTGTGTGTGGCTCGCCATGCCGACGCGGTCGAGCAAGCCCACCGCCCGACTGCGCGCGGCGGGCGACGAAATGCCGAGGACGCGCCTCGGCGCCTCGGTGACGTTGTCGAGCACACTCAGGTGGGGAAAGAGCTGGAAATCTTGAAAGATCATGCCAAAGGAACGGCGAATCGGGTCGAGTGCCGCGCGCGCCTGGCGAGCGCCAGGCGCCAGGCGATGCGGGCCGACGTGGATTTCGCCATGGTCGAACGTGTTGAGCCCGTTCAGACAGCGCAGCAGCGTCGATTTCCCGCCGCCGGACGGACCCAGGAGCGCGACGGTTTCACCTGGCGAAATGTTCAAAGAGACGTTTTCCAGAATCGTGCGTGCGCCGAACCGTTTCGTGACACCACGAACCGTGATTGACCAGGACATGATTACAACTTCTCCCCCTCGTTTAGCGCTCGCATGACGCCGAGCGATCGCCACGCCGCAAAGGGCGACTACTTCGCGCCCCAGCGTCTTTCCAGATACCGTGACAGATACCCCAGCGGCACCGACATCACCAAATAGAGCGCCGCCGTCGTCAGGCCGATCTGCAAGAACCCGCCATAGGTTTTTGTCAGGATCTGATATTGCTTGCTCAATTCGATCACCGAGATGATGCTGACAACACTGGTGTCCTTGAAAAGGGCAATGAAATCATTCGTCATCGGCGGCAAGATCACGCGAATCGATTGCGGAAAGACGATCCGGCGAAAGGTCAACAGCGGCGACATCCCCAGGGATGCGCTTGCTTCCCATTGCCCCACCGGAATCGACTGAATACCACCACGATAAATCTCAGCTTCGTAGGCCGCGTAGTTCAGCCCGAAACCGAGGATCGCCGCGGTCAACGGATTCAGTTTCAAGTCAATGAGTTCCGGCAACCCGAAGTAAAGGAAATAGAGCAGCAGCAGGACGGGGATACCGCGAAAGAATTCGACGTATCCGATGGCCAACCAGCGCAGGGGCCAGGGGCCGTAAAGCCGCGACGTGGCAATGGGCAACCCGATCGACACCGCAAGCGCCATGCCGGCAAACGTGATGAGGATGGTGACGCCGGCGCCTTGCAGCAGCAGCAGAAAATACTGCGCGAACCCAAGGCTTAGCGCGGCGTTCTCGTCCACGCGCAGCGGCGTGTAAAGCCGGTATTGATCCGGCGACCACAGATGCCACTTCGTCAAGATGCGCTTCAGTTCGCCCGATCGAATCACGCGCCCCAGCGCCTGGTCCATTTCTTTCGTGAGCGCCCCATTTCCCTTTTTTACGGCGATGCCATAGAAGCCTTCCGCGAAAGGTTCGCCGACAAGTTTCAGGCCGGGGTAGTCCTTCTTGCGATGAGTAATCTGATTGTCGGGCACGACATAATAAAGTGCGATGGGCATGTCGAATAGGACCGCATCGATTTGTTTCTGCACCAGGTCCTTGAATGGCCCTTCCTGGTCGTCGTAGAGCTTTCGTGAGATTTCTTCCTTCTCCAGCAACCGCGCCGCCGACGAACCGCTGAGCGTGCCGACGGTTAGCTTTTTTTCCTTGCAATCGTTCAGAGACACGAAGCGCTCGTCATCGATGCGCGCGATGAGCTGCAGGCGATAGATGTAATAGGGACGAGTGAAGTCGGCCTGCTTGAGATTGGTCGGCGTGATCTCCAGTCCGTTCATGGCCAGATCGACATCGCCGCGCTGAAGCGTGGGGAGCAGGCTGTCAAAGGCGGCATGTTGGCGCCGGATCGGCCGGCCCAGTTCCCTCGCCAGGGCGTCCATCAAATCGACTTCAAACCCGGCGGGGTCATTTTTGTCTCCGAATAGATAGGGGATGCCCCCTTCGAGATCGGTGCCGCAGACGAGGGGCCTTTTTTCCTGGGCCTGAATCGCGGTCGGAGAAATGAAGCATGCGACAGCGAGAAGAAGCGTCAACCAGGAATTGGACAACGCCGGAGCCCTCCTTTGGTTAGTGGTTGATGAACCATGTTAGCGAAAACGCAACGGCGATGCAATGGCTACGCGTTGCCCCTGCCGAGAATGGATGCCTGACGCTCGATCCAGGTTCGCAACAGCGCAACGCAGGTTGGGCCATGCGTGATTTTACTTTCCGAAATCATCCTTATTGCGTCACCCAACGGAATTGTCACGCGGCAAATTCGCTCGGTCCCCTCGTGGGCTGGCTCACCGAAGGTCAACTCCTCGGCCAGGTAAATTTCCGTCGGCGATACGACATTCGCGGTAAACGGATCGACGACGCCCAGTCCGGTCCACCTGGCCGCGACGATACCCAGTTCCTCGCGCAATTCGCGCCGCGCCGTGTCAAGCGGCGCCTCACCCGGCTCGATCCCGCCGGACACGCCCTCCAGCGTAACGCGGCCAACGGCATAGTGGAACTCCTCCGCCAGTTGAACTTGGTGATCGGCATCCAGCGCGACCACGCAGACGCCCGGCTTGATCTGGATGATGCTGTGAATGCCTGCATTTCCATCCGGCCGAATCACGTCATCGACTTGCACGCGAATCCAGGGATCGGCGTACACCTCGCGCGATTGCACGATCTTCCAGGGGCCGCGCTGGGTCATGGCGCCACCGGCTTGGTCCGGATGCTCGGCGTTTTCGCCCGTTGCACAGCGTCGATGGCCTGGATCGACGCATCAACATCGGCCTTCTCGCTGTGGAGCGTGAAGTCCATGCGCATCGAGTGGCTCGCACCCCCGGCGAGCCTCGGCACGCGCCCGGCCGCGCGTTCCACCTTGCGCGCGTTGGGAAAGCTCACACCCGGCTCGATGCCGATGACGTACCCGTCGTCCTCGTGGCCCGTGTTCTTCCACAGCGTCAGGTACGGCAACTGCTTCTTCGCGTAATGCAGCACGACGCAGCGATCGCCCCTTGGATTGTGCAAAAGCACGTTGACGCTTCCATGTTTGTCGGCCAGCGGCCGCATCAAATAGACCTGTTCGACATACCCGGATTTCGGCCCGGCGAAGGTATTCCATGTCTTCACATCCCGCGCCGCATTGGCGTTGTAGGGCGTCACGCGCTCGACGGGAACGTGCAGCTTGGCCCCGTCGCCCAGGAGCGGCGCGCCAAAGTTGTAGTGATAGAGAATCTGAAACTCCTGCGGCTGCGAACCCTTGTTGGTTACCGTGTCTTCGATGCGAAACTGGTTCGAGCCCGGCTCGGTCGAGACTTCGGTAATTAGCTCGAGCTTGGGGCCGAAGAGCATTTTCTCGTATACGGCCCCACGAACGGTGATGCGATGCGGCGCCTTTTTTTCGACGAGGATCTCGACTTCGGAGGCGGGGATGTTGGCGATCTTTCCGTGCAGGGTGAGATCGACGGTCTGCTTGTCGCCGACGTTGTTGATGATTTCGTCTTTCCCCGCCTGGCCGGTGTTTTCGAGGCCGCAGCGGGCGAGCCATTCGTTGAAGCCTTCAAGCCAGCCGAGGCCGCCGCGCAGGTTGAGGTTGACGTGTTTGGGATGCACCACCTCGGTGACTGGGGATTTCCAGCCAAGCTTGAGTTTCTCCCCTCTCCCCCTGGGAGAGGGGTCGGGAGTGAGGGCAACCGACAGGATGCCCATGCCGCGTGTCGGAACCAGAACGATGCGCAGTTTGCCGTTGTCAAGCGTGATGAGGCGAACGCCCTCCTGCTTGCCGCCGTGCAGCGTCTTTACGGCGACGGACCACGCAATCGCGCAGTCCGGCGTGATGTCGCGCCCGTGACTGGTGCCGTCCTCGGCGTTGAGATTTTTCTCGGCACTGATGATTCGCGAACGAAACGTCTGCCCGGCGCCCGCGTTTGCGGTCGCGAGTGCGATCACCCCACAAAGAATCCAACGAAGCATGGAAAGGCCTCACATTATTTAGCCGCGGGGCTTGCCCCGCGTTGTTCCCCAATTCACAACGAGCAAATTGTGCCCGAAACCCAAGACCGTTGCAAACCAATTCTGGCGGCGAAACCCCAATCGCCATAAAATCCAGATGCACCAGCGTGTTGGCTGGGACCCCCGTCGCCGCCGCATTTGTTTCTTGCCCCTCAACGTCTTCGCACGATGCGGAGAAACTTTGAGGCCATCGAAATCGAGCCTTTGTTTCTCGCAAAGACGCAAAGGACGCCAAGAAAGGCAAGGGGGATCGGACGAACAAGGAACAAAAGTAGTGTGGGGACAATTACGGTTGTTTCCCTCCCTTGAATTCCTTTGCGTCCCTGGCGTCTTTGCGAGAACTCAGGATCTCGGCTCTTGTTTACCCGGTTGCGGTTCAGCCGCGTTAGGAGTTTGCCATGCGATGGCTTATGGTCAGTTTGGTGCTCGCACTCCTACCGCCAATCGCGCTCACCCAGGAAACCGTCGGCTGGCGCGGGAACTGGACGGGCCTTTGGCCCGACGCCAAGACGCCGCTGCACTGGCACCGCATTCCCCGGGGCGTCCTTGCTGACGTGCGCACTCAGACCGATCGGCCCAAACCCGGCGACGAGAAATCGGCCCCTGCCCTGTCGATGGGTCTGGTCCCCCACTGGCTCGTGGCTGGGCCGTTTCCCGTCAACGATTCGATCAAGGAATTCGATAAGCCGTTAATCGACGAGGCCGGCGCAGCTCCGACTGGCAACAGCAACCCGCCGTGGTTGAAATTGACGGCCCCGTTCGACGACCCCAACGTTTTCGGCACCGCGACGTTGCCATTCGTCGATCTCGCCAAGGCGGCCGGCGGCTTCAAGATCAACCAGTATGTTTACGCGCACGCTTACGTCTACACGCCTCGCGCTGGCACGCTGCGCGGCGTCGTCGAACACACCTTTGGCATGAAAATCTGGCTCAACGGCCAGGTCGTCTATCGCGACCCGCAGCGGCGCGAGGTGTTCTCCACTTACCCGAACCTCAGCCGGCTGGAATTGGCTCATAGTCGCACGCCGTCGCCACGCTTCGATTTGAAGCTAAAGGTGGGTTGGAATCGCTTGCTCGTGAAAGTCAGCACGCCCAACAAGCCTGGGTTCACGCAGCAACATTTCTGTTTGCGGTTCATGGACCTGCCCAACGTGAAGTACGATGAAAAGAACATCGCCTGGATGACGGAACTTCCGGGCCGATCGAGTTCGACCCCCATCCTCGTCGGCGACCGCATCTTCCTGGCGGCAGAACCCGACGAGCTTTTGTGCATCGACAGCAAAACGGGCAAGAAACGCTGGTCGGCCTCCGTCAACCTGTACGAAGCGCTGTCACCAAAGGAAAAGGCCACGCTGCCCACGCTGGCCCAGGCGGTCGATCCACTCGTACTCGCCCTTCGCAGGGAGACCGACTTTGAAAAACGCTTCGCCTGGCGCCAGCAAATACAATTGGCTCTGCGAAAAATCGACGCCGAACGTTTCACGCCCAAGCTCGATGGGCATTATGAATCCCATTTCGCCATTGTCGGCTACACGGTGCCGACACCGGTCAGCGATGGCAAGTTCGTCTACGTCTGGAACGGCATCGGCGTGGCGGCGTGCTATGATCTCGACGGCAAACGCCAGTGGATCACGCGCGTCCCGGGCGAGCCGGGCTATGCGTCCTCGCCGGCGCTTGTGGACGGAAAACTCATCGTGTTCATGAACATGCTCCACGGTCTCGACGCGACGACGGGGCAGGTCGTGTGGAAGCAAAAGAAGATTCGCCACAACGTCGCCGCCGTCGTTCCCGCTCGCCTCGCTGGTACGCCCGTCGTCGTCACCCAGCGCGGGCATATCGTTCGGGCAAAAGACGGGCATATCCTCTGGCTGCGCGGCCGCGATGAGGGCAGCGGCGATACCGGCTGGGCGCCCCCCGTGATCCTGGGCAACACGATCTACGCCCTCAAATACGGCGTCACCCATCTCGACAAGATCGATTGCAGCGCCTGTCAGGGAGACGGTTGGCAACCCAAGGTCGTCGGGTTCAACCTGCCCGAAAAGGTGAGCCGAAAACCGAACGGCGGCTGGATCGACCGCTGGACCGCCGGCGGGCCGGTGATCGTCAACGATACCGCGTATACCATCGACATCTGGCGCAACGCCTTCGCGCTCGATCTCAAGACCAAGAAGATGCACTACCAGCACAACACCGCCTTGCCGGGCTACTTCCATTACAACGCCGTCTCCGTCGCCGCGAGCCCGGCGTTGCTGGGCGAGCATGTAATGGTCCAGGGCAACCAGGGCACCGCGTTGTTCTTGAAGCAAGGCCCGAATTACGAGGTGGTCGCAAGGAACCAGATCGGCACCGTCCTCGACCGCCTTTGGCCGACTCCAGGACAAGAAATTATCGGCTACGCCCCGCCTATCACTGACGGCCGCCGAATCTTTTTGCGCGGCGAACGCTACCTTTATTGCATCGGGCATTAAAGCCCAGCGGCTTTTTCTTGGCATCTCATATCTAAGGAAACACGATGAACGTCTTCCATGAACTTCAATGGCGCGGCCTCGTCCACCAGGCGACCGCGGAAAATTTGGCCGAGGTGCTCGATAAGGAAAAACTGCCGATGTACATCGGCTTCGACCCGACCGCGACCAGCCTCCACGCTGGCAGCCTGATCCCGCTCATGGCCCTGCGCCAATTCAAACGCTGCGGGCATCAGGTCATCGTCCTCATCGGCGGCGCGACCGGGCTTATCGGCGATCCCTCCGGCAAATCCGAGGAACGCAATCTCGAAACCATCGACACCGTCCGGGCGCGCGGCGACGCCATGCGCCGCCAGATCGAACGCTTCCTCAACACCGACGACGGGCCGCCGCCCAAGTTCGTCAACAACATCGACTGGCTCGGCGAATTCAAGCTCCTCGAATTCCTCCGCGACATCGGCAAGCATTTCTCCGTCAACGAGATGATCCACAAGGACTCCGTGAAGAAGCGCTTCGGCGCTCCCCCCTCTCCCGCCGGGAGAGGGGAAGGGGGTGAGGGCGGCACGGGAATCTCGTACACGGAATTTACCTATATGCTGTTGCAGGCAACCGACTTCCTCGAACTCTACCGCCGCCACGGCTGCAAGATCCAGTGCGGCGCGTCGGATCAATGGGGCAACATTTGCGAAGGCATGGAACTCATTCGTCGCATCGACCGCGGCCAGGCCTATGGCCTGACCATGCCGCTCTTGACGAATTCCGAAGGCAAAAAGATGGGCAAGAGCGAAAAGGGCGCCGTCTGGCTCGACCCCGCCCAGACCTCGCCCTATGCCTTCTACCAATTCTGGGTCAACATGGCCGACGCCGACGTGGGCCGATTCCTGCGCTGGTTCACGTTTCTCGATGAAGCTGTCATCAAAGATCTCGACCAAAAAATCGGCAGCGGCGAACGCATCGCCCAGAAAACGCTGGCTCAGGAAATCACCTCGCTCGTCCACGGCACCGACGAAATGGAAAACGCCAAACGGGCGTCCGAAGCCCTCTTCTCCGGCGACATCGCCTCGCTGCCGGTCGCGCTTCTGAGGCAGTTGGCGAAGGACGTGGACTCCATCACGCTGACGCCCCAGGAACTCGCCAGCGCCATCCCCTTGATCGACCTGTTGGTGAAATGCGGCGCGTGCTCATCGAAGGCCGACGCTCGCCGAAACCTGTCGCAAAAAGGCATTCGCCTCAACGGCAAACAGCCGGCCAGCGCGGATAACCCGACGGTGACAGCCGCCGACTTCCTGGAAGGCGAGGTCCTGGTGCTGCAACGCGGGAAGCGGAATAACTACTTGGTCCTGGTTGATATGAGGTAAGGCTAAAGAAAATGAGCGCGGTTTGTATAAAATGCCACGTGCAGCCTCATGAATCTTTATGGGGTGGCATCGCACGCCAGCACCACCAAACGCCAACCGGCGCGCCTTAATGGATTAAGAACTAACTGGATTTGGTTGCATATACGCTCCCATTTTCATCTGCGACCCCAAGTTTCGGGGAATTGATGGGATTCCGTACAACCCGGGCATCGATCCTTGTTGAATTGGAGCGACGTATGACCGTCTTGGAGGTAAAACACTTCGCCCAAATCGACAACGCTCGCGTTGAATTCGGAGACTTGACTGTGCTGGTCGGTCCGCAAGCAAGTGGCAAAAGCCTCCTGCTGCAATGGCTCAAGATCGCGATCGACATCGGGGAGGTCGTGTTCGCACTCAAAGAGGCAGGACACGATGTCAAGGCAGAAAAAAACCTTCTTGACCTCGTGTTTGGCGAAGGAATGTCCGGTGCGTGGATAGATGGAAAGACTGACGTTCACTTCGATGGGCACTTAATTTCACCTGGGTCCTGGACCAAGGGCAAAAGGAGAAAGAAGGAAGGAAGCGTGTTCTTCATTCCGGCCCATCGGGCACTGTTGCTGGCCGAGGGATGGCCTGCCCCCTTTTTGAAGCTTAATGCCGATACACCTGTGGTGGCGCGGCTCTTCAGCCAGAATCTCTACCAGCGATTCAGCGGACGTCAGGCCGCGCCTCTGTTTCCGGTCGAAAGGATTCTCAAGGAACAGTACCGCTACCTGATTGACGAAGCCGTTTTTCACGGAGGCAAGGTGGAGTTGGAGAAGGAAGGACTCCGTTACCGGCTTCGTTTGTCCTTCAATGAGCTTTCACTACCCTTCATGACGTGGACGGCGGGGCAACGTGAGTTCACACCGCTTCTCCTGGGACTGTACCATGTTTTGCCGCCCAGAAAGTCGAAAAAACGCCAGGAAATCGATTGGGTTGTGATCGAGGAGCCGGAGATGGGACTGCATCCCCAAGCCATTGCTGTGGTAATGCTTTTGGTTCTCGACCTGCTCTGGCGCGGCTACAAAGTTGTGATATCAACACATTCGCCGCTTGTACTCGACATCGTATGGGCAATACGGTTACTTCATGAACACAATGCGCGGTGGCAATTGCTCTCCCAAGCGTTTGGAGCGCAAGACACCCAATCGATACATCCCGTCATGCAACACGCCCTCGGTGCTGATTATCGAGTATACTTCATGGACCTCGACCAGAAAACCCGCCGAGTGACGACACGCGATATCTCAACGCTCGACCCGGATGCGTCAGACGATAAAGAAGCAACATGGGGTGGGCTGACAGGATTCAGTTCACGTTTTGGCGACGCGGTTCGGAGTGCGGTGAATGAGGATCAAAAGTGATGGCCCGACAAACACACCTCAAAGCGGCCTTGAATGAGGAAAGTCGATTGCGTGACCTTGTTATGGCTGGAATGGGGGCCTTCGCCAAGGTTGACCTCAGGTTGATTGCGCCGGATCAACGAACAAGGATCGGCGATAGCCTAGATCTCGACGCGGCATCTAAGGATGAATATCCCCAAGCAAACCGATGGGACTACATCGTCTCAATTCCGGACTTGGAAGAATTCGTCGGCATCGAGCCACACAGCGCGAAGGACTCTGAAATCAGTGTTGTAATTGCAAAGAGAAAACACGCTACCCAGTATCTGCGAAAACACCTGCAGGATGGTTACCGAGTAACAAGGTGGCTCTGGGTGTCTCACGGCAAGGTGAGTTTTAGCAAGATGGACAAAGCGCGGCGTAGCCTTGATCAAAATGGGATCGCATTCGAAGGCCGGATCTTGCACCACCTCGGCTGAAAGTCCCTTGGGCCAGGAGAATGTTCGGGACTCGATTTAGGACAAATGACCACCACCAAATCTATTTTAAAGAACTCCCAGGTTCGGCTCTGCCCGTTCCCCTGATTCGGTGTACGGCCCGATTGGCTCCTTTTGGCGCCCGCCGAACCAACCGTTCACGTCCGCATCGCAGCAAGGTCAGTTGCACAAGGCGCGAAGAACGAACCGGCGAGTTCCCTTACCGGCTCCCGTCCATCTGGCTGGAACAGGCCTTCTTGGCTGTTCGGGCACCGACAGGAATGTCGGTGCCACCCTAATTGAAAGCGTGGAGGGGGCGTCACACCAGGCCTGCCCGGTTTGTCGATCTCAGGAATCAGCGCCGTGACGCCGCAATAGCGCCTTGCGCCGAACGCTGCTGCCGCGGCAGGATGACTTCACGCAGCAAACGGCCCGTGAGAATTTCGGCGCCGTCCGCATAAAGATGCGCCGAATCGGAGAAATGCTCCTCGCCACACCATGTGCGGGCGTCGATCAGCGGAAAGCCGCTCGATTCGCTGATAGCCCGGAACTCCGCCAGAAGCGGCGCCAGTCTTTCCGGCACCTGCGAGGAATGCATCAACGGCCCTTCCGGCATCAACACCAGTATCGTTGGTATCTTTTCAGACTTCAAAAGGTCGATCAGTTCCCGTAGCGCCTTCACCGGGGGTTCGCCGACCTGGTAGGTCTGGAATCGGTTGTGGAACGCCTGCTTCATGGCCTTGAGCGTTTCGGCACGCGCCGCTGGATTGCGGTCGCGCAACTTGCGCCAGCCGTGCTCGTCCATGTCGTGCCACAGTTCCAGCCGGTCGGCGAACGGGACGAAATTCGGCGCCGTCTGATTCAGCACGGCGAGCCGATGCGCGTAGACCGGAACCAGATAGCTCTGCCACCACTCCTCGCGCAAATCGGGCTGGGCCGCATAGCGTTCGACGATCTCCAGATCGTGCCGGTCCAGGACGTAAGCGGGGAAGCGGCCAATATCACTGGGCGCGTCCGGAAAGTCATAAAGCAGGGGCGACAGCTCGACGACGGCGAGGTCCGGCCGGACGCCACGGCGGAGCAGACGCCGATAGTACATCATTTGCGTGAACGGCCCGGCGGCGCTGGTGCCCAGGTTGAAACCGATGGCGGGTCGCTTGAGCACGTCGCTGAGCGGCGCGTCCACCATGTCGGCCTTCATGCCGTGCGCCGTCATCGACGAGCCGGTGAACACGACCAGCGCCGGCGTTTCGGCGCTCCGGTCGAGCAACTCCTTCAACTGCCGATACTTGATCTCAAAGCCCGGGTCGCGCATCTCGGGTCGGCTGTTTTCAATCCAGGCGCGCATGCCAACCTGCGCAGCCACGAATAGGATCAAGCCGCCCAGAACCGCGGCGCGCGCATGCGCGTGCAGCGCGCGCCGCGTCCGGCGCGGCGGCGCTTGCCTGGTCGCGGCAGGTTTTTGCTGTTCCAGTTGCAACGTTTGCATGACACGGTTCCGGTCAGAACTGAAAATAGATGAACGCCTGCCCGCTCCTGGGCGCCAGGATCAAGGCCGCCATAAAAATCGTGCAATAGCCGACGGCGACGGTCTGCCAGGGCGCGCGCATGCTGGTGATCCGCAGCCAGTTGTACCTGCCAAGCCAATGGCACAGTGCGACGACCGCAAAAGTCGCCGCCAGGCCGACGGACGGCACCGGCGTGCGCAGGCCATCCTCCAGCACGAACATGCGCTGCAACATTTGGCCACCTAGCGTCAGCGACGTGGCCCGAAACACCACGAGCGTGCAGCAAAACGTCACGAACGTCAATACGACGCAAGCCGCCGTGCCGAAGCGCGTGTTCAAGGCCCAATCGAGTCGAGGCAGGTGCGAGGCCAGGGCGCGGAACCAGCGATGCCCGATCAGCAGCATTCCTTGTATGGCGCCGAACACGACGAAGTTCCAGTTCGCGCCGTGCCACAGTCCCGCCAGGGTCATGGTGATGAGCAGATTTCGCGCCGTCCGCCATTCCCTATCGCGGCTTCCGCCGAGAGGGATAAACAGGTAATCGCGCAGCCAGCTCGAGAGCGAAATATGCCAGCGCCGCCAAAACTCGGAGATGTTCGCCGAAAGGAACGGCATGTTGAAATTGGGCGCCAGCTTGTACCCGAACATATGGGCCAGCCCTATCGCCATGTCGGTATAGCCGGAGAAATCACAATACACCTGAACCGCGTATGCGAAGGCCGCCAGCCAGACGGTGTGCGTACGAAAAGAATCGGGGGCGGCAAAGACGGGGTCGGCCAGCACCGCCATGCGGTCGGCAATCGCCAGCTTCTTGAACAACCCCATCAAGAACATGCCCACGCCCAGTTGCAGCCGCGCCCAGTTCCATTGCTTGGGCCGATGTATCTGTGGCAAGAAGTCCCGCGCCCGCACGATTGGCCCCGCCACCAGATGCGGGAAGAACGTTATGAACAGCATGAAGTGTCCAAGTTCGCGCTCGGCCCGGACCTTGCGCCGGTAGACGTCAACCGTGTAGTTGATTGCTTCAAACGTGTAGAACGAAATTCCGATCGGCAGAAGGACTTCCAACAAAGGAAAGGAGACCGACGCGCCGACGGCGTTCAGGCTTGCCTGCAGCGATTCGATGAAGAAGTTGACGTATTTGAAATAACCCAGCAGCGTGAGATTGCCAATCACGCTGAACAGCAGCAGCGCGCGCCGAGCGGCGGGTTTGGTCCAGGCGTCCATGCCGCGCGCCAGCCAGTAGTCGATAAAGGTCGAAACTCCTACCAACAAGGCGAGCCATTCATTCCAGCAAGCGTAAAAGAAAAAGCTGGCGCAGAGCAGCAGCCAAACGCGGGCGCGTTGCCACGGCATTGCCCAGTACAGCGTGAAGACAAAGACAAAAAAGAACAGAAAGGTTTGCGAGCAGAATAGCATGGCATCCTTACCGATTCAAACGATGGCCGTACGTCAACGAGAAAGCGACGCCTCCTAACCGATTTGTCTTTCCAGGTCAAGGCATCCGTGCGGGATCTCAAACTGGGCAAGCTGGAGTGAAACGGCTGCGGCAATCACTGCCGAAAACAAAGGAAGTGCTCATAAAAACTGCAAATGGTCAGAACCGAATATTGAACCGGCGAATTCCGTTGGCGCCCGCCGAATGTGCTCCTTCAGGATTGCAAGGTCAGTAGTGCCACCACCCCCGTTCCGTGAGAGGTCGGCCTGGTTCAAATCCATCGATTTTACGGTAACAAACAATCCGCGAGCCGCCGGGCTTGTCCCGGCGGTGAACCAAGCCGAATCGGAATGCACCGCCGGGACAAGCCCGGCGGCTCGCTTTGACCTTTACTTGAACCAGGCCGAGAAGTCCTCGGAAATTTCGTTCCAAATGACTGCGCCGTATGGAGTTGAGGCATGGATACGACTATTCACTTACTAGGCCGCGTTCACCGTCAAGGCGTTGGCGGCCGTTAATCCCGCCTCACGCCAGGCCTGCACTCTTGAGCTTGCGCTTCGCCTGCTTGCCGATTTCGGACTTCGGCAAGCGCTTGACGACCAGTTCCAGAACGGCTTTGCCGAAGTCCCGGGCGTGGTGCGTCTGTTCGGCATAATGAAACCCCACGTAAAAGAGGTCTTCGACGTCGAGCCATTTCGCCTTCGCGATGTGGCCGATCAAGTCGAACGCGGGGTTTTGCAGCAGCCGCGTGAAGTGATGCAGCGGCGGGTCCTTCGCGCGTTGATCGGGCGAAAGGTCGCGGGCCGACTCCTTGAGTCCGGTCGCGGCGAGATCGAAACGGGTCTCTTCGCTGCACGCGGGATCCTGGGCCAGCAGACGGTAATAGCCAAGGGCCTCGGCATATTTCTTTTTCTTGCGCAGGTCCAGGGCTGTCACTTCAAGCTGGTCGCGCAGCCAGTCGTGATCAACTTCACGCAGCAGGAAAAGCAAGGCGGCGGCGCGACGGTCGTCGGCGTCGTGATACTTGGCGGCCTGGGCGAATAACCTGGCGCGCTGGGCGGCGGTAAGGTCCCTGGCGGCCGGCGCCATGCCGCGGGCGAAGTACCAGGCGCGATCAGCGTCCTCGGCAGCGAAGAGCCCGTCCAGAAGCGCGGCCCGGCCCGCGCCATAGCCGAGCAGCGCGTTGCCCGCTTCCTCACGCAGGCCGCGATCGGGATGCCGAAGCTGCGCCAGCATTGCCTGCGCGACCTCGGCGTTCTCGATGCCATGCAGCTTTTCGACGGCGAAGCGGCGTGTCGCCACGTCGGGCGCGTCCAGCAACCTGATCCAGGGTTTGGCGTTCTTCGCGTTGACGGGGATTTTTTTAAGCATCATCAAGGCGGCGGCAACAATTTGGAAATCGGTTTCACCCGCGCACGTCAGCACCGCCGCCAGGCGTTTGGCCGTCGTTGGCTCGGCACCCCCCAGAGCGTGCAGAGCCGCCGCGCGCACGTCGTGCGAATAGGGCGGCAGAATGCGCACCCAAAAAATCTCGTCCGCCTTCGCCTCGTGCAGGCCGGACAAAACTCGCAGTAAAGCGGCCTCGGATTTCGGCGGAATCTTTTTCGCGTTCAGCGATTCGATCAGGAATTTCGCGAGCGCATGGCGCTGGGCCGTGGTGTAGCCGGGGATTTCCATCGCCAGGCTGCGCGCGGTCGAATCGATGACCTTGGGATCGTCGTCGAGCAACCCTTGTGCGGTGACGATGAGCGCGTTGCCCGTGTTCGATTTGGCCAGGACGGCGCCAATGCGCGATCGGATCGACGGGCTGGCGTCCTGCATGATCTTGCCCATCGACTTCGCCCCGCGCGCCCCGAGTTGGCTGGCCGCGTGGACTGCCGATTCCAGCTCCGCGCCGCCTTGCCGAGCGAAAGCTTCCAGCGGTTTGAGGGCCTCGTCAGCCTGAAGTTGCCCAAGCGCGTCGATCGCGGCGATGCGCAATTCCTGCTCGGGATCGGCCAGCACGTCAAGAAGGGTCTTGACGACCTTGGCGTCCTTGCTGCCGACCGAGCCGATCACGTTGAGCGCAGCGAGGCGCATTTCCGTCGATTCGCTCTCGGCGGCGAGTCGTATCAGCTTGGTCAGCGTGGCGTCAGGCATCGGCGCTCCAGGATGAGCCTCGTTTCCACCCTACGCGGTCGTTATTTCTTGCCCTTCGGCGCCGGCAGCGCTTTCATGATCGCGGCCGCGCTGATCGGACCCTTGCCGTCCTTCAGGCCCTGGGCGATTGCGCGGTTAATCTCATCCTTGACCATCGGCTCGGCGGCTTTCACGAGCTGGCGCAGGCCGTCGTTGAGGTCCTTGCGCAGGTTATCGCCGAATTCGCCGGGGAGGATGGGGCCGCCGCGGAGCTTGAATTCGACGAAGTTGAGCCCGAGCTTCGTGACCTTGGGTTCAATTTTCAGTTCCGGGGGAAACTTGTCGATGTTCAGCGACACACCGACATCGCAAACGATGGCGGCGGTCAGGTTGGCGTCGGCCACTCCCGACGCGGAGATCAGCAGCAGCCCTTTTTGCCATTGCTGCCATTCGCCCGCGACCATAATCGTGGCGTCAACGTCAACGACGACGCGGTAGGTCGTGGCGTTGACCTGTTTGAAATCCTTGACGACGATTTTGAGATTTTTTTCGGGATGCTCGATCTTGCCCTTGAAGCGCCGCCAGGCGCCGTGCGGCGCCTCGTAACGGTCCTTGACCTTGTAGATCGTCCGCAGGCGGGCGAGGGGCAGACGCCCAGGAACCTCGATGCGCTGGCCCCAGCCCGACTTATCCTCGACTTCCTTCGGCATCTGCTTGACGGCAATCGCATGGATCAGCTTTGAAAACTCCGCATACTCCTGTCTGGGCTTGGGCTTTTTCTCCTGGGCAGTCAAACCGATCGGCAGGGCGATCAACAGAACCAACAATCCGCCAACACTTCGCATGGGTTCACCTCCCGTGTTTGAATCATGCTCACCCATTCGCCTCTATTGTACTGCCACCAACCCGGACAAAGCAAATGCCCGCTGGCGGTTTCGCGTCCTCGGCCGGTTAACTTCCCTCGTGAAGGTATTCGCTCGCCTTCTTGACAACTGAAGGCTCGTCGCGCGCTTTTTGCAACAGCCGACCGATACAGGGCGGGCAGCAGAATTCATAGCGCTGACCGTTAATGACCCAGATGCATTCGGCGTCCGCGCGCTTCTTGGTGATCGGACAGACCTTGTCGCCCGCTTTCAATTGCGGGACGCCTTCGCGCATGAACGCCTTGCCTGCGAACTTCACATCCGGTGTCGTGCCGCCATTGGCCTTGATGTCCGCCAGCGAGTAAAGCTTGCTCGGTACCAGAAAAATCCTCGCGTTCTTGGGCGCCTGGTAGCTGAAGTCGTCACCGTAAGGCTTCCCATCCACCTTGCCCGAGATATGACCGTCAATGTCAACTGGCTTGCCAAAGTAGTCGTGCGTCGCGACAAACGCGATGCCCTGCGCGCCGCTCAGCTTGGCATCGTGTTTCAAGTCGATCACCAGCGGCGGTTTAGCGTCCTTGACGGTAAGTTTCATCTCGGTAATCTTGCCGGCATCAATCTTGGGAGCGGCCTTGGCCTTGTCGTCGAGAATATAGACCACGACTTGCTTCTCGGCGTAATTGATCGTGAACTCGGCGTGAAACTTGTCGTCCCAGTCGGCAAACGGTCCGCCATGCGGGCCGGTCTTGCCATGCACATGCTCCGACTTGGTGGTTTTGCCGTGGTCATGCTTGGCCCGCGTACACCCGGATTGGGCCGTGAGGAAAAGGCAGGCGATCATGCCGGCGCCGCAGAAAAAGCGAATCTTTTGAAACATGGATTTCACCTCGTGTTTAGCCGCGATACCGTTCGTCGAAGAGCATTGGACCAGCCCCCAGCGCAAGCTGGGGGTTTTGCGAGGTCGCCCAAACCCCACGCTTGGGCGTGGGGCTGGTATCGCTCCGCTTGACGAACAGATTTGCGGCTAAACAAATCATATGGGACATCGGAAACATCAACCAATGGACGGGCGGTCGAGCGTGGGCGAATCGAGTTCTTTGTCCGGGTCCATCTCGGTGACGAGTCGCTCGGCGTCCTTGCCGCTGAAGCGCCAGAAGATGCCGGGGTGAATCAGGAATTCGCACAGGGTCGAGGTAATCAGCCCGCCCAGAATGACGGTGGCCACTGGGTAGAGGATTTCGCGTCCCGGCTCCTGGCCACCCCAGACCAGAGGCATCAGACCGATGCCGGCCGTCAGCGCGGTCATGAGGACGGGCGAGAGGCGTTCGAGACTGCCGCGCACGATCATGGTTTCGGAGAAGGATTCACCCTCATGCCTCATCAGATGGAAGTAATGAGTAACCAGGAGGATGCCATTCCTCGCGGCGATGCCGCCCAGCGAGATGAACCCGACCATGCTGGCGACCGTGAGCGACTGGCGCGTCAGAATCAGCGCCAGCACGCCGCCGATGAAGGCCGTGGGTAGCGCGTTCAAGATCTGCAAGACGATGGGCGTGGACGGAAAGAGCATGTAAAGGACCACGAACATGCCAGCCAGGGCAAGGAGGGCCAACAGGCTGATAAGCCGGGTCGCCGCCACCTGGTTCTCGAATACGCCGCCGTATTCCACCGAGTAACCCACCGGCATGGGGACCTCGCGTTTTACCACTTCCTTGATGTCACCCACGACGCTGGCAAGGTCGCGGTCCTGGGCGTTGGCGCGAATCACGATGCGGCGGCGCGCGTTTTCCCGGCTGATTTGGTTCGCGCCGATGCCATGCTCATTGAAGGTTGCCAGCTTCTGGAGCGCGACCGTGCCGCGATGCTCGGGAAGTTCGAGGCGCAGTCGGCCCAGGTTGGGGTAGTCCGTGCGATAGCGATCCTGAAGTCGCAGGAGGATGTCGAAACGGCGCTGTCCATCGATGACCTGCGAAATCTCCTGTCCCTTGAGCGCGGTGCTCAGGAAACCCGCGACGTAACGGCGATCGACGCCGTGAAGGGCCAGCTTGTCCGGGCGCATTTTGATGTGCATTTCCTCGATCATTTCCTGCGTCTCGACCACCGGAGGCAACAGGCCGGGCACATCGCCGATGCTCTTCTGAATTTTCACGGCGGTCTTGTGCAGCACGTCAAGGTCGTCGCCGAACACCTTGATCGCAATCTGGGCCCGCACGCCCGAGAGCATGTGCCCGATCAGGTGCTTGAGCGGTTGCTCGACTTCAACGTCCACACCGGGCGGCAGTTCCTGCTTCACCTCCTCCATGACCCGCTTGAGCGTCTGCTCGCGCGACTGCTCGCCGTCCGGGTTGATCGCCAGGATGTACTCCGTGAAATTGACCGGATCATTCTCCTCGTCGTTCTCCGCCCGGCCCGACCGGCGCGAGAAGTTGATGATTTCGCCCTTCGGGTTTTTCGAGGTCTTTTGCATGGCGCGAAACCTGGCGTCCACGATGTCGGCGATCTGGTTGGAGGCTTCGAGCGACGAACCCGAGGGTAAAGCAAAATTGACCTGCACGCTTCCCTCGTCAAACTCCGGCAGAAAGTCCGCTCCGAGCTGGGTCAAAAGCCAGCCGCACACGAGGACCGCCATCCAGGTCAGGACCAGCAGCGGCCGGGCCCAGGCCAGGCTGAAGCGAATCATTGGCGCCGCGGCTTTTTTCAAAAGGCGAAGCAAGAGACTGTCGTCGTGGCGGTGCGTGGCCGACGCATGAGGCAGCAGGTAGTACGACATCACAGGCGTCACGGTGAGAGACACGAGCAGCGACGCCAGGATCGACACGATGTAGGCGACGCCCAGCGGAGCGAACAGCCGACCTTCCATGCCCGAGAGCGCAAACAGGGGAATGAAAACGAGGATGACCATCACGGTGCCAAACACGATTGCGCCGCGAACTTCAATGCTGGCGTCGTAGATGACGCGCAACGCGGAGCGCCGTGTCTTGCCTCCCTCTCCGTCTGGAAGAGGGGTTGCCATCCTACTCCCCTCTCCCACTGGGAGAGGGGTTGGGGGTGAGGGCGTGCCGTCACTGGTCCCTCCGCCCTCACCCCCGGCCCCTCTCCCGGAGGGAGAGGGGAGGGGTAATTGGTTGTTCTCGCGCAAACGGCGAAAAATGTTCTCGACGTCGACAATCGCGTCGTCCACCAGTTCCCCCAGGGCGACGGCGATGCCGCCCAGCGTCATCACGTTGATCGTCAGCTCGGTCCCGGTGATCCAGCTCATCATGCGAAAGGTCATCCCGGTGATGGCCAGTGACAACGGGATGGCCCCCGCGGCGACACTTTCCAGCCTTTTGCGCTCTTTCTGAACAATGTCCAGTTCGCGCTTGCTCTTGAAAAGCTGCACCTGACTGGCTTGAAACGACTCGCTGACCACGCGCAGGCGAAAAAGCTCCGCGCCGCGGCGAATGGTCTTGCCAGGCAACGCCGACACGTGCGTGATGACCCCGGCAATCGGCGCCGTGATCACGCGATCGCTATGCCCGGGGCGGTCCACCACGGTTCCAGGCAAGATGAGCGTGCGCCAGTACGTCGTCGGCGTCATCGCCTTGACGACGAGCCGCAGATTCTTTTGCGCCTGCGGACTTAGCTTCACCCGCTCATGGCCGTCGGTCGCCAACGTTTTTTTGGCTGCCGCCTGGTCGGCGCCGACAGGGCTCAGCCAGGCTTGCCAGGAATCACGCGTGAACCAGGCCGCGCCAGCGAGCGCGAGGGCGAGCAAAAGCGAAAGACCGGCGCCGGTTCGGTACCAATGGCTCGGTTGCATGGAAACCTCGTGAAATAGGTATATAATCTTATCAGGTAGGTGAACGAGGGACGGACAGGGAACCCGTCCGCCAAAAAAATCGAGAAGGTGGGGAGATTCAAATCCGCAAGGCGCGCACGCCGAGCCCGCCAGGAATTTGACCGCGTACGAGAGGCTGGAATTGCTCGCATCCATTGCGACCGAGCGGCGAAAAGAACTCGCCCGGCCAATTTGACATGCCGACCCACGAAGAATCACCGCTGTCGAGCGACTGACTTCGCCCGGTATCCAGCGCCATCGCGTCGCGCAGCTTGCAAGAACACTCGGTCGGCTGCGAATCCGAATCGTGATCGGATTGGTGTTGCGAACTCGCCTCTAGCTCACAAGGATGCTCAATTTGCAGGAATTCGCAAAAACAAACGCCGTGCGGCAGCGCCACCAAGACCATGACAACAAAACTCAGAACCGCACGCAACATTCCGGATTCCCTGTGGGCAGGATCGCTTGGCGCAGGAAGGACCATCGATTGGCGCCACTTCAATGCAGGGCTACACACGACGCTTCGACAAGGCGCCGCTGACCAATCAGAAGTTTAGCGTAAAGTAAATCGAATGCCCTGTCAACGAGAATTCGCTAGGATGACCTTGGGAGCCAGCCATGCGTCAACTACTTTCTGAATTGACCCAGGCAATCGAATTGGGGCGCGCCTGCGTCTATTGTTCCGTCGTCGAAACGCGCGGCTCCACTCCGCAGAAGGCGGGGGCGGCGATGCTGGTGTTCGCCGACGGTCGGCAGGTTGGCACGCTCGGCGGCGGTTGCGTTGAGGCGGAGGTCAAACGCCAGGCCCTGACGACCCTGTCGGGCGATGCCGCGGGGAAAACCGAAGTTCTCACATTCTGCCTCGACGACAACTACGGCTGGGACGACGGCCTGATCTGCGGCGGACGCATGAATATTCTCGCCGATCCGATCTTGGCCGCGGATGACCAGCGGCGCCAGCAAATTCGAGCTTACTATGAGCGTTTCCACAAGCTGGTCGAAGCCGGCGTTGGTTGCACCGAAGCGGTGGTCGTGTCGTCGGAGGTTGCTCCCATCGGCAGCCGGTACCTGTTTGACGCCGATCAGAAATTGATCGATCGGCTCGCACCCGATGATCCGCCCGAGGCGATTGTGACCGGGTTGATCCCGCTGCGAAAGCGCCCCAGGCCGAGCCATCAGCAAGGCGTCGCTTACCTGCCGGTGCTGCCGCGCATCACGCTGTTGATCGTCGGCGGGGGGCATGTCGGACAGGCGGTGGCCCGACTCGGCGCCGAACTCGACTTCGACGTGTGTGTCCTGGACGACCGCGACGCCTACGCCAACCGCACTCGCTTTCCCGACGCTCAGCGCCACCTCGTGGGTGACATTGGCCAACAACTGCACGCTCTGGCCTCGGAAATCACCCCGGCGACCTTCGCCCTCATCGTTACGCGCGGCCATGCCCATGACGAAGAGGCCCTTTTCCATCTGGCGACGACGAACGCCGGTTACGTCGGCATGATCGGCAGCAAGCGCAAGATCAAGCTGATCTACGAAGATTTGCTGGCACGCGGAATTCCCCAGGCCGCCCTGGACAAGGTCCACGCACCGCTGGGGTTCGACATCGGCTCGCAGACCGTCCCGGAGATCGCGGTCAGCATCGTCGCCGAGTTGATTGCCTGTCGCAATCGCGGCGCAACCATCCCGGCGGCCCGGATCCAGGTTGCCTTGTAGCCCCTCAACCCGCGCGGGCCGCGTCCATCGAATGGGACGTCACTCGATGGACGCGGCCAGGTAAAAATGTGTGTGTGTATGGATGGCAATCTCTTGGCCATCGCAAACCGCATTGACGAGCCGCGACCGAAAGGGAGCGTTGGGCTTGTGCCCGCTCCCTTACGGTCGCGGCTCGTAACCCTACGAGAGTAGGGTCAGCGTCAGCAATTCTCCCAGCGCGATGCCTAGCTGTCGTGCGGCGTGGTTCGTATCGCGCCTCAAGCGCAATAACTCCCGCAGCAACGTCGGTCGGCGAAGCAGCGTTCCCAGCACGCGCCAGGGGGACAACACACCGTCCTCCAGCAGTTCCATGATGTCGCGTGAAATGGGCGTTGCCAGTTCGTCGGAGGTTGCGCGGACGCAAGCAAATGGGATTTCCGCTCGCGTGCAGCGAGCCGCGAAGTAGGCCGCCTCCATTTCGACCGCGATCGCTCCATGTTGTTGCCCCAGGCGGCGTTTGTCCTCTGGGGTGGCGATGAGGCGATCTACCGTCAACAGTTTGCCCCTGCGAAGCGGCGGAGTCCACGGGCCATCTGGCAGCGGGTTTGGCCAGGTCGCCCGCCAGCTGCCCCCATGCTCGTCCACGACTTCGTCGGCCAGAACGATCTCGCCGAGGCGTAGCGATTCATCGAGGGCGCCCGCGAATCCCGCGAAGATCATCAGTTTGGGTTCGTAGGCCACGCCATCGAGTTTCGGTTTCGCCAGCAGCCAATCCAGTACCCGGGCGACACACGCCTGTCCTACGCCTGTCTCCACCACCAGAACGCTCAGCCAGGCCGGCCCGCAGAATCGCGCCGGGCAAGGTCCGCCTGGAAACGCCTGGGTCGGTCGAAATTCGCCACGAAAAGGCGCGCTCTCGCGCGGCAGCGCGAAAAGGATGCACGGGTCGTCGATGTGCAGAAAACTCATGCCGGTGGTTCGCCTTCGCAGCGCAGGCGGCGATCGCGTAGTGGTGAGTGGGAAGTGAAGAGTGACGAGGCGATCATGCTTGTCTCTCCACGCTCCACTCGGCACTCACCACGGCTGACGCTTTGCGACCTTGGCGACTTTGCGAGAAACCAAGAGTGGAAGTCGGCTGCCCTAAATGTTTATTGCGTCCTGCGCGGAAGTCGAGGAGGAAAAATCCATAACTGGCTAGCCATGATTACATCCCTCGCTTGGCCAATATGCGCTGAAGCCCCTCAAAAGAGCGGCAGCGCGCGGCCATCGGTCAGCGGGAATGGCCGGCCGGTTGCGTCGTGGAGGTGCGCATCGAGGGGAATGCCCAGGGCGTGAAAGATGGTGGCGTGAACGTCGGCCGGGCCAGTCGGGTTGTCGCGCGGAAAGGCGCCAAGCCGGTCTGAACTGCCGTAGACCTGCCCGCCGTGGATGCCGCCACCGGCCAGGAAGATCGAATAAGCGTTCGGGTAATGATCCCGCCCTGCCCCGCCGTTAATGCGTGGCGTTCTGCCAAAATCGGTGAGCAGCACCACCAGCGTTTCGTCCAGCCGGCCGCGCTCGGCCAAATCCTCCAGCAAGGCACTGACGCCGCGATCGAACGGCGGCAACAAATCGCGGCGCAGACGATTGAAGTTGTTGCCGTGCGTGTCCCAGTGATCTCCGGACGAGCCATTCAGATCGCCCGCGGCACAGACGACGGTGACAATCGGCACGCCGGCCTCGGTCAAGCGCCGCGCCAGCAAAATGCTTTGCCCGCACAGGTGTTGGCCGTAGTGATCGCGCGTCACCACCGATTCACGATCGAGATTGAAGGCGGCCTGCACCGTCGGACTCAACAGAATATCGGAAGCCATCTGGCGAAAATGTTCGTAGGAACGAACGGGCGCAGCGGCGTTGAAGGGCCGATCGATGGCCTGCACCAGGCTTTGTCTGGCAACCAGCCGTCGTGAATCGACACCCTCGGAGGGCTGGAGGACCATGGCGCCCAGGTCGCGCGAGACGCCGCCCCAGGGGCGACCGCGATCGGGCCGCACGATGATCGGATCCGCCGCTGAACCGAGGAAGCCGGCGTTGTCGCCCGCTTGCAGCGTGTTGTTGTCCACCAGCGGATAGGGAATCTGCACTGCCGCGGGGAAACCAGCCGCCGCCCGGCGAAACCGGGACACCATCGCCCCCAGGCTGGGCCAATCGGCCCGCGACGGCGGCTGATTGGCGGCCACCTCCGGCGCCAGCGGCGGATGTCCCGTGATGTTCCAGTACATCCCCTTGCCATGCGCCGACGAACGATGGTGCATCGAACGGATGATCGCCAGTTTGTCCGTGTGGCGTGCCAGGCGTGGTAAATGCTCGCCGATGCGAATGCCCGGCACCGCCGTCGCGATCGGGTGGAATTCGCCACGGTATTCGGCAGGCGCATCGGGCTTGGTGTCCCACGTCTCGTGGTGACTCATCCCACCCCAGCAATAAAGGACAATACACGACCGCGCTCGCGCCGCGTTTGCGGCAGTCGTGGCACTCAAAAGCGACGGCACGGAAAGACCGAGTCCGCCAAGTGACAGCTTCAAGAAATCGCGGCGCGGGATGGAGGACATTCACCAGGCTCCGAAGGAACGACAAATTGCGGTGGTGAAGGCAGGACTGACAAGTTGATTATCCGCGCCGGGGTCGCGCTGTCAAGGGTGATACGAAAACCGATTCCGCCCAGGCGAGGGACAGAAAACTGTCTCCGCTCTTCTCCCGGTACTCTGGGCGAAAGAAGGACGCCAGTTTACGGAGCCGCAGACCCGGTCGTCAACCAAGAGTTTCGGGCGTAGAATCATTAGAACGTTGCTCGGAGGTCTTCCCCCTGTCGCTCGCCCCCACCTGCACCCAAAATGAAAGGACCGAGCCGTGAATTTACCCAGCCAATCCAGCCGACGTGAAATGCTCGCTGCCGCCGGCGCATTGCCGTTTACCGCCACCGCGACCCATGCAGGCGCCGCACAGAATCCGCCGCGGGCGGCGCGCGTTTATCGCATCGGGGTCATCTCGGCGTCGATCAACGGCCGGGCGCAGCGAACCAACGGCCACACCTGGCATTTCGCCCAGTATTTCCATCCGGAAGTCAACATGCCGGCCATTCGGCGTCACCTCGATCCAGGGTCGGTACGCATGTTCGAGCGGTATTTGCGCAGTCCGCGTTACACGTTCGATCAGCTTCCGTTTCCCGATACGCGCATCACGCACGTTTACGCCAATCCCGCTGACGGCCTGACCAATTACATCGAGGCATTCCCCGGGGTACGTATCGCCCGGACCCTGGCGGAACTCGTCGAAAACGTGGACGCCGTCTGGCTTGGCGATGCCTCGGGGCAAGGCAACGATCACTTCGACCTGATCGCACCGGCCCTGCGGCGTGGGTTGCCTGTCTTCTGCGACAAGCCCATCGGCGGCACGGTTGCCCAGACGCGCCGGATTCTGGACCTGGCCCGCGAGCATCGGGCGCCGTTGATGTCGTCGAGCCTGTTTCGCCACGAGTTCGGCATGGAACAGGCCCTACGGATTCGCGATGCGGGCGAAGCCGGGCCGCTTCAATTCGTGCTGGCGAGCATGGCGGGCGGCTATTCGCGCGAGGGTTGGTTCATCTATGGCCAACACCCGGCTTGGACCGTGGTGACGCTGTGCGGGCCGGCCGTGGAGGCGGTGAGCATGTACGCGCGCGAGGCGACCGCGCATGCCCTTGTCACCTATCGCGACCGGATGCCCGCGGAGATCTGGTACGGTCGGCCGGACATCGGCTCGCAATATTGCCACACCTCCGTGCATTTCACCCGGCAGGTCTATCAATTCACGCCGGCAATCGAGGGCGATTTCTGGTATGGGCATCATTACGAAATGTTCCGCATGGCGCACGCGTTCCGCGAGATGATCCGCACGCGCCGCGAACCGGTGCCGCACGAGGAGATTCTCGCCGTGACGGCAATCATCCACGCCGGCGCCCGTTCCCTTGCGAACCACGGCCGACTTGTGCCGTTGACGGAAGTGATGCCGCGGCAAAAATAAGAGCGAATATGTTCCTACTACACGTGGGTGGATTGGATAAAGTCTAAACATGGCCGATCAAGACGTGATGCTGGAACACGCTCGCAAGGTCCTACGCGCCAGCCCAGAATGCGACGAGGCCGCGCTTAGGACGCTGCTCACCGTGCGATTCCTGCATGAAGGGGAATCCGACCCTGGCGGAGGAGGCGCCGGAGGTGGCGAAGTCATGGCGATCTTCTTCGTTTGCCTTTGGCCTTTTTTCATTCTCAAATGGCTGGCATTCCGAAGGCGTCTCAGGGAATTCAATGAAGGCCTGGATGCGGTAACCACGGTTCTGCGCCAGGAAGGTTGGTTCGCTGGTGATCGGAGCCAGGGAACGCAATGAGACGACGTAGTATCCGAAACCCTCACGGGCTGATCTGGTAGCGCAGGACTTTTTCACCTTTCAGGACCGCTGGGCCAGCCCCCTCCAAAAGGTCGATCATCAGGTTTCGGCAGCGGGCGCGCGAGAGGAATGTATCGGTCCAGTCGGCGGGCGAGAGCTTGACGCGCTGAGGCTGGTCGAAGGTAATTCGCACTTCGCCCTGGAAGCGCTTCAACTTGACGGCCGTGACCTTGTCGCGGTATTCGCTCGTCGCGGGAAGCCATTGGCCGTTGACCTGAAATGCGATGGCGGTCGGGGCAGCTTTGGCCTGCCGTTGCGCCTCGTGCAAGAAGATCGGGATCGTTTCGTAACATTCCGCGACCTTGTCCTGTCCGGCTGCCGCGATGCGGGTTTCAATGCGGACCTTGTCCGCGTCGATCTGGAAGGTGCGTTGATATCCGATTCGACCTTGCAGCACCTTGGCCTGGCCAAGCTGTTCAACGGGGATCATGCCGCTGACCTTTACGGCGCCCAGGTTGTCCTTCAAATTGGAAACCACGTCTGGCTCGCGGATGCGGGCGGAGGTAAAGACTTTGCCGGCGAGGTTGCAGCCGCTGACGGCATGGATTGGCCAGGTGCGCCATTCCTCGAGTTTGTCAAAGGTCTTGCTCCAGGTGTTGCCCGCGCGTCGGCCCAGGATCACGGAGCCGGTCGCGGGAGTCCAATAGGCCGACAGTTGTCCGCCACCGAAACCGAGCGGACCGGCAAACTTGAAGGTACCATCCTCCTGGTCCGGAATCCCGACGGGGCCGGAATGGACAATCACGGCATGTTTGGGAAACCTGGCGACCGTGAACGCCCTGGCGAAATCGCGCACAAAACTCTCGTCGCGCAGGAACGGCGACTTCAGCCAGGGTGAGTTTTCCCGCACGAACTTGGCGTGACGCGCATGGCTCTTATTAGGGTAAAACTCGTAGCCCGCGTTGACCGCCGCCGGGAAATTAAAACTATGCCAGAGCCGCCATTTCCACGGGTGTGAACGAAGTTCGTCATTTTTAAGGAAACCGCCCTTGCCGTTGACCGGGTTCTCGGCGATTTGCCCGTTAAACGCGGCCGCGCGTTTTGCGGGTGCATTCTTGAGGTCATCCAGAGCGGGTAGCTTGGCAAGGTAGATGGCCTCGTCGGTCACCAGCGAGGCGAACTGATCGCGCGCGCCGCTCCATTCCCACTGGTCGCCCCAGGCGTCGCTTGACGTGCGCGAGTTGAAATGGCTCGGACCGACAAACAACTTCCCGTCCGGTTCCGGCAGGCAAAGATGAGCGCGCAGGCGATAGCTCTTGTCAACTGCCTCCCGCGCGAACGGCCAATTGCTGGCGAGGGCGGCCCAGACGGCGACGAAATTCGTTGTCCCCTGGTAACCCATGTCAATCCCACGGTTGTCACGCCAAAACCCTGCCGGGTGAAAGCGCGGTTCGGTAAAAAGACGACGCGCATACGACTCGGCATTCTTCGCAAACGTCGGATCGTTGATGGCGTTGCCGACGTGCCACAACCCGACGGCGGCGATCATGTCGAGGTTGGGTTCCTCGCCGACCGGGCCCCAGTCCAGCACGCGCTGCCCCATGCGCCGCAGGCCGGTTTCGTAGGCCTTTCGCACTTCAATGGGCAACACGTCCTTGAAACCCGGGTAAGGCTGGGCGGCAATGACCAGCTGGTTGGAAAACCAGTCCGCGCGGGCGCCGCCACGCTCGGGATGGTGATCGAGCTGATCGTCCATCATCGTCATGTGGATCGTGCTGGTCACAAACGCGCGCAGCTTGAGGGCACGGTTGTGGTAATAAACGTTGCCCGAGTATTTCCAGTTCGCGAACGTGACAAGCGGCTCCGGCCAAACGGGTGGGACCATGACCCCTTCGGGTCTCTCGATGTTGGCAAGCACGAACAACGACGCCGGAGCGTTGACGGCCGGCGCGCCTCGCTTGGTGCCGACCAGAGGTTGCGGCATCATCGTCAACAGATGCGTTCGGTAGAGGTACTCTGCGTCACCATCACTTGCCGGCGTCGTCAGTTTGCCCTGGACGCCGTGAGTGAAATCCTTTTCGGTCAGCGTGCCGAGGAACGTCCGCAGCGTCTTCTGGTACGGATGTTCGTCCGGCAATTTCGTGCGCATGCCCGGCGGACCGGTGAGCTTCCGCGCGCCGGAGTGAACATCGGCGGCAATCGCGATGAAGGTGAACGCACTGATTAGCAGGATTCGCATGGAATGCCCTTCGTGTTTGTCGGGTCAGTTGCCAAACGGCACCAATCGATACGACATCGACACGTCTTTGGCCGCGACGACCTTGTCCGCGAGCCGAATCATCACGGTGTTGTTGTTGCCCCGCATGACCGGGCGCGCCTTGTCAAACACGATGCGCACGCCGAAACCGCCGCGATCGATCAGGACACCCGCCGCTTCCGTTGGTTCCTTGTCCAGGACCTTGCCAGGGTTGCCCTGGGCATCGAGCAGAGCCACGATGGTTGCGCCTTTCTTGCCGCGCTGATTCGGTTGAAAGGGGATCATCTCATAAGCCTCGCGCACCCTGCCGCGCAGATTGTTCTTGAGCCAAAGGCTTAACAGGTCGCCGAAGCCGGATTCGTCGAGTTGAACCGAGCAGGCAATCTCCTGGTCCTTGAAGGCAAAGGTCCGCCGGACGTGCAACGGCGTATTGCGGATATCGCCGCTGCTGACGACGACGTTCTGCTTGAGTTTGGCGTCGGCATGTTCGCTGTCGCCGGAGACGAACGGGGCGCCGTCCGCCTGAATCCCGGCCAGGGTGTGGAGGTGGAAGTTGCGCCAAAGCGAGATGTCCATGTCTTCGCCGTAGCTTTTGTTGAGGGTTGAGGCGATGGCAAGTCCCTTGCCGGGAATCTGGAGCTGGCATAGCATTCCGCCGCCGTAACCGGACTGGCCGGGGTGCGCGTTCGATTCCCACTTGGGGCTGAGCCGGCCATGATAGGTCAGCGCATAATAGTTTTTTCGGCGGGCGGCGAAGAACTCGTCGGCGTTGTTGACGGAGTCGGTGAATGCGGGGCCGGGCAGTCCTTTCCAGGCGAAGGGCCCGTCTTTCGCGGGGCCGCCTTCGGGATAAAAACTCGTACGCGTGCTCCACGGGCCGGCGGGGACTCGTTCATCCGCGTAGGTGTAGCTGAACCAGCGATGGACGCCATCGTGGACCTTGGCGAATCGTTTGTCGTCAGGGAAGTCCGCCCGGATCGCCTTCCAGGTCGTGAGGATATACGAGGCGTAGTGAAAGGCATACCCGAAACCTTCCTGAATCGGCCCCGACGGCCCAACGCCGACGCGCTCGCCCCAACCGCCCGTGGTGAAGCGTTGCCAGTAGGTCTCAAAGAGCTCCTTTTGCAGCGGATCGTTGGTGGCTTCATGGGCATAGCGCAGGGCTGTGAGCACCTGGGCATACGAGTTGCCGTTGACGCGCTCCCAGGTTCGGCAGAACGCCAGCCGATCGCCCGTGACCAGGAAAGCCTCGTGTACAATGGCCTTGACCTCGTCGGGTGCGTCGGACTGGCGCAAGATGCGCCAGGCGGGACGCCAGTAATGCCAGGCGTAGTTCCCGAACTCGTAGGCCATGTTGGCGAACGGTCCACCCGCGGCATTGGCGACATGATCGTGCGGCCCAATCACGCGCAGACCCCGCTGCAGGTCGCGCAAGGCGACGTTGAGAGCCGCCTTGTTTTTGTGAGCCGGGTAGTTGTGCAGGATGACATCACAGGCCGGCGCGCGCCAGTGAACGCCGTTGACCGGCAGAAAGTTAGGCCGCGTCGGCAACGCAATGAGGTTTTTCGGTGTCTTCAAATAACCCGCGGCGGGGTCGGCAGGCTTGCCGTCCTTGGTTGTCACCTCGAACTCGGAGGCGGGAATTTTCTTCAGCCAGTCGTGAAAGCGCACCTGGAAGCCATGCCAGAACACTTCGCCGTCGTGATAGATGGCGCCACCGCGAACCGCCCGGGCGGTCGCCACGTCGGGTGCGTACACCGCCGGCGCGACGCGCTCGCCGCGAAAGTTTACTTTCACGCTTCTCTCGAGCCGAAACTTTAACCCGAGAAGGAAATCACCCGGTCCGGGGCCGACCTCCACAGTCAAAACCTGGTCGTCGTACTTCCCTGGCTTTTCAAAGGTGATCTGATCTTTCCAAAAAATCTGCCCCGTCTTACCGGTGATCAACTGCTTGCCGTCGGGACCGCGTACGATGACCGTCCGTTGGCGTGGCGCATCGTATTCCGCAAACGTCGCGAACATTCCCACGCTGCCGCGCGGCACGTAAACGTAGCTCTTCTGCCATTGTTTGCCGTGGCCATGGATCCAGTCGGGATGCCCGGCAATGGCATGAGGCATGGCCGGATCCATCTTCAGTGTGACGTAGTGATCGATGCAGCCAACAACCAGAACGCGGTACACGCCCTTCTTGGCGCCCTTGACCGCAAACTTAAAGTCGCGCTTGGCCACCGACGCCAGCCGATCCGGCTCGGAGAAGGCGCTCCAGCGGATCATCGGCTGCGTGCCTTTCATGTAGCAGTAAGCGTAGTACCACGCCTCGTGGTCCCAGGCGCCGATCGGCGGCAAGAACGCCTTCGAGACGACGCCGTCATCCGGAATCACTTTGCGAACCACCGGCCTTCCCGCGGGATCGTACACCTTGACGAGCAACTCGCGCGCTCCCGTCTCGAAGAGGTTGAGATCGCGCACGGCGAGGTGGACGTTGAAGTCCTTTCCTTCGGTGTTGTTGACAAAAGCCGTGATTCCATCCTGGAGCCGATGCGTCGATTGAGCGAAGCCCAGCGAAGTGGAGGCGAGGAAGAGTAAGAGGGAGAGAATCCAGCGAAGCATGATGGTTCCTTCTGGGTTAACGTTGTACGGCAGCGGCCCGCAAGGCTGAGCGAGCGCCTGGTGGTCATCCTAGTCTTCAAATAAGCGAAGGCATCCCGCCATTGGAAAGGATTTTTGTACGCGGGCACGGAACGCACCGTCTCCGGCCTGCCCCGTCGTGATGTAACCGCCGAAGGGTGGCGCATCCCGCAGCCATTCGGCTGCGGGCTTGGATGGGGCGCCAATACCGCCCCGTTACCGGAACCATCCTCGAAGTTGCGCCGAGGGAGGGACGGTTCACATCGAAGGTCAGTTCCAGCGCGCGATCATCTTCCGGGCGATTGACAGGAGCTTTTCGATGCCCGCCCGGTCTTCGGCGTCGCCGGCGGCGTGCAGGTAGGCTTGCAGGTGGTCGATGGCTTTGCCCGGTTGATCGTTGTGCAATCGGCAGATGCCGAGGTCGCGGCGCAGGGCGATGTCGTCCGGGCTGAGCTGGCGAAGGCGTTCGAGGGTGCGGACGGCGCGGGGCCAATCCTGACCTTTTTGATAGATCGTCCGCAGGTTGTTGAGCATCCGCTGGATCATCAGGCCGAGCGGGATCGGCGTCAACTCGAGCATGCCGGGCAGGACCACGACGCCCGTGGCGTGGTGAATGAGTTGCTCGCAATCGGCGCGGGAGAGGATGCGGCCGCCGTCGAAGGGATCGATGATGATTTCCCGCGTTCCATCGATTGCCTTGACGATGAAATGCCCGGGCAAGCCGATGCCGGCGATCGTCAGGCCGGCGCGTTGTCCGACGGCCATCGCGACGGCGGAGAGGCTGATTGGGATGCCGACGCGGCGTTCGAGCACCTGGTTGAAGTAGCTGTTGCGTGGATCGTAATAATCGGCCGGGTTGCCGCGAAAGCCCATTTCATGGAACAGGTAACGGCACAAACCCTGGACTTGATGGGCAAGGTGGCCGCGCAGGTAGGGCTGGACTTCGCGCGCCATCGCAGTCAGTTCGCCCAGGTGGGCATCGACGTCGAGAACGGGATACTCGTCGCGGGCCAGGAGCAGAGCAACCTCGGCCAGATCGAGCGGAGCGCACGGATCGCGCGAGAGCGCTTCGAGTGCGGCGTCGAGGGGGGAGGTCATTTCGGAATGCTCCCACGGCTACATGGGTACGTTGTAAGTCCCGGCGATCTTCTCGAATTCCTTGCGCAGGTCGGCCGCGGTCGGGATGCGATCTTGCGGCCGTTTCGCTAGACACCGCCGCAGAAGCAACTCGATTGAATCGGGAACCTGGATGCGGTAGGCGTGCAAGCGAGGGGCGGCGTCGTAGCGAATCATGTCCACCAGTTCCTCGACGGTGGTTCCCTGAAAGGGAGGCTTGCCGGTCATCATGGCGTAGAGGACGGCGGCCAGGCTGTAGATATCGGTGCGGACATCGACACCGCCGACTGGGCCGTCGGTCCGCTCGGGCGACATGTAGGCGAGCGATTCGGAGGGGAGGCCGGCGGCGGAGATCGGGTGAGTCGGATCCTCTTCCGTGGCCAGGGCCAGCATGAGGTCGGTCAGCTTGGTGTTCTGGGGTTTCTTGCCAACGATGATGTTTTGCGGCGTGACGTTCTGGTGGATCAAGTTTTTGGCGTGAGCGAATTCAAGGGCGCGGGCCAGGTAGATGCCGACGCGCAGGACCGACTTCCATTCGATCTTGCCCGCCCGCTCAATGCGGCCGATGACGGCGGCCAGGCTTTCGCCAGGAATGTATTCGGTGGCGAGCCAGCAATGCGCGGCAGCCTTGCCGGCGCCCAGAATTTTCAGGAGATGCGGGTGGCTTAGAGGCATCACCGTTTTCATGGCCTCGATGAAGCGCTGGACCTTTTTGTCGTCCTGGCTGAATTCGGGATTCAAAATCTTGAGCGTGATGGCCGTCTCGTTGCGCGTATCCTGGCCGTGAAAGATGTAACCCGTCTTGCCGCGCGCCAACGGTGCGGTGATGCGATAATGCCCGAACGATTGTCCGACGAGCGCCGCGGCCCAAGCGGCGGGCGAGGAGGCGGCCTTCGCGGCTGCCGGTGCGGGGGCCGCCTGGCCGTCGCTCGCGAATTGCAGGTGGGTGCCGCCAATGCGAATCAGGTCCCCGGCCTGGAGAGCGTGACGCTGAATTTCCTTGCCATTCAGGAAGGTGCCGCTGCCGCTCTCGAAGTCGATGAGGATGTACCGATCCCCCTCGAGCATGATCTGGGAGTGTACGGGAGACACATGCGGATCGGTCAGGTGGCCCTCGGTCGCCCGGCTGCGGCCGAGCAGAAGAGGCTCCGCGCCAAGGGTAAACACACGCCCTTCGTCAGGGCCGGCCAGGACGATGATTTTGCTTGCCATGAAATCGCCTCGCTGCGCGGGTATCTACTTTTACATATAGGAAAAACCGGCCTGGTTCAAATCCATCGGTTGTCGTGTAACAAACAATCAGCGAGCCGCCGGGCTTGCCCCGGCGGTGGACCAAGCCGGATCGGGAAGCACCGCCGGGACAAGCCCGGCGGCTCGCTGTGACCTCGACATCAAGTCAGGTTTCTACCGGTTGAATCGCCTCACTCGTCTCCCTCTGAGCCATGCGTCGGTGATTCCAAGCGAGTGGCAACCCGACTCCCATGGCCGCACCGGCATAGAAGAGGATGACGAACAGCACGCCGCCGCCCACCGGGTCAGGCGGCGGAAAAAGCCGGGCGCTGATGAGCAACGCCAGATTCATGTTCCGCATGGTGATCTCGATGCCCACCGCCATGCGATCCGCGCGCGGCCAGCCAAAGAGCCGAAACGGAAACATATTGACTTGCTGGCCCAAAAGGCAAAACAGAATGATCGCCAACGGCACTCGCAATCCGTATTCCAGCGGTTTGATACGGCCGCTGCCGAGCGAACCGGCAACCATCACGATCACCACGGCCAGGCCGATGCGAATGCAGATATTGGAAAGGATTTGCCGGTGCCTGGGTACAAGACGTCCCAGCGTCAACCCGACCACGAGCGGCAGAAGCAGGCAGAGGGCAACATCGATCATCACATCGGCGACGGGCATCACAAAGTCCGCAGTGTACTGGGTGGCCAGGAGTTGCAGCATGGCCGGCACGGTGAGCAGTGACAACAGCGTGCTCACGCCGGTCAAGGAGATGGACAGCGCCATGTTGCCGCGGCCAAAATAGGCGAAGAACTTGGACAGCGCCCCGCCGGGCATGGCGGCGACGAGGATCATGCCGACCGCGATGCCTCCCTCCAGGCCAAAGGTGGCGTTGATGACGACCGCGAAAAGCGGAATGACGAAGATCTGGCCAAGAAGTCCGGAGAGGAACGACCGGGGCCGGCGGGCAATCTCGACGAAATCGCCGAGGGAAAGCGTGATGCCCATGCCGAGCGTGAAGAGCACAAGTTGGGTGCGCGCGAAGAGATACTCGTATCCCGGGTACCAATCGAACATGACGCCATCGATCCGTGGGCCAGGCAGCGTGGGGAGACAGCATCATTAAATGGAAAACAACAAAACAAGCACCGGTCACACGCGATTGGGCCTCTTCAACGGCTCGCAATATTTGCGGATATCCGCGCGCGTCGCAACGTGCGTCTGGCGTGCGAAGACGGCTCGCCCATACCGGGCCACCGCTTCGGCGCGCGTGAGGCCGGCCTGCCACAGCGCATCTTCCATTCGGAGGGGCGCCCCCAGATGATCCAGGCCAGGGTGTTTGGGAAAGGCTTCCAGCTCGACGCGCAGCCAGAGGCCATCTTTGCGAAAATACACGCGGTCGAAATCAACGGCAACCTGCTTCAGGGGTGGAGCGCTCCTGGGCCGGCGCGCCTGGCGGCGAACCCGCTTCAAAAGTCCGGTTCGTGGGCACACATAGAAAAGCGGATTGCCCCAGGCGCCGAGGGGGATGCCCACGCCGTATCCATCGCCCCGGCACAGGACGCCGTCGATGATGGTGACACGCGTAGCGACGTAATCCAGGACATGATCGCGAACATGATCCTGGACGGCGGAATCGCGGCTGATGTGCTGGGAGATTTCCGAAAAGACTTTGTTCCACGGCCGGCCGATTTGTTTGTGCAGGTAGCGGCGCAGAGGCCCGAGGTGTTCGTTCAGCAACTTCCGGCACGGCCCAACGGACCGCTTCATTCCCTCTCGCTTCGGGGTTTCATCCGAAGGAAAGCGCTGGAGCTTGCGGCGTGCGCCCTTGCCTCGGCCTCGCAATCGAGATCCGATTCGCGGGCGTTCGACGATTACTTTGGCCATATCGGGTCGCACGGGAATTCTCCTTCAAAAAAACGGTTCAGTGGTCGAGGTGGGAGTCGAACCCACAGACAATCACCATCCTCTCAAGATGGCCGCTTTACCGGTATTTGCGTACTCGACCGCCCTTGGGACCCCTTTAGCACGGGTGGGATTCGAACCCACACAAACCAAGGTTTGAGCTTGGCCGCTCTGCCGGTTGGCGTACCGTGCCGAATCGCTGTTTGCGAAAATCGGGTAGTGTCTCAGTTTGATGGTAGACCTCACGCTCCGCGTGAGGAATTCCATGCGCCGAAGCAAAGTGAGACACCACCGAAAATCGCGCTCGCGCGGCGCCATGCGAGCGCAAAGCCGCAAACGGACGCAGCGTCCCCGGCGGGATTTGAACCCGCGACCTTCTCCGTGACAGGGAGACGAGCACTCCGGGCTGCTCCACGAGGACTGGAAGAATTCCCTGGCAACAGTGCCTGGAGTGGGATTCGAACTCACATCCGCTCGGGTTTAAGCCGAGCCGCTCTACCGGTTGGCGCATCCAGGCCGGCGCGCCGGTCCCGAAATGGGGCCGGAGATATCCGAGGGCGGGAATCGAATCGGCGTCTCCTGGGTCAAAGCCAGGCGTGTTGCCATTACACCACTCCGGAAACAGGGGTTAGGGGTTAGGGGTCAGGGGTCAGGGGTTAGGGGTTGGCAACTATCCACTATCCACTATCCACTCGATTGGGATCGGAGGGAGTCGAACCCTCACCCCCTGATTAAAAGTCAGGTCCGCTGCCATTACGATCACGATCCCGACAACGCTTGCATTTCACGCCCTCGCGGCAGTTTGCAAGCGCTGAACGCAAATGGCAGTGGCTCGTACGGGAATCGAACCCGTCTCTGCTGTGTGAAAAACAGCGATCCTCCGCCAATAGACGAACGAGCCAAAAAAAAAACGGCCAGGCGCCGCAATCGACACCTGGTCCGTTTCTGGACCGCCGCTTGGTCAGCAGGTGTCATCGCCAGCGCGGATCGGGTTTCCGCACCACGCGCGGCAATTCGAGCCGCTCGGGTTGCAAACGTTCAGGAGTTAATGCGAGGAAGTTCATGGTTTTTTCTTTGGAAATCGAGGTCGCCTGTTTCAGACGTAGAAGTGAGCCGTCAATTGCGCGCGAGGTTCGCGGTTTTTTTCAAAAACCCAAAAACCCAGGAGTGCACGCACAGAACCCCCGGGATCGAACTCAGCCAACGTCATCGAGAAGGTGGCCGAGCTTGTCCTTTTTGGTTTTGAGGTAGCGAGCGTTGCTCTGGTTCGGCTCGATGCGAATCGGAACGCGTTCGCTGATGTGCAAGCCGTATCCGTCGATGCCGACGACCTTGCGGGGATTGTTGGTCAACAACCGGATGTCGCGAACGCCGAGATCGATGAGAATCTGGGCGCCGATGCCATACTGGCGCAGGTCGGGCGGGAAGCCGAGCTTCTGGTTGGCCTCGACGGTGTCCAGGTTTTCCTCTTGTTGAAGTTTGTACGCTTGAAGTTTGGGCAAAAGCCCAATGCCGCGGCCTTCCTGGCGCATGTAGAGGACGACGCCCTTGCCTGCCTGGGCGACCTGGGCCATGGCCTGGTGGAGTTGCGGTCCGCAGTCGCACAACATGCTGCCCAGGATGTCGCCGGTCAGACATTGGCTGTGAATGCGCACCAGGATCGGCTCGGTCTGGATGGGGACCACGCCGTTGACCTCCATGCCGACACCGCCCAGGCACATGGCCAGGTGTGGTTCCGGATCGACGACGGAGGTGTACGGGATCAGATCAAATTCCCCGAAGCGGGTCGGCAGCTTCACGGTGAGTTCGCGATGGATCAAGCGTTCGCGTTTGCGCCGATGCTTGATGAGGTCTTCGATCGTACACATCTTGAGATTGTTTTGCTTGGAGAACTCGCGCAGGTAAGGCAGCCGGGCCATCGTACCGTCCGGGTGGACAATCTCGCAAATGACCGCGGCTTCCTTGAAGCCCGCCAGGCGAGCGAGATCGACACTCCCTTCCGTATGCCCGGCGCGGACGAGCACGCCGCCATCCTTGGCGCGTAGGCCGTCCACGTGGCCCTTGCCGCGGATCAGGTCGGCGGGGCCCGATTTGTCATCGATGGCCACCGCGACCGTGCGCGCCCGATCGAAGGCGCTCGTGCCAGTGGTGATGCCGTAGCGGGCATCGATTTTCTGTGTGAATGGCGTCGTCGGCCCTTCGTTGGAACCGGTGGTGACTTCCAGATGCAGGCGATCGCAAATCGACCCGGACATCGCCAGGCACACGATGCCGCAGGCGTTGCGCATCATGAAGTTGATCGCGTCCGGCGTGGCGCACTCGGCCGGGATGATCACATCGCCTTCGTTCTCGCGCTGTTCGTCATCAACGAGAATGACCATGCGCCCGGCTTTAAGTTCGGCCAGCGCGTCTTCGATGGAGACGAAATCCTGTGAATTTGGCATGTTAGTTGCCTGAGGGATTCAACGCTTCAGGTTTACGACGCGGCTGTCCTTATCTTATCGGCAGAGGCGCGGCGCGGAAAACGCCTGTGCGGAATTGACAGGGAGCGTGCTGTGTGTCATGCTGGCGGGCATGGAACACGATCAACGGTTCAAGGCTTTGCTGCGGACCTTCTTCGCCGAGTTCTTGCTGCTGTTTTTCGCCGAGTGGGCGGCCCGTTTCGATCTCACCAAGATCGAATGGCTTGACAAGGAGCTGTTGGCTGGCGATTCGGAGTCGTCGCCCCACTTGCTGGACATGGTTGCGCGCGTCGGGGTGCGACACCCGGTCGAGGGGTATCACGCCGAGGCGGAAACTCCCTGGCTGGTTCTCGTGCATATTGAGATCGAATCCGCCGACCAGACGACGCGGATCAAACCGAGGATGCCGCGTTACTATCATCGGTTGCGGGCGGAGCATGAGCTGCCGGTCTTGCCGATCGTCATCTACTTGAATGTACATCTTGAGGGCATTGGTGAGGACGTATATCGCGAGCGGTTTTGGGAATTCGAGGTCTGCACATTTCGGTACTTGTATGTGGGCCTGGCGGGCCTGGAGGCAGTAGAATATCTTCACGGGGACAACTGGCTGGGCGTCGCCTTGACGGCCCTCATGCGCATTCCGCCGGACCGCGTGGCATGGTTGGGCACCGAGGCGTTGCGACGGTTGAGCCAAGCGCCGTTGTCTGGTCAAAAGCGATACCTGCTGGCGGAATGCGTGCAAGCCTATTTGCCCCTGGATGAGACGCAAAGACAGGTGTATGATCGAATCCTGCAAAGCGAACCCTACGCGGAGGTGCGAGCGATGAACAAGACCATTTTTGATGAGGGCCTGGAGAAAGGCCAACTTCTCGGCGCACAGCGCATTGCATTTGCCCTTCTGGAAGAGCGATTCGGAGGCGTGTCGTCCGCGTTGCGGAAACACCTGGAAAGTCTGTCGCTGGATGAGCTTTCGTCTTTGACTCGTCGTATCTACCGCGCCGCGTCGCTGGAGGAAGTTGGGCTGGGCGGGCTCAAGGATTGACCGGCCAGGTCTTAGTTCCGACAATGGGAGAGTGCCTCCCGCCAACAACACCCACTCCCCGCCTGGTCAAACGGTGACCACAACTGCTGAAAGAAACCTCTGATGAGTCAACGTCGTGTCGGTTTATGGCTGATTGGCGCCGTCGGCGGAGTATGTTCCACCGCCGCCCTGGGCGTCTCCGCGTTGAGTCGCAAGCTGGTCGATACGACAAGCCTCGTGACCGCGACGCCGATGTTCGAGGGAATGGACCTCGACGGTTTCGACCATTTCGTGATCGGCGGGCACGACATCCGCCGCTGCAACTACGTCGAATCCGTGCGTGAATTGCACCAGCGTTCCAATGTCTTCAACGAAGCCCTGATCCAGGCCTGCACGCCCGACCTCGACCATTGGTCCGCCAACGTTCGCCCCGGAACCGTGCTCGGCTCCGGCCCGACCATCGGCAAGCTCGCCGACCTGCCCGAGGTCCAGCGTGTCAGCACGCCGATGGAAGCCATCGAACGGGTTCAGGCCGACCTGCGTGAGTTTCGCGCGCGCAACAAGCTCGATCAACTCGTGGTCGCCAATGTCTCCTCGACGGAACCGCCCAGGGATCTCGACGAACGCTACGACACCATCGCCAAGTTTCGCGCCGCCCTCGCGGCCAAGGATACCACGATTCCCGCTAGCGCCCTCTACGGCTGGGCGGCCCTCGAACTGGGCATCCCCTACATCAATTTCACGCCCTCTCTCGGCGCCTCCTTTCCCGCCGCCTTGCAACTCGCTCAGGAAAAGAAAACAACTGTCAGCGGCAAGGATGGCAAGACCGGCGAAACCCTCATGAAGACCGTCCTCGCTCCGATGTTCGCCTATCGCAACTTCAAGATCCTGAGCTGGGTCGGCCACAACATCTTCGGCAACCGCGACGGCGTCGTACTCGACGATCCAACCAACAAGGCGTCCAAGATTCAAACCAAAGATCAGGTCGTAAGCTCCATCGTCGGTTACAAGCCGAACACGCACGTGTCGATCGAGTACATCCCGTCGCTCGACGACTGGAAGACGGCGTGGGACCACATTCACTATCAGGGTTTCTTGAATACCAAGATGATCCTGCAATTCATCTGGCAAGGCTGCGACTCGCTCCTGGCCGCGCCGCTACTGCTCGACATCGTGCGCCTGACGCTGCTATCGCAACGCCGCGGCGAGGTCGGCATCCTCAAACATCTCGCGTGTTTTTTCAAAAGCCCGATGGGTTGCGACGAGCACGATTTCTTCAAGCAGATGGAGATGCTGGCGGGATATGCTGGAAGTGCGAAACAATAGCAAAAATAGCCTATGCGGCAGGTGGGTCAATGAAACGCACCACACTATCGGCCGCGAAGACGACACTGCCGCCGTCGGGCGTTCGCATCGCATACAAATCTCCCTCGCGCCGGATCGCCTCCGGATGAAGAACGATCACCTGTTGGCCGCTTGTGAACTCGATGCAACACTTGCGAAATGGCCGACGGTTGCAAAACGCTCGAAAGACGGTGTCAAATTGTTTTGACGTCATACGACTGCCTCGGAACTCAGCAACCGAATTTGGCGAACGTTCTTGAACCAAAAATCGACCAGTCCGCCATCGGTGCCAAAAAAAACGGCCCCTGAGGCGTCAAAGGCCGGCGGATGCGGCACGACAAGGGTTTCACCGTCACTCAACTCGACCACGAACGGAATGAAGGGTTTACGATGAACCAGTTCCGTTAGCTTCAATTCGACTTGTTTGATATCCATGTTTGCGCCCTCCAAGCCCATTTTAGCACAACACTATCATCACGCAAAGCGAAAACTTCCAATACCAGCCGAGTGCAGCCGAGCGCGGGGGGGCATCGCAGGACCATGACGATCTACAATTCATTTCCGCTAAACTTTGCCGATTATTCCGCCGATAACGATCCCATCGAATAGGCAAATCCTGGCCTGGTTCAAATCCATCGATTTTAGGGTAACAAGCAATCAGCGAGCCGCCGGGCTTGTCCCGGCGGTGAACCAAGGCGAATCGGAATGCACCGCCGGGACAAGCCC
>JACPPF010000047.1 GCA_016191165.1 Planctomycetota bacterium
GAATGCACAGCCAAGCGCGCCGAGCAATTTCAGGGTCGGGTACACCATCGCCAACTCCCTAATGGAAAGCGAAGCCGTCTTGCGCGGTAGAATCGTCATCTTCCTTATCGGTGGAAAAAGCCGCAAACTTTGCGAAGTCCGCGAATTTCTTGGCAACGTGCCGCAAACCCAGGCGCCGAGTTTGGCCAGTTTACCCAGCCCAATGGTTCGACCGCGCCCCCGCACACGCCGAAGGCAAACAGTTAGCGGGTTTGACGCGACGTGGCCCAGGATCGCTTCGTTGCGTCAAAATGAAATCAGGTAGATTTTTTGCAAATCAATGCGATGCCATTACGGACGCCGCCTTGCGGACGCCAATCGAATGTCCATAATAGCTCTGTCGTTGTTTTTGAAACCTGCGCCGCCCTGGAGCTTCCCATGTCCGCCTTGAAGACGCTGGTCGATCAATACCTCGAAGGCCCGAAGCAACTGCGTCAGGCTGTTGCCGGCATGTCGCCCAAGCAGGCCGTCGCTCGGCCCATCGCAGGCAAGTGGAGCACGCTGGAGGTGGTAGCCCATCTCGCCGACTTCGATCCTATCCTGGCCGACCGCATGAAGCGGGTCATTGCCGAGGATTCGCCAGCGTTGGTGGGCGCCGATGAGAATCGTTTCGCGGCCGTTCTGGGCTATCAAGACCGAGAGCTGGGGGAAGAATTGGCAATCATTGAATTGACGCGCAGCCAGCTGGCGCGCATCCTTCTCAAGCTGCCCGAGTCGGCTCTTCAGCGCGTCGGCCGGCACAACGAACGCGGTCCGCTCACGCTGGAGCAGTTGCTCAAGTCGGCGACAAATCACATTCCGCACCACGTCAAGTTCATTCTCGAAAAGCGCAAAGCCCTGGGGCTGGCGTGAGCCTTGCGGCGCCGGGGTTTTTCATTGTCGCGGCCGCGCGGGTCCGCTACACCTACTATTCACGCGCGCCGAGGCGAATGGTTTTTATGAAACACCCCACCCAATTGCTGGCAAGTGAATCGGCCGTCCTGGTCGTGGACGTCCAGGAAAAACTGATGCCCAAGATTCTGGGCGCCGAGGCGCTTATTCGCAACAGCGTGTTCCTTCTCGACGCGGCGCGGCTTCTCGACGTGGCGATTCATGCGACGGAGCAATACCCGAAAGGCCTCGGCCCGACCGTGGCGCCTTTGGCACAGCGGGTTCCACATCGTCCGGAAAAGGTCGGCTTCAGTTGCTGTGCGATCCCCGAACTCACGGAGGCCTTTCGCGCGAACGGACAAACGCGAATCGTGCTCGTCGGCATCGAAACGCACGTATGCGTACTGAACACGGCCCTCGATCTGCTGGCTGCGAATTTTCACGTATACCTGGCCATCGATGCGCTGGGCAGCCGCTACGCGATCGACCACGAGATCGCGCTGCGGCGCCTGGAACGGGCCGGCGCGATCCTCACCACGGTGGAGACGTGCGTCTTCGAGTGGATGGGCGGCTCGCGTCACCCGGCGTTCAAGCAGATCAGCGCGCTGGTGCAGGAACGCATGAAGGCGTCTGGATAATTTTCCCAAGCCCCAGGATGAGCGCAGCGATTCCTGGGGATCTTCCCGCAACACCCCCGCGAATCGCTGCGCTCATCGCGGGGCTTGCAAAGGACTCCTCCCGTGCCGATTCCCGGTCAACTCAATCCTTCCCCGCGTTTGTTGCTTGGTCCTGGCCCCTCCGACGTTCACCCGCGCGTGCTGACGGCGATGGCCACGCCGCTTCTGGGCCACCTTGATCCCCAGTTCCTGGCCATGATGAACGAGACGCAGGAAATGCTGCGCGAGGTTCTCGTCACCAGGAACAGCCTGACCCTCCCCATCAGCGCCACCGGCATGGCCGGCATGGAAGCCTGCATGGTCAACCTGCTCGAACCGGGCGACAAGATCGTGGTTTGCGTTGCCGGCTTCTTCGGCACCCGCCAGGTCGAGATCGCCGGTCGCGCCGGCGCGGCCACGACGCGCCTCGATGTGCCCTGGGGAACCGTGTTCGATCTGAACCAGATTCGCGAGACGTTGACCAAGGTTCGGCCCAAGGTGCTTTCCATTGTCCATGCCGAGACTTCGACCGGCGCCTGGCAACCGATCGACCAGCTTGGCAAGCTGTGCCATGAATTCGACACGCTGCTGCTGGTGGACGCCGTCACCTCGCTGGGTTGCGTGCCCGTGAAGCTGGATGAATGGGGAATCGATGCGGTTTACAGTTGCACCCAGAAAGGCCTCGGCTGTCCGCCGGGTTTGTCGCCACTTTCGTTCAGCCCGCACGCGGTTGAAGCGATCAACAAACGCAAGACCAAGGTGCAAAGCTGGTATCTCGACATGACGATGGTTCAGCATTACTGGGACGCCGATCGCTTCTATCACCACACCGCGCCGATCACGATGATCTACGCCATTCGTGAAGGTCTGCGCCTGGTCCTGGAGGAAGGCCTCGAAGCCCGCTGGGCCCGGCATCTGAAGCACCACCGCGCGCTCAAGGCGGGGCTGAACGCGATGGGCCTGGAATACTCCGCCGCCGAGGGGCATCAATTGCCACAACTCAACGCGGTCAAGATTCCGGCCGGCGTCGATGATTTGACGGTCCGCAAAAAGCTGTTGAACGATTTTGGCATCGAGATCGGCGGCGGGCTGGGCGATTTCAAGGGCCAGGTCTGGCGCATCGGCCTGATGGGCCACAACTCACGCGCGGGCTGCGTCTTCCAGGTTCTGGCGGCGCTGGAGCAATGCCTGATGAGCGCCGGCTGCAAGGTGACCCCGGGGGCGGGCGTGGCGGCTGCGAATCAGGCGTATGCCGCGGCGTAACGATTTCGGTGGGCGGTCGGCCTGGTTCAGGCTCGATGGTCTGCGAACTGGAAACGGCTATCGGGCCGATGTGGAGCGCGCTCGGCGGGGAGCCGGCGCCTGCCGATTTTTCGCGGCGTCGGCAGGCTTCCAGCCTGCCCCACGGCAAAAAATCACAGGCTCTTTGCGTGGTGGCATAGGTCCCAGCGCTGAAAGTGTTCAGGCCGGCCCAGCCGAACACCACCTCCGTGTTCGCAAGACGCATGGCGAGTGCGGCGCCCCAAGCAGCTTACTTCTGGCCCTTGGTCTTGGGCGGCGCCATGCGCGGCGGCAGTTGCCCTGGGCGGATCAAGGTCGACCAGCGTTGCACCGCCTCCATGCGCAGCGGCGCAGGCATATCCGGGTCATAGGGAATACTCGCGCCGACCGGCGCCAAAACCAGAAGATGCCAGTGGCTCAAGGTGCGGATCGGCAACAAGTCGTTGTTCAAATCCTCGATCAAATACTGGTAGGTAACCGGTTTGGAGGCCGCCTGCACCGAGATGTAATGAAAACGCTCCATGATCTTGATCGATTCGGTTTCGCGCAGGCGAAAGTTCTTGCGCAGAATTTTCAGCAGCACGTAGTCGTTGTCGCGGTTCAACGCCAGCCATTGCTGGATGGCCTGCATGCACACCCCGCGCACGAAGATCGGCTGCTTGGGCTTCGCGAATTCCTCCCAGACATGGGCGACGTCGTCCACCGCCATTGAGCAGCGCAGAGCGTGCCGCCAAAGCGCAAGGGTCCCCTCGGAGATTTTCTTGTTCATCAGAATCTCATTCGGCACGTTTTTTTGCACGTTTTCTTCGAGCTCGGCCAGGGCGACGTCGATCCCCTTGGCATCCAGGAGCTTGGCCAGCTGCTGGTGCGCTTCCTCCGCTTTTTTGCGCATGAGCTTTTCGGCTTCCTTTTTTGGCGGGGACGTGCCCTTGAACCAGGGCGGCAACATGACGCGATCGGGCCGGGCCAGCAGCGCCGTGCGGCTTTCCCATTGCATCATCGGCAAGTTTTCCGCATCCAGCTGGTAATTGTCCCCACCCGAACGAACCCGTACCGACGGTCCATAGGCAAACACGCGCAAATGGGCCGTCGGCCACGTGCGTTTTTTGTCCTTGGGATCCTCAACGAAGGGGTCGTCTTGATTCAGCGTGCCAAACCGCTCCACGATCACCGCGGCATCGATGCCTTGCAGGGTGAAGTCGAAATATTCTTCCTGCCCCAACGTTGGATTGGCGAAACGGACGCGCACAAACGCATCCTGGCCCGTCGCTTTCTTGTTGCGCAGGAGAATCCGACCCCGGTCCAGGGTCAGGTCGCCGTCGAGCTGGCCGGTCGCGTGGAGTGTGATGCGACTCTCGAGCGTGGCGATGTCCTGCGTGATCTCCGGCAAGTTGCCCCAGAGAATCACCTCGATGCCGCTGGCAAGCGTCACGACGCTTTTGCTGCCTGGCAGACTGACCAGGGGCTGCCCGGACACGACATCGCTTTCGTCCTTGGTGATCCGCTTCCAGCCTCCCTTGTCGGGCTTGGTGAGGAGCACGGCGGGCGCCTTGATTCCCAGGTCCAGGTACTTCCCGATCGGGTCAATCTTGTTGTTGGCCGGGAAATAGGGAATGCCGGGCGCGGGCTTGATCTTGACGTCTTCAATCACGATGCCGTCTTTCTTCGCCGGCGTGATTTCCTTCTTGGAGTCCTTGTTCTTGGGCTCGTCGGGCTTTTTCTTTTTCTTGTCGTCCGCCTTGTTTTCGGGTGGTTTCTTCTGATCGGGTTCTTTCTTTTTCGAGTCGGCCTGAACGATCCGGTCGTCGCCCTTGGGTTCGATGATCCGGTCGTCGGGTTTTTTCATGATCTGCCAGACCGCGAACACCAGCAGACATGCCGCGAGGACGCCCCCGCCGGCAATGAGCAACACGTTGCGGTTCAAACCGCCAACGCCGACGGCGGGCACGCCGAGGCGCAGCGTCTCATCGTGGTTGGGCTCGATCTCGCTGGACAGGTCATTGTCGTCCTTGGAGGAGGCGCGGGCGGGCTTGCGAAAGGGAATGGCCTCGGGGCCCTTGACCAGACCGTACATGCGCTGTTTCGCGGAAGGCGGTACCAACGCCGGCTCGCCCAGCACCAGCGTCAATATCTGATGGCATGCCGCCACCTCGGCCAGGTGGACGTCCGACGCCAGGCAAATCTGTTCGACCTCCGCCGATTTCTCCGGCGTGACCTCGTTGTCGAGGTATTCGGCAATGGTGTTCGCATCCATCCCGCCGGGCCCCGTCGTCGGCGGCGTGGTCAAGCGGCGGCGACGCGTCACCTGCTTGATCCGCTCCATCAACTCGCGCGCTTGCTCGCTCTCGGCAACCTTCGCGCCGATCTGCTTGGCCTGCGAGGGTTCCAGCGTGTCATCAAGGTAGGAAAGCAAGGTCCGCAAAGTCAAACGCACGGCCAACCTCCGATTCAAACAACATCCCACGGGATCCACACCCATATATGTGGGTTTCCGGCGCGGTTTTCGTACATCAATTTTCAAATTGGCGAAATTCGATGGATGTAAAGGCCTGGTTTAACTCCTATTGCTGCGCTTGCCCCCCGTCGATTTGATTGAATCTTTTTCAGTCAACGTTCCAGTTGTTTGAAAAAGCGAATTCATTTTACTCTTTAAATCATGACGCGACTCGAATGGTTCATGGGCGGTCGGGGTATGGCATTCCCCTCACCCGGCTCCCTACCGAGCTCGGCTCGTTACGCGAATTGCGCCACCCCGGAGTAAGCCAGGCTGCAATGTCAGTTGTTCTGCCACCCCCGTCTTGTGAGAAGTCCTCGAAAAAAACGCTGTAACATCATGCTCAGTTATCGGTTATGCCTGGAGGGGGACTTCTCACTTCGGCCTGGTTCAAGTGAGGGTCACAGCGAGCCGCCGGGCTCGTCCCGGCGGTGCATTCCGATTCGCCTTGGTTCACCGCCGGGACAAGCCCGGCGGCTCGCTGATTGTTTGTTACCCTAAAATCGATGGATTTGAACCAGGCTGAGAAGTCATCAAAAAAAACGGCGCAACCGTTTTTTCCACAATCAGTTGCGGCACACATACGACAATTCACTTATTCCCCTGGTGTCGGCGGTGCATTTCGCGAATCGGGGCCTGGCAACCCGGCTCGTCAAGCGGAGGGATACCAGCCCCACGCGCCGGCGTAGGGGGGTGGGCGGCCTCCCAAAACCCCCAGCTTGCGCTGGGGGCTGGCCAAGTGGTTTTCGACAAACGGTAATGGGTTTAACCGCGACTCGACGGGAACGCGAGCTGCCCTTGCGTCCCCTTGGCCCGCCCGGTATCGTCTTGCGCGTCTGGAAATCATGGAGGAAATCCCGATGCGTTTCCCGCTTGCCCTGGCTTTGATGGCGTTCAGTCCCGCGTTCGCTTTTTCACAACTGCGCTTCGAGCGCCCGACCGCGGATCTGGGTGACCTGCGCGGCGGTCCGGTCTATCAGCATCGCTTTGCTTTCGTCAACGACTCCGCTCAAACAATTGAAATCACCGACATCCGACTCGGCTGTGGTTGCTTGCAACCGATCCTTGACAGGCGCGTTTATCGCCCCGGCGAAAAGGGGACTCTGGTTCTCAACCTACGCACGCTCGGTCAGCAGGTTGGTGCTCGCACCTGGCAGGCGACCGTCCAATATCGCGACAGCGAACAAACGCGCGCGGCAGGCCTCATCGTCACAGCGCGGCTAACTAGCGAGGTGACGGTCGAGCCGTCGATCATCGCCATGACCGTCGGGACAACGCTGCGGCAAGAGCTGACCATCACGGACGGACGCAAGCAAGCGCTGACGGTCGTGCGCGTGATCGCGTCGTCCCCGGCCATCCGCGTTGCCAACACGACAACGGGCCCGGGAATCACGCGCGTGACCCTGGACGTGAAGGGCGCCGATCTGAAGATGGTTCGACAAGAGGAAACGCTGACGATCTTCACGGACGATCCCCTCTACCGCCAGCTCGACGTGCCGATCACGCTCATCAAGGCCCAGGCCGCTTCCACCGTCCAGGCCACGCCGCCCGTGGTGGAAATCTCCGCGACTGGCTCGCAGCTGGTGCGCCTGCGCGGCAGCCAGGCGCAGGTCGTGCGCATCGCGCGCGCGGACGCCGATCATCGCGCCTTGAAACTTCGCTGGGCGCCGGGGCCAGGCCAGGATGCGACGCTGCGAATCCTCTTCGACGCCAGCCAACTCGCCACACCGCCCGGAATTGCCACGGTGCGTGTCACGTTGGCGGAACCTGCGGGCGTGACGGTGACGATCCCGGTCATGATGCGGCAAGAATAGCCTGGCCCACGAATTAATCCGGGCTCGGCAGGCCTGGGTTCTCAAGAAGTTTCGGCACAAAACGGCGCGGGCTGAGGAAGCCGGGCTCCAGGGTGATTTCCTGGCGCCGGCGGGCGATCAGGCGTTCATGCTTTTCGTCCACCCGGTTGTTATCCCTTTTGAACTGCCTGGACGCCAGCAGCGCAAGATAGTTTTGCACCGCGTGCTCCCAGGTGGGAGGCTCCGTTGTGGCGGCACTCAATTCCAGGCCGGACAAATCCCGATGGACCTGGCCCGATTGGTGACTGGCAACGCGCAGGCGTTCGGCGGCGATTCTTGCTTTCTTGGCCAACCCCGCGCGCGTCTTCGCCGACGGGCGGACGTCGTCGAACTTGGGTCCCGAGGTGAAGTACCAGGAACTCCACGCCACGCCGCCCGGCCGCCTCGCGCCCACATGGGCTTTCTTCTGACGCCAGGTCGGACTTTGTAAGTGGTGATGGCACGCGAAGCAATCGAGTTCGGCAAATTCGGGCCACGGCTTGGCGCTGGCGGGGTCGGCGCGATGCGCCAATAACTCCAGGGCGTGCCTCGTGGAAACGATTTGCCCGATCGTCCATGCGCTGGCTTCAAAATGGACAACGCCATTCCCGTCCCGGTGGCGGCTTTTGTCCTTGGCGACATCCCAGTGAGGCGGCAGATTCGCCAGGTAGGTCGCAAACTCGAATCGCAAGGCCGGATGGCCCGCGGCAATCAGATCGTGATCGACGTTCGCCGCGGGCGTGCCGACGTGGCATCTTGCACAAATCGCCGCCCGAATCGGCAGGCTCTTGGTGTCAGCCAGGCCGAACGCTTTTTTGTCGGCCTGTTTCCAGTCGCCGCGGTAATGCGGAGTCAGCCAATCCTGGGCACTGCCATGACAACTCTCGCAGCCGACGCCGTCGGCCTTGCGGAAGTTGGGGCGGGCGTGATCGTACTCGGGATGGACATGGCACTTCAGGCACAGCGGCGTTTCGTGCGCATACGTCTTGTCGCCCAGGAGTCGCTTCGTCATGGCCAGTGAAGCGGGCGTGAGCAGGGTGTCGTAGGCGCGTGCATGGGGATCGAGAGCGCGCCAGGTCGTCGCCTCGCTGAGCGGCTTGCCGATCTCGCTGCCGCCGTGGCACACGGACGCCGCACAGGACGACGCTCCGACAAGCTGGCGCGGCGCCGTTACCCTGGCTGCGGGTTGCGAGGCGGGGCGCTCCTGGGCGCCAGTCAGCGTCGAACGCACTACCGCCGCGACAAGCGCAAATAGCAAGATCGCGAACAGGATGACTCGGTACTGGCCATGCACGTAGTTGATCCCTGCGCATGAACTGGATACACCTGGCTTGACCTCATCATACTTCAGCGAACGCGCTCGCGACAAGGGCGACGCCTTTTTCAAATGCTAACTGCCTGGCGAGCATTGGGCAAACGCGTCAGACTTGGGTGCGATGTCAATTTCATTCCAGAAAGGATTCGCCTGTCCCGCTTGAGTACAATGTTCTGAATGATGAACGATCATTGGCAACTGCGCGTCTACGACAGCGGCCACTTGTATGTCGCCGACCTGAGCGGCGCCGCCGACATCGGCCGGCAGCAGACCAAAGAGGAAACGCAACCCTCCCACGTCAGGACCAAGGACGGCTGGCGCGTCGTCATCGCGCCGATGGAGGACATCTCCATCTCGCGCCAGCACCTCGGCGTCGAGCCGCTTGCCGATGGCCGCTTCCTCCTCACCAACAAGAGCGCCAAGCTTCTGGTCAGCCTTCCCAACAATCAAGACCTCGCTCCCGGCGAATCCAGCAAGGTCGCTCTGCCGGTGGTGGTTCGCGTAGGCCGCAAGATGCTGCGGCTCCAACCGTTTCAAGAGGACGAACTGCTCAAGAGCCTGCCGCTGGCGACGCTGGCGCCGGGTTCGGATTCACCGCTGCCTGGTTTGCGCGTCAACTTCGGCCAGCGCGGCGCCGAGGGCATGGATGCCGATCAATTGCTGGCGTGGATTCAGGCATTTCTCGGGCTTCTGCAAAGCGCGGCCGGCTCGGAGGATTTTTACGCCAAGGCCGCCGCCGCGCTGGTTGATCTGGTCAAGCTCGATTCAGGCCGCGTCGTTTTTCGCGCCGCGGAGAAATGGGTGGAGCGTGCCGTCCACCTGAGCACGCAAAAAAAGAGCCTCGCGGAATGGCGGCCCAGCACGCGGATTCTGAACAATGTCGCGCGTGAGAAGAAGACCTTTTGGCAGGTGCCGGAGCTGGGCTCTTCGACCGTGGGTCTGGATGCCGTCGTCGCCGCGCCGATTCTGGATCGCAAGGGCGAGGTCATCGGCGCCCTGTATGGCGAGCGGCGCGTCACTGGCATCGAGGTCGGCGAGCCGCTCACTCAGGTGGAAGCCCTTCTGGTTGAAGTCCTCGCCACCGGCGTCGCCGCCGGGCTGGCCCGCGTCGAGCAGGAACAGGCCGCCCTGCGCACCCGCACCCAGATGGAACAGTTCTTCACGCCCGAACTGGCGGCCGAACTCGCCGACCACCCGGAACTCCTGGTCGGCCGCGAAACCGAAGTGACCGTCCTCTTCTGCGACATTCGTGGCTTTAGCCGAATCACCGAGAAGCTCGGCCCCGCCAAGACGGTCGAGTTGATGTCGGATGTGATGAGCGTTCTCACGCAATGCGTCCGGGATTTTAACGGCGTGGTCGTCGATTACGTGGGAGATGAGATCATGGCGATGTGGGGCGCGCCGAAGGACCAGCCCGACCATCCCACGCGCGCCTGCCGTGCCGCCCTCGCCATGTTTGAAAGCCTGCCCCTGCTCAACGAACGCTGGCATGCCACCACCGTCGAGCCGTTGACATTTGGCATCGGCATTTCGAGCGGTTTCGCGCAGGTGGGCAATGTCGGGTCGCGCATCAAATTCAAGTACGGGGCGCTGGGCAATACCGTCAACCTCGGCAGCCGGGTGCAAGGCGCGACCAAGCACCTCAAGTCGTCCCTGCTCATCACCGGCGCGACGCAGGCCCGGCTCGACGCCAGCTTCGCCACGCGCCGCCTGTGCCAGGTTCGCGTCGTCAACATCGAACAGCCCATCACCCTACACGAACTCGTCCCGCTGAGCAAACCTAACCGCGAGGTTCTCAAGAAGGAATACGAGCAAGCCCTGGAGGAATTCAACCACGGCGAGTTTCGCCAGGCCTGCCGAATCCTCGGCCGACTGATCCTCGATCACCCCAACGACGGCCCGGCCTTGATCCTGCTATCGCGCGCCGTCGCCTGCCTGGTGGAAAAACCGAACCCATTCGACCCGGTGATGACACTGGACGGGAAATGATCTGCAATAGTTGGTGGGGATTTCCAGTTGCGCCTGGTGGAATGGAAATGACAAGAACAGCGCCCGGAACGAAAGTACCAGTTCTGCCGCAAAATTCACCGTAGGTTGTCTTATTCAATGCCAATTGCGAATACGGACCGCCCAGGTGCGCAGGGTAAATCCGAATATTGGAAGGAATGGAAACCGCGCCAGGGAAAAGGTGTCCTTGCGACACGGCGATCGAGCGAGTTTGAAGCCTTCCGTCTGAGTTCCTTTCGTCCGCCGCCAGCGAGTCGGCCTTCCCGAGCGCATTTCCAGTTGGTTCAACACCAAGCGGGCCAAAGGCCCTCCCGCCTCATAAACCCGTGCCGCCGCGTTTTGGTGACGCCGGCGGCGTCCGTTCCCCTTCATTGCACGGAGGCATCCTCGATGTTTTCACTCGAAAAATGGTTTGGCCGAGCCGCGCTTGGCGGCGTCCTTGCTGGAGCCTGCTTCAGCCAGTTAATGAGTGCAGGCGCTCAAGAGCCGCGGAACCCTCGGCAGGATCGCCTGGCGGACGCGCAAGCGCCGGCGGTACTGGGCGCGCCGTCGGCGCCGGTAACGAAGACGACCGCGGTCGTCCCTACGGCGTCCAGCCCGGACAAGACGCCAGCGCCTCCCGAGGCGAACCTCCCGGCCGCGAATCCGTCGTCCGAGGTCGCGCCAACCGAGCCGACCGGCGCCGACGCCAAGCCAGCGCCGGTGCAGGCGGCGGCGCCAAAATCGGCGTGGCTCGATCATCCGCCGCTCCACGTGCTTCCGATGCTGGGCAACGCCTTCGTACCTCCCAAGGGGCCGGGCTACTACTCGGGGCTGGATTGGCTGCGCGGCGATTTGCAAGAAGCGGCGCCGAAGAACGCCTACCCGCCGTTCGCGCTGATGCCGCCTTCGTTTTTCGACGCTGACTTCCGCTACGTCGATGCGCCGGGATACCAGCCGACCTGGCTGGAACAGCTTCACCGCATCCACATCGGCGATGACTGGATGGTCGGCACCGGCGGCTCGGCCTGGTGGCGCCACATGCGCGAATATAACAGCCGGCTCACTGGCGCCAACAACCAATACGACCAGCTTCGCGCTCGCGTCTTTGGCGACGTATGGTACAAGGACCGCTTCCGCATCTACGCGGAGTTCATCACGGCCCATACCTTCAGCGAGGATCTCGCTCCGCTCAAGATCGACCGGAACCGCGCCGATCTCTTGAACCTGTTCGTCGATGTCAAGGTCGGCGAAATCGACTGCCGGCCGGTCTATGTGCGCGCAGGCCGTCAGGAGTTGCTCCTGGGCTCGCAACGGCTCATCTCCCCACTGGAATGGGCCAACACGCGCCGCACCTTTGAAGGGGTCCGCGCCTTCTGGCAGGGGGAAAAGCTCGATGTCGATCTGTTCTGGGTGCAGCCGGTCATCATCGACAATACCCGCTTCGACTACGCCGACCACAACCAGAACTTCGCCGGCGCCTTCGTCACCTACCGCCCGGAAAAGAAAGAGGCGATCGACCTGTACTACCTGTACCTCGACAACCACAACACGACCGCCGTCAAAGGAATTGTGACTGCGCCGACGACCGTCCACACGCTCGGCAGCCGGTACTCAGGCAATCGCGATGGCTTCCTGTGGGATGCCGAGGGCATGTTGCAGCTGGGCGACCGCGGCAGCAGTCAAACCCGCGCCGGAGCCGTCACCGCAGGCCTGGGCAAGAACTTCGCCAACCTGCCCATGAACCCGACCGTCTGGGCTTACTACGACTGGGCTTCCGGCGACGGCAATCCCAATGCGGGAAGTTACAACACCTTCAACCAGTTGTTCCCGTTCGGTCACTACTACCTTGGCTTCATCGATCTGGTGGGCCGGCAGAACGTCCGCGACTGGAACTTTCACCTGTATCTCAACCCCGCGAAGTGGGTGACGTTTAACGCCCAGTATCACTTCCTGAGTCTTGACCGAGCCAACGACGCCCTTTATGGCGCCTCCGGAGCGCCTCTGCGTGTGAGCCCCACGGGCTCGGCCGGGGGGACCATCGGGCAGGAATTGGATCTGATTGTCAACTTCCACTTGACGCGCAACACCGACGTCCTGCTCGGGTACTCGCGCTTGAATGCCGGGAACTTCATCAACAACACCGGCCCGCACCAGTCGCCGGAGTTGATCTACATGATGTACAACATCCGGTGGTAATCCGTTCGGCAAGAGAACGTGGCCCGCGCGCTCCGTGTGCGGAGTTTCGGCACACGGGCGCGTGCCAACTACGATAAGAAGGCCCGGGGACGGCTGTCCTCGGGCTTTTTTTACGGTTCGCTGGAGGTCTTTGCCGTTTTGTTGTTCCAGACCGCCCGGTACACGCCCTTGACCCACGGCGGGATGGCGCGCTCGATCTGCGCCTTGCGCGTTTCACCGACATAGACCTGATCGTAGGGAAGCAAGCGCAGATTCGTCTTGGTATCCTGCTTCAGCACAATCGCCTGCAAATCGACATGAAAGACCTCCGGCCTTTGATGCTCACCCAGATGGGGGCGGACGACGTAAACATCGCGCGTCTCCGCGCCGCGCGTAACGCCGCCCACCCGTTGCAGCAGGTCGAGCACCGTTTCCGGTCCGCGATAATCGACGCTGCGCTGCCAGCCGATGACCTCGCCAAAAAGTAGCAAACGCTGGCTGCGATAATCGACGACGCGGAGTTGAATGGCGTCCTTGTCAACACCGACCTCCTGAGCGATCAATTTGACGACCTCGGGCACGGTTTGCCCCTCAATGCGCAGGTTGCCGTAATCGCCCAGATCGATTCGTCCATCCACCTTGATGGTGTGGCGCCCGCTCAGTTCCGGTCGCTGAGCCACGGTCAGTTCGAGCACATCCGGGCATCCGACGCGATAGCGACTCGCGACCTCGGCCGGCGGGATGCCGTTACGCTGACTCATCAGGTTTCTTTCGACGTTGACGCGATCGAGAATGCACCCAGGCGCGCACAGCAGCAACAGCATCGCCAGGAGCGAGCCCAAAAATCCCCAGCGTGACCGAGGCGGGCCAGTCTTCATAGATTCACTAGATTCCAAATGCGTGCGCGAAACGACGTGACGCTCATGTGTCATCGGCGTTAAACTCGATACATCTTGAGCGCGTCTGCTTCACGCGCCCGCCGGAGGCGGCACGCTCAAGGTGAATGTCACGGCGAGCCGCCGGGATTGTCCCGGCGGTGCATTCGGGTGAAACGGGGTTCACCGCCGGGACAAGCCCGGCGGCTCGCTGATCCCGGTTACAAAGCGGAGGTCTCATGGAACTTATCGTCAGCGTCTCCGGCGTTCGCGGCATTGTTGGCGCGGGCCTTTCGCCTGGCGTCGCGCTGGCGTTTGCGCAGGCGCTGGGGACTTATCTCCAGGGCGGGCGGATTGTCCTGTCGCGCGATTCACGGCCCAGCGGGCAGATGCTTCGCCATGCCGTGCTCGCGGGTCTAACCTCGTGCGGGTGTGATGTGGTTGACCTGGGCATCACGCCAACGCCGACCGTGGGCCTGGCAATCCGAAAGCTGGGCGCGGCGGGCGGCATCCAGATCACGGCAAGCCATAACCCAGCTCCCTGGAACGGCATGAAACTCTTCGGCGCCGACGGCGCCGTCCTCAGCGCAACCAAGGGACTGGAGGTCAAGCATATCTTTGATGGCAATTCCTTCACCGCGGTGGCGCATGAAAATCTGGGCGCCCTGTCCGAAAGCGTGGAAGCCTTGACGTGGCACCGCGAGCGCGTAGTTGAACTCGTCGACGGCGCGCGCATCGCCGCACGCCGTTTTCGCGTCCTGCTGGATACGAACGGCGGCGCCGGGGGACCGCTTGGCGCCGCCCTGCTCGATTCACTGTCGGCTCAAGCGATTGTTCAAGGCGGAAACCCGAACGGCGAATTCGCGCATCCGCCCGAGCCGCTCGCGGAGAACCTGCAATCGATCTTGCCTCTGGTTCCGCAGCATCGAGCTGACGTTGGCTTTGTCCTCGACCCCGACGCCGACCGTTTGGCCGTCATCGACGAGCAGGGGCGTTACATCGGCGAAGAACTCACGCTCGCCCTGGCGACGCTGTGCCGACTCAAGCAACAGCGTGGGCCCGTGGTGATCAACATGTCCAGTTCGCGCGTGACCGAGGACATTGCCAAGCGGTTCGACGTGCCGTGCCATCGCACCGCGGTTGGCGAGGCCAACGTCGTCGAAATGATGCGCAGCGTCAACGCCGTGCTGGGCGGTGAGGGAAACGGCGGCGTCATCGATCCGCGCGTCGGCTGGGTCCGCGATCCCTTCATCGGCATGGCCCTCATCCTGCAACTCCTGGCCGACACGGGCAAGAAACTCAGTGAAGTCGTTGCCGAGTTGCCTGGCTACACGATTGTCAAGGACAAATACACGGTGCCGCGCGACCTACTGCCACGGCTGAACGCGACGCTCGCGGCGCGCTGGGCCGACGCGGCGCCGAACCGCGTGGACGGCCTGCGTCTGGATTGGCCCGATCGCTGGGTCCACGTGCGGCCCAGCAACACCGAGCCGATCGTCCGCGTCATCGCCGAGGCCCCGGAGGCCACCGATGCGGAGGCATTGTGCAAGGAAGTCGGGAAAATGTTACAGGGGATGAAGTGAGGCCCTGAGAACCCAGAGACGTGCATCCCTGGGCTCTCAAGAAAAAAACAGGCTCCGATTCGAACGCAGGTCTTCCACGACCCCCGCGATCTCCCCATCGGCGATCGACTGAAAACCGCCGCGGTCATGCCGGGCGGCCACCACGCACGCCTCGGCGCTTTGCCAAATCGCCAGGTGCGGCTTCTTGAAGGTCGGCGGATACTCGCGCATTTGAAAGTCGGCGCCGAGCATTTCGCGCAACGCCTCGATCTGGATGCGGACGCGTTCGGATTTGTCGAGGTAATCCAGCGTCAGTACATCAATTCTCGGATCGGAATTCTTCGCACAGAAGATAACCTTGTGTACGTCGCGCGTCATCAGGGCGCGAAGGTCTTTTCCCCGGGGCGGTTCGGTCGCAGGGGCCGGCGTTTCCGCCGCGACGAGTTTGCCGCTGCCGGGGCAGATTTTGCGAACCGCGCCTGCATAGTGAGGCACGAACTTTCGCGCGTCCCCGCTGGGACGAATCTCCACCAGCTGTTGACAGGACGGACAGCGTGCCGCCGAGCCGGCGCGAATCAACTCGTTCGCCTCGTCCACCGCCGTGCGCGCCACAGCGCCGACGAAGCCGATGTCCTGGCCGCAATGGGCACACACCAGCATCCGGCCCGGAACCTGTTCATGTTCGAGCGTTTGGCCACAGTGGGGGCAGAAATCGAACATGGTTTGACGCCCCTGGCGTGAACGAAGCGATTTGAGGATACCATAGCGGGAAGAAGCTCATACGGGAATACTTCGCCGTGAGCGCGAAGCCGGGATATCCTTGCTATCCGTTGACAGCCCGGCTAGAATGGGGTAGAAGGTAAGTTAGCGAGATTGTGGGTCTGGTTCAAATCCATCGGGTTTACGGTAACAAACAATCCGCGAGCCGCCGGGTTTGTCCCGGCGGTGAACCAAGGCGGGTCGGGATGCACCGCCGGGACAAGCCCGGCGGCTCGCCGTGACCCTCACTTGAACGAGGCCAGATTGTGGAACGAATAACCTGTCGAGCACATTCAAAATAAAGGAGACGTCCATGCGTTACGAAATGGCTCCGCTGGCGATTGAGTCCGATCGCAGCGAACGGGCCGCGTTCATTCGACGGACCTACGGGCATCTCGCCATCGCGGTGCTGGCGTTTGTCGCGCTGGAGGCGGCCATCTTCGGCGTGCTGCGCCCGCTGACGGATGGCGGCTTCGACCGGGCGATGTTCACCATGTTTCAGGGCCGGTTTTCCTGGCTCATCGTCATGCTGGCTTTCATGGGCGTCAGCTATCTGGCCCGTTACTGGGCGTTCAACGGCGGCTCCGCCGCGCTTCAGTATGCAGGTCTGAGTTTGTACGTCGTCGCCGAGGCGTTGATTTTCGTGCCGATCCTCTACGTCGCGATGTATCTGATTCCATCGGCGCCAGATCGTCAGTTCGATTTGGTGGGCCAGGCAGGAATTCTGACGCTGTGCCTGTTCGCGGGATTGACCGCCGTGGTGTTCATCACGGGTAAGGACTTTTCCTTTATCGGGCCGATCCTGTCGATTGCCTTCTTCGTCGCGCTGGGCGTCATCATCTGCGCGATCCTGTTTGGGTTCTCACTTGGCCTGTGGTTCTCGCTGGCGATGATCGTGCTGGCGGCAGGTTCGATCCTGTACAACACCTCCGGCATCATGCACGAGTTCCGCACGGATCAACACGTCGCGGCCTCGCTGATCCTGTTCGCGTCCGTGGCGATGTTGTTCTACTACATCCTGCTGGCGTTGATGCAGAGCCGGCGCAGTTAACATGACTGGTTTCTTGAAAGCCCAGGGTCCATCGGCCCTGGGCTTTTTTCGTTAGGGCGTCGAAAAAAAAAAGACGTAGGTCAGGCTTTTCAGCCGGACGCCAGGCTGACGTCAGGCTGGAAAGCCTGACCTACGTCTCAGGTTAGTATTTGTATTCCAGGCCAAGGTTAATGCCTTGAGCCCAGAAGTTGGTCGGGTTGGCGAGGTAGGCCGGGTTGGTCGGAGCGATGCCGCCGCCGAATCCCGGGCTGGTCGGGAACTGCGCGGCCAGGTTGATTTGCCGATCAATCTGCCCGCTGGCGCGCTCAATGCGGGTCCAGTACAGCAGGTTATAGCCGGCAAACACCCGGATAGCGCGTGTCAGCTGGAAGCCTGCCGATGCGTTCAACTCAGGGACGACCGAGAAGCGCGTGTTGGAATATCGGCCGATGTTACTGGACTGTGCCAGGACGCCCCCGGGAAAGGTCGTGCTCGCACCACCAGCGTTCAGCGTGCTGGCGCCGTCGATGATGACCACGTCCGCGTTGACGCCGAAGGCGACCTTGGCGGTGGCGCCGAAATCGAAACGCCTCCAGGCACGGTTGATGCGGGCGCCGATTTGTCCGCCGTAAAATCGGGTGGTGGTCTTGAAGGAGTCGCTGATCAAGATATTCGCTCCGGCCGGTTGTCCGACGCCGTTGAACGGAAACGCTCCGGCGCCGCCCGCGAGAACGGTGATGTTCTGGTCCATGGCCAGCGCGTCGTTCAGGTAGAGGTACCGGGCGCCGTAGAGGAAATCGAAGGACCAACAATTCAAGCGATAGATATTTCGGCCAAAGTTCAGCTCGAGGCCGTGAAGCTCCATGTCGGTGCGGACATTGAGGGTGCCGGAAAAATCTCCGGGGAACGAGATGGGGATACCGCCCTCGTCGGGGAAGCGTAACGGCTGGATGATCGGTGGATTGCCGGCGGCATCGGGAAAAAGGGAGAAGGTTCGGCTGCGTGGGGCGAGCCAGAAGCCGCCGACCTCGATGAACTTGATGCGTTCGCGATCGAGCCAGGTGCCGAGGGTGAGTTGGGCGCCGGAGAATTCGCGTGGTGCGGTGCTGCCGCCCAGGAGGAGGGCGGTGTCTGGATTGCCGAGGGCCCCGGTGTTCGGGCTGGCCGGGTCGCCGGTGGTGGCCAGGGGCGGCGCCGTATCACGGCGCGTCCAGTAATGCAAGAAACTTCCCTGTATCCAGGTATTGCCGTTCTCCAGACGCACCTCGGCCCCATACCGGAGCCCCTCGTATGTCGTGAAGGGCTCGCTTGGATTATCCGGCACCATGGCCTGCACCAGGCGAATGAACGATTCCCCCACCCCTCCGGAGGTGGTAGGCTCGGTTGGCGTTGGCGGTGTTTTTGCCTTGCCCGTCGGCGTGCTCGGGACCTTGTCCGGGAGCATCAGAGGATGGGTGGCGTTTTTATCGGGCTGCGGATCGACCGGGAGCTCCGGGCCGGTCGGCACGCGATAGGGCTCGGCGGGCGGCATTTTCGGTACCGAGCCATAGGGATTGCCCGGCATCGTCGTCGGCATACCCTGGAGGTACGGCACCATCGGCTGGGCATATCCAGGGTGCGGGATGAAAGGCCGCTGCGGGTCGTAGGCGGGCATCGGATAGCCGGGGTAGCCATACCCACCCTGTCCGCCATAAGGCGATGGCGGCGGGCCGTACGGCAGGGGCTGCTGCGCGGAAGCCCACGTTCCGCATGCCAACCCCAACGCCGCGATCCAGCCAGCTATTCGCACCATGGCAGAACTCCAATTCAGGTCCAATTCCCAGATTGGCATCGGCCAAACTCGCTCAAACGCATCATACTTTCCGCATCAGCCGCATACCCGCGAAACCGCGCAAAGCCGATACATGCGCCAAACCTTACCCCAGTTCTCCACCTTGACGCCAGCAAGAGGATTACGCAAGTCGCGCCAGAAACGCCGGCTGGCGCGGTTTTTCCGCTCATGCCGACATTTCGTGAGCTATGGTTTGGTAAGCGGCTCGCGTGGAAGCGGCCGCGCGAACCAGCCTTCCCGGCGGTGACGAGGCCATGGCAACCCGACGCAACACCCTGGTGAACCAGCCCGCCTTGATTCCAATCGCGGGCGGCCACGATCGCAAGCCGCGCGTGCTCGATCGCGACGTGACCACGATCGGCCGGGCGCGCGGCAGCGACCTGTGCATGGAAGCGAACGAGATCTCCGTCGTCCATTGCATCATCTTCCGCACGCCCGAGGGCTATCGCATCCGCGATTGCAATAGCCGTAGCGGAACGCGCGTGAATGGAGAATCGGTGCGCCAGGCCTTGCTGCACGATGCCGACGTTGTCAATGTTGGGCCTTTCAGCTTTGAGTTTCATGTGCCCGCGGCGCTATTTCCCAAAGAGGAGGCACGGCCCGATCCGGTGCTGGTGGACCACTGGAAAGAATCGCGGCGCCGGCTGGCCCAGCTGGCGCTGAAACTGCGCCGGCGGCTGCAAAGCACCGAGGCCGTCTCGCCGCGCCAGCAGGAATGGGCCCAAAAAGCCCACCTGCTCAAGGAAAAGATCCGTTGCTATGACCAGCGGCTTGGCGAACTCGAGGCGGCCGAGGAGGAATTGACCCAGGAACGCCAGCAGCTCGCCATCGAGGGCGAAAAACAGCGGCAGCGTGTTCAAGAAATCGAGCAACGCCTGTCGGTGCGCCTGAACGAAGCGGAGGAGGAGATTCGCGAACGCTGGCGGGTCTTCCAGCAGCGCTGCCAGGCCGAGGAAGCCCGCATGGCCAGCCAGCTGGCGACGCGTGCCCTTGCCGCGGCGGACGAGGCTGACTCCCAGGCCGCCTTGCCCCGCCAGGAGGCCCGCGATCAGGCTCAGCACCTGCGCGAACGGGAAGAGCAGCTGAAACGACAATACGAACATCTGCAGCGCGAACAACAGGAGTTTTCCACCATGAGACAGCAATGGGCCACCGACCAGGCCAGAACCTCCGCCAATCTCGACGAGCAACAGGCGGCCATCGCCCAGCAAAAGGCCGAACTGCTGCGCTTGATGGCTGAATTGAAGAAGATGCAGGAAAACCTGCGCAAGCACGCCAAGCCTGACGTCCAGGCCCTTCATGACGCGATCGAGCAGCTGGAGGCGGAGAATGCCGAGCTTCGCGAGCACCTTCACGCCGCGGCCACACCCCAGGCCGATGACGAGACACAACGCCAGATCGAAGACTTGCGCACCGAAGTCAACCTCCTGAGGGAGGACCTCGACGCCAAGGAGGAGGCCCTGCTCACGCTGCAAAACGGCACGGCTCCGTCCGACGCACCACTGCGGTCGGAGAACGACCTGCTCAAGAAACTCCTCGAGGAAAAGAACCGTCTCGTCGAGCAGTTAACCGCCCAGACCAAGGGCGTGCCGAAGTCCGAAAACGACCTGGAGCGTTATGAGACCGAATTGAATGAATTCCGCCGGCAGCTGGAAGGTGATCGCGCCAAGTTGAACCGCGAACTCGAGATGCTGCGGGAACGCAACAAGGAAATGGACGAAACCATCCGCGATATGGAAATGGAAATGTCCAAGGAACGAGCCGAGCTGGCGCGCGAACGAATGCGTCTGGATCGGGTGCGCGAAGAAGTAAAATCCGACAGCGAGCGCCTGCAGCGCGAGCAATCGGTGCGCGATTCGCTCGCCCCCGTGCAAAAACTGCGCGACGAACTGGCCCAGAAACATCCGTCAGCCAAGGCGGAAAAGCCTCTCAACGATCGGCTCAAAGGGATACGCAATCAACTTTCAGATACGCCGACGGCGGGGTCGTGATTGGAACGATGAAAAACTAGCCCCCGGCGCAAGCCGGGGGAGTATTGCCGTCAAACCACCCCGGCTTGCGCCGGGGGCTAATTGCGCTACTCGGCATCTTTCTTCTTTTTCTTCTTTTTGCCGCCGAAGACCATGATCTGGGTAACCTTGTCCCCTTCGGTGGTGATGCGGGCGAAGACACCCTTCTTTTGGCTGGCATTCTTGAAAATCTCGGCGTTCAGGCCGCCTTCGATCGCCGTGCCGGCTTCCAGTTTCTTGGTTTCTTTGTTTTTCTTGCCGGTCACGATCTTGGCGTCCGTGGCCAGCGAAATCGTCACCGGGTCGCCGTCCTTCTCGACTTTCTTTTCTCCCTTCACCTTCTTCTTGAATTTCTGGTAGGTGATCTTGCCATCGCCCGCCTTGGTGATCACCGCCGTGAACTCGTCGGCAAAGGTGAATCCGATAGCGACGGTCATCACAAACACTGCACATGCCATTTTGCGAATCATTGCACACTCCTGAGGTCAATCCAAATGGAGACGCCCACAACGCGCGGACACATCTCCGGTATTGTTGTAACCCCGCCGCGCAAACGCAAGCGGCAAGTTTTCATTTTTTTTTCATTAGCGCCGGCCCAGGCACACGCATCAAGCAAGCGGAATTCGGTGTTTCTCTTCCATTTTGACGCGGAGGTGGCCGAAATACTCACGCAAATCGACCTTGCTGGACCCGCAGGTGGAACAACCGCCGCCCGTGCTACAGGTCGAGCAACCGCCGCCCGCGCCGCGGCCGCAATCGGGCTTGTCGCAGCCGTGATTCGTCTCTTCGTGTGCCGTGGGCGCGGCCAGGTTTTCCAGCCGGATTGGCAGCTCGAATTTTTGTTCCAGCGTCACCGCGAGTTTTTCGGCGTCGGCATCCGGGCCGACAAACTGCACGATCGCCAGGGAGCCATCGAACAGCAATTCGACATCCAGGACTTCGACATCAAGGCCATCGCGCGCCGCCCAGGCGCGGCTCTTGGTGAAGATTTCCTGTTCGACGAGTAGGAGCCGGCCTCTCAGAGCCTCGTCATCGGCGTTCACGCTGCGCAGCAGCTGGCCATCGGACGTGGTGTGCAAAAGCATGGCCTGCCGGGAATTGGCGGGACCGAGCACGGTTCCGGTTTCGATGCCGCGCTGAGTTCGCACCAGCACGCGCTGACCGCGTCGAAACGGTTGGAACGCGACGGCCGTGAAAATGCCCAGCGCGCCGCTCCTGCCATGGCTCACGACAAACTGAACCGGCGCGTCAATCGCCCCGGGCGTGGAAGATGACAATGGGAACGTCATGACAGTCCCAGCGTTTCGCGCATGACCTGATCGTACATTTGGACGCCTTGTTCGGTGCTCAGGTCGAGGCGCATTTCATTGATGACCTTGATGCTGAGGTCGCGCAGCCAGTAATCCCAGCAGCGCGAGCAGACCCGTTCAAAAATGAGCTGGCCGGCTTCGTCGTTCATGGGTGGCTTGGCGAGTTGGCGGGCGTGCGCACCCTCCAGGCAGCCGGGGCGCTGACAGCGGAATCCGCTGGCGCCGCTTGCCGGGTCGGCGGCGGCCGACTTTTTCGACACCGGCGCCGCCTCCCCGAGTCCGACGAGGAGCTTCGCCATTTCGTCGCGCGGGATGTTGTCGCCGCGTTCGTCGGCGACGGCGAATCCGTCGCGCAACACTTGCACGGCATCATCGCGCCGGCCGAGCTTGATCAGGCACGCGCCCAGAAGTTGAAACACTTTCGAGAACTGCGGACTCAATTCGAGGGTGCGCCGAAACGACCTGGCCGCCTCCTCGAATTGCCCATCCTCCATCAAAAGCTGGCCAAGGCGAAAATGCCCCAACTCGTTGTCGGGGTCGTCATTGGCCATTTTGCGAAACTGCGTTATGCGTTCATTTAGGGGGTTCATGATTGGTGACTCTTTACATCGACACCCGCTAACCAGCCCCACGCGCAAGCGTTGGGATTGTATTATCTGCCGACCAGGCTGCTCACGTCGAGAACGGTCAACTTGTAGCGGAATTCCCGCGTTTTCTTGGCGATCTTGTCCGTGGCGCTTACCTCGACGGTATACTGACCCGGGCGATTCAGATACACCGGGAAGTTAAGAGGCACGAAATTCGCCTCGGCCAGGTTGACCCCGGCGGGCATTTGCTGAGGCAAAAAAATCTTGACCGTTGACGCCACCGCCTTGCCGTTTTCGAGGATGCGGTAGCTGACCTCGACATCGGGATCCTTCTTGGCGTTGACGGCCAAGTTCACGAGCGCAAACCCGGTGACGTGATGCTGTCCGGGCAAAGCGATACCCGGCGCCGCCACGCCGACGCACCCGAAGCCGGCCGATTCGACCTCGAACGGAAAGCTGAAACGCTTGGCGTTGTCCGCCAGCTTGTCGTGCACGGTCAAGCGCACCGAGTATTTACCGGCCGGCTGCTTGGGAGGCATGATGACATGCAGGTCGCCCGGCATGCGCGTGCCGCCGAGTTGCGGCAAAACGTCGTTGGGCGTTTTTTTCTCGAAGATCACCTTGCCCTTTTCATCGAGCAATTCCAGCGTGGTGTCATATTTGGCCTTGCCGGTCTTGGCGTCGATTTTCAGGTCTTCGATGTCGTAGGTCATGAACAGCACGTCGCCCGGCAAGCAGGTCGTGTTTATCCGCGTCGCCCCGAGCGGGCCGAAGCAGGGCCGGACGTTCTTGATCTCAACCGCATGGGAGAGACCGGGAACCAGACCAACGAGCGCCGCAGCCACGAGCAATCGATACATATTGGACTCCTGCAAACCAACGGATCCACCGGGTTGTTACCTTGGTCCATTCACCTCATTGCTATTGTGCCCGCTTTGCTTGCGAAAGGCCAGTGGAATTTCGGAAACGGTCTGGCCTTGCCGGCGGTTTCACACTTTCCGCGAGCCGGCGGGCTTGTCGCGCCGGTGTGCCGCCCAGGGCAAATCCGCCGAGACAAGCCTGGCGGTTCGCCACCTTTATTTTTGCTCCATGACCTGATTTCGCGACCTATACTTGCTGCGCAACCTCTCCGGGCGAAAGGGAAAATCCATGTGTGGAATCGTGGGCTATACCGGAAATCGTGAGGCGCAACCCATTCTGCTGGAAGGGCTTGCACGCCTGGAATATCGCGGTTATGACAGCTCCGGGCTGGCGACTGTCAATGGCAAGCTCTATCTCAAAAAGGCCGTGGGACGCATCGCCCAGCTGCGAAACCTGCTCAACGGCCATCCGCTGGCGGGCAATTCCGGCATCTGCCATACCCGCTGGGCGACCCACGGCGGCGTCAACGACGCCAACGCCCATCCCCACCTGGGTGGGAACGGCGAGGTCGCCGTCGTACACAATGGCGTCATTGAAAACTACGATATCCTCAAGCGGCAACTTGAGGCACAGGGGTTCCAATTCAAAAGTCAAACCGATAGCGAGGTCATCGCCCATCTCATCGCGTCCTATCTGGAAAACGATCTGGTTCAGGCTGTCCGCAAGGCCTTGCCCCGGCTCAAGGGAACCTATGGCCTGGCGGTCGTCAGCCCGCGTTTCCCTGGCATTCTCGTCGGCGCCAGGCTCGGAAGCCCGCTGGTGGTTGGCATTGGCGATAACGAGATGTTCCTCGCCAGCGACGCCAGCGCACTCGGCGGATTTGCCAAGCGGGTCGTGTACCTGGAGGATCGACAGATTTGCGTCCTGACGCCCGAACGCTGGGAAATCCTCGATGCCGACAACGCGACGTTTGACCCGGAGGTTCACGCCCTGGATTGGCAACCAGCCGATCAGGAACTGGGCACGTTCGCTCACTACATGCTCAAGGAAATCTACGAACAGCCCGAGGTGCTGGGCCGGGCGTTGGCGGGACGCCTCGACATCGGCGAAGCCACCGCCCATTTCGGCGGGCTGAATCTCGACGCGCAGGAACTACGCCAGATCGACCGCATCATCATGACCGCGTGCGGCACCAGTTATCACGCGGCGCTCATCGGCGAGCATCTCATCGAGCAATTCGCGCGCATCCCGGTCGAGGTGGAGTACGCGTCCGAGTTTCGGTATCGCAATCCGCCCGTGGAAAAAAACACCATCATCGTCGGCATCACGCAATCGGGCGAGACCGCCGACACGCTGGCGGCGCTGCGTGAATCGAAACGCAAGGGACAACGGACGCTCGGCCTGTGCAACGTCGTCGGTTCAAGCATCGCCCGCGAGGTGGACGGCGGCGTCTTCCTCCACGCCGGGCCTGAGATCGGCGTTGCCAGCACCAAGGCTTTCACGGCCCAGGTCGCCGTGCTGACGCTGCTCGCGGTGCATCTGGGTCGGACGAGGCACCTGTCGTATCAGGCTGGCGCTCGCATCCTCGACGAACTGCAAGCGATGCCGGACATACTACGCGAGACCCTGAGGTGCCACGATCGGGTCGCCGCCATTGCTCAGAAATACCATCAGGCGTCGAACATGCTCTATCTGGGTCGGCAATATCTCTTCCCGATGGCGCTGGAAGGCGCGCTCAAATTGAAGGAGATCAGCTACATCCACGCGGAAGGCTACCCCGCCGCCGAGATGAAGCATGGGCCGATCGCGCTGGTGGATGAGAACACGCCCTCGGTGTTCTTGATTCCTCACGGCTCCGTGTACGACAAGGTGATGAGCAACCTCGAAGAGATCAAGGCGCGCGGCGGGCCGGTCATCGCCATCGCCTGTGCGGATGATGGTCTGGTCGAAGCGAAGGCGGACGATGTCATTCACGTGCCCAATGTGCCCGAGTACCTCCAGCCGCTGGTCGTGGCGATCCCGCTGCAACTGCTGGCGTATCACATCGCCCTGTTGCGCGGCTGCGACATCGACAAGCCGCGGAATCTCGCGAAAAGCGTGACGGTGGAGTGAAAGTGTTTGTGGGGGATAAACCCATGCGAATCTGCATATACGAGGACGCCGGCGCCGGGCGCCTGGAGCCGATCGCCTTGACGCGCCCGGTCTTCGCGCTCTGGTGTGGGGCTCAAAGATTGTTTGAACGTCAGCAGCGGCATTTCACGGCAGGCGACGTTGGGTTTTGGACCCGCACCGAACAGGCGGCACTGTGGCGAATGGAGCAACCGGGCCATCCGGTCAACGACGCGGAATGGGCTCGCGCACAATCGACCGCCTGGATCAATGGCCGCTGGCTCCCTTCGGCCGATTGCGAACCCTTTTCAACCGATCCACATGTCGGAATCGCTGGCAAGCAAATTGCCTATGCGGTCTTGCCAGCGGGTGAACATCCGAATGGCGAAGGAATTGATGCCTGGTTCGAGCGGTGGACGGCGCGGCTTTCGAATCGACCCGCAGGCGGCGTGATGCTTGATTTCCTCTGGGACGTGGTCGATCAAAACGCCGCGGCCGTGGCGGAGGACTTCCACTGGTTTCAGGCCGCGCATGGGTCTCGCCCGCGGCCTGCGCAGATCGCGGTGACCGGTCCCGCTGATCGACTCGTCGTCGCGCCGGGGGCCACCATTGATCCGTTCGTCTTTGCCGACACGCGCGGCGGACCGGTGCTGATTGATCGCGATGCCGTTGTCCATTCCTTCAGCAGGCTGGAGGGGCCGTGCTATGTCGGGCAGGAGAGCTGGATTCTCGGCGCCAAGCTGCGCGCCGGCAGTTCCATCGGACCTTGCACGCGTGTTGGCGGCGAGGTGGAAGCAAGCATCATGCAGGGCTTCAGCAACAAGTATCACGACGGTTTCCTGGGACACTCCTATGTCGGCGAATGGGTGAACCTCGCCGCCGCCACGCAGACCAGCGACCTCCGCAACGACTACGATGTGGTTCGCGTCAGCATTGATGGGCAACGCATCGTGACCGGCAAGAACAAGATCGGCTCCTACTTCGGCGATCACGCCAAAACCGGGCTGGGCGCCCTCCTCAACACCGGCTCCACGGTCGGGCCGTTCGCCAACGTCCTCCCCGCTGGCGCCCTGCTGCCGCAGGTGATTCCCGCCTTCTGCTTGACCCAGCGCGGCGATCTACGTGAAATCACTGATTTGCGCAAAACCTTCTCCACCGCCGCTCGGGCCATGCAACGGCGCGGCAAGACGCTCACGGATACCCATCGCGAACTCTACGACTGGGTTTTTGAAACGACCGCTGAGCGCCGCCGGCAGTTCATTCGCGAAGGCGAAATGCGGCGACTGCGCAAGAGCGTTTGATCAAGAAAAAACCTTGCGAAAGTTCCTCGAATAAAAAAAGATACGCCCCTTGACCTGGCGCCTACAATGACACGGGAAGAACTGGCGTCCTGGTTTTCGCACCAAAAAAGGGGTCATCTCATGCAACGTTTCGCGATCTTGTTCGGCGCGGCCTTGATCGGCTTTGCGGCCGTGCCAACGGTGAGTCAGGCTCAAGTAATCGTGCAGTTTGGCAGGCCCTACGCACCCCCGCCCGTGATCTTGACGCAGCCGTCCTATTATGTGGCGCCAAGCTACTACGCGGCCCCGTCGATCCCGACGTACAGTTCCAACTATTCCGCGACCTATTCGTACTACCCGCCGGGCACGACCGTTTACTCCGCGCCGCCGCCGGTGGTCACCTATTCCGCGCCGCCCTACGTTACCTATTCCGCCCCGGCTCCAGTGCTGGTGCAGCGGCCTGGCGTCGTGGAGACGCGAACTTTTTACGGGTACGGTATTTTCCGGCCCCGCGGCTACTACACGCAGACCCGAATCTTGCCGTAGGTTTTCCGTTGTTTAGCCGCTTGCCTTTGGCGAGCGGCTAAGCCGTTCAATCGCACGCCGCCCGGATCGCGTCTTTCATTTCTCGCACGGCCCTTTCCATGCCGACCAGCACGGCCCGCGATACGATGCTATGTCCGATGTTGAGTTCTTCCACGCCAGGAATCTGCGCGATCGCGCGCACGTTTTCGTAGTTGAGCCCATGCCCCATGTGGACATTGAGGCCGATCTGCCTGGCGAATTCGGTCGATTCCTGAAGGGCGTTCAATTCGATTTGCCGCGCTGCGTGGGTTTTTGCCTCGGCGTAGCGCGCGGTTTGGATTTCGATGGCTCGTGCGCCGAGAATCTTGGCGATTTCGATCTGTCGGTTGTCCGGGTCGATGAAGAGAGCGACGGCGATGCCGGCTTCGTGGAGTTTTTTCATCGCCGCGGCGACGGCGGTCTGATGGGTAACGATGTCCAACCCGCCTTCGGTCGTCAATTCTTCGCGCTTCTCGGGAACCAGTGTCGCCTGCTCGGGCTTGATTTCACAGGCGATGGCGACGATCTCGTCGGCGACCGAAAGTTCCAGATTCAAGATCGTTGTCACCACTTGCCGCAAGAGGCGCACGTCGCGGTCGTTGATATGCCGACGATCCTCGCGCAGGTGAATGGTGATGCCGTCGGCGCCCCCAAGCGTTGCCAGCACGGCAGCGGCGACCGGGTCCGGCTCAAGGGCTCGTCGAGCTTGCCGCACGGTCGCAACGTGATCGATATTGACACCCAGACGAATCATGGCCCACGGTTCCTTGACGTACGGTGTGTCCACATCCAGTACCGTTCGTCAAGCGAAGGGCTACCAGCCCCACGCGCAAGCGTGGAGGTTTGGGCAGCCTCCCAAAACCCCGACGCTTGCGCGCGTGGGGCTGGTCAAATGCTCCGCGACGAACGGTATGGTGTCTACACCGGTGCCGATTTTGCGTTGTCACTGCGCTGGCACGGGAGTTGGGCTATGCTTTCGCAGCCCGCGGGCAGTTCGGCTTCCTCGACGATCAACGCCGGGAAGCCATCCTTGATCTGAAACCGCAGCGCGCAGCGCTCGCATTCCAGGTTCTCGCCTTGCATTCGCAGGCGAACATTGCTGGGATCGAGCGGGCAGCGCAGTATTTCAAGCAGGTCCTGGCTGATCATCCCTTCGGACTCCGGTCGGTTCAATCCGTTTCCTCGCCTGCGGCCCCCGCCTGGGAACGAGGCCTCTTTCAGTTGCTGACGGTCATTCTTCCAACTCGTTCTTCGGGTTGATCCGGTCGTACAAGATCGCCCGGCATTTCATGATCAGCATGGCATACCGCAGGATGAACAGCAACAGGAAAAAAAACCACAGACAGTACAAAACGCGCAGCACGATCACCAGCACGGGAGACGCGCCACAGATGCTGAGCAAATGATATGCGACCAGGATGAACAACGCGCCCAGGCTCATCTGTGTCAGGCCCTTGCCACCGGACTCCAGGCCTTCGTCTTTGATCGATGTGCCGATCGACCAGATAAAGACACAGCCCATCGTTGGCTGGAGGTAGAGGGTGAACAAGAGGAGGAGGTTGAGAAAGTTCTCCCAGAACGGCGCCCCGCTCCACATGATCTGGATGGGAACGCGCCGCTCCATGTTGTATTCCGTCATCGGGAGTTCCGGCGTGACGTAAGGAGTCAGCACGTAACCGATCGCGCCGACCACTGGTAGAAACTTGAAGAAGAACTGAAAGAAGAAATTCAAAAGCCCTGCCGACAGGCTGATAATGAGCTGGGTGAACGTGCCAAAGCGGCGCGGCACTGGCAGGCAGACCACATGCCCGATGGCCCAGGCGATTGCCTGAAAGAAATAAAAGATCGATGCGGTCACGATGCAGAAGCGAGCGTAGCCCTGAAAATCACTCCCCGCGATCATCCCCAGGTAAACCTCGATCAAGGGGATGTCCCAGAATTCACCCCCACGTGGCAACGGGTCGTCTCCGCCACGGTTTTGCAGGTTGAGCGCAACGAGCTTGGCATATTCGGGAAGCTCAACGGTGCCGATCAGGACGAACGAGCCTTGAAGCAGGTGAGTGAAGAACCAGATCCACACGCCGACCGAGACGATCAACAGGCCGACGCGAACCTTCTGCCAGGACTTGGCGTCCGGAATGGCGCGGGTCTTGCGCGTGACCTTGGGGAGCTTCTTGCGGTCTTTTTTTTTGCCCCGGGTCTCCTCTTCGGCCTGCATCGCCTTGCGCCGCTCTTCGAGCTCGGGGTCGGTGTAGACGCCGTAGTTTTCTTCCTCCTCCGGCGGGGCAGCGGTCACGGCAGGCGCGGCCGTCACGGCGGCCGCGGGATTGTCGGCAGCAGCGGCGATATTGGTATCGGGCTCTTCTGCTTTGATGAGGTTGATCGCGTCGCACTTGGGGCATTTCGCCCGTTTCCCCGCCTTTTCCAGGGAGAACTTCATCGCGTGCTTGCACATCTTGCAGCGTACGACAATCGTGTCCATAGAGTTCGGCGCGAATAGGGGCCAAGTTCCAAAGATTACAAGGGTCGATCAACTTCCATTGTATGGCTGCCACTTGACGACGCAACATGACCTTGTCGCGTTCGTAAAAGGCCCCTTGGGCTCCTGAACCTTGTCATTTGAACAGGCCCGCCGGTACCGGGAATATCGCATCCCGCGGGGCGGGGATGCCGAGCGCCTCCGCAAGAATGCTCGCCAGCGCCTGCGGCGCGATACGCTCGTCGCGCGTCCCACTCTGAACGCGTGGCCCCATCACCAGCAACGGCACATGCGTATCGTAAGCATGCGGCGTGCCATGCGACGTGCGATAGGCGGGGCTTTTCTCCGGGTTCTTCGACAGCGTGGGCGACGACCAAAGGTGATACGGTTTCAGAATCACCATCACGTCCCCGCTGCCATCGGGATGAAAGGAACGCTGCACAGCGTCAAAGAGCTCCGCCGAGTCCTTCTTTTTGGGGCCCATCAATTCGGTGCGCGTGAAGGCGTGCTCGATTCCTGCCTGGCCGTTGAACCATTCCGCGAGAGCTTTCTCCACGTCTGGCTGGGGAAGCTTCAGCTCCTTGAGCGCGGCGCGATTGAAGTAGACCCACGAATTGCTACGACCGGGTTGCTCGAACCACATCGCCTTCTTACCGGCTGGCAGGAATTTTTGGTTTAGAAAAACCTCGGCCCTGGTCGTAAGCAAATCGGGATCGATGCGGGCCGCCGTCTTTCCCTTGGTTCGCGCGAACTCCGGTAGCGGGCACACGCCGTGGTCGGCGCTCACGGCGAAATAATAGTTGTTCTTGCCAACCTTCGCATCGAGGAATTCCAGCAAGTCCTTCACCAAACGGTCGGAACGCAAAGTAACGTCGAGCACCTCTTGTGAATCCGGACCCCAGGCGTGGCCGATCAGATCGTTCGAGGAGAAGCCCAGAAAGAGCAGATCGACCGAATCGGACTGCCCGAGCTTTTCGTTGACGATCGCCGTCTTTGCGAATTCAACCAGCATCTCGCTGCCCATTGGCGAACAGGTGACGGCGTTGTAGTAGATTTGCTTATTCAGCTTCTCGTCCTTGAGCTTACCGAGCTGGAACGGGTGGGGAAAGGTTCGGCCCTGGAGGTATCCGGTGCCTTCGGCGGAGAAATCGTCCGGCCCGCTAAACTTGGCGTAGTCGAGTTGTTTGTCGAAGCGGTTCCATTCCTTGCCAAGCCAGCGATCCGCCATGCGAGTTTTGTTGAACTTGGTGACCCAGCGATGCGGATCGGGGCGATAGTAGGGCGAGGTCACGAAGTTGCCGGAGGAAGTGCTGAACCAATAGCAGATCTGGGCGCGCAGGGCCGCCATCAGGATGGCGGCACGGTCCTTGATCCCGAGCGAGGCAACTCGGCCCTTGCCCAGCAGCACGCGCAGCAGGACATCGCCCAGGGATTCCGACATGCGGCGGTAGGGTCCGGGCCCCTTGGTGCGCTCCTCCGGCGGCGGCGTCACCGAGGATACGCTCTCGCGGGTGGCGCGATCGTACCAGTCGTTGGCGACGATGCCGTGTTTGGACGGCGGCGTTCCCGTGACCAGCGAGGTGTGCCCTGGCGCGGTCAACGTGTAGGCATAGGGATAGTGGCATTCGGTGAACCAGGCGCCGTCCTTTTGCAAGCGCTTGAATCCGCCATCGCCGAAAAGCGGCTGCCATTTCTTGAGATAGTCGCCACGCATCTGATCGAAGACGACAAGTACGACCAGCTTGGGTTTTCCCTTGAGGTCGGCTGCTGCGACCGGGGCTGGTTGTTCGTCTCTCAGCAGATACCAAAGGGACACGATTATTACAGCAAAGGCTGCCGCGGCACTGCCGAGCCAGACCCAGGGGTTTCGCATGAATGGTCGCTCCGTTGTTTAGATTTGGTAGTCCGGATTGTTGGGGGGTTGATCGTATCGTTCGTGGTTTTTTTGGCGCAGCCCGGGCTTTTGCAGATTCCGCTTCCCCAGTGATTTCAGGCCCCAATATATGACCATCGCCAACCCGGCCGACATGAGCCCTGCCGCCGCGCTTGCGGCTTCCGAATCGGAATCGACAATGAGCCGCATGGCCACGAAAATCATGAGGATGCCGAAGCCGAGGCGAAACCAAAAATCCGGGACATTTTCCACCAACCCGCGGCTGGCAAAAGCTCCCAGACAAAAGGCCCCGGCGATCCACAGGGCGGCTGGTAAATCAACGTGGCCCATGTTGTAGGCTCGCCACGCAGCGGGTAATCCGATGGGGGGAATCAGGATTGCCAACGTCGTCCCGGCGGCGCGGTGCGGGTCCATGCGACACAACCAAACCAGCGCAGGCACCAACAACACGCCCCCGCCGATCCCCATCACGCCGCTGATTCCGCCCACTGCCAGGCCGATGACAACGTATAACACAATCTGCATGATCCACCGGCTTTCCGGACAAGTACAGCCTTGCACAACGAGCACCAGGCGAGAGTCGCGGCCATGCCCGAAAATCAAGGCGCCGCATTATTGCTGGGAACCTGCCCATTCCTTTTTCCTGTCGTTCATCCTCGGTGGAAGGTCAAACCCTTGAATCGCCGTACGCAATTCGTGATCGCGACCTCCGTCGGCAAGCGCTCCACGCTCGACGCGCCGTAGAAGCCGACCACGCCCTCGGTGTGCTCCAGAATGTACTGTGCGTCCTCCGGCTCCGAGATCGGCCCGCCGTGGCACAATACGAGGATATACTTATTCACTTTCTTGGCCGCGTCGTGCATCGCTTGCACGCTTCTGGCGGCATCGTTGAGCGTCATGGCCGTCTGAGCGCCAATCGAGCCCTTGGTGGTCAGCCCCATGTGCGGGATGAGGATGTCCGCGCCGGCTTTCGCCATCGCGCTCGCTTCATCCGGGTTGAACGCATAGGGCGTCGTCAAGAGGCCCATTTCGTGGGCGAGGCGAATCATATCGACTTCCAGGCCGAAACCCATGCCGGTCTCTTCGAGGTTCTGGCGAAACTTGCCGTCGTATAGCCCGACCGTGGGAAAATTCTGCACGCCGGAAAAGCCGGCGGTGATGACATCGCGCAAGAAAAACTTCATGATGCGAAACGGATCGGTGCCGCACACGCCCGCCAGCACCGGAGTGTGCTTGACGACGGGCAGCACCTCGCGCGCCATGTCCATGACGATCTGGTTGGCGTCGCCATAGGGCATCATGCCCGAAAGCGAGCCACGGCCCGCCATGCGGAATCGCCCGGAGTTGTAGATGATGAGCAGATCGATCCCGCCCGCCTCGGCACATTTTGCGGAGATGCCCGTGCCCGCCCCGCCGCCGACAATCGGTGTGCCAGCGGCGACCTGGGCTCGCAGGCGCTGGAGGATTTCGTCTCGCGAAATGAGGCTCATGGTTGCACCCAGGTCTTAGCGGGAATTTGAAGATTTTATATCATCTTCGCGAGACAACGTATAAGAAATGGAAAACGCCTGGACCGCGTTTAGCGGCCCCAGTGAAGCGCGAATCGCTCGACGCTTCTTCGCGAACGCTAAACGAAGAGAAAAATCGCCATGACCATCATTTTGCTCGGCACCCTCGACACAAAAGGCGTCGAATACCAGTTCGTGCGCGACCTGCTGAAGGCGCAAGGTCTCGAAACGCTCGTCATCGACGCCGGCGTCATCGGACCGCCGCATCTTACGCCGGACATCACGCGCGACCAAATCTTCGCCGCCGCCGGTACAACCCTCGACGCCGTCGTCAAGGCTAACGACCGCGGCCAGGCCGTCGAACTCGCGGCGAAGGGGGCAGCCAAGCTTGTCGCCGATTTGCACGCTCAGGGCAAGGTGGACGGCATCCTCGGACTGGGTGGCTCCGCGGGAACCACCATCGCCACCGCCGCGATGCGAGCTCTCCCCTTCGGCTTGCCCAAACTCATGGTCTCCACGCTAGCGAGCGGGCAGGTCAAATCGTTCGTCGGCGTGCGCGACATCATGATGATGCACTCCGTCGTCGATATTTCGGGGATCAATCGAATCACCCGGGTTGTGTTGACGAACGCCGCCAACGCGATGGCGGGTATGGCGCCCTTTCTCCCCTCTCCCCTTGTGGGAGAGGGGTTGGGGGTGAGGGGTGGGAGTATGCCAAACACCCTCACCCCCAACCCCTCTCCCGGAGGGAGAGGGGAGAAGGGCGACAAACCCCTCATCGCAGCCACCATGTTCGGCGTCACGACCCCCTGCGTCGAGGCGGCACGCAAGCAAATCGAATGCGCCGGCTACGAGGTCCTCGTTTTTCACGCGACTGGTACCGGCGGTATGACCATGGAATCGTTCATCAAGGACGGCATGATCGAAGGCGTGCTCGATATCACCACCACGGAGTTAGCGGACGAACTGGTCGGCGGCATCCTCTCGGCCGGCAAGGACCGCCTCACCGCGGCGGCGATTCGCGGCGTGCCACAGGTGGTCTCCGTCGGCGCGCTCGACATGGTCAACTTCGGTCCACGCGACACCGTGCCCGAGAAATTCCAGGACCGAAAGTTCTACATCCACAACTCGAACGTGACCTTGATGCGCACGACACCCGCGGAAAACGACCGGCTTGGCAAGGAGATCGCCGAGAAGGCCAGCGCCGCGACCGGGCCGACGGCGCTCCTCCTACCGCTACGAGGTGTCTCGGCGATTGATCGCGACGGGCAGCCGTTCTGGTGGCCCGAGGCGGATCAGGCGTTGTTTCAAAGCATCCGCAACTGGGTGGGGCCGCAAGTGAAAGTGATCGAACTGGATTTGCACATCAACGATCCCGAATTCGCGCGGATTGCCGCGGAGACTCTTCTTGCGATGGTGCGGGCATGAACGCCGTTTGCGGTTTCGCATGCCCGCGCCGCTACCTGCGCGAAACCGCAAGCGCCTGGTTTATTTGTTGCCGGGAAAACTCGGCGGCGGGGGCGGGGGGATGATCCTTGGCGTGCCGTCGGGGTTGAATTCAATTGGCGCTCCGCTCGGCGGCGCCGGCAGACTTGGGACGATGCCTTGTTTGTCGCCGACATTGCGTTGGAAGCCCGTGGGCTGCCCCTCGACTTTGTCTTGATTGTTGAGCACGCCGCCGACTGCATCGCGGCCTTTGTTCAGGTCGCTTTTGATTTTTCCGGTGTTCACGTCCACGTTGATCTTGCGATGCCCGTCTTGCGAAGGTTCGGTGCCGACCTGATACCACCCGAGGTACCACCCGAGACCAACGACGAGCACGACCACCGCACCGACCAGAGCCAAGAGATTACGCATGGCTTGAGCCTCCTTGCAAAAAAGACGACAGCGGCGAGGGTGTACCATGCCGCGCCTTTTTGATCCAGCCCAACCCAGGGCGTATCGTTTTTATCTCGAATCCATCAACTCGGCGCAGTTTCGCCAAATTCACGAACCCGCAAAACCGGTCTTGACAAGCCCCCCTGTTTTTCGCGATGCTGGAGGGTAGTAGTCGCGACGGCGCTCGATTTACTGGGCAGCCGGCGGAAGGCGTGAACCGCACGCCGTGAAATGTCGCCCCTTTCGCGCAACTATCCGCGCGACGAATCGTTGTAACATTGAGAAGGTAAATCGCTCGCGGAGGGTCCGCCTTCCCATGCGAGCGTAAAGGCTCGAACTGAGCCGAATACCCGCAAGCCCTGGGCAAGGTGTATAATGTAGTAGCGGTCGGATCCGCAACGTGTAGGAATCACTCGCACAAGCAAAAGCGGCCAGGAGCCGAATGCTAAACGAAAACGACGAGAGCCGCGTTTCAATTTCAAACCTCTAGCGAGCGAGTGGACCGACCGAGTTCGTTAAACGCCAGCCACCGGGTCATCCCAGCGACCCGCACCCGGAACCTTCTCACCTTTTTCCTCGTTCTTTGTCAACACAACCTGGCACTAGGCCGATAATCGACGCCCCGGAAGCGTCGTATTTACGGGAGGTAGATACCCATGCCCGCGACCGGACAAGAAATTCTGAATCTCATCCGCGAACATCTCGATCTCAGCGATTACCGCAAGGTACACTGGGAGGGAACCTTCGAGGAGTACCTGGAGATCGTGCGCGAACACCCGGAGGTCACGCGCACCGCCTACCAGCGGCTCTACGACATGATCCTCACCCATGGCGTCGAGGAACGCTTCGAGAACAAGGAAAAGGTCGTCCGCTACAAATTCTTCACCGAGTTCGGCGACAAGCACGACGACGCCGTCTACGGCCTCGATCGCATCCTCGTCCAGCTGGTGAATGCGTTCAAATCCGCCGCGCACGAGTACGGCACCGAACGCCGCGTGCTCCTGCTGCACGGGCCTGTCGGCTCATCCAAGAGTACGATCGCACGCCTGCTGAAGCGCGGCCTCGAAGAGTATTCGCGCACCGACGACGGCATGCTCTTTTCCTTCTCGTGGAAAGGCCCCGAAGGAACCTGGCTCAAGGACCCGATGCACGGGGACCCCGTTCAGCTCATTCCGCCTGATATGCGCCCCGCGATCATCGCCCGATTCTGCGAGAGTTTCTCAAAGCCGCCGCGCTATCCCTTCCAGATCAAGGGAGAACTGTCCCCGTATAGCCGATTCATGTTCAACGAACGGCTTCAGAAATATCAGGGCGACATCACGCAGATGCTTTCCAACGAGATCAAGGTCTATCGCCTCACGCTGTCCGAGCAGGACCGCATCGGCATCGGCACGTTCCAGCCCAAGGATGAAAAGAACCAGGACTCGACCGAACTCACCGGCGACATCAATTACCGCAAGATCGCTGAGTTCGGCTCCGAAAGCGATCCGCGCGCGTTCAACTTCGACGGCGAATTGAACATCGCCAACCGCGGGCTCGTCGAGTTCATCGAAGTGCTGAAGCTCGACGTCGCGTTCCTCTACGACCTGCTGGGCGCCTCGCAGGAGCACAAGATCAAGCCGAAGAAGTTCGCCCAGACCGATATCGACGAGGTGATCCTGGCGCACACCAACGAGCCGGAGTATCGCCGTTTGCAAAACAACGAGTTCATGGAGGCCCTGCGCGACCGCACCGTGAAGATCGACGTGCCGTACGTGACGCGCTTGAGCGATGAGATCAAAATCTACGAAAAGTCGTTCAACCAGGAGAAAGTTCGCGGCAAACACATCGCCCCGCATACCATCGAAGTCGCGGCGATGTGGGCCGTCCTGACCCGGCTGGAGCAACCGAAACATGCGAACCTCACGCTGCTGCAAAAGATGAAGCTCTACAACGGCAAGACGCTGCCCGGCTTCACCGAGGACAACATCATCGAGTTGAAACGCGAAGGTTCCAATGAGGGCATGCACGGCATCAGCCCGCGCTACATTCAGGACAAGGTGTCCAACGCCCTCGTCGCCCATCCCGACGAGGACAACATCAACCCGTTCATGGTGATGCACGAACTGGAGACCGGCCTGCGCCACCACTCGCTCATCACCAACCAGGACCAGCTCCAGCACTTCAAGGAGTTGCTGCAAGTTGTCCGCCAGGAATACGAGGATGTCGTGAAAAACGAGGTCCAGCGCGCCATCGCTGCCGATGAAGACGCCCTGCAACGGCTTTGTGCCAACTACATCGATAACGTCAAGGCGTACACCCAGCGCGAAAAGGTCCGCAATCGCTTCACGGGAGGCTACGACGAACCCGACGAACGCTTGATGCGCTCCATCGAGGAGAAGATCGACATCCCCGAGAGCCGCAAGGACGACTTCCGACGCGAAATCATGAACTACATCGGCGCCCTGGCCATCGACGGCAAGAAGTTCGATTACAAAACGAACGAACGCCTGATGAAGGCCCTGGAATTGAAGCTGTTCGAGGACCAAAAGGACACGATCAAGCTGACGAGCCTGGTGTCCAACGTCGTGGACAAGGCGACACAGGAGAAGATCGACGTGGTGAAGGGCCGGCTCATCAAGTATTACGGCTACAACGAATCGAGCGCGACGGATGTGCTCAACTTCGTCGCAAGTATTTTCGCGCGTGGGCAGACGAAGAAGTAACCGCAAGCCCCGGGATGAGCGCAGCGATTCCCGGGGATAAGGACAAATTGTTAGGCAACAAAAGGTTTCAACGATGAATCGTCAAATGCCTAAAAAGGAACCTTTGAGCTGGTCCACCAACGATGAAGGCAAAAACCGAATCGTATCGCGTTACAAGAAAACCAGGGGAATCCCGGATGGAGAGGACCCAATGGAAATGATCGGAACGCTCATCCGGGGGGAGATGATCCCGGCCATTCTAGACCATGAATACCCGAAAAATTGACAGCTCGGCAGAAACAGAACCTCAACAGCGAGACGGTGTATGAAATTCCAAGTAACAATCGATCGTGACGAGGACAGCGTCTGGATCGTCGAATGCCCCGCAATCCCTGGCTGTGTCAGTCAGGGAGATACGCGCGCCGAAGCTCTGCTCAACGTTGAGCAAGCAATCAAACTGTGCCTTGAGGTACGGGCTGAACGTGGTATGCCGTTAACTGTGGCCGATTGATTATGGTTGGGCATATATCAGGAGCCAGCCAATATGCACCAACCCCCCTTGGTCGGATTTGACGCCTCCGAAGACGGGATGATTCGATTCGCACTGGATGCCTTGAATCAGGCGGGCTACGATACCGGAGTTTTTCAGGAGTTGATAAAGGTAGACATGCCCAAAGGATTCCGGGCAATGTCTCTTGACGGTGGGGCGGCCCTTGGAAAGGAAGCGTTTGAATCGCAGGAGTGGTTAATTCACGTTATGGAGGAGGAACTTCTCCATTTGATCCAAAAGGCTGCGGGTTTGACACAGGAATTCGCGCGCGGCACCGCCCTAGTGTTCTTGAACCGCGAAACTCATGGCGATTGAGTCAAGTTTGCATACTAGCCCGAAGCGTTAGCGAGGTTTTCCGTTGCAAGCGATCCCTCGCTTACGCTTCGGGCTAGTATGCGTGGGTTGCTTTGGTCTGAGGGCGTTGTCCGCAATGTGAAAATAAAACGGTCTCCGTCTATTTCACGCGGCCGACACCGGCGGAGTATCATACGTGGTTCGTTTGTTCTAACTGCGATTTCTCCATGCGTGCCCAAAATAGTTCGAGGCCGGATTACTACAGCGAAGATCGAGATCGAACCGGGAAGAAGGCCGTTGCTGCTTCTAGCGAAGAGTAGCAGCAACATTTCAGGTTGGGTGTTATCGTGAGCCAAAAAATCGAACGCGATCATCAACGCTTTCGCAAGATCGTGCGCGGCAAGGTCAAGAGCGGCCTTTCCAAGTACATCTCGCGCGGGGAGATGATCGGCAAAAAGGGACGCGACTTTGTCTCGATCCCGCTGCCGCAGATCGAACTGCCCCAGTTCCGCTACGGGCAGAAAAACTCTGGCGGCGTCGGCCAGGGCGACGGCGAACCCGGTCAGCCGTTGACCCAACCGCAAGAGGACGGCGAATCCGGCGCCGGCGAGGCGCCAGGCGCCCACATCCTCGAAGTCGATCTGACGCTCGAGGAACTCGCGGACATCCTTGGTGAAGAACTCGCACTGCCCCGCATCGAGCCCAAGGGCAAAAAGAACATCGTCACCACCAAGGACAAATACACCGGCATCCGACAGACCGGACCCGAATCCTTGCGCCATTTCAAGCGCACCTACAAACGGGCCATGAAACGACAGATCGCGTCCGGAACCTACAACCCGGCCGACCCGATCGTCGTCCCCATCCGCGAGGACAAGCAATACCGAAGCTGGAAGGAAGTCGCCAAGCCCGATGCCGTCGCCTGTCTCATCTACATGATGGACGTCTCCGGCTCCATGACCGACGAGCAAAAAGAAATCGTCCGCATCGAGGCGTTCTGGATCGACACGTGGATCAAGAAGCACTACAAGGGGGTCGAAAACGTCTACATCATCCATGACGCCGACGCCAAGGAGGTGGATGAGCACACGTTCTACCATACCCGTGAATCGGGAGGCACCAAGATCAGCACCGCTTACGAACTTGCGAACAAGATCATCGACACACGCTACCCGCCCTCGGAGTGGAACATCTACGCGTTTCACTTCTCCGACGGCGACAACTGGGGCGACGACAGCCCGCATTGCGTCCAGTTCCTTCAGGACACGCTCCTGCCCAAGCTGAATCTCTTCGGCTACGGCCAGGTCGAAAGCCCCTACGGCTCGGGGGAGTTCTACGAATACATCACCGAGCTTCTGGAAAAGAAGGACAACGTCGTCGCCACCCGCATCCCCGATCGCGAAGCGATCTTGGGCTCGATCAAGGAGTTTTTGAGCACTGGGAAATAGCATGGAATTAACGGGAGATCCGCATGGGTCGTGTCAGCCCTCTTGTGGACCGCCTGGCGCCCGACACGATCAATCGCTTGGAGCGCGCGGCGGAAATGCGTCATCACGACGCGCTCCACCTTTTGCCCAGTGGAAGAGGGCTTAGCGCCGTCTATCTGTTTGGCTACAGCGTGGAAATGTGTTTAGCGGCGGCCTATTATCGAGGCGTCGGCTTCTCGCCAAACATGCCAATCGATCGAGACGCGCGCCAGCGATTCATGGCGCAGGCGCGGAGACCTCAGGCGGGGACTGGAAGGCCGTTGATGGACAGCGACCCCCATCCGCTTGTTGGATGGGCTCGTTTCCTAGAATCGCAAAGGTTGGCGCGTGGAAATCTGTCCGTCCACGAAGCCCAACGGCTACAGGAAGCGATCAACAAAGCCGCGTTAGTCTATAAGCATTGGCGGCCTGAATTGCGTTACAAAACTATCGATGTATCGCAGGTCCAAGTCGCTGAGGTCCGCAAAGCGAGTGCATGGTTTATTCAACAGCGAGGCCGACTTTAGGAGTATGACACATGCCGGTCATTCGAGGCGAAATGAAATGGACGGTTTTGACAAACAACCAACGCAAGGCTCTATTAAAATCCCTGGTCAGTGAGCTCGCCGGAAAGTCGTCACCGAACGGCCCGGTAATCTATGAGATTCCGCTCGAACTTTCGGACCGCGTGGATATCCTCGTGGTCTGGGATGAGTTTCGCGAACTTCGCTCCGAAGATCGCACGACGCTGATTTTGGACGCCTATAAGGACCGCAAGGCCAAAATAGCGCAAGCTCTGGGTGTCACTCGTGAAGAGGCCTTGCAGCAATACTTGCTTCTTTATGAGGTGAAACCCATATCACACAGCGGATTCGCCGGAGTGGACATGGGCAAAGTACGCAAGGCAATGTTGGAGGAGGGTGGTTTTCCACTTGGCGAAGATAGAATCGCTCTGCGTTTTCCCACGCAGGCGATGGCAGAAGAGGCATCCCATCGCCTCATGCAGCAAGTGCCGCAAGTGACCTGGTACATCGAGCAAGTGAACTCGTAAGAATTCTCGGGGTTTGACTAACCATGACCTTCCCCTACGACACCCGCCTGCCTCCCGAACTGCGCGATCTCAAGGTCGAGATCGAGGCCCACGCGCGCCAGTTCGGGCTCGATTTCTACGAGACCATCTTCGAGGTCGTCGAGGCCGACGATCTCAACGAGATCGCCTCCTATGGCGGGTTCCCCACCCGCTACCCGCACTGGTCCTTCGGCATGGCCTACGAGGAACTCAAGAAGGGCTACGAGTACGGCCTGTCGAAAATCTACGAGATGGTCATCAACAACGACCCGTGCTACGCCTACCTGATGCGCTGTAATCACACCGTCGATCAGAAGCTGGTGATGGCGCACGTTTATGGCCACTGCGACTTCTTCAAGAACAACGCCTACTTCGCGCATACCTCGCGCAAGATGATGGACGAGATGGCCAACCACGGCGTGCGTATCCGCCGCTATGTCGAGAAATATGGCGAGGACGAGGTCGAGGCCTTCATGGACCGCTGCATGTCCGTGGATGACCTCATCGACCTGCACCTCCCCGGCATCAAACGCCACGAGGAATCAGCGCGGTTCGATTTCAAGGAGGCGGTCGAAGACGAGGGCGACCACCTGACCCGCTTCCAGAGCAAGGACTACATGTCCGATTACATCAACCCGCCTGAAGCACTGCGGGCCGAGGAGGAAGAAAACAAGAAAAAGCAGCAAGCGATCGAGCGGTCCTTCCCCGAACGCCCGGAAAAGGACGTCCTCCAGTTCCTGATCGAATTCGCCCCCCTGAAGCCCTGGCAGCGCGACGTGCTGTCGATCGTCCGTGACGAAGCCTATTACTTCGCGCCGCAGGGGCAGACCAAGATCATCAACGAAGGTTGGGCCAGCTACTGGCACTCCACCATTATGACCGAGCGTGCCCTCGAATCCTGGGAGTGCATCGACTATGCCGATCACCACTCCGGCACCATGGCGATGTCGCGCGGCCGGCTCAATCCCTACAAGCTCGGCATCGAGCTTCTGCGCGACATCGAACGCCGGTGGAACATGGGGCAGTTTGGCAAGGAATGGGAAGAATGTGATAATCTTGACGAAAAACGGGCCTGGAACTTGAATCTCGGACTGGGACGCAAAAAAATCTTCGAGGTCCGCAAGATTCATAACGATGTTACTTTCATCGACACCTTCCTGACGCCGGAGTTCTGCAAGGAGCACAAGTTGTTCTCGTTTGCCCACAACGAATCGGACAATAACTATGTCATCGAATCGCGGGAATTCCAGAAGGTGAAGCAACGATTGCTATTCAGCTTGACGAACCACGGCAGGCCGTTTATCTACGTCGTGGATGGAAACTTCAAGAACCGGGGCGAATTGCTGCTCCGGCACGAGTATAATGGGATAGAGTTGCGTATGGACCGCGCGGTGGATACGCTGGCGAACCTTCAGGCCCTGTGGGGCCGGCCGGTGCACCTGCAAACGATTGTCGAAAGCAAACCAGTCCTGATCTCGCACGACGGAACAGCGCCGACACAAAAGACCCTGGGAGAGGCCGATGACCCTAGAAAAAACGCTCCGCCAGCAACTAAATGAACCGGGAACCGGCGGATTCCACGTCCATGCCGACGGCTGGGCCGTCACGCTTGTCTCCGAGAAAGCGGATAGCCTGAGCTGCGCCCTGAAGGACCTGACGCTCGACCGCGCCGAACCGATCGGCGAGGATCTGAGCGCGTGGGCCGCTCGCGTCGCACGGCAGGTGACGGGCCTATTAGAGCCGCTGCGGGTCCTGGAGGTGGACACCCCGCGCGGGACCGCCCTGCTGCGCAGCGACGCCCCGGCGTCGCGCGATGGCAAGGCGCTCTACTACGAACTCCTCCTGACGCGAACCGACCGCACCCGCGCCAACCTGCGCCGATATGCCGGCGACCCCGCCGGTGCCGCCAGACGCGAGCCGGTGGCGTTCGTGCTGACGCACGATGCCATTGTCAAACTGGTCAACGACCTCGGCAACGTGAAATAGGATCGCGATTGCTCGCTCGGCGAGATGCGAATCACCAAGGCCCAGCGACGTAGGTCTCTGGGCCTTCTTGCTGGCTTCAGGTCAAAGCGCCTGCCCCTCGACGTGTGCTGGGTACGATCAATCCGCTCACCCATCGCCTTTTCTCGGAGCGGTTACAGGAGTCTGTCATGGGTTGGCCTTGTGGTCAGTCGGATTTCTTGAAAAGATCCAGGAAGCGATCCTCGTAGTCCTTGAAAACCCGCAGGCGGTCAAGCTCCTGTTTCAACTCGAACGCCTTCGACCGATCCTTCTGGGCCTGCTGAAATAGCTCTTCGATGCGCTGCTGGTCGGTGGAACTGAGGCGTTCCTCTTCCGCCGGCTCCGCGCGATAGCCTTCGTCCGCCTCGCCGGGAAACTGAGGTCCATATTCCTCTTCAACCTGCGAGAGAAGTTTGCCGAGTTGCTGGTCCACCTCTTGGACCTGCTCGGCAAGCTCGGTAAAGTCAAGTTGAATTCCCGCGATGGTAGTGAAAACCTCCAGGATCGCCAGCGAGGCTTTGGGGAAGGGGAGCTGGCTAAAAATGTGCGGCATCTCGCCCAGCAAGCACGTGCCGCGCAGTCCGCTCGCGGCGGCAGCTCCCAGGAGCACGCCGTTGAGGCCGCCAATGTGGCCATCGGCAAGAAGTTCCAGTTCGAGGCGTTTCAATTCCTCAAGACTCTGCCCGTCGGTCGCGGCGCCGAAGACCCGCGATGGGCGGTCCGGGTGCATCTGCGTGGCCATGGCGGCGAATGTGAAAACACGTTCGATGCCGAGTTCCTGGGAATACTCGATGAGTTTGTGGCAAAATGGGAATTTGCCGATGGGAGGCTGGGCTTCGCCCAGGAACACCACGATGTCATGTTTCTGATTTGGATCCGTCCATTGAAAAAAACGATTGCGGGGGAGGCTGACCGGCTGAATCAGTCCGGCATTTACCTCGACATGTTCCACATCGAAGAGGTTGGCCACTTCAAATTCGGCGATCACGTGCATTCCGAGTTTGGCCAGCAAATAGTAACCGGCATTGAGGGCCACATGGCCCATTCCGGGCCAGACCGCGACCAGCCACGGATGATTGAGGTTGAGTTTCTCGGCCATGGGGTATTCGCTTTCCTGAAAAAGTCTCGGCCACGGAAACTGGAATGTCAACACGGCTCGTCCATCGGGCACGCCGAATCCGCGTGAAAAAAAAACGGCTGCCGGGCGGGCGACCTTCTTCAGCGTGCTCGACTCCTGCCTCAACCAGTTGGCGGCGCCACTTCGGCCCAACCCGTTGGAGAAGGTTTGGCTTCTTGGTTGCGTATGCCGTTTCCAGGATGCCACGCCGTCACACCCTCTTATTCGAATCCTACTGACCGTTGCCCAAATCGCGCAGATGTCAATAGGCCAAGCTTTGCGGGGGTTGCCGTTCCGGCCCGCCACGCCTGCGGCAAGGTCCAGTGCCGAAATGCACTCCGCGTTCGGTGGCTCGTTCAAGAAGTGGGCGCCTGATCGAGCGCGAAATCCGCACCTAGCGAAGCCAGGGCCTGGCGGGCGGTCATCAGGTCTCGTTCCGCGTCCGGCCAGCCGTACTGTTGACCGAGTCGGCCGCGTGCGAGCATTGATTGGGCATGCTCGAAACGCGCCTGTTGTCGTTCCGCGACAGCGAGGCTTTCGTCGAGGTCCTGGCGTGCCTTACCAGGCCTGCCCTGCAGCGCGGCAATGAGGCCGCGTTCCCGTAACGCATGCGGCAAGTCGTTTTGAAATGCGCGAGCGGTGCGTAAAGCCTGCCCGGCGATCTTGCCAGCCCGCTTGAGCAAGGCCACACGATCGCCTGAATGCACGTCTGGCATCTGCTCGGCCTGTCGGCGCAAGGCCGTGGCCAGCCAGGGCAGGATCGGAGCAACATAGGTGTTTTTGATGTCTGCGCCCGCCGCGATTTGCCGGGCCTTCTCGAATACATTTGCTGCTTCTTCGGGACGAGCCAAATAGAAGAGGCGCACGCCCTCGGCCAATAATACCTGGGCGCTTGCCTGGGGGTCATGCCGGGGACGCTGGAGTTCGGTCTGAACGGCATCGGTTGCCACCTCGCCTGGAGCGGCCCGTACCCACACATCCAAACTTATTCCCGAGGACTGAATATCACCTATTTCAAGACCGGATTGGTGAATCCATTTCGCTTCCGCGACGGCGCCGCGAAGATCGCCAAGACGATAGAGGCTGGCGGCCGTTTGGTATCGCGCAATATTGACCTCCCACGAATCTCCGGCACGCTCCAGGAGTTTTACCGATTCACGGCACCTCTCCACGCAATCCGTGAACCGCGAAGCGGCATAGAGGACCACGCCATAGAAATGGAGAGCCTGACCTTGCCCCCACAAATCGCCGAGTGCCTGGTAGATGGCAAACGATTTCTCGGCGTAGGCGATGCCTCGAGAAAAGTAAGGCAGGAGGCTCATGACCGGGGCGTGAATCGAATAGGCGTGAGCCAATTCCTTGGTTGCTGGAAAACGCTCGGCCAGGTTTAGCCCGCGCATATGAGTCCAGAGACACGGGACCTTGCCGCCACCAAACCAGTAGGGGTAGGTCAAGCGGTTGTGCAACCGGATGGTGAGCAACTGGTTCTCCGCCCCGTCCTGTTGCTTGCGCGCCAGGAACAAGCGTGGCAAGAGAGAATGGAACACCTGCACCACCGTTTCCCGCAGAAGTCCGAAAAGGAATGAAACAGACCAGCGTGGCACTCGATTGCCGAGCATTCGCAAGGCGCGCTCGATGGCTTCGATGGCAGTCTTCATATCGCCGCATTTGAAGGCTAACTCGCCTAACTTGCCCTCAATCTGTGCCTGCGTGAACGCATCCGTGGTCAGCGCCAGAACGGCTTTGAACCGGAGCGCCGCCTCGGGATATTTGCCGCGTAGCATCAACACATCGCCCAAACTCTCGGCGACTCGATGGCGCGTGGCGTTATCCATTTTCTCCGCGCCGCGCTCGGCGATACGATAGAGTTGCTCGGCAATTTCAAGGGCATATTGCTCGCGCGCCTGATCGGCCATCGCCAGCGCATAGGGGAAGGCGCGCTCGCTATCTCCGGCGGCATCGAAATGGTAAGCAAGATCGAAGACTCGTTTCGACGTGGGCGTTTTCAAGGCGCCGGATTCTTCACGTGCGGAGGTCGCGGTCGTGGACGATGGCGCCACCGCGAGGGGGGCGCCGCCTGGATTTGCTGCGGCGGTTGCCGATTCCAGGACGACGGCGATTCGGCAATGGAGGTCCATCACGACATCGCCAGGCAAGTGGCTGAGAATCGTCTCACGAACGCGGTCGTGATAGGTCTCGACTTCTTCCAGGTCGACCGAGCCGCTGCTGCGGATCAGCCGGCCCGAGCGCAAGGCGGCCAGGGCGCCCTGTTCATCCGCGATGAAACCCGCAGCCTGGCGTGCATCGGCGCGTTTCAGGGGCTGGCCTGAGACAGCGATCACCTCCAGCAAACGGCGCGGTTCGTCTGGCAACGTCTGAATACGCGCCCAGAGCACCTCGTCGAGAGCCAACGCCCCCGCCGCCGGACTCTCGGCAACTGTCACGCTGGCGCCAACGCATTGCACCAGGACCTGCACGAAAAACGGATTGCCTCCCGATTCCCGCGCGATGGTGTCAGCCTGTGCCTCACTGGCAGAGTCGCGCCGACCCAGCAGCGCCAGCGCCAACTCGCGCGCTTCGTAGTGACTGAGCGGCTCGACAACCAGTTGACGCTGGTCCAGCGCCGGGCCAGCCCGTTCCAGCGCTCGCTGAAGAATCCCAAGACACGGACTCGTGTCCGCGTCTTCACTCCGGTAGCAGGCGAGCAACATCACCGCCGGCGCTTCGGGAGGCCGCAGCAATTCAGTCAACTGCGTCGCGCCATCCAGGTCGCCCCATTGCAGGTCATCGATGAACAGGACCAGCGGGTTGCGATCGCTGAGCCGGGCCAACAGTTCACGCAGGGCCGCGAAGGCGCGCCGGCGCACCTCGTGTGGATCCACGATCTCCGCCGCCCGTCCCGGGGCTTCCATCACGGCGGCCACCCGCTGAAGAACGGGGAAGACGCGGGCAAGTAAATGGACCTCCCGCGGCAGCAGGGCTTGTGCCGCCAGGGTTGGCAGACGTCGGAGATATCGGCTCAGCGCGTCAATCAAACTATCCAGGGCCTTGTACGGGACCGACTCGCGTTCGTAGCATTTGCCTGCCAACACCACCGCCTCGCCGCGCCGCATGAGGGAATCGAGAAAATGCTGGGCCAGAACACTCTTGCCGGCGCCGGATCGACCTTGCAAGCGGACGACGGTCGCGTGGCCCTTCCGCATGGCTTGAAACGCCTGATTCAGCGAGGCCAAATTCACTTCGCGGCCGACAAACGACGCTTTTTGCGCTGGCGTCGGGCGCACCCTGAGGGTCTCCTCCGCTGCCAGGTTGTCCGCCAGTCGTTGCACCACTTCGGGCCCGGATGGCCGACTTTCGGGGGCTCGACTCAGCAAGGCCACGCACAAGCTTTCGAGGTCCTCAGGAAGCCCTGGTGCGATTTCGCTCGGCGCCGGCGCGATACGCTGCTGCTTGTCCATGAGGACCTGAAACGGTGTGCCGATGAAGGGGAGTCGGCCCGTGAGGGCCTCAAAGAGCATGACGCCGACGCTGTACCAATCGCTGGCAGGAGACTGCGCCTGACTGGCCGCCTGCTCGGGCGCCATATAGGCGATGGTCCCCGTGACATGCTGCTCCGTGCTCTGATGGAGGCCGGCGTAATCCAACTCGGCGGCCAAGCCGAAGTCCATGAGCACAACGCGCCCCTCCCTGGTCACCATGACGTTCGACGGCTTGATGTCGCGGTGCAGTTTCCCCAGCGCGTGCAGGGCCAAGATTCCTTGCGCCAACTGGCGAAGCGCCGCGCGCAGACGGTCATATTGCAGCGGTGACAGAGCGTAGGACGTTGCCGGCTTGATAGCCGCGTCCACCGTTTCCTGCACCAGCCCGGCGGCGGCGTCCCGATGAGATGGGACGAAATCGATTGTTTGATGCGACGGCGTGCCGCCGCCTGAGCGGAGGTACGCAAGAAAATGGTCTCCGTCGATCAACTCCATGGCGATGAAGATTTGGTGTCCCGAGGAGATCAGTTCATGGAGTTTCACCAGGTTGGGGTGACTGACCTCAGCCAGGGCGCGGAATTCTTGCTTGAGGCGATAAAGCGAGGACGGGTCGAGCCGTTGCAAGGTCTTCAGGGCGACCATCTCTTGACGTTTGCGATCGTAGGCCTGATAAACCACCCCCATGCCGCCGCGCCCCAATTCGCCAAGGACTTGATAGTCGCCAACCGCGGGCAAACCAGGCCCTGTCACCTGCATTGGGGCCGGCGCCGCTGACCCCACGGCTTCCTGCGGTGTGCCATAAAGTGTGTGGATCGTTTGCACCGCGCGGATTCCCTTGACCACTTCCTCCAGGAGGTCCGGGCAATCGCCACACAGTTCTTCGGGAGTAATGAGCTGACCTCGGGCACGAAGTTCTTCCCAACGCAACAGCAGATCGGCTATTCGGGCGTCGAGCATCATGTCTGACGGACTCGTCGGAGTGGCTTGTTTCAAATCGGGTGATTATAAACATGTTGGCAAAGAAAAGTCAAAATAAAAAATAGCCTGATCTCGTCTCAAAGTGGTAGACTTCTGAACCAATAAAGGTCCGAAGCCGAATACTACGAAATGAAAAACCGTATTTTTCGATCCCCGATCCCCTTTAATGCGGCTTCGTCACAACGCCGCTTCGAAGATGCGTAGGATATCTGCTTCGGTCACTGGCCGGGGATTGAATCGCGCGGTCCATTGCTGGGCGGCTTCCTCGGCCAGCAGCGGGAGGATGCCGCGACTCACGCCGCAGGAGGACAGCGTCGTCGGCAGGTGCGCCAATCGCATGAGCCGAACGATGTGCTGCGCCAGCGTTTCCGCGGCGTGCTCGACGTGGCCGTTTTGCAGGCCCGCTTCCTCGATGAGGTCCTCGTAAAGGTGCGGCACGGTTCGCGCGTTGAAGTGGATCACGTGAGGCAGCATGACGCCGATCGCCAACCCGTGCGTGATGCCGTAATGGGCGGTGAGCGGGTTGGCGCACGAATGGCAAACGCCGAGCATGGAGTTTTCGATGGCGGTGCCTGCCAGGAAGGCGCCCATTTGCATCGCGCCGCGCGCTTCGAGGTCCGTGGGGTTGTGCAACACTTTTTCGAGGTTGACTTCGAGCAACTTCCACGCCTCGCGGGCGAACATTTGCGACACGGGATTGCGGCGGGTCGTCACGTAGGATTCGACGGCATGAGAAAGCGCGTCGATGCCGGTCAGGGCTGTGACCTTGATCGGCTGGGTGACGGTGACTTCCGGGTCGAGAATGGCGGTGGCGAAGGCGACCTTGCGATCGCCGCAGGCCATCTTGAGGTGGGATTTTTCGTCCGCGATCAGGGCGTAGGATTGCGCTTCGCTGCCGGTCCCCGCGGTGGTGGGGACGCCGATGGAGGGGAGCATCGGCTTTTTCGCTTTGCCGAAGCCCTTGTAGTCGGACATCGTGCCGCCGTTGGTCAGGATGAAGTTGATCCCCTTGGCGCAGTCCATGGAGCTGCCGCCGCCGACGGAGACGATCAGGTTGATGTTGAGCGGTTTCGCGAAGCGAACGCCGACCTCGACATGCTTGCTGGTGGGGTTTTCTTCGACATCGTCAAAAACGAAAACTTCCAGGCCGGCATGTTTGAGCGAATCCTGCGCCCGTTGGGGGTGTCCGGCCGCCTCCAGGCCCGGGTCGGTGACAAGAAGCGCGCGCGTGGCGCCCAACTCGCGCGCCAACTCGCCCAGCCGATTGAGCGTGCCGGGGCCGAACATCACGCGCGTCGGCGTGTGAAAATCGAACGGCTGCAACGGCATCGGCGCCGCGGGGAACAAACGCGGCGTGCTCGGTATCGCGATGGGGGTGATGGTGGATGACATAATTCTTCGGGGGCGGGAGTGCCGGGGCTGGCTTACCCCTTGATTATACGCATTTCGCCGCGGGGCGGGAGTTGAAATTTCCAAGCGAGCCGAGGCGGCGGCATGGTTAATTGATAGACGGGCGGGAGCGTCGTTTATTCGGGGATGCGCGGTGACCGGGTGCCGGGATGCTTGCACATGTCGGCCTTTTCGAACAATTCGGATTTGGCTTGCAGACCGCGGAAAGGCGCGGGAAGATAAACCTTGCGCGCCGGCGCCTGGCTCGTGTTGAAACATTCCTTGCCTGAGGTTGGTGCACCATGCGATATTTTCTGTTGGCCTCCTGCGTTGTGCTGATCGTGATTCAATCAGCCCTTGCCCAGGTTGTCCTCGAAAAAACTCCCAATCGCGGCATTCAGCCGCAGGTCGTTGTGGATGGGAAAGGCGTCGTCCATCTGCTCTATTACGAGGGCGACCCGCGCGCCGGCAACCTGATGTACGTGCGACGCAAAGCCGGCGCGACGGAATTCTCCGCGCCGCTGCGAGTCAACAGCCAACCCGGCAGCGCCATCGCCGTCGGTACCATTCGCGGCGGGCAGATCGCCCTCGGGAAGGACGGCCGGGTTCATGTCGCCTGGAATGGCTCCATGAAAGCAATGCCCAAGAATCCAATCCAGGGCATGCCCATGCTCTACGCCCGGCTCAACGACAAGCGCACTGCCTTTGAGCCGCAACGCAATTTGATGACGAAATCAGCCGTCCTCGATGGCGGCGGCACGGTCGCGGCGGATGTAAAGGGCAACGTCTATGTCGCCTGGCACGGCGCGGACGAGACGCTGCGCAAAGGAGAAGGCTTTCGCAAAGTGTGGGTCGCCCTTTCCGCCGACGAGGGCAAAACCTTCGGCCCCGAACGCATCGCCAGCGCCAACACCGGCTGTTGTCCCTGCTGTGGCATGAAGGGCTTTGTGGATGCGCAAGGGAACGCGTTTTTCCTTTACCGCGCGGCATCTGAAAAGGTCAACCGTGGCATGTACGTACTCTCGTCCGTGGATCAGGGCAAAAATTTTCTGGGCGAGCAACAGGACAACTGGAAGATCGACACGTGCCCCATGAGTTCACAGGCGTTTGCCGAGCACCCCGCCGGCGGTGTTTATGGGGCCTGGGACAACGACGGGCAGATTTTCTTTCGACTCATTCAGAACCCGCGCAAAAAAAACGATCCGACCCTGTACGCGGCGCCTGGGAAAGGGGGGACGCGCAAGCACCCGGCCCTGGCGTTCAACAAGAACGGCGAGATGATCCTGGTTTGGACGGAAGGCACCGGCTGGCAGCGCGGCGGCGCCCTGGCGTGGCAGGTCTATGACAAAAACTTGCAGCCCACCACGTCTGGCCGTCGTGCTGGCGCGGTCCCGGTGTGGGGCTTGCCAGCGGTATTCGCGGATGCGGAGGGGCGGTTCACGATTTTGCATTGAAAGCCCGCCGGCAATCCGACGCGGTCTTCGACAGCAAACAAAGCGACCAGGGCAGGCACGATGGCCAAACCGAATTACGATGACGACCTGCCTGAGCCTGACATCCGCAAGCGGCAACAGCCCAACATCGGACAGGATGCGGGCATGAGAATGTAGCTGCAGGTGGGGCGATCGGGTTGGGCTATCGCGGCGGGTTACCTGGCCTTGTTCTCGGTGCTTTGCTTACCGGCGCCGTTCACGCTCCTGGCGGGAATCCTGGCTTTACGTGAAATTCGCCGCGATCCGACCAAGCACGGCATGGGGCGAGCGATCTTCGGCATCATCATGGGTGGGATCGGGACGGCGCTCCCGCTGGCATGGGATTCCGCTTGTCGTCACAGGATTCGCCAGGTAGCTGGCAATCAACGTGCGTACAACGTGCTTTGGCGAGGCCGTCAATAAACGTCCAACGGGAACGACGTCAGCCAAATGTCCTTTTGTTGAAACCGGGACTTAAGTGTTTCTTTGTATTCACGAAAGAACTGCCGGTTTTCTTCGGTGTCAGCCACATCGATGAAGAGCCGCATCAAATGGTCACGATAGGCCTGCCCTTCCTGCCGCCACGTGCCGCGAATGAGTTGGGTTTCGGCGGAAACGCTGCCGAAGCGGTTTTCCAATTCAAGTTCCACCTCGACGATCAAATCCTCGCTGACAGGTTGGCCATCGTTAAACCGCAGGGGCAGCCGGATCTCGAACCGCCGGAATGAGATGTTCATAGGTGGCGGGCCCCTCCACGTTGAACGTGATCCCTTCGCCAGTCAGGTGGGATAAAACGTCCTCGGAAACCATCATCTCACCGTTTGACCAGCTCTTGAAGGCAAATCGGCCAGAGAGGTAACCAAGTGCGCGACGTTTGTTCGCGTCATCAAGAAAGGTAATGATCACCATGATGGTATTATAGGGGCATTCCTCGTGTTTCACAACGAGCCGATCGTTTTGAGTTCACGTTTTGCCAGGTATCGGCGCCAGATCACGCCGCCTTCAGGATCAGGCACGTATTACTGCCGCCAAAGCCGAAGGAGTTCGATGCGGTCACGCGCACGCGATGATGCTCGGCGTGATTGGGCACGTGGCGCAACGGGCACTCGGGGTCGGGGTTACGCAGATTGATTGTCGGCGGCACCGTCTGGCGATCCAGGGCGATGACGCACGCCAGCGCCTCCACGGCTGCCGCTGCTGTCAGGAGATGTCCCGTCATACTTTTCGTCGAACTGACTGGCAAGTTTTCGATGTGGCTTCCGAAAACGGATTGCAACACTTTCGCCTCGGCGGAATCGCCGACTGGCGTGCTGGTCGCATGGGCATTAACGTAATCGACGTCGCTTGGATCGCACCGGGCGTCGGTCAGGGCTTGGCGCATGGCGGCGATGGCCGGTTCGGGATGCGGACTGGGAATGACCATGTGGTAAGCATCGCTGGAGGCGCCGCAGCCGGCGACCTCGGCGTAGACGCGCGTGCCGCGCTGCCGGGCCTGGGCGGCGCGTTCGAGAACAAACATGGCGCCGCCCTCGCCCATGACGAAGCCATCGCGATCGGCGTCGAAAGGGCGCGAGGCCGCTTGCGGATCGTCGTTGCGCCGTGACAGGGCGCGCAGGTTGCCGAAGCCCGCCAGAGTCATCGGCGTGATCGCCATGTCGCAGGCGCCGGCGAGGCAGACATCGACCCAGCCCATCTGGAGCCAGCGCCGTGCCAGGGCGATGGCGTAGTTGCCGCTGGCACAGGCGGCGGACATGCTGACCGCCGGTCCGGTCAAGGCCAGGTGCTGGCGCGTCCGGTGAACCAGTGGTTCAACGTGGCTTTGCGTTTGGTAGATCTGCTGGCCGCCGGTGAGGGCGTCGTTTTCCCAGAGTGATTCCCAGGCCGCGGCACTTCCCAGGACGATGCCGACGCGCGCGTCGGAACGGCGCCCCCACCAGCCCGCGTCTTGCAAGGCCTGGGTGCAGGACACGAGCGTGACCTGATCGACGCGCGGCAATTCGGCGAGTTGATCGGCGTCCCAAACATCGGGGCAGGGGAATTCCGTGACCGTCGCGCCGATCTGGGCGAGGTGATCCGCTACCGGAAACTCAGTGATGGAACGCACTCCCGAAACGCCCGCGAGCAGGCGCTCGGTGATTGTTTGGTAACTGCCCCCGAGCGGCGTCACCGCGCCGACACCGGTGATATAGATAGGTTCCAGCTTCATGACAGATTCTTTTCCACGCCGAGCACGGCCTCGAATTCGATCCAGTGGGAATCGCTCAATCGCCATCGACCCTCCGGCAGCCGGCACGGGTCGGACATTTCTTCGGCAAGCAGTTCAAGGCTGAACGCCGGCGACATCTCCAGCGGGCTTTCCTTTTCTGCTTGGGGCCCGGCGGACCCGAACCGAAGCCTCGTTCCCGAAGCGTTTTCGTCTGGCGTCAAGGCGACGGCCAGCGCCTGGCAGGCGGGCGCCGTCGGATGTTGCCCATCGGCGGCGGGGATCCACTCGGTTTCATATCCCGTCAACGCCAGCCAAAGACCGGGGAGCTGACCATCGTATAGCATGGCGGCGGCAAGAAGCAAGGCGTCTGGGCCGGCACACGGCTCTGCTCCGACGCCAAAGTTGGGGCCATGAATTCTTAACGCCTGGCTGATCGTACCCGACATGGCGTGCAACGATTGATGCGGAATCAACTGCGGTGAGATGCCCCACGCCCCTTCCTGGTGATAACGCCGAACGCTCTGAGCGATGCTGAGTCGGCCAAAGAAACTGGGCGAGGCAATCACACCCCAGGAATCGAACGAGCGATCCTGCAAGTCGGCTGTTTCGATTGCTTCCAGCACGGTCCACAATGCCAGTACCGTTTGCTCATCCGCATGCTTCAGAAAGGAGATGGGCAACTTCTCGCCGCCAAACGCGACCGGCTGCCGACGAGCCTGCGCAATCTGGTCGGCGTTCCAGCGCAACCATTTGACGGCGCCGATTTGGCAACTCAGGGCGATTCGCGAATCTGGGGTACAGACGGCGGATTTCAAAACCAGGATTCCTTTCCTGCGTGTCAATGACGAATATCGCCATCCTGCCCATCCTGTGCGGCATGGTCGATTTGGCCAGGCGAAATCGTCAGTCCATCTTGAATCTGCGCGGGGTTTTTGGTCTATATCATCGCCCAACCAACAGGACAAGCATGAGATAAAACGCTTACAAATATCTAACGTTCCCTGCGAGGCTCGCATGTCCGTCCTTCCGATGCACAATCTGGCCCAGGCCATTCGCCAGCACGGTCTCGTGCGCTTCATCGAACATTACGCCCGGGAATTCCCCGACACGCATCTCAAGGACCTGGTGGTCGATCGCCTCGGACCAAACCGCGAAATGGACGTGAACGGACGGCAGGTCGTCAACTTCGGCTCCGATAGCTTTTTGGGTCTGGATCAAGATCCGCGCGTGCAGGCGGCGCTCGTGGGCGGCGTGTCGCGCTGGGGGAGCCACAACGGCGCCTCGCGGGCCTTCTCGTCCGTGCGCTCCAACGTGGAAGCCGAGGAAAAACTGGCCAGCTGGCTCGGCACCGAGGCCGTTCTGATTTATCCTTCGGTAAGCCTGGCCAACCTGGGCGCCTTGCCGGGCCTGGTTAGCAAGCGCGACCTCCTCGTCCTCGATGAACACGCGCATAATTCGATGCAGGAAGGCGCGAAGATCGCCCAGGCCAACGGCGTCCGCGCCGCGATGTTCGCCGATGGCGACCCCGCTGACCTGGAACGCATCCTTGACGAGGCGGGCGAATATCGCGTCGCCGTCGTCGCCGTTGACGGCGTCTACAGCATGACCGGCGCTTTGCCTCGCCTGGCGGAGCTCAACGAAGTCTGCCTGCGCCGCAATGCCGTCCTCTACGTGGACGACGCCCACGCCACCGGCGTCCTCGGCCCCCACGGCCGCGGGACCGTTCTGGACGCGCTTGGCAGCTACGACAATACGCTCGTCGTCGGTTCGCTCTCGAAAGGGTTTTCCTGCTTCGGCGGATTCGTCGGCTGTTCCGAGGAATTCAAACGCCTCTTGAAGATTCGTTCCACGACGTTCATCTTCGGCGGCCCCGTCCCGCCGCCGTATCTCGATGCCATCTGCGTCGTGTGCGACATTCTCAATTCGGACGAATACGCGGTCATCCACGCCCGGCTGCAAAGCAACCTCCGGGACCTCGCTCACGGCGCGGAACAGCTAGGTTACGTGGTCCTCGGCGGACAGACACCGATTCTTTCGCTGCTCACGGGGGATGAAGAGATCACGCTCCAGGCGGGGCGCTTCCTGTTTGAGAAGGGATTCTACGTGCAATCGGTGACGTTCCCGGCCGTGCCGTACCATGCTGGCGTGCTGCGGATTCAGGCGAACGCGAATCACCAGCCGGAGGCGATTGACGGCTTGCTCGGCGCCCTGGCGGAGTTACAGCGCCGCTTCGCCCTGCCGACGACGCGCCAGCCGGGGCTGCGCATCGCGGCGTAAGCGCTTGACCGACCTGCCATCATTTTTCTTGACCAAATATTTTTTCTGAAAAAATCGACATTCTGCTTGACAATCGCGAGGGGGGTGGGGAGTAAGGTGGTGATGGTTCAGACTCAAATCATTCCTCCCAGAAAGCGAAACCACAAATGGCGGACGTTGAAGCGAAATTCGCGAGGGTTACCTCAGTCACTGCCAATTCCGGCGGTGGGGAAACGCGTTTGTTGAGCCCGGGCACCGCGAACACGGATTACAAAGGCGTTCTGATCATTCCCCGCGGGGGGATTAACGTGGGAGATGTTTTCAGGATTATTGCTTGGGGAAGGACGACCAATGCTGGTATGATGAACGGCACAGCTCGCCTGAAACTTTATTTCAACCCAAACGCGGCCTTGAACAATCCGATTGCCGACTCTGGCGCCACCGGGCCGGTGTTGACGCTCGGAATCTCGAATACTGAATGGCACTTTTTCGCTCAGATTACCATCAGAACCCTCGGCGCAAATGTTACGGCGTGGTGTGACAGCATGTTTGAAAACCTACGGCCCCCAAATAATGATTACAACTGGATGTGTGGCCTGGGAGCCATGGCCATCGACACAACCGTCGACACTAACAAGTTTGAACTGACGGCTAACGTTGCGAATAACGGCTCGTTCGTTTTGGACCAATGCTCGATTGAACGGTTGCCGTTTCCCACGGGTTGAATCGTCCTGAATAGGAGAACACTATGATCCGGAAAGCAAGCGGTGTGTGCCTAGTTTTGATCTCCCTTTTTGGTTTGGCAGCCACCGAGAATTCGGTTTGGGCACAAGTTGATGTAAAAGAGTTCCATAAGAAACCAATTCTCTTTGGAAGAAAGGCATTGACCATACCGCCCGCGTCGAACGAGGAAAAGAGACTCCACATCGGGTTGTATAATGAGCGGCTTGCCATCACGGAGGATGCGTACAGGCTTTTTTTTCGAGGAGATCGTCACGTAAGCCGGTTGGACTGCGATACAGTTTTCGTGCCGGCACGTCGGCTCAGGTCCAGCGGCATGGAGGTTCTTGATTGCGAGGCCGAGAAGATCAACTTTTTGGCACACCTTCTTGAACTGGCGGATCGGGTGGATTTCGTCGTTGCGGTCCGAGTACCTTTTTAATGCAACTACGAAAGGTCCGCGAGTTCCGATTGGAAGTGCAAATCGAACTTGCCAGGCTGAAAAAAGCCGCGAAATGCAAGACGAAACAAGCAAAAAAATAACGACGCGCCAGCCGGGCCTGCGCATCGCGGCGTGAGCGCTTGCGGTTTGGCGCTTGCATGGCGGCGTGCGAGCGACAAACCACAAGCGGCAAATCGGGGGCTACGCCGCCTTCGACGACGCGGCTTCCGCTTCCTTCAACTTCGCTTGCAACAGATCGAGCACATCCCCGACCGTGGCCAGCTTTTCCAGGTCTTGCTGCGTGAGCCGAACGCGGAAGCGGCGTTCCACCTGGGAGACGATGCTGACGACGTCCACCGAATCGAGCCCGAGATCGGTGCGCAGCATTTTCGCGTCGTCGACGTCGGCGTAGCTGTTGCCCGTATCAGCTTCCATCAGCTCGATTAGCGTTTGGCGAATGGTGTTGCGGTCTTGCATGATCGATTCCTTTCCATCGCTTTTAAGAATTCTACTCCCCTCTCCCTCTGGGAGAGGGGCTGGGGGGTGAGGGCCGGGGTTGTACCCTCACCCCCGACCCCTCTCCCAGAGGGAGAGGGAAGGCGGCTCAGCGGCGAACGGTGACCAGTTGCACGATGGTCTTGTGCCCCGATTCGGTGAACTCCTGACGCACCAGGCGATGATATCGATCGTACCACAAATCGATCGGCCCCGGCGCGGCGGTGACCAGGAAGTGGTAGCAATCCTGAAGCTGGTTGCCGACTTTCAGTTTTTCCTGGCCGACATATTTGAGATCGGAATTGAATTCTCGGCCCGAATCCACTTCGAGGATTGGCACCTGCTTGTTGTGAAAGCGGGCGTCGGCCAGCTTCCAGTAGGTGGACGTCCAGGAATCAGCGCGCCGAAGCAGCTCCTTGCCGTTGACGCGAACGCGGAGCTGGTTGTTGTCGGCGGCGACGGTGACATCGACTTTCTTGCCGTTCTCGCTACCAGAGGTTTTCATGCCGATCAGCCGGCCTTGCTTCCACCATTCCTGGGTGTCGATCTTGACGATGTAATCGCCCAGCAAGACGCGAAACTTGACATCGGCGCTGCCGGACATGTAGGTAGTGCCGTCGTTTTTCTGCACGATGGTCATGCGCGAGACGCCGGCGGGTTTGCCGTTGACGACCACCGAGTATTCGCGCAGCTCGGTGTCATCCGCGCGCGAAATGGCAGGCGCGGCAAGTAAGGCAAGCAAGGCGGTAGATTGGGCAAGGCGTTTCCAATATCCCTGGCGCGACATGAACCACTCCTTTGGCGTTTCCGAGGCATCCTGCCAGCCTGCGCAACCTGCATGCGATTCTCTTCTTGCCTGCACTGCCGGCTTGTGAAACAATGCGTACAGTTCAACTGCGCGGAGTATAGCAAAACGGGGCCGCGCAAGCCAAGACGAAGTGAGCCGTGGAATCGGATATGAGTCAACTTTTGATCGTTGATGACGAGGAAGCCGTCTGCTGGGCGCTGAAAAAAGCGCTGACGAAGTTGGGCCATCGCGTCGAGGTGGCCGCGTCCGCGGAGGAGGCGTTTCAGCGTGCCGAGAAAGAACCGCCCGAGGCGATCGTGCTCGACGTGCGGTTGCCCGGCCTCGATGGGCTGTCCGCTCTGGGGCGACTAAAGGAACTCAGCGGCGACGCGCCGGTGATCGTCGTGACGGCCTTCGGCAATCTCTCGACGGCGGTCCGCGCCGTGGAGGGGGGGGCGTTCGACTACCTCGCCAAACCGTTCGATCTCGATCAGGCGCTCGACACGATCGCGCGGGCCCTCAAGCAGCGGGCGCTCGCGCAAGCCCGGGAAGAGGAAACGTCTTCCGAGCCGGCGGCGGTATCACCGGAGGAAATCATCGGCGCCAGTTCCGCCATGCAGACGGTCTTCAAGCGCATCGCCATGGTGGCGCCGCGCGACGCCTGCGTCCTGATCACGGGCGAAAGCGGCACCGGCAAGGAACTGGTCGCCCGCGCTCTGCACCGCTACAGCACGCGCCGCGATCGGCCTTTTCTGCCCGTTCACGTCGCTGCCCTGAATCCCAACCTGGTCGAGAGCGAGTTGTTCGGCCACGTCAAGGGCGCCTTCACCGGCGCCGCGCAGGCGAAGCCGGGCCTGTTGTCGCTCGCGGATGGCGGCACCGTGTTCCTCGACGAATTGGCTGACATCCCGCTATCCGTTCAGGTCAAGCTGCTGCGCGTCCTGGAGCACAACGAGGTCACGCCCGTCGGCAGCAATCAGCCCAGCCCGCTCGACATTCGCATCCTCACCGCGACCCATCAGGACCTCGAACGCAAGATCGCCGAGGGCGCCTTTCGGCACGATCTGTTCTTTCGTTTGAACGTCTTCCAGATTCATCTGCCGCCCCTTCGGCAGCGGCGCGACGACGTGGTCCCGCTGGCCGAGCATTTTTTGCGCCGCCTCGATGCGAGGCTTTTGCCCCTGCTGCCTCAAACCGCGGAATTTCTCATCAATCAATCGTGGCTGGGAAACGTGCGCGAGCTGCGCAATGCGCTGGAGCACGCGGTGATCGTGGCGCGCGGCGGGCCGCTTCTACCTGAGCATCTGCCCGCGGCCTCGGGCATCCGCGCGACGAGCCCGAAAGACCAACTTGCCGCGGCGGTGTTGAATTGGCTGTTGGACCGCATCGATTCGGCGGACGGCCACGCGCCGGCGAACCTGTACGAAGAATTGCTGAGCTGCGTCGAGCCGCCGATGCTTGAGGAGCTGATGCGCCGCCTGCAAGGCAACCGCGTGATCGCATCCCAATGGCTGGGGCTCAACCGAGCAACCGTGCGCAAGAAGTTGACGGAGTATGGGTTGGCGGACGTGCATCGGCCAGCGCAGAAAACGGCGGATGACGACGACGAATGATTAGCAGCCGACAACCTTCTCACCCTCGTTCCCAGGCTCTGCCTGGGAACGCACGGCTTTGCAGGCTCCGCCTGCGGAATTTGCTTGGGGTGGCTCGCGGCACGACGGCGTCGATCACTTGAACTTGACCGAATCAACAAATTTCAAGAAGTTCCCCTTCTCGCGATTCGCAAGCACCGGGTCGCCTGCCAGTTTGAAGAACCAGGCATCCCGTTCACGAAAGACGATCACGCCCAGGAGAGTCGAGGGCTGGCCGCCTTTTTCACCCGTGAACTCGACATGATAGCCAGCGATTCGATCGACCTTGCGTTTCTTCATCGCCTTGGCCAGTTCGTCTTCCGACCACTCCGGCAGCTTCAACTGGGCGCGCCAGCGATTCACGTTCGCGATCAACCCACCCCCCATGCCGTTGAGGACGCTCACGGTCACGGCGACTTGCTTGCCCTTGTCTTGCACGTCAAACGCGGCCACCGTGAAAGGATTTCCCTTGGCTTTCTTCCAGCCCTTCGGCACTTTCCAGGTTGCTGGTGCTGAGTCTTGCACGAACACAACCGGCGCCAGAATTCGCCAAGAGTTGTCGGCGGACAGCTTTTTGGTGGGTTCTTTTTTGTCAAGATCCTTGTCGCTCTTTTTTTCCTTCGGTTTGAAATCCTTTTCCTTGTCCTTTCCCGTGTTGGCCTTGGGATCAAGCGGTGCCCGCGGCATCCCGTTATCGCACGTGAGGTAGGGCCGCAAAACGGCTTCCGCCACCTGGGAGCCAATGAACCGGACGCTGGCGTCGGCGAACATCGCATGGAAACCGGCGGGGATGACGCCGAACTTGGGCAGCGGACCCTTGGGGTCATAGGGGAGGTCGTCCGGCTTGGTCCAGATGGTCGGGTCTTTCGCCTCGACGACCATGATGACATTCGAGGTGCCGTCGGGCACCTTGGCCAACGTGTACTTGGCGATCAGTTTGCCGTCCGGCCCTTTTTGCGGATTGAGAAGCGTGCCCGGTCCGACCAGGGTGCGATAGTGCGTCATGCCTTCCTTGGCGCTCACGCCGGGGACCATGAATAGCTTCGGCATCTTGGCGACGAGTTTGAGGTTGTGTGGATCGTCCCACGCCTTGTTGAGATCGAACTCTTTGTAGAGGTCAAGTTGTTCGATGTAAGGAAGGATGGCAACGCGCCAGCTCAGGAGCGGCTTCCCGGTGGGATCCTTGTCGCCGCTGCTCGCCGCGGGGGGCAGGATTTTGTACTGATCGTGGTGGTTGAGAATGGCGATGCCGATTTGCCTGAGGTTATTCGAACTTTGGCTGCGGGAGTAGCGTGAATCGTCCTTGGTGGCGCGGCGAAGGACAAGAAGGAAGCTCTCCTTGGCGTCGAATGTTTTGGGCCGCTGGGTGGAATCCTTGCCGCCGGGGGCGCACAGGACGAGCTTTGCGCCATCGAATTTCAGGATCGCGGCAACGGTGATATTCGGTGCGGGCTTCACGTCGAACCAGGCCGGGTCGTTGGCGCCGTTCACGCTGTAGGGCGCCGAGTTGGGACCCGCGAGGCCCGTAACCTTGCCGTTGGCGAATTCGATGAACTCGCCTTGCATCTGGTCGTTGGTTTTTCCGTTGGCGAGCGCGGATTCGACGACCCACGCGCCCAGGAGTTTGGTCGCGTCGAGCCCTTTGCCCTTGGGAGGCGTCTTGTCTTTATCCTTTTTGTCCTTTTCTTTGTCCTTGATGTCGGGGGTCTTGTTGTCGTCTTTCTTTTCGCGTTTCATCACAACGAGGACGCCTTGCTTGGCGTCGAATTTCGTCGGCCGTTCGCCGACCTCCCAGATGTCTTCGCCGCCGGATTTTTTTTTCTGGGGAATTGCCCAGCAGCAGGTCAGCGTGTTTTCGTCGAGCGTGTAAATGGCGACAAGGTTGGCCCTTACGGCGGTGGGAAATTCGATCCATTTGGGATTCTTGTTGGCATCCAGTTTGAAGGGGCCAAAGGCCGGCTCGGGGGTCGTTACATTGGTGCCTGCGAAGATGAACTTGTGCCCCGTCATCGCAACGGGCCCACTGGCCTGCGCGGCGGATTCCACGATCCAGGTTCCTTGCAGAGCGTCGATGTCCTTCTCGTTTTCGATGTCAGCCTTTTTGTTTTCCTTGGCGGTTTTCTCGTCCTTGGCGCCGTCCTTGCGAATGACGAATGGCGTTTTCTTGGCGGAGCCGTCGGAAACGGGGATGCCGAGGTTTTTGGCCAGGGGAAAGTAGTCAAGGAAAGAAACCAGGAAAAGCCCGCAGTAGACCAGCAACAAAAAAACGACAAAGAGATTCGCCAGCAACCGGCTCGGGTAGACCGGCGTCTCGTCAGGCTCATCGTCATCATCGCGCCGTTGCGGCGGCCTGGCTTTCGATGCTTTCGATGCTTTCGATTTGGGCGGCGCCCAATCGTCCTGTTCGTCGTCGTCGCTTTTCTTGGCTCTGGCCCTGGGCTTGGTTTCCTCTACTTCGTCGTCGCCGGCGGATTGTCCCTGGGCAAACATGAAGAGATCGTCCTCGTCCGTTTTGGCCGGTTTTGTCTTGGCCCTGGGCTTGACAACCTCTTCCTCGTCGTCGTCAACCGCCACGACGACGGGGGGCGTTTTTTTCACAGTTTTGGCAGGAGGTTCCTCTTCCTCGGCCGCCGCGATGAAGACACTCGCGCACTTGGGGCACTTCATCTTTTTGCCGAGCGACGTCGCCGCCACTTTGAGCTTGGCCGAGCATTCGGTGCATTCGACCATGACCTTGTCGCCCGCGGCCACGGGTGCGGGTCTGGCGGGCGCCGCGGCCTCGGCCTCCTGAGCAACGAAGACGTTGCCGCAGGTACACTTCACCTTCTTGCCAAGCGACGTGTCGGCGACTTTGAGTTTCTTGCTGCAATCGGAACAGGTGACAATAGCCATGGCAAAATACCTGAAGAGAGGTCAAGCCTTCACGATGCGCGGAACGATTCGCGAAGCGGGATCGTCAATCGTCGTGGTCGTCAGGGTCCTTTTTCGGGGTGTTGATCGGCAACGGACCGACAAAGACAGCGAGGAGAGCGGAGAACGCCTGCAGCCCGGAAAAGATGAGGGACACCGGGTGAATGACGGCGGCGCCAATCGTCGGCACGAGCATCAGCGCCGCGCCTTGTTTACCGCGGCGCAGGAACGCCATCAGCATCCCCACGAAGCCAAACGCGGCAGCGATCCACAAGAAGAGGCCGGCCTCCGCGTTGGCTTCATTCAAGAGCGTCGGCAGTGTGACTTCCATTTCTTGCTCGATCATGCGGCCGACCTGCTCGAGGTACAAGAAGAATGCGCCGCCCACAGCGGTCAGGAGGATGCCGACAAAGCCAAACAGCAGCACGACGAAGCGCATGGCAAGCTCCGAAACAATGAGAAACGCTGGAATTGGTGGTTAAAAAAAACGTAGGTGCTGGGTGGTCTCGAAATACTCTAGTGCATTCGCAGCGCAATTCCAAGCATGAAATCGCTTGGAAAACGAAAATTGATAGGGTCGTTTCGCCAAATATTCACGAAAGGTGAATGTATTGCGATTGCCCGCCAGCCGCTCACCTTTGGCGAGCGCGCCTCGGAATGGCGTGCGCGCCCCAATATCAACTGGCGCGCACAAGGACCACCGTCGCGTTATCGGTTGCACCGCGCAGGTTGACGAGGTTTAGCAGACGCCGGGCGGCCTCCTCCGCGGAGTTGGACGCCTCGCGCGTCAGCATCGTCTCCAGTTCCTTGTTGGTGATGTGATTCGACAGGCCATCGGAACACACCAGCACCCAGTCGCCGCGTGACAGCTTGCCGGAATAGGTTCCCGGATTGACGTCTGGCTGCCCGCCGATGGCTTGCTGGAGCTCGTTTTTGCGCGGATGATCCTCGGCCTCTTCAGGCGTGAGTTGACCCAGTTCGACAAGGCGATTGACCAGCGTTTGGTCGCGGGTCAGTTGCACGAGTCGGCCTCGATGGACATGGTAGACCCGGCTATCGCCGACGTGCCCGGCGATGACGTTGCGCGAATCGATGTAGACGCATTCGGCGGTGCAACCCATGCCGCGCTTGCCCTTGCCGGGCGTGCGCGAGGCGTTGAAGACCTCCTTGTTGGCGTGTTTGAGCGCGTCGCGGAGGATGTCCTGATATTTTTTGGGGTCCACCGGTTCGTTCGGCGCGGGTTGTCCGGTTAGCCCGCCAAATATGGGGTTGGCGAGGAGAAACTTGCGCATTTCGTCGAGGCACATGGCTGCGGCGAGTTCGCCGGCTTCATAGCCGCCCATGCCGTCGCACAGGAGGACCATGGCGTATTCGGAGAGATCGTCCTGGCGCGTATCGACGCCGTGGAGCACGGTCAGAGCGTCCTCGTTTCCGGTGCGGACCATGCCGGTGGTGGTCCAGGCGGAAATATCGAGACGCACGTCGTCGAACGCGCGTCCGCACACGCCGAGCGTCTTGATGAGTTCGCTGAACCCGGTCGGATCGGTCCGCCCCATCTCATCGGTCGGAAAACGGGTGTAAAGATCGCGGGTAAACGTCTTGTTGATGACCCGCAAAAACAGGGGATGCACATCAGGAAATCGCTCGGTGATTTGCATCGGCGCAAACTGCCGTTCAAAATCCTTCTCTTCGAGCGGGTGATGCAGGTATTCAAGTGAGTAGAGCAAGGCGCCGAAGCTGTAAAGATCGGCACGGGCGTCGGCGGTCTCCGGCGAGAGAATCAACTCGGGCGCCGTGTAAAGAGTCGCCTTGATCGGAGTGCCTTTCGGCAGCGGCAGGGGCAAGAGGTCCGTCAAGTCGGTCAAGCGCGGAATATTCCCGTCGCCGACCACGATCACGTCGGGCCGAATGCCTTCGTAAAGCGCTCCCGCCGAGTGCAAGGCCTGCAAGATCGCGGCGATCTGCTGCAGCCAAGTATATTTCATCTTGGAGTCGGCATCGGGATCATCCCAGGCGTCCCACAGAACGGCGCCGACCGGAACTTCCAGGACCATATAGTCGGTGTTGTTTTCGCTGAACTGATCAAGCAGCCTGGGCAGACCGGGGTGGTTGGCTTCCTCGATCACGGTTTTTTCCCAGGCGATGCTGGGCCACGGGCCGCCACCGGACAGCGCCACGGCGACCGGGACCTCGTCGTCGAAGCCGGGCATGATCTCTTCCTCGGTGAGGATCGGCACGACCGGCGCGGTATCGGCTTCAGACACCGGCGCCGGCGTGGGCGACGACACGATCACCACGGCCTCGCCGGTCAACGTGTCGACACCGCGGTGGCGGGTGACCCCCATGCGTTCGCAGATCAAGTCGCCCAGGGCGAAACGGTTGTGGAGCTTGCCCGTCGAGTTTGCTGGCATTGGGGAATCTCCCGATGAGGCGGCCGACGCGGTCTTCGCGGCGGGGATGGCCGAGCCGGCGGCGGGAAACATGTAGCCGCAATCGTGGCAAAAAGACGCGTTCGCCTGGCGGGTGGTGCCGCAGGCCTGGCAATCCTGCGGCGGGGCCGGCGCCTCGGCGACCGGCGCGGGGGCCTCCACGACAGCGGGTTCACCGTTGCTCGGCGGCGCCTCGGCGACGGCGACCGCGGCCGGCTCGCCCCCGCTCGAGTCTTCCTGAGCGGGCTGTTCCGCGTTCGATTCGTCGGTCTCGGCGCCAACGCCAAACAGTCGGGCCCACAGGCCGCCGGTCTTCGGGGTGTTCGAATCACTCATGGGTCGGTTCCGTTTCGGAAATTCGGGTGTTTCAAATGAGCGCGGGGTGCGCCTCAAGGCCAAAAAATAAATCGCAAAATCAGCGCAGACGATTGCCGCAGTAAATGCAAAACCGTCCGCCCATGCGGTTGTACTTGCCACACATCACGCACGGCGCTGTCGGATCGGTGAGTGGTTCGGCGCACTTGGAGCAGAATGGGGTGCGCACGTTATTCATGGTCTTGCACTTGGCGCACGGGGCCTCCTTCGTCACGCGCTGCGCCATGAGGTCCGCCCGGATCTCCTTGGCCGAGAAATAACGATCGTTCACATCTTCAGACATGTTGATCTTGAGCAACTCGAAAAACCAGCGGTACTGCGTCGGGATGGCCGGGTTGTTCTCGGCGAGTTGCAGTTCGATTTCCTTGGCGGTGTAGAAGCCTTCCGGCGCCTTGCCGGTGGCGAGGTGATAGAGCGTGGCGGCGAGGGCGAAAAGATCGCTGCGGGCCTCGGGCTTGCCGACAATCTGTTCGGGAGGCGCGTAGCCCTCAGTGAAGACGCGCGTCTTGCCGGCGGCGCGTTCCTTGGCGGTGCGGCCCAGATCCCGGGCGGTGCCGAAGTCGATCATCTTGATCGATTTTTGATCCTCCAGCAACATGATATTGTCAGGCTTCAGGTCGCGATGAATCAACGGCGGCGACTGGTTGTGCATGGTTTGCAGAACTTCGCAGACCGCCTTGCCCCATTCGACGATGAGCGGAATCGGGAACGGTTTGTTCCCGTTCGCTTCCATGATGTCGAGTAAGTCCTTGCCGCGGATGAATTCCATGACCAGATGGGCGGACTGCCCCTGGTGAATGAAGTCATAGACGCGCGGCACAATGGGAACGGTTTCAAGTGCGCGCAGAATCTCGGCCTCACGGCGGAAGAAGTTGAGACGGATCGCGAATTCCTGCGGATCGTTGCCAATCATATCCTTGATGGCGACGGCCCGATCTCCCTGTTTGGTATCGACGCCGCGATAAACGGCGCCGAAGCCGCCCATCTTCAGAAGTTTTTCGAGTTTGTATCGGCCATGCAGCAGCGTGCCGCCCGCGATGGGGAGCGGATTGCCGCAGCGGACGCAGTTACGTTCACCCGGCGGATTGGCGACGCCGCAGGCCGAGTTGGCGCAAAGATTGGGCGGCCCCTCCGGCTCGGCGGGCCCGGTGTCGGCCTGGAGCATGAAGCCGCAGTCCATGCAGGCAATGGCGCCTTCGTTCAGGGTCGAGTTGCACGCGGGGCAGTTCTTGGGCGTGCCTCCCTTGGCGGCGGTGGTGGCATCGCCAAGCGAGATCGATGGCGACGACGCCGGCCGCGCCGTCGGCGCAGGAACCTGAAACGGCTGTTTGCACGTCGGACACTGCACGCGCTTGCCCGCGGCGTTATCCGGCACTTGCATCGATTTGCCACACGCGGCATTCGGACATTTGATGACGACAGGCATAGGAATCAGGGGTCAGGGGTCAGGGGTCATTCAAACAAGCCCCAGGATGAGCGCAGCGAATCCTGGGGATACGCTCAATCGTTGCGTTTCGCGCGTTCGTTGAAACGGAGAACGCTTCGGCCGACGCGGATCAGATCGCCGGTTTTCAGCGGGGTCTTGCCTTGAACCCTTTGATCGTTGACGTACGAACCACCCGGCGTCTGCAGGTCTTCAAGAAAATACCGGCCGCCTTCCAGGACAATGTTCGCGTGAGTCTTTTCGACTCCGGAATCGCCGAACAGGGCGATGTCGGACCCCTCGGCTCGGCCGATCGAGGTGCTTTCCTTGGAGATCAACATCTCGCGCCCAGGGCGAAAACCGGCCTCGACGCGAATCCAGGCTTCCTTCAGGATAATCTGGGCCAGGCCGACAAGCAAGCCGATGCAAGCCCCGATGGCAATAAAACCGAGAGCCGTGGGTGTCCAGAGCTTATTGGGATCCCGACCGGAAAAGACGACACCGCCGACAAACTGGGCGGCGGAAGCGACGACACCCCCGAGAATACCGCCAATCGTTCCGCCGATGACGCACTTGACAAACTTCTTGAAGGCGCCGCCAAAATCCTTTCGAGTGACGAGACCCGTGACGAGTTCAAAGAAACAGATGGATAGGCCGATCAGCAGGCCCACGATGGTCCAGCCAAAGATAAACGCGATCGCCGAAAAAATCCGCTGGATCGCCTCGGTCTCGATTTTTTGGGCCAAGTAATAGAGGGAACCACCAATGAAGCTGCCAAAGAGCCCCGCAAAAACGCCGACGAAAACCGCCGCGAAAACACGCAGGATTACTTTGCCGATTTGTCGCAAAGAAACGTTGAACGTGGCGTCGAGAAACGAGAGCCCCAACGCAATGACCAAAGCCAGCAGCATGCCCTGCACCGAGGTCCGCAGGACTGTGCCAAAATAACCGACACCGCCCGACGGCGCAAGGACGGCGCCAAAGAACCACCCGATGAAACCCGCCCAGGCGCCGCCCAGGGCGCAATAGTAAACGAACAGCCGAAACGACATGGACCTCTCCCCGAGCCGACGCAGGTAACAAACTCATCCTATTAAAACTGCGGAATGAACGCCAAGTCCAGCGAAAAATGCGGGATCTTTGGCGATTTATACCCCACGCGCCACGAAATGACACATCCCCATGAACGAGCCGCGACCGACCGTATGGGACCGTTGGGCTTGTCCCCGCTCCCTGACGGTCGCGGCTGGTAACCATTGTGCCAATCTCGAGCGCGGGCAGCATAGCGGCACATAGACGATTTACGGCGGGCTGGCGGCGGGAGAGGGAAGCCGCGGCCGCCCCCGTCGCCCCTCGTTACCCCTGAAACCAGGCAAAATGAACTCGTTTCCGCCGCGCCTGGTATAGAATAAGGAAATGCCGCTTGCGAATAGCCTGGCACGGAAGCAGGTCGCTCGCGTTTCGGGGGAATGCAGATGAAGCCGACCGAAGATTTGATGGATATGGAAGCGACGGTCCTGGCGCATCCGACGTCCAAGCCGTCGGTACGTCCGGCAACGCCAACCCCGGCCGCGCCCGAGCGCCCGGCGGTGGCCCTGGTACGGGGCTCCGGCATCCATTACTCCGAGGAGGTCAATCAACTCCTGCGCCAGCGCCTGCGAATCGCCTGCGCGATCGCGATGTTCGGTTTTGGCTCATTCCTCGTCATGAACTTCCTCAGCCCGCGCACGGATGTATTTGCACCTGACCTTTTCGATACGGCACTCCACATTGGGCTCGTCCTGGTCTTGCTCGTGGCCAGCGTCGGCCTGTGGACCACGTTTGTGATTAGCCACCGAAACTTGCGAATCCTCGAACTGATTCTTTTCGGCGCGATGGCGGCGTTTTTCGCTGATTTGCAGTTTCGCGTTTTTGACCCGGGCAAACTTCACGGGCTCGCGACGCCGGAGGGTTTGCCAAGCATTCTCGAACTGGTCAACCTCGCCAACGTGATGCGCTGGTTCGTCCTGATCGTGCTGTACGGGATGTTCATCCCGAATACCTGGAAAAGATGCGCCATGGTCGTCGGTTGCCTGGCGGCGACGCCGATCCTGCTTTCCTTCGCGGCGTGCTGGCACTGTCACGTCATGGGGCCGGAAGCCGCCCGCATCCTGCCGACCACCATCATTGTGCTTTGCTTTTCCGGGGCCATGGCGATTTTTGGCTCTTTTCGCATCGAGGAATTGCGGCAGCAGGCGTTCGAGGCGCGCAAGTTGGGCCAGTACCAACTCCACCGCAAGCTCGGTTCCGGCGGCATGGGCGAGGTCTACCTGGGCGAGCACTTGCTGTTGAAACGTCAGTGCGCGATCAAGCTGATCCGCGCCGATCAAGCGGGCGATCCGAAAACGCTTTCCCGCTTCGAGCGCGAGGTGCAATCCATGGCGACCCTCACCCACTGGAACGCCGTCGAGATTTACGATTACGGACATGCCGAGGATGGGACGTTTTATTATGTGATGGAATACTTGCCTGGCCTGAGCTTGCAAGAGCTGGTTGACGAGCATGGCCCCCTGCCGCCCGGGCGGGCGATCCATTTTCTCAGGCAAATCTGCGCGGCGCTGCGGGAGGCGCACGCGATCGGGTTCATTCACCGCGACATCAAGCCGAGCAACGTCATCGCGTGTCAGCGCGGCGGCGTCCACGATGTCGCGAAGCTCCTCGACTTCGGGCTCGTGCAAGACCTGTCCAACTTCACCGGCGACGGGCAAAAGTTGACGATCGTCGGCGCCATCCTCGGTTCGCCGAACTATCTCTCCCCCGAACAGGCGAGTGGACGCTGGGGCGTCGACGCGCGCACCGACATCTACAGCCTCGGCGCTGTCGCCTATTTCCTTGTCACCGGCCAAACGCCGTTTGTGCGCGACACGGCGATGGAGTTGATCGCCGCGCATATGAAGGACGAGCCAATTGCCCCGCGGAATTGGCGTCCGGAGATTCCGCAGGACCTGGAAGACCTCATCCTGATGTGCCTGCGTAAAAACCCGGACGAGCGCTTCAGCGACGCCGAAAGTGTGGATCTGGCCCTGGCAGCGTGCGATGCCGCTGACGATTGGGACGAAAAGCGGGCGCGCGACTGGTGGCGGCAGGTTGAACCCGTTTAGCCGCCCTGCCGTTCGTCAAGCGGAGCGATACCAGCCCCACGCGCCAGCGTGGGGGTTTGGCAGCCTGCCAAAATCCCCACGCTCGCGCGTGGGGCTGGTATTCCGACCCGGCTAAACTATTCCGGCGCATCCAGCTTCTTGAGAAAGGTCAACGTCTCCGGTTGCTGGACACCAGGACCGGGGACGGACGACCATCGGCCTACCATGCGTGGATTCCCATTTTTGCTCGTCTCCACGCGATACAAATTCACGCCACGCACGAGGCCGCGCTCGCTGGCGATGGCCCAGCTGGCGGCGAGCGTGTTCCCCTGGCGCACGGCGATGCCGCTGAAATTCGCGCCGCCGCCGACCACCCAGGAGATGAGGTACACATCGTTTTTCTTGGTGAGGACGACGACGCCCGAGTATTTTTTCCCGCCGGCCTCCTCTCCCTTGCAGGTGTAGTATCCGCTCAGATCAGCGATCGACTCGGGTTCGACCTGGCGAATGTTGGGCTGGGACTTTTTGCCCGCCTCCGGGCTGACCGTGTTGCCAAAGAGCTCGAGCGCGGACAGGACGACGAGGACGGAACCGTACATGATCGACTCCTTCGGGTGAGGGTCATTGGCCGCGGGACAGATCCTGGGGCCATGCGGGCGAACAGGGGACTCCATTCAGGTAACACTGACGGCTTCGGTTTGCGGGTTCATCTTCAATTGCTCGCGCAACAAGGCGCGATTGATGACCTGCAGGTAGGCGAGGGCGCTGGCCTCGATGATGTCGGTGCTGATGGCGCGACCGCGCAGGATTCGGCCGTTGTATTCGGCCTCAACCTGCGCTTCGCCCTGCGCGTCCTCGTCCTCGGTGACGCTGACGATGGAGAATTTGCGCAGTTTGACGTAGACGTTGGTGATGCGTTCGATCGTTTTGAAGACGGCGTCAATGGGCCCATCGCCGGTGCCCGCATCGCGCGTGATGGTGCCGGCTTTATGCCAAAGGGCGATGGCGGCACACGGCACGGTGGCGGAGCCGCCGCTGCACGTGACGGCTTCAAGCGTCCAGACGGCCGGGCCGCTGTGCAGAACGGCCTCGGCCAGGGCTTCGATGTCGCCGTCGTAAATCGTCTTTTTGCGATCCGCCAGGACCTTGAAATCGTCGAATACTTTTTGCAACTGCGGGTTGTCGAGGTGATAACCGAGGTCGCGAATCCGCTGGCTGAGGGCGTGTCGGCCGCTGTGTTTGCCCAGAACCAGATCGGTGCTCAGGACGCCAACGTCCTCGGGGCGCATGATCTCATAGGTGCCGGCGTGTTTCAACATGCCGTCCTGATGAATGCCCGCTTCATGGGCGAAGGCGTTTTGCCCGACGACGGCCTTGTTGCGCTGCACATGAATCCCGGTGACGCGCGAGACGAGCCGACTGGCAGGGAGGAGCCGTTTCGTGTTGACGCCGAGCTCCAGCCCGAAAAAATCGTTTCGGGTGCGGACCGCCATGACGATCTCTTCCAGGGCACAGTTGCCGGCGCGCTCACCAATGCCATTGATCGTGCATTCGACCTGTCGCGCTCCCTCTTTCAGCGCCGCCAGGCTGTTCGCGACCGCCAGGCCGAGGTCGTTGTGGCAATGCACGCTCAGGACGATTTTGTCGATGCCCCGGACGTTTTGCTTGAGGTGCCGGATGGCGCCGGCGTATTGATCGGGCACGGCATAACCGACCGTGTCCGGGATATTGATCGTGGTCGCGCCGGCCTCGATCACTTTCTCGACGACCTCGGCCAGGAAGTCCAGTTCGGTGCGGGCGGCGTCTTCGGGCGAAAATTCGATGTTATCGCACAGGCTCCGCGCCAGCGTCACGCCTTCCACGGCCCGGCGGACGATCTCCTCCTTGGCCATGCGCAGCTTGAACTCCCGGTGGATGGCACTGGTGGCCAGGAAAACGTGAATGCGAGGTTTTGGCGCATCACGCAGAGCTTCCCAGGCGCGGGTAATGTCCGCCTCATTGCAGCGCGCCAGGCCACAAATGACTGGCCCATGAACCTGGCGAGCCACGGCCTGCACGGCCTCGAAATCGCCCGGGGACGCGATCGGGAAACCTGCCTCGATGATGTCCACGCCCAACTCGGCAAGAGCGTGAGCGATTTCGATCTTCTCGGTCAAATTCATGCTGGCGCCAGGCGATTGCTCGCCGTCGCGCAGCGTCGTGTCGAAAATAATCAGACGGTTGTCGGTCATGGCAGGTTTTTCCCTATTTCGTGGGACAGGCCTCGGAACCCGTCGCGGACGCAGACAAAAAAAAACCCTGGGACAACTTCTTGTCCCAGGGTCCGTTATCTCTCACGCTTGGTAGCTCAAAGATCGCGGCGCACCCAGGACGATTCCCCTTGCAGGAGAAGCAGAAATCCCAAAAGGACTTGTTCGAGTTGGTTCGTCATGGTAAGCGCAAATCCTGTAGCTTCTCGTAGTCTAGGGGATGCCTGGAAAAAATGCAACGTGAGTTTGATGGAGTTTTCTTGAAGGTCGGTTCCCCTCGACGCAGCATGACAAACCTGTTAGCCTGGCATGGTAGGCCTATGGCCGCGGGGCTTGCTCCGCGCGAAGCCATTTCCTTGCGCCAGGTGTCCTCATGCACGGCTTGCCTGACCTGTCCGACCCACGCGAATCTCCCGCACCCCAGCGCCCGCGCAGGCCGTGGGTGTTGAAATTTCGCGATGCGCTGCGGGGCTGGAAGTTCGGCATCCGCGGGCACAGCAGCTTTTCCGTACATTTCTTCGCCGCCGCCCTGGTGCTGGCTGCCGCGGTGGCGCTGCGGTGTTCGCTCGATCAATGGGGTTTGTTAATCCTGTGCATCGGCATGGTCTTCACGGCCGAGTTGATGAATAGCGCAGTCGAAACGCTCCATCGCGGGCTGGACGAGGAAACCCGGGAACGCACGTGGAAGGCGCTCGACATCGCCGCCGGCGCGGTGTTGATGGCGAGTTTGGCCGCGGCGCTGGTCGGCTTGCTGATTTTTGGCAGTCGATTGGCCGACCTGGCAGGCTGGCTGTAAGCATGATTTCCGAGCCTGAGCGCCAGCGAAGGGCGCCTGCCAGCCCTTCGCTGGCGCTCAGCCGTGGATGCCAAAGGAATACCGGTAACCTGGTCTGCGGGAAAGGTTTCGATGGATTCGTCGGCAAACGACAAGCCTGCAAACGACAACGCCCACGCCCGCGGGGAAGAGGACGGGAAGGCCACGCCAGGCGAATGGTTTTTCCGCCTCGCACCGGCCATCGATTCGTTGCGTTCCTATTCTTGGCGGTCCCTCCGTCTCGACCTGTTCGCGGGTTTGACGGTGGCCGCCGTTGCGGTTCCGCAGGCGATGGCGTATGCCAGCATCCCGCAGTTACCCGTGCAATACGGATTGTACACGGCGATCGTGATGACCGCGGTGGGGGCGTTGTTCGATTCATCGCGCCAGCTGATTAACGGTCCGACCAATGCGATCTGTATCGCGCTGGCCAGCGCGATCGCCTTGGTTCCCGAAGGGCAGCGCCTTCAGGCCGCCATCCTGATGGCGTTTCTGATTGGCATCGTGCAAACCGCGATCACGCTTTTGCGTTTGGGCGATCTGTCCCGTTTCATTTCCCATTCGGTAATCGTCGGTTTCACGCTCGGGGCGGCCATTCTCCTTGCCCTGGACCAATCGCGCAACCTGCTCGGCTTGCCGCGCGCGGGGGAGCTTGACGATCATTTCCTGGTTCGTTTTTATTTGACCATGATCCAGGTGGAGCGCATCAACTGGCTGGCCGCCGGCATCGGTTTTGGCACGATTGGCCTGGCGCTACTCCTGGACCGGCTGGGCGCGCGGTTGCGCGCGCAATTGCCCGTGTTCCTGATCGTGGTCGCCGGAACGGCGGGCGCTGTCTGGTTCTTCAATTGGGATCAAGGCGAGAACCCCGCCGTCGAAGTCATCGGCGCAATCCCGCGCGAATTGCCCAGTCTGGAATTACCCGCGCTGTCCTGGCCGATGATTCGGCAGCTGATGAGCGGCGCCCTGGCGATTGCCGTGCTCGGCTTGCTCGAAGCGGTGGCCATGGCGAAGTCAATCGCCGCGCGCACCCAGCAAAAACTCGACGTCAATCAGCAGTGCCTGAGCGAGGGGCTGGCCAACCTGGCGGGCAGCTTCTTCCAGTGCCTGCCTGGCTCCGGTTCGCTGACGCGTTCGGCGATCAACGTGCAGGCCGGCGCGGTCAGCCAGTGGTCCGGCATCTTTGCCGCCCTCGCGGTGGCGCTCACGGTGCTGGTCTTCGCGCCTTTCGCGCGCTACATCCCGCGTGCGGCTCTCGCGGGCATCCTGCTCATCTCGGCCTGGCGTCTGGTCGATCGCAAGCAATTGCTGTATCACCTTCGCACGACCCGTTTCGACATGCAGATCGTCGTGGCGACCGCGCTGGCTGCGATTGCGGTCAATATCGAGTTTTGCATTCTGATCGGCGTTTTCCTGTCGGTGGCGCTGTACGTGGGCCGGGCGGCGCGCGTGCACCTGACGGAATTGACGATGACGCCCGAGCGAGTCATCCGCGAGCGAGTCGCCAGCGATCCTCGCTGCGATCGCATCCTGATCTATGGCATCGAAGGAGAGCTCTTCTTCGGGTCGGCGCCCGACCTGGAAAAACACTTCGCCACCATCGAGAAGCGAGCCGGGCCGCGGACGCGCGCGATTGTTCTACGGGTCAAGCGCGTGCGCAACTCCGACGCGGTTTGCCTGGATGTCTTCGACCGCTTCATTGCGCGAATGCGTGCGCGTGGCATTCAAGTCATCCTGTGCGGCGTCCGCCACGATTTCGCCAAGGTGATTCGCAAGAGCGGGTTGCAAGACTCGCTGGGAAAAGAAAACATCTTCCGCGAACAGGAAGCGACATTTTCCGCCACGCTGGCGGCCATCCGGTTTGCCTATGGCCTGCTCCGGGATGATTTCTGCTCAACATGCCCGCGTCGTGCAGACGACGAAGGCACGCTTTACTACATGATCTGATACAAAAAAACGCCGCTTACGGGCTAGCGAACGCTCGGTGCAGGGCGAACGCCAAGCCGCAAGCGGCTGAAGGATTAATCGCCGACCCCCACGTCGAAGTCGAATCCTTCCTCGAAGTAGTCGGCGGTGCAGTATTCCAATGCCGCGGTATTGACGTTCCTATCCGGGTCTGGCTCCTCCCGTGCAAGCGCCATGAAACCCAATCCGTGCGGACGCATGGCAGCCTGATGAGTCCATTCGAAGGCGAAGTTCTTGGTTCGAATTGTCATGGACATGGCAATCCTCCTTTGGTGGCGAAAAGGTTGCGAAACTCGAATGAAGCGCGCCGACGAAGCGCAGGCGAAACTCTGCCCGGGGCGACAGCAAGGTTAGTCGGGGCCCTCGCCATGAACCGCGAAGGACATCATCGAAACCTTACCAAGTGTAAAGGATTCGAACGAGGCCGTCAATTCGAGAGGAAAAAGGATTTACCGAATGCACGCCAAAGGTGTCAAAGTGTAACAGTTCGGCAAATCGTGCGCGTTCATTTTTTGCGGACCTTGCGGCGCACGCGAAATTCATCGCCGCCGTGATAGGTGACCAGGATCGCGCCCGGGCTGGCGTAACGCTGAAAGACGTCCGCAGTCGTGTTCTGCTCATCCGGCCAGGGGTAGGCGAAGATCACATCGAAGTCGCCCGGTTCCAGATCACGTGGCGTTGGCGCGGGCGCCTCGTCGGTGGCCAGCCAGGCGAATCCGGACTTCACGCTGGTGGCCACTTTGCAGCCAGCAGGCAGGAAACTGCCATGAATGAATTCGACCGGTACCTCGTAATCGTCCGCCAATGCTTGAGCCGCTTCCACCAGGTCGCGGTCGATCTCGATGCCAACGGCGTCGAAATCGAGCATCGCCGCCAGCGAGGCGATAACGCCGAACCCGCTGCCCCATTCGCAAAAGAGGGAACCTGGCGCCATGCGCATCTCGGCCACGGCGCGCAGCACCCGGTAGGCGCCAGGGAAATCGCTTGGCACAAATCCCGGCGAGCGCGCGTCGCGCTGAAATTCCTCGATGCGCCGATCAGCTTCGTGGAGGAAGGCACGCACATCGGCTGGAATCGGCTCGCTGCTGATGACGATGTCGAGTTCCGTCAACATTTTGCATCCACTGGACGAGCCGCGATCGTAACGAAGCGTGGGTCTGTTCCCACTGCCTAGCGATCGCGGCTCGTAATAATTGTGCGCAATCTAGAGCACGTCCCGTTTAGGTTACTCTTGCCCTCCAACTTTTCCAGTCGTCCTGAGCGTCAAACTTACCGGACGCCCAACGACGCTGGTTTGGCGAGTTTCCGCAAGATATACGGGTCGTGCGGATTGATTTTCGGCACGCCTTTCCCAGCTTAAGGCAGCACCGCCAACCCGATTCAACTTGCCAGGGCTTCCGATACGAATCATTATCGAGTCAATGGGATAGCACAGGCACCTGGCGAGGAAACGATGCAACGGCGCGAGCTGAGTTCGCTTTGCGTGCTCCTGGCAGCGGCATCCCTGAGCTGCGGGCAGGCGCGGCGCATCGACTATCGGGTCAGCGCGACGACGCCGGTGGGCTTCGTCATGGAAGCGCCGCCGCGCCCGCTTGGCGATCGACCGCAACTCCGTCCCTACCAGCCTCAGCCTGGGGATATTGTCTTATACGACGATTACAACCGACTCTTTCATATTGCTTTCATGCTTGCCAGGACCGGGCCGCCCACGCACACGGCCATCGTTATCGAAGGAACCGACGGCAAGCCGGCGCTTCTGGAATTGACGGGACCGCGCACGTTGACGGCCAAGGTCTGCATCATGGATGTGGGAACGCGTTTCCGCTCCTATCCCGGCGACATCTGGGTGCGGCGCATCCACAAGCCGTTGACCCCCGCGCAATCGCACGAACTCACGCAGTTTGCCCTCGCGCAACAGGGCAAAAGCTTCGCAATCGGACGTGTCCTTCTTCACGGATCGCCTTTTTGCCCGCGAACCGGGTTGCGGCAAGCACTTTTCGGCCACACCTACACCAATCGTCGGCGCTGGTTTTGTTCGGAGCTCGTCGTCGCCGCCTGCGCCCGCGCTGGCGTTCTGGATGGCCGGACCTGCTGCGCCAACTCAACCTTCCCGCGCGACCTCACGTCGGATGATCGCATGCCTCTCTCGAAACACTACGGGCCTCCGGTTCCCTGGAATGCCGGATATCTGTCTCCGTAATCATTGCGCGTCATCATTCAGGTCCTTTGCTCAGGGGAGGGCATCAGGCGCGCAACTCTCCTCCCTTCAAGCCGTCCGGCCCGGTGAAGTTTGACACGTTCAAGAAGGGAGAACGCTACTGGGTTGCCTTCGCATCGCCCTATGAATGGAAACGCTGCCCGCAGGGCGCCGTCCAATCCTGGCCGGAGAAGGATGCCCCCAAACTCATGGAGGAGGCGGTCCGCGCCGACTATTACGCGCATCGGCCGTTCTTTGACCCCGACAGCGGCTTCACCTTCAGTCATCGGTCGGCACAAAACCAGAAAAGCTGGCGGGTCCGCATGGAGCGCGACGGCAAACTCCTCTGGGAACGTTTAGAGGGTGTTTTGCAATTGAACGCTTGTTCACAACAGGCGCTACTTCAATACGATTTTTCACCTACTAAAATGGCCGTTTCCCGGCTCGAAAAGTCGTTTCGATGCGGCAAACTGGGCAAGAAATCGAATTCAAAAACACTGGGCAAGAAATCGAATTCAAAAACACCCTCTTAGCCGCGACCCGAAGGGGAGCGCGAGCAGGATAACGCACGGACGCGCCCGCGCTCCCCTTCGGGTCGCGGCTAAACGAATGTGCCATTTCCCAACGCGCGGAGTATAAATGATGTAGGGGGGGGCGGCGCGCACTCGTGCGCCGCCGTCGCGCATTTTTCCTCTCTTCCCTAGCTTGCGCGGTTGTTTCGTGCTACAACATTATTCTCAGCAAATACGCCTTTTATTCTTTCCCTCACGCACAGGTGCTTTCATGTTAAAACGCCTATTCATCGTCGGCGCTTTGCTCGCCATCGCGTCGCTGCCCGGGGCTTCGCTGCAAGCCCAAAAGAAGAAAGGCAAGAAGCCGGCCATCGACACGAAGACGCCGCCCGCCGTTACCAAGGTAGGCGAACCCAAGCCCTACGACGACGTGATCCCAAAAACCGCCAAGAGCTTCCCTGGCGTCTTCACGGTTCACAAGGTCGGGGAGAAAGTCTACTTCGAGATTCCCAAGGACGGCTTCAACAAACTGATGCTCTGGCAAACCGAGGTCGCCAAGGGCCCCGCAGGCGTGACCTGGGGTGGTTATTCCTTGGGTAGCCGCTACCTTCGCTTTGACCGCCGCAACAACAAGGTTTATTTGTGGCGTGCCTCCTTCGAAAAGCGCGGCGACGGCAAGGCCATCCAGATCGCCGTTGATTCCGCCAACATGGATTCGATCATCTACGCTTTCAACGTCGAGGCGGAGGGCAAGGACCGCTCGACCGTCATCAACGCCACGCCGCTTTATACCACCGACATCATGGACCTCTCGGTCAAAGGGGCGGTCGGCTCCGGTGGAGGCATCGATCCCAATCGTTCCTACCTCGACGACATCAAGGCCTTTCCCACCAACATCGAAGCGCGCTCCCTGCTCACCTTCACCAGCGGCGGCGGGGGCGGCGGGTTCGGCAAGGGTGGGTTCTTCGGCGGCGGCGGGGCCAAGAGTTACACCGCTCTGGTCCACTACAGCCTCGTCATGCTTCCCGATCGCCCCATGATGGGCCGTTTCTTCGATCCACGCGTTGGTTACTTTACCCGCGCGTTTGAGAATTACGCCACTCCCAAGACGTGGATGGAAAGGCAGCAATACATCACCCGTTTCCGGCTAGAGAAAAAGGACCCGGCCGCCGCGGTTTCCGAAGTGGTCAAGCCGATCGTCTTTTACGTCAGCCGCGAGATTCCAGAGAAATATCGCCCCTACATGATGAAGGGGATCGAGGACTGGAAGCCGGCGTTCGAGAAGGCGGGATTCAAGAATGCGATCATCGCGAAGGAAGCCCCGGATTCGCGCACCGATCCGACCTGGGACCCGGAAGACGCCCGGCACTCGGTGATCCGGTGGGTTGCGGACCCAACCATGAACGCAATGGGCCCGCACGTTCACGATCCGCGCTCCGGCGAAATCATTAGCGCCCATATCATTTTCTGGCACGACGTGGTCAAGCTCGCCCAGCAGTGGTACTTCGTGCAATGCTCGGCTCAGGATCCGCGCGTGCGCAAGCTGCCGCTACCCGATGATGTTACCGGTGAACTGCTTCGCTACATCTGTGCCCACGAGGTCGGCCACACACTCGGCCTCAGGCATAACCATCGCGCCTCGGGCGGTTACTCGATCGCTCAACTGCGCGATCCGAAGTTCTGCGAAAAACATGGCAGCGTGGCGTCGATCATGTCGTATGGCCGATTCAATTATGTCGCCCAGCCGGAGGACAAGGTCAAGCGACTCATTCCCGTTATCGGACCTTATGACAACTTCGCGATCGACTGGGGTTATCGCCCGATTGCCAATGTCAAGAAGCCGGAGGACGAACGCCCGACCCTCGACAAATGGGCATCGCGCCAGCTCAAGGAGCCGTGGCTGCGCTTCGGCGGCGAGGACGGGCCGGCCACCGTCGATCCAACCGTAAAGACCGAAAACATCAGCGATGACACCATCAAGGCAACCGAGCTGGGGTTGAAAAACCTCGACCGCGTCCTCGATCATCTCGTCGCGGGCACGACCTCCCTCGGCGAGGATTTTTCGTTGCTTGAGGACACCTACAAGACCATTCTCGCCCATCGCCGCAACTGGTTCAACGCGGTCGCCCTCAATGTCGGCGGAGTCAAGGAAAGCCGAACGCTGGGCGGACGCGGCAATGAAACGTTCACACGCGTCTCCAAGGAACGCCAGCGCGAAGCCATCAAGTTCCTGTGCGACAACGCTTTCACGACGCCGACCAAGTTGCTCAACCCGGCAATCGTCAATCGCTTCCGCTATTCCGGCGTCGCGGCCGACGTTAGCAGTCAGCAGAAGTTCCTGATGCAAAGCCTCCTGGCGAGCGGCCGAATTCGGCGCCTGGCGGACGAGGAGCTTCTCCAGGGCGACAAGGCCTACACGGTGATGGATCTGGTGGACGAGGTGCAGAATGGCATCTTCGTCGAACTGAAGGGGGAGAAGCCGCGTGTTGATGTACTGCGCCGCAGCCTGCAACGCGCTTACCTGGATCACCTGAAGGCCGACCTCTTGCCGGATGCCGGTGGCAAAGGCGCGTTCTTCGGCGGCGCCGACACGACGGACTTCCGCGCCGTGGCGCGCGTGGCCGTGCGGCGCTTACAGGGCCAGATCCAGTCCGCGCTGAGCCGGTCGCCCGATCCGATAACGTCGGCCCATCTGCAAGATTGTGAGCGTGAAATCGCGGCGATGCTCGCCCAGAAGAAGTAATATCCCAAATTAGCCGCGGAGCTTGCCCCGCGCGGAGCAAGCTTCGCGGTTAGGCTTAACTCGTCTATGGACTCCGCCATGAAAAAATGCGTGTTCCTGGTTTTCGTTTTTGCATTCGCAATCCTCCCTCTCACATCACGCGCCGAGGCTCGCATCGCCCCGCTGCGTGTCGTGTTCATCTCCGGCTCCGGTGAATACCAGTCGGACAAGACGTTGCCAATCCTAAAAAAATCAACCACCCGCTTTATTGATGGGGTGACGCTGCGTACCGTTTTTCGAGTTTTCGCAATAACCCCGGGCGTTTCTTTGTCGAGCGTGCAGCTCGCATCACCTTGCGGCGGTGGATCACTTCCTTTTGGCTGGCT
>JACPPF010000143.1 GCA_016191165.1 Planctomycetota bacterium
TCGAACTTCTCAGCCGAACCGGCTGACACTCGCAATGCCACTCTTGCCGTACAATCTCCTGTGCCGCGTCCTCTTGCTCGCCGGTGATTTTGTCGCTGAGCCCGCTTGAGTTACGGCCTGAAATCTGCGAAACTCGAACTGAGAGGAAACAAATTCGGTTGAAATCCTTTCGGTTTTCGTGATTGGCACAGTGGGCGTGAACTTAAGTGGACCAGTTTTTTTTGGAAAGCGCCCTAGGCCAGGCAAGTATCGCACTCGCGCTGCGTGCTTACGATCCAAACTGAAAATGGCCCGTTTGGGCAGGTGTCGTCAAGGCAGGAAGGAGCCGCCACCATGGAGAAAGTCGCCACGAGCGACGTTCGCTCATTTTGGGATCAAAACCCGCTGTGTGCCACGCAAATTCCGCATCCGCTTGGATCCAAGGAATACTTCGAATACTTCGACGACCTACGCGAGAGGATTGATTCTCTCGTGGAAGCGTCCGTCATCCATGAGTTCGCCGCCTTTGGAGGAAAACGGGGCCTGGAGGTCGGCTGCGGCAATGGCTACGTCTTGTCTCGATACGCCCAGCACGGCGCCGAGGTCGATGGCGTGGACATCACGCCGACCGCGGTCGATCTATGCCGACAGCGTTTCACACACATGAATCTGGCCGGCGCCTTTCGCGAGGCCGACGCCGAGCAACTTCCTTTCGCCGATGCCACATTTGATTGCGTTTGCTCGATGGGCGTCCTGCACCATGTCTCCGACACGGCCAGGGCCGTCGCCGAGATTCATCGCGTTCTCAAGCCAGGCGGCCGGTTGATCGTCATGTTCTACCATCGCAACTCGGCGCCGTATCACGTCAACCTTCGCTTGCGCGCCTGGACGACAAGCAAAACCCAAAGGCAACTCGTCAACGAGTTTGACGGCGTCGGCAATCCCAAAGGCGAGGCGTACACGAGGGCCGAACTCACGCAACTTCTCGGCTCATTTGAAAACCCGGAAATGCGGGTGCGATTCCTCGAACGCCATATGCTGCTGCCGAAGGTTGGCAAGTTCATCCCGAGGTTCCTGCTGCGTCCCCTCGAAGGCATCTGGGGATTCAACCTGTACGCCAAGGGCCGCAAGGCGGAGCGTGCGGCAGAAGCCCGCGCGGCCTGACGGTGAAGGCCGCTGCATCACCGCCTACGGTTCAGTTCACGTCTACACGGATTTCCGTCAAATCTTCATGCCGCCCCCTCCCCTGGCGACAATCCCCTCCGACAACCGAACGGGTTGCGCTGTTCGGTTCGCCTACCCATTTTTGGTCCACCAGAAGGCGCCTTCTTTTTTGGGATTTTGGTTTTTTGTTTGGGTTTCCGCATTTCGGCCTTGACAAGTGTATTCCGCAGTTATAATGTTCTTATATTGGAATATTCAGATATTTGAACTTTTATACTCAACGGTTGGCGAATCATGCCTCACCGCGTACTGGTTGCGAAGGAGCTAGCGGAGTTCCTCGGCGTGCTTTCGCATCCACACCGCATTCGCATCATCGAAGAATTGCGAGACGGGGAGCGTGATGTGAATTCCCTGCAAAAGGCGCTGGCCATCAGCCACTCCGGCGTGTCACAACACCTGATGCTTCTGCGTGCCCACCGCCTTGTTTCTGAACGGCGCCAGGGTCGCCAGGTTTTCTACCAACTAAGGCAACCCGACCTGGCCATCTGGTTGCTGGACGCGACTCGGTTTCTTGAAGTAGAAACCGCAGTGGTGGAGGAGCTTCGGGAAGCGATTGACAAGACCCGCCAGGCCTGGAACGCAGAATGATCTTGTGTCCCGTCGTTGCAGGTTCTCGATGATTGGGCGACATCGCGAAACGAGCGGCGGGACATTCTTTTTCGCGCCAAAGGGCGATTGACTTCGACATCCATGCCGCTGCCGCCGTTGGTTGGCAAAAAGTTGGACCGGAGCGAATTTCACTTGGAGGTGACCAGGGACCATGCAAAAACTGATCGAGGGTATTCACCAGTTTCAGGGAATGGGGTTTCGGCCGCTGCAAGGGCTATTTGAGACCCTGGCGAAGGGGCAATCTCCCGAGACCCTTTTCATCACCTGTTCCGACTCCCGTATCGACCCAAACTTGCTGACCCAGGCGAAGCCAGGGGACCTATTTATTTTGCGCAATGCGGGAAATATCGTGCCGCCGCACGGAGCAGGCAACGGCGGGGAGGCAGCGACGATTGAATTCGCCGTGGCCGGCCTGGGCGTCAAGGACATCATCATCTGCGGTCACTCCCTTTGTGGCGCCATGCGGGGATTGCTCCAGCCGCAACAGTTGGCGTCCCTTCCCTCCGTCTCCTCTTGGTTGTCCCATGCGGAAACCACGCGCCGAATCATTCGAGATAACTATGGCCATCTCGATGGCAGTCGTTTGTTGACGGCGACCGTTGAAGAAAACGTGCTTGTGCAACTTGAGAACCTGCGAACTCTGCCGGCCGTGGCATCCCGATTGGTAAAGGGTGATTTGCATTTGCACGGCTGGGTGTACAAGATTGAGACCGGCGAGGTCTTCGCCTACGAATCGGCGAGCGGGCAATTCGTGCCGGTGGCCGAACACCAATACCCAGCCAGCGAAGCATCAGCCCGTCGGCGCGCCAATGTGGCTATCTGAAACAAAAAGGTTGCCGAGATGACGTCCGATCGAAACGGATTCTGGCGTGAAGCTTTTTCCATCCACGGCTCAATCACGCCGCGCGTTCTTTCCTACGTCTTCACCTTCGGCCTGATCGCCGTATGTGTTTGCGTCCTGGCCTGGGCCATCGAGCGGGTATTCCAGGTTCAAATTGGCCTTGAGATCGCGCCTTACGAGATTGCCGGTGCGGCATTGGGTTTGCTCCTCGTGCTGCGGACCAATGCAGGTTACGACCGTTGGTGGGAAGCGCGAAAGTTGTGGGGCGGCATTGTCAATCAGTCCCGAAACCTCGTAATCAGCGCCTTGTCCTACGGGCCAACCGACCAGGAATGGCGGGAAAAGCTCGTCCGTTGGGCCGCGGTATTCCCCCATGTCGCCAGGTGCAGTCTGCGAGGCGAACCGCCACCTTCCGAGGTCGCAGCCCTGGTCGGCCAGGAGAATGCGAACCAAATTGGCGCTGCCAATCACATGCCAGGCTTCGTGGCCCTGAAACTCGGCGAACTGCTTCGGGACGCCTGCGACAACTTTCAGATGGACCGAATAGCATTCATGCAGGTGGACAAGGAGCGAGCCTCGTTGATCGACCATATCGGGGCGTGCGAACGCATCCTGAAAACGCCGTTGCCGCTCGTTTATGCGATCAAGATTCGAAGGTTCATCATGCTTTTCATTCTGACCCTGCCGTTTGCACTTCTTAATCGCATTGATGGCGGCTGGTTGATCCCATTCATCACGATGCTGGTCGCCTATCCCTTGATCTCGTTGGACCAGATTGGCATTGAACTGCAAAACCCATTCTCAAAAGCAAATCTGAGTCACCTGCCGCTCGGTGACATTTCCGCCACGATCGAAGGAAACCTGATCGGCCTGCTCAAGGCGCAATCGGATAAGGAAGGGGGCGCGCCGCTTAAACTTGCCGGACAGGCGACGCTGCCTTTCGCGATTCAGCCGTTGAGGGATTGAATTTATTTGGCTTTGAAACAGGTGAATCAAGTCACGCCGTCCGCGGTCGGCGACGCGCCGGGTTTGCCGAGCTGATCAATAGCGAACGCCGGCGCGAAGGGCCAAGCCGAGGAAGCCGAAATTGTGGTTGGTCGCCGACGCGGGCCCCAGGGGGTCCAGGTTGCTGGCGTTGCCGCCGCCCCACCAGACCTGGCCGACGAAGCCGGCTTGCAGGAAGAGATTCACCCGGCCAATGCTGCGCTGGTATTCGCCACCCACCTCCATCTCGCCGGCAGGAAGCACATCAGTTTGGCCTCGCGAAAACTGCTGGAGCACGCCGTTGTTGAGCGCGGTATAGGCCTCGTCGGCCTGGCCGAACAGGATGGCGCCGTGCAGTTGGCCATAAACCGCGAAGCCCGTTTCGCCGCAACGCCGTTTCGTTTGCAACGAGAACGACGGCCCAAAAGCGTTGAGGTTGTGAGCCGAGTTGAGGTCGATCACTGTTCCAGTATTGACGATGGTGGCGCGATAACCCTGGCTCAGGTGCGTGTAGCGAACGCCGAACCCCAGGAGGTGCGTCCAGGCCGCGGTTTCCCGGCTCCAGGTTCCCTGGAAGTCGCCGACGTTGATCGCCAAGTTGCTGTTGGCGCTCACGGCGCCGGCGATGGGTGCTTGCCCCAGCGTAAGCGCCGAGATGCCGATCACTGTTTCGCCAGGATTGGTGACGTAGCTCGCGCCTGCGCCGTGGTCGAACTGAAACCAGCGACCGCGCACACCCCAGCCTCGCTCGCTAACGAAGCCGAGCCAGACGTTCGGCGCGATCTGAAGGCCATGGTCGAAATCGACTTGCCGCGCGAGGTTGCCACCCCCCGCGCGAACCAGGAACGCCGGGTTGGTTTCAAACACGGGTTGCATGAAGTAAACGCCGGCGGAGATCGACCATTGGCCGTGGCGTTCGCGCGTCGTGTTCGCGGTTTTGCCTGGCCCGTCCAGGGCCTGCGGCGGTAACAGCACGGCGTGGTTGGTCGGTCCGTTCTCGGCGGCAGGAATGGGAAGTTGAGCAGTAAGGTCCCCGGTAAGTATGACCAGGGTAATCAGTGCGGTAAACGGCATCCGGCTGGTGGTCATGGAAAAATCCTTTTCCCCAAGGAACAGGCGCGGAGTCGCTTCGTCCCTGAAGTCGCGCTTTGCTCATTATCGGTCCGGTCCGCCAGGCCGTCCCATCCGCGCGGGTCGTTGGCCAAAAACGGATCGCCTGCCTGCCCGCATATTTGTTAAAGTCACCGCGGACGCAAACTGTGCAGCCTGTTCCAAATCCGCACACCGTCATTTGGGTGGTGTCTCACTTTGCTTCGGCGCATGGTAGACCTCACGCTCCGCGTGAGGAATTCCTCACGCGGAGCGTGAGGTCTACCATCAAACTGAGACACTACCGTCATTTGTGCATACCGAAATAGATCGTATTCAACGTTTGAAACCTGCGATGGTCCGTTGAGAATGCCCACCATTTTGGCTTGATTTTTGAAGAATCACCTGATTGTCGTCATCAATTCCAGCGACTGGCATTCGGTTTGCACGTTGGATATTCACCGTCCAAGGGCGGGATATCGACGGCCGCGAATCTACCTCGTGGACGAAGCCGCCACCCATGTCCCGGGTGGATGACGCTTCCATCGTTTGGTTTCTGGGGAGGGTGTCACCATGTTGCCATTCAAAACGATTCTGTTCGCAACCGATTTTTCGCCGGCGTCAAGTGTGGCCTTCGGGGTCGCTTCCGCTTTGGCGCGAGATTACAAGGCCCGGCTTATCGCCTTGCACGTAATTGAGCCCGTCCAGATGGGCTTCTCCGAGTTTGGCGCCTACGTTGGACCCGAGGAGGATTCCGGCGAGGCCTTGGCGCGATTGCATGCAATCAAGGCGCCCACCACGACGGTTGCACTCGAACACCGCTTGATCGACGGCGATCCTGCGAACGTCATCGTGGAAACCGCCGCGGAGGCCGGGGCCGATGTCATTGTCATGGGCACCCACGGACGCACCGGTTTCACGCGCCTGATCATGGGCAGCGTCGCCGAGGAAGTTCTGCGGAAAGCGCCGTGCCCCGTCTTGACCGTTCGCGGCACGGTAGACGTCAAGGCGACCGAACCGGCGCGAACGCCGGAAACCGCTCAGGTGTGAGACCGGTGGAGCTGGTCAGGATGGCGCTCCCGAAGGCGCGGCGCGGTACAATTCCGTCGATTCTCGGGCAATAAACAATCAGCGCGCCGCCGGGCCTATCCCGGCGGTGAACCCTGCCGGATCGCGATGTACCGCCGGGAAAAGCCCGGCGGCTCGCTGGCGCCTTCAGCTGAACCAGGCCCCATCAAAAGAATCTGATTTTTTCGTGTGGCAAGCTTCCAGCCTGCCCTACCATCGGAAATCACATTTCAGAATTCCTCAAGAATCTCGCCCGGGGCGGACACCTGCATTTCGCCCATGTAAAGCATCGTCGCAACTTCCTTCAGGAACGGCAGCTTGTGGTACGGATCGAGGTCCGACGGCGTGTCGAACGCGAACGAGCCATTCGCAGCCCACAATTCCCCATTCGTGAAGACCCATTCCGTGTGCATCAACTGGCAAAGCGACGGCTTGTCCGGCACGGCGATGTTGGGCATCACACGCAAACTGGCAAACTGGATTGGATCAAGAGACTTCGGCAACCGCTGGCTCGACTCCATCACGCCGGAGCAGACGCGATACCCGGCCGGACGCTCCACCCAGCTCGCGTAAGAAACATCGCGCACGAAAGGGATCACCGCCAGCTTCTTGGCGAAACCACCGCACTCGCGCCCCATCGTCAAGGCCCGATCGGTAGTCACGTGCAGACGAACCGCGTAGGTCATCGGCTTGCCCTTGTAAGTGCAAAGAATCGCTTGCGCCGCTTCGTTGTACGGGCCGATGGTGCTCCACGGATACTCGGCAAACAGCACCATGGCGAGGGCCGCGTTCGGCGCACCTGGCACGTCGAGCAGTTCGAGCTGGGCAGGCAGCAGCGCCGCCGCCGCGTCGGCGCTGGTGACGTACTCATAAATCATCATGCTGACGCCCTTGTAAAGGACGGGCAGCCGGCCGTAGAGCGGTGCGTCCACCGGCATCGAAAAGCCGAACTTGTCTTTTGTCAAGGCGCCACGTTTGCCCATGTTTGGACTCCTGGTGAAATCTTTTTTTGGAAGGATGACTGAATTGGAATCCGGCTCCTCGACTCAGGCCCACGATTCCAGCAAGGTTTTGGCATCGAGCAGGTCGGCGGTTGTGAACCCTTCGGTGAACCAGCCGAGAACGGAAGTCAGGCGGGCGCGGGCCTCGGCGCGGCGGCCCTGCCGATCCCAGAGCCGACAAAGGCTCAGCGTCGTCCGCAGCTCCCAGGACTTGGCCTGCTGCTTTTGGGCCACCGCCAGCGAATCCTGATAGCACGCCTCCGCGTCGATGGCGCCTTGTTCTGACCGTGAAACGAGCATCTCACCCTTGAGGCGATGGAGTTCGGCCAACAGAAAATTGTTGCCGTTCTTGGCACAGGCGGCGATGGCCTCATCGATAGTTTTAAGCGCGTTTTCATGTCGGCCGAGTTTCCAGTTGGCCTCGGCGCGGTAGCTCAGGAAATGGGCCAGCGACAAGGCCGCCCCGGTGGCCTGAAACGCGCTCAAGGCCTGGTCCACCAGCTCCAACGCAGACGCGGCATCGTCTTGAAGCAGCAGGCCGGCCACCTTGCAAAAGGCGCCCTCGGCCTTCCAGAAGTCGAATCCCTGCTCGCCGGCGACTTTCAACTCGGCCTCGGCGCTCGCCGATACCTCTTTTCCCAGGCGGAGGAACTGTTGCAACCAGCCGCGATGGTGCAAGGCATAGCAAATGGTGAACGGATGATTGGCGGCCTGCGCCACCGTGACCGCTTCATCAGCGGCGGCGATGGCGCGGTCCGGATAACCGAGGCACCATAGCGATAGCGCCTGGTAGCACCGTAAGGTCGCGGCCGAGTTTTGTCCGGTGTAGCGAGACCAAAATTTGCAGCGCTCTGCGTCGTACAACGTCAACCCCGTCTGAACATGTTCCAGGGACCTGGTGAAATCCCCACGATAAAAGCAGGTCAGCCCCTGCACGAAATGCGCTTCCATGCGAAATCCATCGTCGTTCTGGGCCTCGGCCAGTTGCAGGATTTCCCTGCCCAGGTCCAGGCACAGGGCGAGCTCTTCGCGAACGACGCGCCAGGCCCAGGTGCTCCAGAGGACGGCCATCAGGGCCTGAGGTTGCGCGCTTTTCAAACCAAGCTCGCGCGCCCGCTCAAGGATCGGGCCCACCTCGGGCGTCGCATAGCCCTGCGACGCGATCAGCACCGTGGCAAGCGGAATCTGCATCGCCAGTTCCTGGCCCAAGCGTTCGGGCGTGTCAGGTAGGGTTGCCAGCAACTCCAGCCCACGGCGCAGATGGCTTGCCGCCTCCGCATTGGCCGAGCGCTCCTGCGAACGCAGGCCGGCCTTGGTCCAGTAGGCAATCGCCTGGGGCGTAAGGCCGGCCTCGGTGCAGTGGTGCGCCAGAACCTCGGGTTGCCGCTCCGCCAGATCGGGGTACTGCTTTTCAATCGCCTCCGCAATACGCCGATGCACGATCTGCTTTTTGCTCTTGAGCATTGACAGATAGGCGGCATCCTGGATCAACGCGTGTTTGAACAGATAGCTGTTCAGCGGCGGCCGGCCCTTGGTGTATAGCAATTCCGCGCTCACCAATTTTTCCAGCTCGGCCGACAAGGTCTTCTCGTCCAGCGCCCCCGCGGCGCGAATCAACTCAAACGAGAATTCTCTGCCCAGGGCCGCGGCGAGTTGCACAACCTCCGGGTTACTGGCCATGCGGTCCAGGCGAGAGATCAAAAGGTCCTGCAAGGTCGCGGGAATCTGGAGGTGAACGTAGGAGCCGGACACCTCGACGCTGCCCTGCACCTCCTTGATCCGATCGGATTCCATCACCATCTTGGTGTATTCTTCAACGAAGAGCGGAACGCCATCGGTCTTGGCGACGATCTGTTCGATCAGGGCGGGGGGTAGCGCCTTGACGCCGGTGCGTTGCTGCATCATGGCCGTCATCTGCTTTTTGGTTAGCCGGCTCAGGGCCACGACGGTCTGGTGGTCCTTGCTTTTCCAGGGCGCCTGAAACTCGGGCCGAAAGGTCAGCACGGTAAGGATTCGATCATTCAGCCCCGTCTCGACATGCAAGGCCAGCAATTCAAGGGTCGAGGGGTCCACCCAGTGCAGATCCTCGATGACCAAAAGAAACGGTTGCTTGGTGGCGCGCAAACGCAGCCATTCCAGGATGGCCTCCAGGGTCTTTTCTTTCTGCTTCGCCGGCGTGGACGTTGGCGCCTCAAACCGGGAGTCAAGGGGAAGGGACAGGAGGGCCGCGAAGATGGGGACATATTCAGACGCGGGCAAGCCCAGGTCCTCAACGCGGGCAACCAGTTTTTTCAGCCTGGCCTCGGGCGGTTCATCGCGTGCAAAGCCCAGGGCGCGCTCGCAAAATTCGATCACGGGATAAAAGCTGCTATTTTCGTATTGCGGGGCGCAGCGCCATTCGACCACGGGATGATCCGCGCCGGACGATTCGGCGATGACGTGTTCCTTGAGCACGTGAACCAGGCGGGATTTGCCCAGCCCAGCTTCCCCCACAATCAGCACGACCTGACCCATCCCCTCGATCGCCTGTTCCCAGCGATCCTGCAATAGCCCGACCTCCCGGTCCCGGCCAACCAGCGGGGTCAAACCCAATGGCGCCGAAACGTCAATTCGGCCCTGTACATCACTGGCGCGAATCACCTGGAAGAACTCGATCGGTTTGGCCACGCCCTTGATGGCGGCATTGCCCAGGCTCTCGCAAATGAAAAAACCTTGCACAAGCCGATAGGTGTTCTGACTTATGACCACGGTGTCCGGCCTGGCGACCGCTTGCAGCCGGGAAACCACGTTGCGCGGCTCGCCCAGGACGGAGAACGGCTCATGGCCCGGCCCGTCGGTTGCGTCGCCAACCACGGCCATGCCGGTGTGCGCCTGGACGGCCACCGCAAAGCTCAGGCCCTTGTCGCGCAGGATTTGTTCCTTCCACGGTCGGACGTCCTCCAGGATCGCCAGGCCGGCCCGCACGGCGCGAGCGGCGGCGTCTTCATGTGCGATGGGGAAGCCGAAACAGGCGAGCAGCGCCTGCTCGGTGACCTGAAGCACGGTCCCGCCATGCCGACCCAAGACCTGGGCGCAAAGGCGCTGGTAGGCAGCTTGAATTTCGCTTTGTTCCTCAAGATCCAGATTCTCAATGAACTCCGCGGATTCAAAAAGATCGCAGCTGGACGTCAACAGGGTAACCTGCCGGCGTTCCGCGTCGCGCTTGCGCGCCGACGAACCGGACGCCTCGTGCGGTGTCGCCAACTCCGCAGCAGGGACCGCCCCCCCGGCGCTGAGGGAACTCCCACACTGGGCGCAGAAGGAAGCCGTTGCCTGGTTTGCTCGCCCGCAACGCGGACACGCCGCCGAGGCGCCGACCAGGGTGACCGTCGAGGCGACCGGCGGCGGCGCGGCATGGTCCGACGTCGCCGTTGCGTCGAAGTCCTCGTCCGCCTGGCGTTTTACCTGATCCCGGCCGGGCACCAGTTGCCAAAGTTCCTCGGCCAGATCACCCGCCGTCGTAAAGCGATCGGCCATTTGCTTTGCCATCGCCCGCAGGCATATCTGTTCCAGCGCGCGCGGAATATGCTGCACCAGCTGGCGTAGCGGTTGCGGTTCGTCCTCACACACCTGGCGGAGCAACTCCTCACGAGAGGCCGCCCGAAAAGGCACATGCCCGGTGATCAGTTCGTAAAGGACAACGCCCAGGGCGTAAATATCGGTCCGGCCATCAATGCGATGCGCCAGCCCGTAGGCCTGTTCCGGCGACATGTAGGTCGGGGTTCCCGCCACCAGCCCGCGCTGCTCGCCGGTCATTTCAGCTTCATCCAGGCCCAGACCGAAATCGACGAGCACCGGCTGATTGTCGGGCGTCAAGATGATGTTCGCCGGCTTGATATCGCGATGCACGGTGCGCTGGGCATGGGCGTGCGCCAGCGCGTCGGCCAGCGCCGCGACAACGCGCACGCTCTCCTGCCAGCCGAACGGCTGCTTGCGCATGCGATCTTTCAGGGTGGTTCCCTGGACGAAATCGGAGATGATATAAACGCTGTCTTCCTCGACGCCAAAATCATAAACGGCGACGATGCCCGGATGTTTGAGTTTCGCCAGCCGGCGAGCCTCGTTGAGAAATTCCTTCCTGGTCTCATCGGATTGCTGGCGATCCGAGCGATGCACCTTGATCGCGACGGGCCGATCGAGCTGATGATCGTGCCCCAGGTACACCGTGCCGAAGGCGCCGCTGCCCAGCGTTCCCTTGACGGCGTAGCGGCCAAACGATTTGGGCGCCTCGGTAGGCGGTGGCGGCGGGCCCGCTACCGGAGTCAATTTCAGGGAGTTAAGGTTGAAATCCAGCGTTTCAGCGGGATTGATGCCTTCCGAAACCGAACTCGACGTGACGTCGTGATCGACCGGCACGACGACGCGCGTCTTTTCAGGAACGTCGGCGTCGTCCGGGGAAGGGTTCATGGTAATACTCGGCCGCTCCCAACTTCACGCATCGCTACGAGCCGCGACCGCGAGGGAGCGCCTGGCTGGGTCCCGCTCCCTCACGGTCGCGGCTCGTTGGAAAGAAAAGGGTACTGTAAGCGAACCGTCGGCGGTTCGCAAGGAAAAAAAGCCGACGTGCAGAACAAATAGGTGGCAAGCAGCGGACAGAAATTGGGGGGTATCGGTCAAGCGGCCGACCCCACAGGATAAGGTGTACGATCAAGGAGCCGAGCCACCCCAGCATGAAAACGTGCGCCAACCAGGAGAGCACTAGCGTGCGGCGCGGGTGATCGGGTTTGTCCGTTTCCGCCCGCCGCGCGCCGAGTTCGGACAACGCCTCGCAGCTGCACACCCACCACAACAAACTGATAATCAGCCCGAGCAGGGACACGCACGCGCGATGGCCATTCGTATCGGCCGTCCCCAGGGCGCCTACCAGGAAACTGCTCGGGATCAGGAAAATTTCGGTGACCTTGATCAAATCGGGATCGGGAGTGCTGCTCAAGGGGCGTATTCGCCTTGGGACCGAACGCAGAATTTCGACCGCGAATGCCGTGTGGCAAGGTTCGCACCTGGGAACGGGCAGAGCCGGTTTTTATCAAGCATTTTAATTGTCAAGGAGTTAACCTCTTTTCGCCATTCCAACGTCTGTCCTCCCCAACCCCGTCGCCATTTACTTTGCAACGTCGGCGAAATACAAACCAAACCCGTCGTTTAATCGCCCGTTTGAACCATAGCCAGCGAAAAGCACGCCTAGACCATTGGGTGAGATGCGGATGCGCCGTTCCGCCAGGATATTCCCGAAAACCTCCTTCGGCTGGTTCCCCTTGATCTCCCAGAGACAGACGCGCTTATCGTAGCCGGATGACAGAAAGTGGGATTGGTCAGGAAACAAAGCTACCTGGGTAACGCCTCGCGTATGAAAGGAGTAGTTCCTAATCTCTTTACCCGTCTCGATGTCCCACAACCGAATGGTCTTATCCAGACTGCACGACAAGGCACGCTTGCCGTCCCTCAAAAAGACCGTCTGTTTTACGAGGTCGCCGTGTCCGATCATTCGGCGAACCTCCTGTTTTTTTTCAATATCAAACAGGACAATCTCCCTCCCATGGCAGCCCAATGCAAAACGGTCGTCTGCGGAAATAGCCAGTGCGTAGAATCCTAGCGGATAGCCGCGAAACCTATGTTCTTCCTGCATTTTCTGCGTGTTCCAAATCGCAAGGTAATGTGCGGCATGGCCTACCAAGGCGAAGGACTTCTTGTTCGCTATCGCCAGCCCTGTGAATGGGTACTCGCAATCCTTATCGATGTTTCCAACCTTCAATTCTGCCCCGGTGCCGATGTCGTGATGGGCAAGCCGGCCTCCAAATCGTCCGTAACCTGGATCAGCCAGAATGCTCCAAAGGCCGTTTCCTTGTGAGAAATCGATATGGGGTGCGCTCAGGTGTTTCAAAAACCGGTTTCTAAATGAACTGGCTGGGCTTTTCCTTTTGTAATCCCAAATTCGAGATGTACCGCGTTGGACGGTTACGAATTGCCCGTCCGACAACCAAGCCAGGCTACTTATTCCTTCATTCACACGGCTCCCCATTGGGCCTTTCGCCAATGCTTCCAGGTCGATTCGCTGAATGCCGCCACGAAAGTACGATTTAGTCTTCTTTTCGCCGGTCTTACCCGCTCGGATTGGCTTCAAAAACTCCAGGGGCGTGTTAGCCTTTCCGGTGAGGTCCCAAAGACGAACCGTTGAATCCATGTGCGCCGTTGCCAGTGTTTTTCCGTCAGGTGACAATGCAAGCGCCGCGAGCGTGGCGCCATCGAACCATTGAATTTGCCATTTCGCACTTCCACTTTTCATGTCGACAATTTTTACCTTGTCGGCAGTTTGATCCCCCATGGCCACTAGCTGATTGCTCCGCGAAAAAGCAATTTTGAAAAGTTCATGAGTATTAATTTCCCCAATCCTGCCCAGCAATTGCTCATAAAACAGCGCGTAGCTTCGCTTTTCTCGATTCGCGCAAATGGTCTTGTCCGAATTCAGATCGTAAATGGTGAGCACGAGTTGATCTCGCTTGTCGCCTTCAAAGTGAACATTCGCGAAATACTCTCCGCCGGCTGACAATTTGTGCCAATATCCGGCCACTTCAGCTGGAAGCCTCAGGCGGTACTTGACCTTTTCTGAATTCATGTCCAACTCAATCAGGTGGCCGGGGGCCCTAACATAAACCCCACTCTCCCTCGATGGCATTGGAAAATACAGTCCGCCCGTGTATTTCCTCAACTTGGTGAGTTTCTTGTTTTTGAGATCATAAACAAGTACGTCATCCTTGACGTGGGCATAACCCAACAGCAAGTTCGAAAAAATGCTGCGAAGGCGGCCAATCTTCGGGTCGATGAAATAGCGATCATATTCCTGCTTCTTGTCGATATCCCACGCGCGAAAATGCCATTTCTCGTATTCGAGCGTTGGGGACGATTTCCAGAAGTGTACAGACGCAGGGCCGGAAATGCCCATGATTTTCGTTGGCGTTACAGCGAGTTTGACCTGCGCGCGGGGGTGAACTTTGTCCATCAGTAACTCGTCGATGCGTTTGCCCTTCTCTACGTCCCAGATCCCGAAGCTCGACGCATGTGGCAACGATTGTTGGTCAGGAAGTAGGAGGGAGTACCCGATGTTGTAAATTCCGAGTTGGGGACTTTCGCAGGAATTCTGAGCCGTGTACAGGCGCTTTCCGTCAAACGAAAACTCGAGATGGGTCACGCCATGCGCAATAAAACTTCGCAGAAACCCTGCGGACGCGACTTTTTCTGGCTTCGGGGTCTGTGCGTGCAAAGGTGACAAGAAGACCAAGGCGTACAAGTTCGCATAAATCAAAAATGAAGCGAGGCGCATGCGAGTTGCCCTCCTACGGAAGGAAAAGGGGTCCACCTCACCTCGCCACAACACGCGCCTGCCGTGTGGGCGTGAAAGACGGAACGGAAAAAGAACTGGGAGACGAATAATACGAAAAATAAAATTGTAGTATTTGAATCCCGCACCTGTTATTGCCCCTCGCATGGTAGGCGTTGAGGAATCACAATTGCACTTGGGGAGTATCCTATGCGGTCTGTTCGGGGCTTGTCAAGGATGTTCCCGAAATCGATTTTTCAGCCCTGAACCGGGTTTTGGCCGCCGGAAATGCCCACCGATCGGTGAGAGGTCCTCAAAAAATCGGTGTAACGTGCTGCCAATTGATCGGTTATGACACGAGAATGACTTCACACAAGGGCTCACCCCGGCGTCAGGGGGTACTGCTTCGCGCGCCAGTCGCGGACGCCGCCGTCCATCGAGAGGACGTTGGTGTAGCCCATCTTTTGCAGGTTGTCGGCCGCGAGGGCCGACCGGAAGCCGCCGCCGCAGTAGAGGATGAGCGGGGCGCCGGTGTCGGGTACGCTGGCTTCGATGTCGCGTTCGATGACCCCCTTGCCCAGGTGGATGGCGCCGGGCAAATGGTCCTTGGCGTATTCGCTTTCCTCGCGCACATCGATCAGGATGAACTTCTCGCCTCTGTCCATCATCGCCTTGACGGCATCGACGTTGGTCTCCTTGATCCGCGCCCGGGCGTCGTTGACGATTTCCAGAAACTTGGGTGCGTGCTTGGCCATGATTGAGTCCTCCATTATGCCGCTTGCGGCTTCGCGTTCGCGAGGCGCCCCGCGAACGCTATGCCACAAGCGGCGAGGCGAAAGGTTCGGGTTACGTCTTCGCCGCCAGTTTCGCGACGAACGCCGCGTGCTCCGGCGATGCCAGTCCCTTGCCCAATGTGGCCAGCAAGCGTTTGTTATTGCCTTTGAGAAAAGCGGCCGCGTCCAGCCAGAGGCCTGGGAGTACGTCGGACCGGAAGACGCCGCCGGCATCGGGCGCCATTTCCTTGAATTTGCCGCGCCGGCGGATGAACCAGAACACCTTTTGAATACGGGCGGCGACGACCATGTATTCGCGGACGCCGGCGATTTCGTAGTCCAGCTTCTTGCGATTGAGATCGATCGATTCGGTGCTGTCACTGATTTCGCCAATCCATTCCGGAGCGCCATGCAAATACCCCTTGTCGTCTTCCCAGACCTGCCCGCCACATTCCGGCAGAATCAACAGGCTGGCGTCCGGTTGCGGTTCGGAGGCGTCCCCCAAGATTTGTGTGCTGTTGACGACGCCTTCAACACCCGGTGTCGCAACCTCATATTCATCCACCCAACGGGACAGTTTCAGATGAAAACGACCATGGCGCTTTTTCTGGGGTGACGACATGTAAACGACTCCACCAATCAGCTCCGCGAAAACGTCCGGCGGCATGGCCTCGTAGCGTTCGTGGAACGTCTTCTGGTCGAGGTGATCGCCATTGGCCAATGGCGGCAGCTCCGTGGACGGCGTTAGACGTGGTACGACGGCAATCATCGGCTTCTCCAAGGGGGAACCGACGGTATTTTACCGCCTTGAGTGTGGCGAGTAAAGTTGATGTTGGTGTTCGCGCCGGAGCGCCAGCGAAGGGTTTTTGCTTTGGCCTCTTGCTGCCGCTCAGGCTCGAACGTGAATCGGCGCGAGTTCACGCCGCCCCTTCGCGTTTCGTCAGGTCGTCCACCTGGTCCTGGGTCGCCTTCATGGTTCCCTTGCACTTGGGATAGTTGTTGCAGCCAAAGAAATACTTGCCCCATCTTCCTGGCCGTAGCTTCATGGGGCCGTCGCATTCGGGGCATTTGATGTCGGGCGGGGCGTCGAAGGCGACGGACTTTTTCTTGGCCGGCTCGGGGCCGCTCACGAGCTTGAGCTTTTCCTTCAGCTCGTCGGACAGTTGCTTGGTGCTTCGGCAACCCGGATAGGCGCTGCAACCCAGGAACGCGCCGCGGAAGCCGCGTTTGATTACCATCGCGCTGCCGCACTTCTCGCAAGTGACGCCGGTGTCGATCGGCTTGACGGGCTTGCCCTCGGCATCAAGTTCGACGATGTTTTTGCATTTCGGGTAGGCGCTGCAACCGAGGAAGGGTCCGCGTTTACCCATGCGTTGCACCATCGGGCTGCCGCACTTTTCGCAGGAGTGTTCGCTGGGCTGGCTGGTGACGACGGGGATTCCGTCGGCGTCGTAATTCATCGTGGTCTTGCAATCGGGGTAGCCGCTACAGCCGAGGAAGGGGCCGGTCTTGCCCGCGCGTTTGACCATTTCCTTGGAGCAAGTTGGGCAGTTGATCCCGGTGGGCGCCGGCTTCTCGCCGGGGGCGACGCCATCCACGGATTTCTTCTTGATGTAGGTGCACTTGGGCTCGGCGTTGTATCCGGAGCAGCCAAAGAATTTGCCGAACTTGCTGAATCGCTCTTCCAGCGGCCGGCCGCAGAGAGGACATTTCTCGGCGTCCTTGAGCATTTCCGATTCGGCGAGTTTCAGCGCCTCGGAGAATGGCGTGTAGAATTCCTGCAACACGAAATTGCGTTCGTAGCGTTTGTCCTCGATGTGATCGAGTTCTTCCTCCATTTGCCTGGTGAATTGCAGGTCCATGACCTTGGGAAAATGCAGCACGAGCAGGTCGGTCACCTTCATGCCGGTCTCCGTGGCGTAGAAACGGCGGTCCTTCAGCGCGACGTATTCGCGATCCTGAATCTTGCCGATGATCGACGCGTAGGTGCTCGGCCGGCCGATGCCTTCCTTCTCCATCGTCTTGACGAGCGACGCCTCGTTGTAGCGCGGGGGCGGCTCGGTGAAGTGCTGCGTCGGCTTCAATTTCAAGAGGTCGAGCGGGTCGGTCTCCTTCATCGCGGGCAGGATGATGTCCTCTTGCTTGCTCGAATGCACGTAGACCTTGCGGTAGCCATCGAACTTGAGCGTCTTGCCTTGCGCCTTGAACAGGCCGTTCGCTGACCCCCCGCCAATCGCTGCGCTCATGGCGGGGCTTGGAGTTGCGGTGACTTCGACGTTGGTGACCGCCCAGATCGCCGGGGTCATCTGACATGCGAGGAAGCGCTCATAGATCAGTGTGTACAGTTTCAATTGCTCCGCCGGCAGATGCTTGGCAACTTTCTCGGGCGTCTGCGAAAGATCGGTGGGCCGAATCGCCTCGTGAGCGCCCTGAGCGTCCTTGGACGATGCATAGGCGTTTGGTTTTTCGGGCAGGTACTTGGCCCCGTAGTTTTCCTTGATGTGTTCACGGCACGCCTTGAGTGCGTCGTCGGAGATGCGCGTGCTGTCGGTACGCATGTACGTGATGAGCGCGACCTGGCCCTCGCTACCGAGTTGCACGCCCTCGTAGAGCCGCTGCGCGACCGTCATGGTGCGCCGGGCCGTGAAGCGAAGCCGCAGCGACGCCTGCTGCTGGAGCGTGCTCGTGGTGAACGGCGCTTGCGGTTTTTCCTGGCGGTCCTTTTGCTCGACCTTTGTGACGACATAGTTCGCACCGTTGAGCGCGGCCACGATCGGATCCACTTCGGCCTGGGCGCCGGCCTTGAACTTCTGGCCGTCCCATTCGGCGAGTTCCGCCTGGAAGACGCCCTCGGGGAGTTGCTCCTCCTGCTTGGGTTCCGGAGGATTTTCATCGTCGAGTTCGTCAACTTCCTCCGTCGGTTTGGGCTTGGCGGCTTTCTTTGGCTTCGCCTTGGTCACGCCGGTCTTGCTCAAGTCTTTCGTTTGCAGGATGGCGGCGATCTTCCAGAATTCCTCCGGCTTGAACGCCGCGATTTCGCGTTCCCGCTCGACGATGAGCCGCACGGCAACGGATTGAACTCGCCCGGCTGTCAACTTTTCCGCCAGCGTCAGGCTCAGCAGGGGGCTGAGCTTGTAGCCGACGATGCGGTCGAGGAATCGCCGCGCTTCTTGAGCGGCGACGAGGTCCATGTCAATATCGTGGGCGGCCGCGAGCGCTTTCTGGATCGCGGTCTTGGTGATTTCGTTGAAGGTGATGCGGCGAATTCGTTCGTCCTTCAGGTTGAGCGCTTCCTTCAGGTGCCAGGCGATGGCCTCGCCTTCGCGATCCGGATCGGGCGCCAGGTAAACGAGATCGGCGCCGGCGGCGTGCTTTTTGAGAGACGCGAGCACGTCCTTGCGGTCCTTCAGGTCGCGGTAAGTCGGAACCCAGCCGCCTTCGATGTCGATGCCGAAACGCGATTTGGGCAGATCGCGCACATGCCCCAGACTGGCCACGACTTCATAATCGGGGCCAAGATACTTGTTAATCGTTTTCGCCTTGGCGGGCGATTCGACGATGACCAGGTGTTTCTTCTTCCGTGCCACGTTCACACTCCTCAATTTACGTTTGCGCCCTGGCGCCCTGCGGGCGCTAAGCCGCAAGCGGCTTGCAACCGGTTTACGGCTTCGTAATCCAAGTGTCCAGCAACCGGGCGGATCGCCCCTCTGTTCGTTGGCCCTCTTCCGCGTACCATTATCAAGGACGAGTCAAGGGGGGGACCCACCAACCTCTTCCCCAAGAATGGGTTCTTGGCCGTCATGGAAACATGGCCGCAACCGGATTGGAACAAAACTCCCCCGCGCGGCCAATGGATTACAGGATTTCCGCGCATCATGTCTCCGGCAAGTCGCCGGGCTTGTCCAGGCGGGATTCCCAGGGAGCCTCAACATCGAGGGACCGTATGGCGTTCAACATCCTTGGCACATTCCAGAAAAACAAGCGATTCTGGATGGCGCTCATCTTGATGGTCTGCATGATCAGCTTCGTCTTCTGCACCGGCATGAAGGGCGACATGCAGGATCGCCTTCTCCCGTTGCTGGGCCTCGGCAGCAAGGGGCAAACCATCGGTTCGATCGCCGGCAGTCGAATCAGCAGCCGCGACCTGCACGATCTGCGCACCCAGCGAAACCTGGCAGACGCCATCATGAAGGTTTGCGCCGATCTGGCATTCAAAAAGCTCACCAAGGCTCTCTTCGAGAATCAAAAAAAAGTCAAGGGCGCCAAGAACGCCCAGAAGCGCGAACAGGATCTCAAAGACCAAAGGAACATGCAATTCACGCTGGCCGAGCGCAAGAATCGGCCCCGCTATTTTGACATCGGCATTGCCAAGTTTGACGATCTGGTGGAATTCAAACTCTGGCAGGCCGAGGCGGATCGGCTGGGCATTCATCTTGAGGATGAACACCTGAAGATCGTCTTTCGTCAGGAATTCTTCGGCGTTTTGCACGACGACGAGATATTCTACGCGCAGCAAACGGCGATGCGAAATAGCCGGGACTTCACGAATGCGTATGTGCGCAAGGCGATCGGCGAGGAATTCCGGGTGCGGATCGCCCAGCTGGCGGTTTTGCGCGCGCAACCTTATTCGCTGTTCTTTCGCCGTGCCAAGGAAGGGCAGCCCCTGCCCTACAAGTTCGACAACGCCGCCGTGCCAGACGAAACCCGCGCGCCGCTTACCCTCGCTCAGCTGTGGGATTTCTACCAGAAAAACCGCTGGGAGTTTGACGTGACCTTGCTGCCCGTGGACGTCAAGGCCACGATCAAGGAACTCAAGGACGCCAAGGGCAACCCCCTGGTGCCGAACCAGCTGCAACGGGAGGCTTTTTTCACCGCTCACAAGGACAAGCCAAACGACCCCAGCTCGGCCGATTTCGGCCTGGAAAAGGCTGCCCAGGCGCAAGTTGGATATGTGTATGCCGATCCAAATTCGCCGGCCTATCTGGGCCTGGCGCAGGCGGTGGCGCAGCTCAAGGTGACCAATCCAATCGTATTCGACATCATGCAGTCCCCCCTGGTGACCGCCACCCGCTTCATGGCGATCGCGCAAAAAGAAAAGGCGGATTTGCAGGCTCAATACGACGCCCTGAGCCGAAATCCGCAGACCGACAAGTACTGGAACGCCGCGCAACCCACCGAGGTTGATTTCGCGTCGCCGATCCTGGCCTACCTGGCGGCGCAGCGAACCGACGGAGGCGCCTTCGCCAGTTTGATGGCCGCCTCGGCAATGTCGGCCTGGAATCCCCTGGAGGGCCAGAACGCGCTGGCGGGCTTCCTGGCCTGGGGTGCCATGGGGAAACCGGCGGCGGACAAGACCCGGCTGGACGAGGTTCGCAAACGCCATGAGGCCGAGGTCGAGAACGCCCTGCTTTCCGAAATGCGCCGCCGCACGCCGCTTTACAAGGATTATCTCGGTTGGTGGGCCTTGACCCAGGTCCCGCTGGCGCGCGTCGGGCCCTATTACAAACTTGACAACAGCGTGACTTACCGCCATCCGTTTGGCTTCGAGGCCTGGATGTATGATCGGCCTCGCTTCACCATCGAGACGGTTCAACGCGACATCAAGGACCTGCTCGCCCGCCGCGCAGCTGAGGAATGGGCCCAGGAGAACATGGAAATCGTCCGCAATGAGCTAAAAAAAGCCAGCGGCGACGCGGAGAAATTCAAACGTGCCCTCGAAATCCTGATCCCCAAATACAAACTCACCGCCGGCCCCAAGACCGAGCGCCAGGAATACTACACCCGTTTCAACATCGAGGGCGCCAAGGAATTCTCGGTCCTTCAGGAGGCGTTCGAAAAATATGTGGACATGATCAACATGTTTGAAGGACGTGATCTCACGCCGGAGCGATTGCTCAAGAAGACCGATTTTCAGAAGATGTTTTTCGACGGCAGCGAATCGTTCGCGGCGACTTCGGTTTATCGGGCCATGTCCTGGCCGCCTGAGGTCAGGCCCAACCTGGCCCGCGCCGGCATGTTACACGGTGAGCTGGATCCGACCCTGATCAATCGACGCAACGTCGATCAAAAGGAACAGGCGCGGTTTGAAGCCCATCTGGCGCAGCACGGCCCCAACGCCCAGATTCCCAACTTCGACCTCTTCAAGACCGCGGACCGCCCGATCCTGTTCTGGCGCACGGCCGAGCTGCCCCCGAATCGACCGAGCGACCTCGCCAAGGTCAGCGCCGATCTCAAGAGGTTCGAGAAACGGCTGGCCGGCTTCCAGAAGGCGATGACCACCGAGAAGGACGCGGGAAAGCTCGACGAATTGCGTCGCCAGGCCGACGACGCGCGAAAGGCCGCCGCCGACCTTCGCGAAATGCTCGCGCGCGTCACGGAAGGCTGGCAGTTCGAGGAGGCCCGCAAGATCAAGGCCCTGCCAAAGGCCAAGGCCATTGCCATCGACCTCATCAAAAAGGGGCGCAACCCCGATGTGATCGCCCAATACGCTCTCAAGTCGGGCAAACACGTGCTGGCCAACCTGAGTCAGATGAAGCCCGAAGAGATCGCCACATTCGGGAACGCCGTTCGTGTGGATTATTCTCTACCGCCATTGCCCAAGGATACCATCGTTTATCCGCGCGAGGACACGATGACCCAGATTCTGAAACTTTACGACATGAAAGCCCCGCTCTCTCTGGGCAACAAGGATCTCGACGATGTCAACAAGGCGCTCTTCGAGATGGTCAGCAAGGACAAGACCCGCAACAATCCCGAGAATTTCGTACAAATTCTGGCCAACAAGCCACGCTCGGTGTTCTACGTCGCCCTGATCTCGGCGCCGCCGCGCAAGGACGAGGCAGGCTTCCGCGAGACGATGGAGCGGGTTCCGTTCCCGCAACATTTGGTTGGCGTGGGGTTGCGCAACCTCTTTGCCGAGCGCGCCCAGGAACAGCAGGCTCGCGTGTACCGCAGCCAGGTTCTGGTCGCTTTGCGGAAAGTTCACAATGTGAGTTTTGAAAACGAGGATCAGCTAAGAAAGGACTTCGACGACCGAAACGTCGCCGATTGAGTCTTTTTCGTCGCAAGACGAGTACGCAGCGCCAGCAAGTGCCGCACTTGCTCGCGCTGCGTGCCAAGAAACTTGTTGTTTAACTCCGCGCCAGGCACTTGCGAAAGCCCTCTTCAAGCCGCTCACGATTCAGATTCCGGCCAATGAAGATCAGCTTGTTCTCACGTTCCTCCCCCTTGCCCCAGGGGCGGTCCGGTTGCGATTCGCAGAGCATGTGAATGCCCTGGAAGACGTGCCGCCGCGGATCGCCTTTCACGCTCAGGACCCCCTTCATGCGGAAGATGTCCGGCCCTTCCTGCATCAGCAACTCGCCCATCCAGTGATTGAGCTTCTTTTCGTCGAGGTCGCCTGGGATGGTGATGCCCACCGAAAAAATGGCCTGGTCGTGTTCGTGCTCGTGGGCCTCAATATCCAGGAAATTCGGATTGATCGCAAGAACCCGGTCGAGGTCGAAGCCGCTCACGCCCAGAATCTTGTCCATGTCGATGACGGCCCGTTGACAACGATGAATCGGAGCCGTGGCATTGACGGCGCGCAAACGCGCTTCCAGCGCGTCGACGTCGGCCGGCGCGACCAGGTCGATCTTGTTGAGCAAGATGACATCCGCGAAGGCGACTTGCTCCTCGGGCTCGCGCATCACGTCGAGGTGTTGCGCCGCGTGGCGGGCGTCCACCACGGTAACGATCGCGTCGAGCCGCAGATGCGATTTCATCTCGTCGTCGGAGAAGAACGTCTGCGCGACCGGAGCGGGATCGGCAAGACCGGTGGTCTCGATCAGGATGTAGTCGAATTTGTCCTTGCGTTTGAGGAGCTTGCCGAGGATGCGAATGAGATCGCCGCGGACGGTGCAACAGATGCAGCCGTTGTTCATCTCGAAAATTTCTTCCTCGGTCTGGATGACCAGATCCTGATCGACGCCGATTTCGCCGAATTCATTCTCGATGACGGCGACGCGCTTGCCGTGGTTGGCGGTGAGGATATGGTTGAGGAGCGTGGTTTTGCCCGCTCCGAGAAAGCCGGTCAGGACGGTGACCGGGATGCGTGCCTTGGACATTGCGAACAACTCCGGAAGCCAGCGGGGGGATATGGGGTAATGATACAGAACGCCCGGGGACAGCCATCCTTGGGCCATGCGGGTTTGTTGGCACAGGGCCGCTCCCAGGGGCGTCTCACCCGTCCGGCGTATCCAAGATCGCCTTTAACCGCGCCGCCAACTCCGGCGGCAGCTTCGGTAGCCACGACGCGTCGACCAGACCGACGCCGATCAAATCGAGAATATGAACCTGATCCTTGCGTCGATTGGACAACAGCTTCATCTCAACCAACGACTCGAGCGTAACGACGCTAAAATTGGCGGGATCGTCCACAGTCCGAATCTCCGGCGCCGGTGACAGATGATCGGGCCGCGTTTTTTCCCCAGAGAACAAAAGGTGAACGGCCTCGCTCGGCTTGCCCATGGGGCCATCGCGGAACATGACGACGTCCAGTAGTTCCCCCGCAACGAAGCCCGCCCGCTCCAGCGCGGCGGTAACCGCGGCCAAATCGGCGCGGCGAACCAGGATGTCCACATCGCGCGTGTTACGAACGGCGCCTTCATCAACCGTGGCGACCCAGGAAGCGACCGCGTTGCCGCCGACCACGGCGTAGGGAAGCCCGGCGTTGTTCAGCGCCGCTGTGGCTCGCAGCAACCTCTCGCGCACCTTGGCCACGGCTCGCTCCATGCGGTCAAGGATGTCAACGCTCATGCCGACGGTGCCGGCTGACCGATTGGGCATATCAAGCTGTTGGACCGGCGTGATCATGTTTCTTTGGCCTACAGCAATTTTCGAAACTCCTCCACACCCAAACCCGCGTCCTTGGCTATTCCGCCCATCGTGAAAGCCTTGATGGGGTTGTGCCGCGGAATCGAGACCTGTCGCGTGCCATCGCTCATGATAACATGCTTACCCTGGCGGATGATTTGGAACCCAATTTTCTGCAACGCGCGAACAGCGTCCAGGTGATTGACACCGGGAATTCTTGGCACGGCTACACCGTCACTTCCAATTCGCGCAAGTCTGCGTTTTTGAAGCGATCGTCAAGCGCAGCCAAATATTCGCGAATCGCGTCTTGAATATTCGCCATTGCCTCAGCCTCGGTGTCGCCTTCGGACCAGCACCCGGGCAGGGCGGGGACGCACACGCTGAACCCCTCGTCGTCGTGGTAGATCGCAATCTTGTACTTCATGGGAATCTCCTTCCCAATCATCTTACCAAAGGTCACGCCGTAGTTACGACACCAACCCCGCAATCGGCGTCCCGTCGCTAATCACATTCGCCACGCGGCCCAGCTCGCGCTGCACGCGGACCTCGCCGATATCAAGCAGGGTATGCATGACCGTGGCCAGGAGGTGGGGAGGGCCAAAGCGCTCGGTCGCGGGGCTGCCGCCGATGCGGTCCGAACGGCCGATGACCTGGCCCATGCGCAGACCGCCGCCGGCCAGAAGAAGGCTAGTGAGGTTGCCCCAGTGGTCGCGGCCGCCGTTACCGTTGCGGCGTGGCGTGCGGCCCATTTCGCCGGTGACGACCAGCAGGACCTTGTCGCTCATGCCACGGTCTTCGAGATCCTCCAGGAAGGTCGCCACTGCGTGATCGACCTGCGCCGACATGCCGGGCAAGGCGGTCATGTTGCGCGGGCTGTTTTCATTGGCGTGCATGTCCCAGCCGCAATCGGAGACGGTGACGAAGCCGCAGCCGGCCTCAACCAATCGCCGCGCGAGCAGCATCTGCTTGCCGAGGTAGTTCGAAGCGCGGCGCATGTCGTAGTAGCGTTGCACATCCTCGTTGCGGAAGAAACGGGCGGTGTCGTAACGATCGATCAGGCGCGGATCCTCGCGCGACAGGTCGAACGCCCGGGCGACGCCGCGGCTGATCACGTCGAACGCCTGCTGCCGAAAGCGATCCGCCCCGGCCAGGACGCCGCGGTTGTCGATGTCGCGCCGCATCGTGTCGAAGGCGTCGAGCAGGTAGCGGCGATCTTCGAGCCGTTCGGGGGCGATGCGCAGTTGCATGTTGCGTTGAACCTCGCTGGACCCGGAAGGATCGAACGCCCGATAGCTGGCGCCGAGGTCGCCCGGAGCGGTCAGCGTCGGCAGGGCCCCGGTCTCGAAATTACCTTGCAGGCGCAGGCCGCGCTGAACCGCCTCGGGGAGAATGAGCACATTGTTCGGCATCCCGGTCCGCGGTTGATTGACGCCGGCGACCCGAGCATAGAGCGCGCCCATGGTTGCCTTGAGCGCGTTGTCGCCGCTGGCGGGCAGCAGGTAAGTGTGATCGCCGCGCCCGGTCGCATAGGACCGAACCACGGCAAGCTTTTCAGCCATGCTCGCCAGACGCGTCATCGTGCCGCCGAAGGTGATGCCAGGCAACGTGGTGCGCGTTTCGCCGGTGATGCTGCGAATCTCCGCGGGGGCGTCCATCTTGGGATCGAAAAACTCGAAGTGCGACGGGCCGCCGGAGAGGAACAGGAAAACAACCGCCTTGTCGCGCACCGGGCTGCCCGCTGCCGCGGCCTGGGCCTTCGCCTGCATCAGCATCGGCAACGTCAAACCGCCAAGGAGGCCCAACCCTCCAACTTGCAAGAATTCGCGGCGATTGACGCCCTGGCAGTTGCGGTCGTTCTGGTTTCCGAAGATTGAAAACATGAAGCGTTCCTTTCCGGCGGGAACCCGCGGCGCGGGTTTGGTTTTGCAAGGCAGGGGGTGGGTGTCGTATCGACCGAACCGTTGCTAGCAGCTGACGCAAATCCCCAATCCGCGCCCAACGATAGCCAACATAGAAAACGTTAACAAGCCGATGGATCGGCGTCAAGGAAAATGCGACCTGGGGTTCAGGAAGGTGTTACACTCGGTCGCGAAGGGCCTGGAACCAAGGTGGTGGAATGAAATGGAAAAAGGCAAGCGCTGGCGCCCGGCTGAACGCGCGGTCAGGGCCCTACACTTGTCAAACCGGTTCGTTCGTCAACGGGCGCTTACGGACAACGCTGCCAGTTGGTCGGCGCGCTGGGCGGCACGGGCACGGCCGCACCCACCGGCGACGAATAGCTCCCCGGCGGGCAGCATTGTGGCGGCGCGGGCTGACAGTACGGCGCGGCGCCCTGGTAATAGTTGGGGCGATGGCACCAGTTTTCCCACATACGGCAACAACCCGTGCTGGTCAAAATACTCAACGCCAGCACCGTATAGAGAAGTTTCTTTACCACCATTCGCTTCTCCCTGGATCGATTTTCGGGCGCAACCCTAAGATAACCGCCTAGACGTTTCGGGCGATAGCCGGATTTTGGGTTTTGGTCAAGTCCGACTCGCCGGGCGCCGATGATAATCGTTTCGACCGGCACAAACCATCTGGCATGAACAATCGAGAATGCGGTAAGATAAGGAATCTGGTGAGCCGCCGTTGGGCTGAATGGACACGGAAACGCGAGGGGAATCCTGAAATGAAATTACGATCGTTCGCGCCGGCCTTCCTGGTTTTCCTGGCGCCTCTGGTCGGCGCCGCCCAGAATTCGCCGCTGAAATTCGATCATTTCCCGCTCGAGGTCGGCATGCGCTGGACCTATCGCGCCCGCGATCTGAAATCACTCCAGGCGAAAACGGCGCCCGTCCGCAAAGTGGTTGTTGAGGTCGCACAAACCGAGTCTTACCTGGAAAAGCAGACCAAGGACGGCAAGGATGTCACCGTCCAGCACACCGGTTTTCTTCTCAAATCGACGAGCCAGGGCAAGTCGACCTTCGATCACGTCGTCGTCCTGCCCGAGGGCGTTTTCCGCGTCCACGCCGCGCGGACCAAGATCACACCGCCGCTCCTTTTCTTCAAGGTCCCGCGCAAGCTGGGCGAGACGTGGACCTGCGACTCCGTGAGCGGCAACACGACGATCAAGGGAACCTTTGTCGCCAATCGCGATCGCGTTACGGTGCCGATGGGTATCCACGACGCGTTGATCATTTCCTATCGCAGTCAAAAAGCCCCGGAGGAGCAGATCGAGATCGATTACTGGTTCGTGCGCGACATCGGCATGGTGAAACAGCGCGTGCGCACCAAAACCCACGAGGTCGTGTTGGAACTGGAAAAATTCGACAAGGGGAAATGACGTAATACCGCCGCTTGCGGCTTAGCGTTCGGTGGACGCGGCGCGAACGGCGAACCGCACCCGGCTACGGCGCGAGCCGCAACCATTTCTTGATCCGCGCCGCCTCTTTGCCCCAGGCATCGCCGAGGCGATGGTTCAGGTAGGCGGCATACAGCAAGTCGAGCGTTTCAAGCAGATGCCGTACCTGGGTCACCCGCTCTTCGAGTCGGCCGCGCTCGTCTTCCGCTTCCGGCGGCGGCAGCTTGGCGCCGGAGATCGCGAGCGATTCAGCCTGAAGCGTCAACTCGTGTTGCGAATCCTGGCGAACGAGTGTCAGGCCCATCTTTCGGGGCAACTTGCCGGCCTGAAGCGCGCGATGCGCCTCGGGCAATTTCGACGGACCGTCGCTCGAAATACTCTCGCGGCCCGTTTGGCCACGCGGGCATTCCAGTTGCAAGCTGCGTGAAATCATCACGGCCACCTCGGAGTCGTCGGCCAGTTTGACCGTGTCGGCCTCATTCTCCAGGTAGTGCCAAAGCCAAAGGAGAAATTCATTGCCCAGAAAATCGCGATTGTTTTCATCGGGCGTCCAGGCCAGCTCGCTGACCTCGCCGCCGGGCGTGAACGCGGTGGGTTTGGCGTCATCGACATGGCGCTGCAAGTTCCCGGCCTCGGCGTGAGCGAACGCCTGCCGACCCGCCCCGAGCAGGTCGAGTTTGCGATCGAAGGTTTGATGCATGAGCGTGACGAGCCGATCGATGGCGGTCCCCGAAGTCGTGCCGACAAGCAACTCGTTGGATGGCGCATCCCAAAGAATCGGAATCGCCTTGCGTCGCAGGTATCGGCCATCCTTTGCCTCGTTGTCGAGGCGATCACGCGCGTATTCGCGCGCCTGCCGTTTTTGCTTGGCACTGGGAAAGCCGCTGGGGTTGCTGGCGGTCAGAGCCTTTAACTCGACCTGATAGTAGGCGCGAAGCAAGTCGCCCGGCATTTTCTGCTCGTCCACGCGCATGGCAATGTGCAAGGCGTCATTGACGACATTCTTGGCCAACTCGAAGTTCGTGTCGAGGATGTGATCGCCGGCGATCCAGCCTGCCTCGGAGCCATCGCTCGCCGCGACGCGCTGCTTGCCAATGGCGTGACTGGCAAGGGCGTCGAGGTGTTCGAGTCCAAAAGTGCGCGGCGCCTTGCCGCTGACGCGGTAGCGCATGCAGGTAACTCGTCCTGAGAGAAAACCCATGAGTGTTCCTGTGCCGAACCCCCAGGAATCGCTGCGCTCATCCTGGGGGTTGCGAAAAACCCAGGAATCGCTGCGCTCATCCTGGGGCTTGGGAAAAACAAAGAACCCGAAGGGTAAACATCCCGCGGATGTTCACGCTTCGGGTCACGGGGTTGGTTCGGGCAAGGGGATTAGTTGCCTTTCCGACGTTGATTCGGGGAGAACTTCTCGTTGTCCTTCTTCTCCATCTCCTCTTGGATGACGGGATGCCACGCGCCGTCACGCTTCTCCGGCGGCACGTAGTTTTCGCGCGCCCAGCGGCGCAGGCGAAGCTCCTCAATCAGATCCATCTCCAGAACACCATAACTCATGACGATCCCCTTAGCAGATGTGAGAGGTTGCCATTCCCGATGAATGGTAACGTTCTAATATAGGAGTTGAAACCACTCAGGCAAGTGGCAAGTAAAAAACCCGAACAACTTTCAGGGCCGCAAGTTCGGTAAAGTTTGCCCCGTCGCCGCGACCGGAAATCCCGGCGCGCCCCTACGGTCGGCCTGTGGTATAATCGATCCCACGGCTCGACAAGAAGGAATGCCATGCCGGCACGCGATCTTTACCATCAGGCTGTCAAGAACGCTCTCGTCAAGGACGGGTGGACGATCACGCACGACCCGTTTCATCTTCCCTCGGCCGGCAAACACTTATACGTGGATTTGGGGGCCGAACAATTGCTCGGAGCGGAGAGGGCAGCGGAAAAGATCGCCGTAGAAATTAAGAGCTTTCTTGGCTCTTCCGTTTTTAGGTGCACGCCGCGGAGAAAATAGGCCGGAACGCGGCCGCGGTCTCGCGAATCGCTTCGATCGTCTGGCCCACTGCCTCGGCAGCCAAGTTCAGATCCAGAACCAATCGCGTCCACAGGCTCGA
>JACPPF010000144.1 GCA_016191165.1 Planctomycetota bacterium
CGCGTCGGCATCCATGGCAAGTCCCTTTGCGCACGACAAAATAGAGAAGCTAGGGAATTATCATGGCGAAAACGATTACGAACGCCCACACGCAGGCTTCCTGAAAATGACGCGGTATTACCAGCTGCCGGGAACTGCTGCAATCATGCCTGCTCGATCGTTGCTTGCATTGCGCGCCGGGGTCAAGTAAGCTGGCTTTTATTGTTGCGGGAGAAATGTTCGGGCCGTGGTCATGCAAGCCGTCCTGTGCCCCCACTGTAATGAGACGTTGAGCGTCCCAAACGACCTTGCGCAGGCACATTGCGTGCGCTGCGGGCGCGTCGTTCCGCTTGGGGAATCGCACGTGACGGCCGAGCCGCCGATCCCAACATCGTTTGCGTTTCAAGAGCAACCGCCCGAACGACCACCCACGGTTCTTTTGGCTGGCCCGAGGCACGATCCGTCCGTGAGGTATGCGTCCTGGGAGGAATTCAGGTCCAATTCGCCGGTGGTTCAGCACCATCTCGCCCAGTTCGCGACCCGACCGTTGCCGGACATGCGCGCCGCCGATTGGTTCCCGATTCCTGACGCTGCGCTGCTGAACGCGGAAGCGCTCGGTAGACCCGTTGCGAGTTTCACACTTCCGGGTGAAAGCCCATGGTTTGGGATTGGATTGGTCCTTCCGGTTTGCGGTGTGGGATTGGGCACGTTGTGCGCCATTGCACTGATCGCGGAGCCAGGTTTCAACGAACTCCCGGCCATGGCTTTTTTTTCAATATTGCTTGCTGGTCTCGGAACTTGGCTCGCTTTTTTTCGTCCGCTTCGGTTGCCAGTCACACTTTGGGTCTGCGAGAACGGCATACTTCGGCAATCCGGCAAACAATTTCATGGCTGTCTCTGGGACGAAGTGAGCGATTTCCAGGTCGATCAGCAGTACCGGCTGCCCCGTTTCCGGATTCGCATTCGCGACCAGGACGCCGAGTTCGGCACTGGCCGGAATCCGGCTATCCTACCGATCATGGAGTATATTGAAACCAAGCTTTCCGCCGCGCAGTTTCTACCCGAACTCAAACATATCTTTGAGGGAGAGTGCGTGGCATTTGGCCAGGTAGCGCTGGATCGGGCGGGCTTCCGAGGCCTGCGTTTTTTCGCTTATTGGAGCGAAATCGAGCGTGTCGTGTCGGACCCCGAATTCATGTTCGTCATCCGTCGCGGTCAGGCCGACTGGGACAAGGTCCGCTATGGCGAGGTCTCCTTTCCAGCCCTTGTCCTGGCGATTTCCCATGTGATGATCGAGGAAGAAAAGCACCTGTCCTGATTTGACCTGACCTGCAAAAATGGCCTTCGCACGGCATCGTTGACCTACGAAATCCGGGCCCGAGGGAGTATCGGGCCGACCCGGCACCCTCACGTTTCCAAACAGGGCTGGTTTTTTATGGCTTTGGCACTAGAATAACAATATTCCTCTACATCCGTGATGCCTTCCTTTTCGTTCAGAACCTTCCTCGTGAATCTGGCGGACATCAAGCGTGCGGAGCCGGGCGTTTTGTCGTCCGATATTGTTGGGCCGTGAAGATGCACGAAACAACAGACCCAAAGTTCTCAACGGAAGAGTCTGGACCAATCATGGAAGCGAAAAAGCAAGCAGAAACGGCGCCGGAAGGTGAAAAAACGGTCCGGCATCAACTGCACGCGATCATCGGGGAGCAGGTGCTTCACGCCCTGGGCCAGCCAATCGGTTTGCAGAAGGTCCAGGTCCGCTGCCTGTGGGACGACCGCTATCGGGTCAACGTGCTCATTGGCACGGACGTGGTTTCCGCCGTGGTTGCCCACAGTTATTTTTTGGTCGCAGACCACGAAGGGAACATTATCGCCGCTAACCCTAAAATATTGAAGAGGTATTAACTCTCGGTGTTTACCGTTCAGGCATGGCCAGGCCAGGGCGCACCGGGCCGACCCAAGCCGACGGCCAAGGAAAGGAGATTGTATGTCGTTACGAATGAGGGTTCATGACCGTGAACCCATCGGCATGGCCTTGCGGCGTTTCAAGAAGCTCTTGGAACGGAGCGGCCTAACGAAGGAGTTGCGCAAGCGAAAGCACTACGAAAAGCCCTGTGAGGCTCGGCGGCGCGCCGAAATGCGCAAGAAAAGCAACATCCGCAAAGCCAAGATGGTGGGGCGGGATGGGACACAACCATAACGGCACAGGCCTGTGAAGCGCGACCGGTTCGCGTTTCCCCTCGGTGCTCAAAAAAGGGTGGAATCATGGCGGGGGTTGACCAACTTCAAAAACACCTTCGGGCACTCAATGACGGCGACGACGCCGCTCAGCGGGCGGCAATTCATGCGTTCCGGGCGCTGGAAGTGGAAGAATGGGGGGCCGCGCCTCAGTCGTTGGTCAATCCGCTGGTCGTTTCCCTGCAACGTTTCTTGCGCGGCGGATCGAGGCCGCCCGTGGTGTACAAGGAAGTGGGCGGCATTCTCGTGAACCTCGGGCCGCGCGCGAAAGGCGCCGTCGGGCCGCTTATCGAACTTCTTGAGGACGGCATCCCGGACAGCGTTCGGGAATCCGCCGCCCGCGCCCTCGGGAGCCTGGGCCGGGACGCGAAAGATGCTGTCGATTCCCTGGTCGCCTTGTGTACAAATCAATCCACGCTGGCCTTGAACGCCGTTCGCGCTCTGGGTGAGATAGGCTGCGCCGATCAACGCGTACGCAACGCCCTGGTCAAGGTTTGGCTCGGCTGGGTCCATACTCGCGACGATTTGCTTCAGGTAGCGCACGCCCTGTGCCGACTGCGCATCGAAATGAATGGCATGATCGGCTTCCTGACCAATCACCTCATGAAAAGCCAGGCCGAAGCGTTGCGGAAGTCCGCCGCCGAAGCGCTGGCGTGGTGCAAGAAGACCGACACGGATGTGGTTCCCGCGCTGCTAACCGCCGCATTGAGCGACAAGAATGAGGACGTCCGCCAAACCGCCCAGGCCGCCCTGGATCACCTGGGCCTCACCCAGGCCAAGGCGATCTTGCTTTGCGCGAAACAACTGAGCACGTCCGTCTACGCCGAGGCTGCGTTACGGAAAAGTGGGCAACCCGCCATCGCGGCCTTGATTGAAGCCCTTGGCTGCGACGATTCGGTAACCCGGATCAAGGCCGCACAAATTCTCGGCAGCTTTGGAGAACTGGCGATTGATGCCGTCCCGGTTCTCACCTCCGCGCTGCGTGATCGGAACCCGGAGATTCGCCTGGCCACGGCCAAGGGCCTGTGGAGCGTCACCAAGAACCCGGATGTCGCGGTCCCGGTCCTGGCCCAACTGCTGCAAGATGAGCCCGCCACCGGGCCCGATGACGATGAGACGCGCCGCAAGTTCCTCCAGACCGTCATCGAAGCCCTTTGGAGAATCGGTCCGCCCGCCAGCGCGGCACTCCCCGCGATCATTCGCAAAACCAAAGACAAAAATCGCCTTGTGAGTCAATCCGCCCACAATGCTCTGAAGAAAATCGCCCCGCTCGGCTAGAGAAAATACGGTTGGTCAAGCGGAGCGATACCAGCCCCACGCGCAAGCGTTGCGGTTAGGGCAGCCCCCCAAACCCCAGCTTGCGCTGAGGGGATGGTCGAGTGCTCTTCGACGAACGGTATTGCGCCTAGATTAGGGACTTTGCCCAAAACGGTTTGTAACGGATTCCACAGGGGCCCGTGGCTTACCGTCACTGATTTCTTGCCGTTTCCACACAGGATTGAGAATGCTCATGCGCCTCAACCCTCAAATAACGCATTCGCGAAACCACCGCCGCGAATTCCTCCGTGCCGGGCTGGCGGCGTTCGGTTCGCTGTCGTTGCCCGATCTCTTACGCTTGCGCGCTGCGGCCAACCAGCCTGAATCCCTTGAACGGACCGCCGTCATCGTCGTCTGGCTTCGCGGCGGCGCCAGCCATCTGGAAACGTATGATCCCAAACCCGACGCGCCGTCGGACTACCGTGGACCATTTGGAACGCTCGAAACGCGGACGCCCGGCCTGCGCCTCGGCGAATTGTTGCCCAGACATGCCAGGATTTCGGATCGCTTCACGATCCTGCGCTCGATGGCCCATACCGGCGGCGGGCACCCGGCCGGGTCGCTGCAACTTCTGTCGGGCGACCCCGACCCCCAGGATAAACTTCGGCCACATTATCCCGACTTTATGAGCGTCGCCCACCGGTTGCGTTCGGGCCCGCGCCGGGATCTGCCGATCTACGTTGGCGTCAATCCCATCGTGCGTTACGACAGTTTCACGATCGCCGGCCCAGGATACCTTGGCGAAGCGTATGCACCGTTTGCCGTGACGGGCGATCCAAGTTCCCCGACCTTCCGTGTACCGAACATCGGCCTGGCAGACCGTAGCCAGCAGGAGCGTATGACCGAACGGCTCGGTTTGCACCGGAGCTTTGACACGCTGCGCCGCGATATCGACCGGTCCGGCGCCATGGATGCGATGGATTCATTCCAGGCCCAGGCACTCACGCTATTGACGAGTTCCCGCGCGGCCCGGGCATTCGACTTGAACCACGAAACACCCCAGGTGCGGGATCGCTATGGCCGCAATGCGTGGGGCCAGCAACTCTTGATGGCGCGCCGCCTGGTCGAGGCGGGTGTCGAGATCGTGACGAGCGCGTTCGATGGCCCTTTGTGCGGCCGGGTTGGGAACTGGGACGATCATGCCGTCAACCACCACGTCTTCGATGCCCTGGAGTTTCGTTTGCCAGTGTTCGACCAGGCGGTCACGGCATTGATTGAGGATGTATACGAGCGCGGACTTGACCGCCGGGTTCTGGTCGTCGTGACTGGCGAATTCGGCAGAACGCCCCGGATTTCCTATGTCGCCAGCAGCGGCGGCGGCGTGGCGAGCGGAGCGGCCGGCACGGTCCAGCCCGGGCGCGACCACTGGCCGCGGGCCAATTCGATGCTGTTCGCCGGCGGCGGAATCGCCACCGGCCGCGTCATTGGCGCGACCGACCGGCGCGGCGAGGACGTGACCCAGCGGCGCGTCGGACCGCATGACTTCCTGGCGACCATCTACCACCACCTAGGAATTGACTACGATCAGGTTACCCTTCCCGATTTCACGGGCAGGCCCGTTCCCATCGTTCAACACGGCGCCGCGATCCGCGAATTGCGTGCGGCGTCATGATTGATGTTCCAACCATGTCCTTTCCCTGCAAACGGTAAATACAAGAAGATCCGCGGCGGCGTGCAAGGTGGAGAGCGGTTAAGAAACGTAAAGTCGCGCTTGGCGCGCTATCACTACCGTGGGCGCTGGAACGTGCCCACGATGCGCCGCCTCGAGCTTTCAGTATGGATTGCAGTCGCCAAATCGTTGAAGTAAATGGGCGCTACAGGATTTGAACCTGTGACCCCTAGCGTGTCGAGCTAGTGCTCTAGCCAACTGAGCTAAGCGCCCGGATTCCCGGTGCGTTTACCTTAGAATGCGCGACCCAAGATGTCAAGGTGGAGGCGGCGCGGCCTGCTCCGATGGGCGGCGTTCGGGCCAGAATAGCCACAACGCGGCGCAGGCGATCAGGGGAACGAGCCCCGCCAGCACGATGCCGGTCACGTAGGACTTGGTCTCGTCAATGTTTCTACCCACAAGGCGCTGCATCGTGCCAGAACCGATCCAGGCAATCGTACCCAGCGCGCCGGAAACTTTGCCCTGGTGTTTACGTGAGAGCTCCTGAGCAAACGAGTAGTAGTTAGGATAGAGCCCCAGCGAGCCGGCGCCGACCAGAAGGAGGACGCCCAGGAGCACTGGTCCGGTGGGCAGAAACGCGACCACGACCGCCAGCAACGTCAAGGCGGCTGCCGCGGTGAACGTGATCCGGCGGGCCTGATGGACGCCCCACCCTCGGCCGATCAACCATTTGACGAGAAAGCCCACGCCGATGCAACCGATGTCCGTCGAGAGGTAATAGGCGGACGTGAACCAATCGACGTGTTTTTTTGCGTAATGGTGCGTCTCCTCCAGGTACATCGGTAGCCAGACGCGAAAGTATTGCCATGTGAGATTGATCGAAATGACGATGGCGGCAAGCACGGCGAGCATCTGCCAAAACTCGCGGCTCCATAACTTCGGACCGTGGTCGGCTGCATCTGGGGCATTAGCATCAGCCGGTTTGCGTTCGAGGTCGCCGCTACGGATCATTGCGAGCCAGGGAATGATCCAGAGCATGCCGATGAACCCGATGGCGACAAACGGCAGGCGCCAGCCGCCGAGTTCCGAGGTGCGCATCGAGGTCACCACGATGGGCGTGAGGATAGAACCGAAGGCGGCCCCGCTTTGCAGGATGCTGTTGCCCAGCGACCGGTCGGCGCGCGACAGCATGATATGAGTCGTCACCAGGGCACAGGGCCAGTGGCCTGCCTCGAAGAAACCGAGCGTGACGCGGCAAAGCATGAAGCCGAGATAGGCTTGCTCGGATACCTGCGTTCGGCCTGGGAAGAGCGTGGTGGCCGCCAGCAGTGGACCGCCTCCGCCGGGTGAACCGGTCAGTCCCATAAGGGTGGCGCTCAACGTTTCCGGCAGGGAATGGACCGTCTCGGGGATGAACCAGGCCCCGATCGGCTGGGCGAAAGCCGTCGCCACGCCGGCGGCGGACCAGCCGAGGAAAACGGACGGATACAAAAAGCGCGGGCCTACCCGGTCGACGAGGAAGCCGAAGAAAATCGCCCCGAGCGCGAAGGCATAACTGAAGCCCGTGTCGAGCATGCCATACTGTTCATGGGACAGGGAGTATTCATGGCGAATGGTGGTGCCGAGTTGGGAAAGCGTCAGGCGGTCCATGTAGTTGAGCATGGTCGCCAGCAAGAGAAGTCCACACACCCGATAGCGCCAGCTGGTCGATCGTTCATTCACCATCATCCACGTCCCCGGTTTATCCGCTCGCCTCGGGCAAGCGCGAATCCCGCCATCACGCATCCCACGATTTGCCATCCCAGGCGAGCACGCGCTCCAAAAACTTGACGACATCGGCAGCGAACACGCGGAAGATTGTTTCACCTTTCTCTGCCGTGGCGTGACGCGGATCGCCGATGTGGCCCGAATCGGTGCGATCCTTCGTGATCCAGGCGCGATGGGCTGGCGAAAACGCGACGCCGAACGGAACTTCCACGAGTTTCGTCAGATCGCCGACTAGGTGCGGCGCGATGCGCAGCATCATCGACGTCTCGTACTCGCACGCATGTCCGACTTGCTGTTGCTTGAGCGACGTATCGACCTCATAAGGCTTGCCGCCCAAAGTCCAGTAGGTGGTGCTGAGCAGTAGGAGGTCGTTGCGTGCTCGCACCTTCTGGCGCAACTCGAACAGCGCTTGCTGGGCCGGGACGATGTTGCCGCCATGGCCGTTGATAAAGATGATTCGGCGAAAGCCGTGGTAGATCATGTTCTCCGCCATATCGATCAGCAAATCCATGTAGACGCGTGGCGAGGCGGACATGGTGCCGGGGAAGTCAAGATGGTGGTGCGAGTTGCCGAGCCACATGAGGGGGGTGAACAGAACCCGTTCCTTGACGCTGCTCTCCTTGACGCGGCGCAGGACTTCACCGAGCAACATGCTGTCGGTGAAGACGGGCATGTGCCGGCCATGCTGCTCCAGGGCGGCAATCGGGATGACCACTGGCGTATCCTTGTTGAGGGCCGCGACCTGCGGCCAGTTCATTTCAAATAATTCCATGTTTGATCTCCGGGCGCAAACCCTTCCTTCGACTCTCACTTCGGCTATAGAATAGAACGTGAGCACCGGCTTTCCCACGCTTTTCTTGACAAACTCCAAAAGATGCTGCATCGACCGGAACACCAAGTGGCTACCGATGAAGTGCATGTCTGGCACCTGCTGGCCGAGCAGGTTGCGGCTCCCAACTTGCTGGAGGTCGCTCGCGGGCTGCTCGCTGACGATGAGCGGCAGCGCATGAATTGCTTTCGGCAGGAACGGGATCGGCTGCTGTTTCTTTTGTCCCGCGTTTTGATGCGCACCGTCCTGGCGAGCTATTTGGGTTGCGATGCCCGCGAGGTGCGGTTTGGCGCGGACGATCACGGGAAGCCGATCTTGCACGCAGGGGCGCCGGGTGTTCCTCCGGTCGCGCGCACTTCCGGCTCGCCCCTACAGTTTAACTTGACCCATAGCCGCGGCGCGGTGGCCCTGGCGGTCAGCGGCGGGTGCGACGTCGGCGTTGACATCGAAGAACGCCAGCGCTCCGTTGAGTATCTGGCCCTGGCGGAACGCTTTTTCGCCCCGGCCGAAGCGGCGCACCTGCGTGCGCTTCCCGTTGAGCATCTCCCCGCGGCGTTCTTTGCCGTGTGGACGTTGAAGGAGGCGTATGTCAAGGGGATTGGCCGCGGGCTGTCGTTTCCGCTGGATGCGTTTTGCTTTGATCTCGACGTGACGCGGCTCTTGCGATTTCGGCCCTTGGCGGACTTTGTGTCACCGGACTGGCATTTCCAGCAATTTGAACTAGGCGAACGTCATTGCGGCGCAGTCGCCGTCCAGAATCCCGGCGGCGGCGCGATTAACATCACGCTGCGCGATTGGCGCGAGGCGTTCGTATGAGCCGCTTGCGTTTAGCGCTCGCGTGGCGCCATGCGAGCGCTATACGCAAGCGTGGACGGCCTAGCGCCAATCGAAAATCCGCCAAATCCCCTCGCGCCGGCGAATCCGGTCGGGCAACGCCAGCAAACGATCGCGGTAGACGCTCAGGAAAAGACCCGTGCCGAACAACAGCACGCCGCCGAGGGTAATGTAGATGCCGATTATGACGGCATCTTTCAAGAAGCGGTGCATCCAGATCAAAACGAACAGGATGTAGATCAGCATCGCGACCGTGCCGACGATCGTGGTCGCCTTGATTCGGCACATCACCCCACTACCAAACAGGGTCACGCAACTGGCGACCAGGGCCAGTTCGTCAATGGGCGAGACGTGAAAGCGAAAACGATGAATTGCCGACGCCAGCAACAAAGGGCCAGCCAGGCCGATGCTGCCGAACAGGAACGCAATGCTGACGAGATCGCTGGCCCGCTCGGTCTCGCGGTACCAGCCGAAGAAAGCCACGCCGAGCAGGATCAAACCCAGCACCACGCTGAAGATTTCCAGCCGCTGCCAGGGCGAAAGCGTGCTGAACTTGTGAATTAGCAGCACCAGGAGGAGGGCGTTCGCGATGCTGAACACGACATGAACGCGTCGCCAGATCGCGTGCTGCACGAGCCAGATCGATGCGAGGCTCAGTACCAACAGGAAAACCACAATGAGCAGCGCGATCTGAACGCGCGTGCGCCATTCGCCGGCGGCGTCCTCGTGGAGCAAGACTCGGCTAAGCGACAGGAGAATGCCCGCCGAGAATCCGAGGGTCGTCAACGCGTTGGCCGACTGGAAGATACCGCGGTCTAGCCCTGCGGATTCGAGATGCTCGAAAACGCCGACCCGATAGAGCACCAGCAAGCCGAACCCGGCCAGGGCGAACGCTACCACATAAAACTCCGCCGGCAGGTGAAAATACAGCAAGAGCTGCCAGACGGCGCCGCAAAACATCACCGACGCCAGATACATCGTCCAGCCGGTTCGTTGCAAAAACGTCGTCAGTCCGTAGAAGATCGCCGCCTCCAGGCAGAAGACCGCGAGCAGCAAGTTGCGCATCTCGCCTTCAACCGGATTGACAACCTGCGGCGTGATGCCCAGGGCGACCCAGATGCTGCACAGAAGCATGATGACGACCGCGGCATGTCCCGCCCAGATCAACGGCCGGGCCGGCGTGTGATCGCGGTACAGGTACGACGCGACGACGTACAGGATCGGCACGATCATCACCAGCGGCGCCTCTTGCTCCCACGGCTTTAGCCCGATCATCCACGTCAAACCCGCCGCGAACAGGAGCGTGGCCGCCGCCGTGGCGAAAAAATAGGCGATCGATACCTCGGGCATGCGATGCCGATAGAGAAATGCGCCGAGCCGGCACGATACGGCTGTGACGCCCATTGCTCCCACGTGGGCCCAGGAAATCTCGAAGGGCCAGATGCGTTCCAGCACGAAGTTCGTCGCCCGGAAATGCAGCAGGACGCCGAGCATGACCGGCATGAAACTCAGCAACAGGCCGAGCGGGGACACGATCCTCAGGAATTCATGCTTTTGCTGAAAGCTGACCTGGAACACGTTGACCGCCAGCGCCGTCAGGGCCATCGCGATGATGACAACTGCCTCGACCCGGGCCAGATCGGCGAGGACGAGCACGTGAATCTCCGCCCACATGAACGTAATTGCGGCGAAGTAAATGTAGACGCCGATCTTTCGCACCACCAGGTCGGAATAGATGTAGGCGTACGTCCCGGCCACGACCAACCCAAGTGTCCAGGGGAGGTATTGCGTCTTCACCACGTCAAAGGCCTCACGATTGGGAAAGATTTGATGGTGAAACCAGCCGATAGCCTGGGCGCCGAGCAAGAGCAATAGGCCAAACGCGAATAGAGCGACCGAACACCAGTAAAACGCCATGCCGAAGCGCTGGCGGGAGAAGGGACTTTCCATCGGTGGAAACGCCCTTTCCGCGTGCAGGCAGATCATCCCCAGGATGATGAGAAACGTCACCGGGGCGAGGACTTCGCCAAAGCGGTGTACCTGTCCCAGGATCAACATGCCCGTCAACGTGATGCCGCCAACTAGCACGTACACGAACAACGAATCGCGCAACACCAGGGCGCTGGCGGTGTATATAACGCAGCAAATCAACCCCGCGATCCAGAGGTGGTCTTCAAGACGCATCAGGCTGTGCGTGTCGTAAAACCACAGGTTGAGCGGCATCAAGAGGCAAGCGAGCAGAGTCAACGCCCGACCGCCGTGCTGGTGGCTGGTGCGGAGGATCAGCGCCCAGCCGCCGACGAGCAGGGCGAGGTTGCCCAGACCCAGCCCGAGCGCGACGATGCCAGCATTCTGGAATAGCCCCAGACTCGCCAGCCAAATGACGACACCCAGGACGATCAGCGCCCCACCGGCAGCGAGCAGCCACTGGATCGCCTGGGGATCGAGCAGGACTTCCATGAACGAACGCCGCGGTGCGTCGCTCTCGGTCGGTTCATCGTCGTCGTATTCGCGGCGTCGGCGTCGCCGGGGTTGATCCTCTTCGACGGGAAGCACCATCGGGGCACGCTCCCGTTCCAGCTTGCGCTGCAAGCCGTCGATGCGCTCGTCGGTTTCGGCCAGAAACTCGTGGGCTTGACGCAAGGTGATGCCGCCGGATTCCTCGTGTTTCTGCAGCTCGTGGCGCAGATACCGCCAATAACGCAGCGAACGCACGCCGGCGTGTTCGAGCGGGGCGCCGCATTCGGTGCAATAGGGAGAGGCCTTGTAAAGGTAGCGCGTGCAGCTCCAGCATTCATCGCGCGGGGGAAAGGTTGGGTCGCGCTGGAATACCTGCGATCCCTCCGCCTGGGCAGCCATGACCGCGCGCCGCCGGGCATATTCATCGGAAAGGGCTTGCATCTGGCGATCGGTAAGCCGGCCCTCGCGATGCCATTCGATCAGACGGCGCACCACGAAATCGATGGCTTCGATCTGATCGTTCCAGTCTTGAGGCGCCCGGCAACGCGGACAGGTTCCGTTCGCGTCGAGAGCCGTCTGGCATTGAGGGCAAGTGGGCAAGGGCGGAGGAGCGGCATTCATTCGAGTTCTTTCCTGTGACATTGTGAATTTCTTCCCGATTCTACTCCAGGCCAAGTCGCCGAGGCCAATGGAATCTTTCCCAATCTCGGGATTTTCTCTGCCCCTGACCGGCGCGGCAAGGCGAGGCGCTGGCAGACCTGAGCGCTGGTAGACGTTGTTCGGTGAGTGGCAAAAGTCAGGCGAAAAAATATCATTTGTTTTCACGCGCCGGTGCTCGATTTCGGACGTATGATGTAAGTAGAGTGACGACCCTGGGCGTGTTCCTTTGAAGGAGGATCACGATGAGTGGCTCGAAAAGTTATCCCACCTCAGACGCTTCCGAAAAACCCGAACGGGGCGAAGTCGTGCTGAGCCTGAAAACCGTCCACAAGATGTTGCCGCTCGTGCAGCAGATTGCTCACGACATCCTCGAAAGCCATCAAATCACCGACCGTTTGCGTCCGGAGGAGGATCGCCTCGACCGGCAGCGGCACTCGCTCGATTGGCCAAAGCGAAAACGGCGTTACGAGGTCAAGGAAGAGATTGGCAAGGCCGAGAAGGAACTGGAAATCGCCCTCGCCGAACTGCGTGAACTTGGCCTGCTCCTGCTGGCGGGCGCCGAAGGCACCATTGGCTTCCCGACGCTGGTCAACAATCGTCGCGCTTTTTTCTCCTGGCATCCGGGCGACAAGGATCTGCAAACTTGGCGTTTCGCCGACGAAGACGTTGACCGCCCCATTCCCGTTTCCTGGCTGAAAGAACTGAGCCTGGCCGGCAAAACCTAACGCAGCCTCCCAAATTCAGGATCCAATCCATGCCTCGGCGCCGCGCCGGGGCGTTTTTTTTTCAAATTTCGTCGAAGAGTAACAGCCAGCCCCCAGCGCAAGCTGGGGGACGGGCTGCCCAAACCCCACGCTTGCGCGTGGAACTGGTATCGCCCTGCTTGACGAACGGTATTGTGGCGAAACGAATGTGGCGTTTCTCAACGCGCGGAGTATAGCATCCTACGCCGGCCGAGATCATTACCAATCTGGGAGACAGCCATGCAACCGCGCGGCCAACTCTGGTTTGCCCTGGAGGGCATTTGCCAGGACTTTCGCACCTATTCAGGCCTGAGTGAGAAGGAATCCCTGGAGGTGTTGATCGTGGTCCTTACGAACATGCTCGCCGAGCAGAAAACGGAACTGGAACGGCTAAGTCGGCCCCCATCACCTGAATCGGGTGGGGCGCCTTGACTGGCACGAGCCGGCGCGAGCTGCGCGCGTTCACCACGATTCCAGCTTCGTTTTCCCGGGTTCGTGTACGAGGCAGGGTTCACGTTTCGCGCGAATGCTATTCCGAAGGCGCGGGACCCGGGTTGGGGGACGGCGCCTCCTTGTGAGAACGATCACGTACCACCAACGAATACAAGCAGGGCACCACGAACAGGGTGGTCACCAGGCCCGCGAGCAACCCGCCGATTACAGCCCGGCCCAAGGGGGAGTTAGCTTCGCTGCCGCGGCCAAGCCCGATCGCCATTGGCAAAAGCGCGAAGAGCGCCGCAAGCGCGGTCATCACGACTGGCCGCACGCGCACCGACGCGGCCTTGAGGATCGCGTCCGTCGGTGACAAGTGCTCCTTCCACCGCAGGTGCTGGGCGAAATCAACCATCAGCACCGTATTCGACACGACGATGCCCACCATGAAGATCACGCCCAAGAGCGATTGCACGTTAAGCGCCGTCCCCGTCAGGAACAACATCACCACCACGCCAACCACGCCGACGGGCACGGCCGACAGAATAACCAGCGGCGTGATCCATGATTTGAATAGCGCGACCATGAGGAAGTAGATCAGCAAGCTGGCCAGGAGCAAGCCGATGCCAAGGTTGCGAAACGTGTCCTGCATGCGCCCGTATTCGCCGCTGAGGCGAATGCGGCTCCCGACGAGCAGGCCCGGGCTGCCCGGATCGGGGCTAGCCGGATCGTAGGTCCGCCATTGTGCCCTGCCGTCCTTTTTCCCGTGCCGGTTCAAGGCCAGGGCGACTTCATCCGCCACGCGGCCGAGGTCGCGGCCATGCACATTCATGGCGACATCGAGGGTGGTTTGCAGGTTTTCGTGCGTCATCTCGCCGGGAACGTTGGTGCGGCGCAGCGTCGCGACATTGCGAAGCGGAATAGACTTTTTCTGCATCGGGCTGGTGATCAACACGTCGAGCAGGGTATCGAGGTTCTCGATGTCCGCTTCGGGATAGGCGACGCCGACGTAGTAAAGATTGTTGCTGACCGGATCGATCCAGTAGTTTTTCTTGTGAAACTGAATGCTTGTGTTCAACGTGGCGATGACGTTTTTCATGACCTCGATCTGGTTGAGTCCAAGCGCAGCGGCCTTGGCCTGATCGACATCGATCACGTACTGCGGGTAATCGAGCCGTTGGATAATTCGGGCATCCACGACGCCCTCAATGTTTTGGACGTCCCTAAGAATGGCCTGAGCAACCGGATAGGCCTTCGCGACATCCTTGGTTGTGATTTGAATATTGATCGGGCTGGATTTGCCATCGTTCATGGCGGCGCGAACCATGCCGCCGGCGTCGAAGGCGAATTCTAGATCGCTCCAGACCGTCTCCCTGAAACCCTCCCTGAGTTGGTGAACGTATTCCTGGGCCGAGTGCTTGCGCTCACCCTTGAGCTGAACCTTGATGACGGCATCCATGGGCCCGGAGTTCGGCGTGAATGCCGCCGACCAGTCAGCATTCACGCCGATTTCGCTGATGACGATTTCCACGTCCTCGTCGATCATGGCGCGAACAGCCTCTTCGACGGCCACGACGCGCTGTTCCGTCTGCTCGATGCGCGTGCCCGATTTGGCGCGGACGTAGATTTCAAAAGCTCCGGCATCGACTTCGGGAAAGAACTCTCGTTTCAAACGTGAGCCGACTCCGAGGACGACGAAAATCGTCAAGAGGGCAGTCCCCCCCAAAATGGCGCCGCGCCGACTCATGGCGGTCGTCAACAAGGCCCCATAGCGGGCGATTACCGTGTTGAGAATCCCTTCCCACCGCTCAAAGGCGCGTCCGAGCCAGTTTTTTAGAACGGGGACTTCGTGTTCGGCGCGATGCTGATAGTCGGCGCCGTGTTGCACGCCCGGCTTCGGCGCGTGACCACGAAGCCAAAGCGAACACATGGCGGGCACGAACGTCATCGACAAGAAATAGGCCGCCATCATGGCGAAGGCAACGGCCAGGGACATCGGTCGAAACAGGAACACGCCGGTGCCTGGGATGAACGCCAATGGCGCCAGAACCAGAAGGGTGCAAAGGCTCGCAACCAGGCCGGGTAGGGCGACCTCGCTCGCGCCGTACAGTGCCGCTTCCTTGGGATGGACGCCCAGGCCCAGATGGCGATGGGTGTTCTCTAGACAGATAATCGCATTATCGACGAGCGGTCCGATTGCCAGCGCCAGACCGGCGAGCGTCATGACGTTGATCGTATTGTCCGTGTAGCGCAGGCCGATGATGGCCGCGAACACGGCGATGGGGATTGTCAACACCGAAATCAGCGTCATGCGCCATTCGCCCAGAAACACGAGGATCACCAGCGAGCAGAGGATGGCGCCCAGAATGCCCTCTTCCATCAGGCTGACGATGGAATGCCGAACGTAGATCGATTGGTCCATGACCAGTTTCAGATCAATGTCGTCGTAGGTGAGCTTGGCCTTGATCTCGGGAAGTTGATCGCTCAATTCGTTCACAATGTCGAGCGTGCTGGCGCCCGTCTGTCGATAGATCGGGATATAGACCTGGCGTCGGCCATTGACGCGTACAACACTCATCTGGGGTAAACTCGTGTCTTTTGTGGCGGCGACCTCCTTGAGGAAGATCGTCCTGCCATCCTTGGAACGCACGGGGATGTCGCCCATCAGATTCACCAACTCGTACATGGAATTCGAGTCGAGAGCATATTCGAATTTCCCAAGCCGTGCCCCGCCGGTTGGCATGAAGACGTTGTAGTTGTCCAGGGCGTTGAGCAAGTCGAGCGGAGAGAGATTGCGCGCTTGCATTTGCTCGCGTCTCATGTAGGCCAGGATGGCCCGGCTTTTCCCGCCGTATACCACCGGCGCCACCGCGCCGCGAATCGCCATCACCATGTTGCGCACTTCAAAGCGACCCGTATCGGCCAAAACAGTTTCCGGCAACGACTTGCTGTCAAGGGCGACGAGACAAACGGGAACGGTGCTGGTGGGATCGTACGGCAGAATGATCGGCGGCAGTGTGCCCGGCGGCAGGTACGGAGTGGCGACCGATGCCAGGGAAACGACTTGCGTCAACGCGCCGCTTGGGTCAACGCCGTCGCGGTAATAATTGCGCACGATGCTGGCGCCCGCGATCGAGCGCGATTCCTGACGCGCCGTTCCCGCGGCTCCGCCGGTCCAGCGCTCCAGGCGGTTGGAAAGGTTCTTCTCGACCATCGACGCAGGCATGCCGCTATAGAAGGTCAAAACTTGCACTGCGGGCGTTCGGTTGACCGGCAGAATGTCAACCGGAATTGACAAGATCGACAACGCCCCAAGCACGCATACCGTTAGCACGAGCACGACGACTGCGTACCAATTGCTTAACGAGAACTTGATCAGTCCAATCATGGTAGTGGTCTAGGTTAGAGTTCTTGAGGAAGACCCCGCGCGCGGGAGCGCGACCGTCCGGTCGAGCCGTGGAATTTGCCAGCCATCAGGGGCCGCGGCCGATCGACAGGACCTTTGTCGTTCCCATCGCGCGGCGCATCGAATCAATTTGAATTCGGAAGGATTGATCGCCTGATTGTACAACATCGCATGTTAGCGTCCCTTGGTGGTTGATCGCGCGAGGGCAGGTTCTTCGATCCGAATGGCGTTGACGTCTTGGCCATCGGCGAGCCCCATCGGCGGTTGAACCACAACCTCGTCGTCGATGTTCAAACCTTTTAGCACTTCCACACGGGTTCCGCTGTCCATGCCGAGTCGAACCTTCGCCCGAAAGACCTTTCCCGCGCGGACCACGAAGACCGTGCCCCCTGCGTTCTCGGCCTTCCCCACCAGGCAGCTGGAAGGAATGGAAAGCTGGTCAATGGCCTTATCCAGGATAATGGTTACGCGGCCAAACATGCCCTGACGGATACGGCCCTTGGGGTTGGGCAGGTCAATCTCGACCGGCATCAAGCGAGTCGTCGAATCCTCAGCCCGGGCGATGCGCGATACCTTGGCGGGGAAGGTAACGCCAGGCAGCGCGTCGATCTCCACGAGCGCGGGGTCCCCTGGATCGGTATAAGGCACCTCGCGGTCGGGGATTTGCACGATGACGCGCATGCGGTCGGTGCGCTGGATGGTGAGCAGCGGCACGGGCATGCCCCCCTCGCCGGCCGACCGGACGAAGTCGCCCGGGAATAGCGCGCGATGGGTTACGATGCCGTCGAAAGGAGCGTGGATTTCCGAGAAGGCGAGTTGAACCTGAATTCGTTCGAGTTCCGCCTGGGCCACCTTGACCTGTGCCTCGGCTTCGATCACATCAGCCTTGGCAAGCTCGATCTTGGCCGCCATGGACGCCGAATGGGCCTTGGAGGTCACGATGGCCGCCCGGGCGGAGTTCTCGCTTTCGATGGCGGCGGCGTGCCGCTCCTTGGCCTCGTCCACTAGCTTTTCCTCGATGCTGGACGTGCGGAACAGGTCCTTCATGCGCTGATACTGAAGGGTGCGAAAACTGACCCACGCCGCAGCAGCCTTGGCGTTAGCCGCAGTCTGAACGATTTGCGCGTTACTCGCTTCGTGGTCTGCCTTGGCAATCGCCACCTTGGCTTTCATCTGCAATACGCGCGCCTTGGCAAGGGCGACCGACGCGGTGTTCCGGTCCATGAGTTTCTGCAACTCTGGCACATCGACGGTGGCCAAGACTTGGTCCTTTTCAACAACATCGCCAATATCGACCGCTTGCGTCTTGAGATAGCCAGATACCTTGGCGTGCAGGTTGACTTTTTCAAACGCTTGCACCGACCCGACTTGCACGGTGATCCGCTCCATCGCCCCGCGCCGTGGCCGGACGCAACGAACGCTGGTCGGCTCGGTGGGTCGCGTGCCGCCCTCGGATTCATCGGCACCGGACCCATTTTGCCCGGGTGGCTCGGCGGCATTGGCCGAATTCCCTGCCCGGCGCGCCTGTGAACTGCTCCATAGGTAAAACGTCGCACAGGAAACGAGGATGACAGCGGTGGGCCAGAAAATCAAGGCTGCGATACGATTGGACATAGGTTGGACTCAATTCGGGCCGGAACCCCGCATGAACTGGGTTTCCACATTGAGGAATCATGCGCCCTACACCGAACCATTCATCGGAGGGGTCGGATCAAAGACTTGATCTTATCATACAGGAAGATTGGCAGGAACAAAAAAAAGCCCGAATAAAAAAAAATGCTGGATGTCCAAGACCAGTTCAGGTCCGTGGTGGCGGTCATGGGTTCGCGGCCGGGCCCACCACTGAAGAACCTGCGTGTTTTCGGGAACCGTGCCCGGAATAGGTGGCTCTTGCGGGACAGTTTACCGTCGACCTCACGCTGCGCGTTAGGAACCGTCGCGCGGGGCGTGACGCCTACGATGGTGCGCATCGACGACAATTTGTCGATGATAAACCAATTAACGGCTAAATGAAAACCTCCATATCGCTCTGCGTCAAAGGCTTGAGGAATTCACAGCCGCAGCGCCATTGGCCATCGGCCTGGTCGTGGACGTGAACGACACGAACCATCAGCGTGCGGACGTGTCCGTCCGGGCATTGCAGATCGACGCTGAGATAGGTGCCGAGCTTGAATGGATAGCAAAGCGTGACCGCGAGACCACCCGCCGATATGTCGCTGACACTGGCGCCCCAGGAAAGCGTCTCACAGGCGTCAAGCGGTTGCGACGTGGCTTCGAGGGTACAGGCGTGACGCTCGGTGTTCCGGCGTTCTTGGTCGCGAAAGTACGGATTGCGGACGGGCTGCACGCGTGCAGCGGTTGATGTAGCTTGCATGACGGGACCTCTCACTCTGTTCGATGTTCCTGCTCCGTGAACAAAGCTAGGTCACAACCGGCCGCATGTCAAACCGGCGTTATCGCTTCGCCAGGCGGCGCAGAATCTCGATGCCGCGGGTCAGCGTTTCATCCGAGGCGGCATAACTGATGCGGAAATGGGTGTCGCGCTTGCTGAAAACCGCGCCAGGTATGACAAGCAGGTTATTGCGGATCGCCTCGGCGACGAAGTCCGTGCCCGTTCCCCAGGGCGCCTTGGCGAAGAGATAGAACGCCCCGCCCGGCCTCGTGATGTCGTAGTCCCCCTGCAACGTCTGAACCAGCCGATCGCGTTTCTGTTTGTAATCGGCGACGAAACCGGAGATGTCGCAGCCCAGCGCCGCCACCCCGGCGTGCTGGACGATGCTGGGCGCGCACACGTAGGTGAATTGCTGTAGTTTGATCATCTCCTCGATCAAACGTCGCGGGCCATGCGCGAAGCCGAGACGAAGGCCAGTCATGGCGAAGGCCTTGCTGAAGCCGTCGAGGACGAGCGTATCGGGATTGTACTCCAGCGGACTGATGAAGGGATCGTCATAGCAAAACGCGCGGTAGACCTCGTCGCTTATCAGGAGGACGTTGTGTTCCCGCGCCAGCGTGGCCAGGTCGCGCAAGGTGCCGGCGGGGTGCACGACGCCCGTAGGGTTCGCGGGGCTGTTGACGATGATCGCCTTGGTGCGCGGCGTCATCGCGGACCGGACCTTTTCAACGTCGATGCGAAAATCGGGGTAGGTATCGACGATTACGCTTTTGCCGCCCGCCAGCGTCACGAAATGCGGATACATGACGAAGTAGGGGTCGAAGAAGATGACTTCGTCCCCCGGATTCAGCACGCATAAAAGCGCGAGTACGAGTCCGCCGCTGGTGCCGCTGGTGAGGAACAGGTCGCGGTCCGCCTGGCCCGGAAAGTGCTTTTGCACGTCGGCGAGAATCTTCGCACGCAGTTCCGGGATGCCTTGCGTCGGCGTGTAGGCATTCTTGTCAGCATCGATGGCGGCCTTGGCGGCTTCTTTGATCGGCGCAGGCACGGGAAAGTGCGGCAGGCCAATGCTGAGGTTGACCGGATCCTTCAGATGCGCGGCCAGATCGAACACCTTGCGGATGCCCGACACCTCGATTTGTCTCATTCGTTCCGCGATCCAATGTTCATGCATGTTTCGATCCCGTGCAAGAAAAGGCATCAGGAAATGATAGCAGGCGCGTCGCTCGCCTGAAAGCCCAGGGCCGGGCGTACCACCAGGGCTATTCGCTTATTGAAGCTGCGGCAGATCGAGAAGGGCGAGCGCATCCTCGGGGCGAGCGTTGAGCCGGCGGATGGCGGCGGCGTTGCTCGACGCGTTGACGCCCGCCAAGATGTGGATCAGCGCGTTGCGCAC
>JACPPF010000117.1 GCA_016191165.1 Planctomycetota bacterium
CGCGTCGGCATCCATGGCAAGTCCCTTTGCGCACGACAAAATAGAGAAGCTAGGGAATTATCATGGCGAAAACGATTACGAACGCCCACACGCAGGCTTCCTGAAAATGACGCGGTATTACCAGCTGCCGGGAACTGCTGATCCCTTTCACAATTTTCGCAATATAGCTCGCGCATAGGCGTCTTGTCACTGGCCAGCGTTTCGTCACACCGATAGCGTTCGGGAGTAAACCACATGCGCCGTTCAAATTTCTTCTTGAGTGGCTCCCGGATCGAGTCCTCATAATCAACGCGCATCAAAACCGTCCCCGAAACCATGGCGCGGCGCGCCTTGACAAATCGGTTCTCGACCTCAAATGCCGTAGGCGCCTGGCCCAGGCCAAATGCAAGCAATGCAAAACTTGAAATGATACTGGACATTTTCCAACTCACGAATTCCCCGCCTTGGGGTTTGAATTTCTAACGAGCGGCCTGGGCAAACTCATGCTGATCGCTGAAGTGTTCGACGGACCGCGACTTTTGTTTTCGGCAGACCTGACGAGGCAACCGTCCCGGTAATCAAAGCTACTCCGGCGGGGACCCGGCCTAACTAATCGACACATTTGTCCGTTTGGTTGAGCGATGAGTATTGGAACAAAAAGGGATTCATTTTTTTCTGGCAGGCTCCAGTTTCGCTGTCATAATTACAATGGAAAGACTTAAAACATAGGGCGAAAACCGGCCCACCATCCTTCGCCACCTGTGGGTTGCAATTTGTCTCCTCTCCAACACCGCCACAGGAAAAAAAATCGATCCGAATTTCTTTTTCTGTCGTCACATCACACATCATCTTGTCGTCGTTATACACGATGCAAAACTGATTTTCTTGTACACACGCCACCTTCTTCGCGGCCGTCTTGAAGCACGGATCGGCTTCGGACCGTTGCACCCAGGCCAGGCTCGCGAAAATCAGAAGTCCAAGCACGAGCAATCCCAGTAGGCAGTTTCACATTTCTTTCTCCCTTTTAGCGAATCGTAATCAGGCGATTTCTTCTTCGTAAACGGACCCTGGCACCACGAGCCAACCTACTCCTTCACCACCAAGTCAACTCGCACCAGAGGCTCCACCTTGCTGTTGGTGCGAATCCCCAGATACGGAACGTGGTCGTCCCCTTTCTGCCATTTCGTCGGATCGAATTTCACGTGGATCAGGTGTTTTGCCGAAACGGCTGCGAAAAACGCCGAATGGGACGTGAATACCTCCTTCACGTTCACATTCTTGAGCACGCCCGGCCCGATCTGAACGGTCTTGGTTTCTTTCACCCCTGGGCGAAACGCCAGTTCGATTGGTTGCACATCCACGTCAGGCGTTACGTTTCCGGACATGGCAAGTGAAAGCAGGTAGGATTCGTCCGTGTCCGCCAGTCGATACTTCACGTAGATCTGAACGCGTTTTTCACCGCGTGCCGTCCCCGTGCGCCAATCCGCTTTCACCGTCGTTTTTTCGCCGGGCGCAAGCCTCTTCGCACCCATGCCGATCGTCGTGCAGCTGCAACTCTCCATCGTGCCGAGGATTTCCACTTCCTGTTTTAGCCGATTGACGAGTTCAAATTCACCGATCACTGACTGTGCTTGACCGACGTTGCCAAAATTGAGGTCCGGATTGACGGCGGCAAATTCTTCCGGCGGCCCGGGAATTGCCAGGTAACCCAAGACGGCGGCGCCGGTCGCGGCGAGCAGAGCGGCAGAAAGGAGAAAGGATTGTGGCGAAATCCGAAACATCAGCGTTCGCCTCCGTCGGATTGTTTTGATTATACTGTCGTAGTATACCCCCCCCCCCCCTGAAATGTCAAACGGATTCTTAACATTTATTTATGGTAGCGTATTGGGAGCGGCATCTCCATTTCCGCGAAATGGTCGTAAAAGGGATTCTTTGCCGCCGGTCACTCGCTGATCGGCGACTGATGCACAACGTCCTCCGCCGCGTGAATCTCGTCCAGGCGGTGCTGGCTCAGGACGCCGTGGGGCGGGCCGGCGAAGCGATGGCGGGCGAACAACGTCCACATCACGATCAAGGCCAGCGTCATGAAACCGACCACGTAGATGGCGATCTCGTTGGGCGGTTGAAAGCCGAGGGCGATCAGGCCGGCGCACCCCAGGATGCTGATCAAGGCGAACGGGCGATACCAGACACCGAGCTGCCAGGGACCCATGCGCGTCCACGATCGGCCATGGGCAAGGCAGCCGAGCCCGATTGGCAGGGCATAAGAGATGTAGAGGAAGATCGTGCAGACGACCGCGATGGTTTCATAAACGGGCGTGTACACGGTGAAAAGGACGGCCGCCAGCGCCGCGGCCCAGATGGCATAGACCGGCGTGCGGCTCGTGGGACTGACATGTCGCAGCCACGCGGAACCAGGCAAGCCGCCGTCGCGCGCGAATGCGAATGCCATGCGCGACGCCGAGGTGACCGTCGCCAGGCCGCAAAGGTATTGCGCGCCGAGAATGCCGACGCAGAGAATTTTTTGCAGTGCCAGCGGCAGGATGGCGATCACGTGGGCATAGAAGACATCGGGGCCGGAAGTGGCGGCCTCGTCCAGGTTCGGGATCGCCAGCACGAACGCGCATAGCATCACCCACCCGGCCAGGCCCGACACCAGCACGGCGCCGACGATGCCGCGCGGGACTCGGCGATCGGCGCCGACGGTCTCCTCGGCGGCATGGGCGGAGGCGTCGAAGCCGGTGATGGTGTACGCGGGCAGCAGGAAGCCGAGGACGAACAGCCACGGGGTCGGCGCCGTGGGCCAGACCGATTCGTCAACGGGCAGTCCGCCGTAATTCGTGAACGTGACAAGCCGGGACCAATCCCAATTCGGCGCGTAAACCAACAGTGCGATAGTCAACGCCAGGGCGACAACGAAGATCAGGTAACCGCTGAAATCGGTCAGGCGCGCGGTGACGCGGATGCCGACGTGATTGACCAGCGCTTGCGACGCCGCCATGGTGAGAATCAGTGTGAGTTTCAGGAGGAGCGTGGGTTCGGCCGAATCGAAGAAGGCGCGGTTGGCGAATTCGAGCGTGCCCATGTTGATCGCCGCCAACACCGTCACCAGGCCCGCGAGGTTGAACCAGGCGGTGAACCAGCCCCAGCCGCGGCCGCCCAGAATCGACGCCCAGTGATAGAGACCCCCGGCGGTGGGAAAGGCGGAGGCGATCTGCCCCATGGCCGCGGCGACGATGAGGGCGAACAAGGCGACGATGGGCCAGCCCAGCCCGATGGCCGCCCCGCCGACGCTGCAAAAGGCGACGTGAAACGACGTGACCCCGCCGGCCAGGATGCAGATGATCGAGAGTGAAATCGCGAAGTTGGAAAACGCGCCCAGGCAGCGGGCCAGCTCCTGTGCGTAGCCGAGCCGATGCAGCGTTCGCACGTCGTCGGCGATGAGCTTGTCGTCGTCGGGCGTCATCCAGGAATTCCCTTCGTTTGAAACGCTCGCCTGAGGCGAGCGGCTAAACATTCATTCCCAGCAATTTCAAGCGCACGACATTCAGGGCCATCTTCGCCGTGCGGCTCTGGATTTCGCTGCGTGTGCCGGCCCAGCTAAAGGCCGTCGATGAAACCCCGCCGTCCCAGGCCAGGCCGACGTAGACCAGGCCGATCGGTTTGTCCGGCGTCGCGCCGCCGGGTCCGGCCAGGCCAGTCGTGCTGACGGCCAGATCGGTCTTCATCCTCTCCCGGCAACCGATTGCCATCGCTTCCGCGACCTGAGCGCTGACGGCGCCATGGACATCGAGCAACTCCTGGGGCACTCCCAGAAGGTCCGCCTTGATGCGATTGACATAGGCGACAACGCCGCCGCGGAACCAGACGCTGGCGCCGGGAACGCGCGCCAGCCGATGCGCCACCAGCCCGCCCGTGATGCTCTCGGCAGTTGCGAGCGTCTTGCGCTTCTCGTCGAGAAGTTTCAGGACGGCGTCTTGCAGTTCCTCGTCGTCGACCCCATAGACAAAATCACCTAGCCTGGCGCGGATCGTCGCCTCGATCGGCGCGATCTGTGCCTGGGCCTCGCTGACACTCGGCGCCCGCGCGAAAATGCGCAGCGAGATCGTGGCATCGCTGGCGGTGATGCCGACTTCGGGAACGTGCCCGCGCCGCGTCAGGTCGAACAGTTTTTCTTCGATGTGCGATTCGCCGGAGCCGAAGGTGTTGATCTTGCGTTGAATCTGAACGCCGCCGCCCAGACCGAGCGTGAGCAAGCGGGGTTTCACCTGTTCCTCGTACATCGCCCGCATCTCGCTGGGGACGCCGGGGAGGGCGAAGACAGGTGTAGTACCAGCCCGGCGCGCAAGCGACGGGGGGCATAATCCCGGAGCTTGCGCTCCGGGCTGGTTGAGCGCGATACAAAAGCCTGGCGCCGTGCCATACGGGTTGGGCACGACCTCCGCGCCGGCGGGGAACATCGCTTGCACGCGATTGCGCTCCGGCATCGGCCGCTTGCGTTTCGCGAAAAGTTGCTTGATGTGCTCGAAGGATGCCTCGTCGAATACCAGCTCCACGCCGGCGACCCGGGCCACGACTTCGCGCGTCAAGTCATCCAACGTTGGGCCAAGCCCGCCTGTCGCGATGACCAAATCCGCCCGCGCCGCGGCAATGCGAAACGCGGCGACGTTGTCGTCGAAGTCGTCGGCAATTGTCGTGTGCCAGTGAACGGGAATGCCGATCTCCGCGAGCCTGAGGCTGAGCCATTGCGTGTTGGTGTCGAGATTTTGGCCCGCGGTGAGTTCGCTGCCGATGGAGATGAGTTCTGCTTTCATGGGGTAACGCAAGCCCGCAGATGAGCGCAGCGAACCTGCGGGATCGAGCCCGCGACAACCCAACGGCGCGCTGCGCTCGCCGTTGGGCTTGCGGGTCATTGTATGTCATGCCCGGGGAGCAAGCACGATATCGAACACCCCCGCCTTGTAGGTGCCGTGCGGCGTGCGAATCTGGCGAAGGTCGATGATGAGCGACTGACGAATGAACTGGTCCTCGCGCTGGTGCAGGTCGCCGCGGAAGTAGAGCTGGGTGACAAGGTCGCGGTAGCCGGCCTTGCGGACCCAGTAGTGGATATGGGCAGGCCGCCAGGCGCGCGGGCCGATCTGGTAGGGGCCGGGATGGACGGTTTCGTATTCGTAGTAGCCGTTCTCGTCGGTGACGACGCGCGCGCGGTTGACGAAAAGGTTTGCCGCGGGCGGGCGCTGCGGGTCGTCGTTGTCGTAGCGGCCCTGGGCGTTGGCCTGCCAGATGTCGATCACCGTGCCGGGCAAAACGCGGCGCGTGTTCTGGCCCCAGACTCGGCCCTTGATGACGAGGACCACACCCGGCTCCAGCGGCGGCGTGATCTTGGCGCGATACGGCGCATTCTGCCGATGATACGGCCCGAGAATGTTGGTTTCGGTGAGCCGAAAGTTCACGGGCGCCTGGGCCGCGGGTATCGCCAGCTCGCGCAGGCGCGGCGCCGCCAGTTCCGCCGGCGTGGGCTGCGGCGTCTGCTGGGCGATGAAGTCGCCATAGGCGCCAAGCTCCCCTGACGCTTCCGTCGGTGTCGCCAGGCTGGGCAACAACAGCCCGCTGGCGGTGACGGCGAGGCCCGTTTGCAGGAAATGACGGCGCGAATTTTTGGCCATGAAAGGGTCCTTTCGCGAAGAAAATGTCTTGCTCAGTTTTTTGCATCCGGTTACTTTTTTGGGGCTTTCTTGATCGAATCAACGTGAATGGTCACGGTGGTGATTTCTCTAAAGACTTCACGACGATCCAAATACATGATGCCACGAACCTCAAGCTTTCCGTTGATAATAACCTCCACATCTTGCTCGTCGCGGAGTTCAAACGGTTGAGGTGTATCGCCGAACTCAAGTTGGCAATACTTGCCGCCCAGATCAATGGACCAGGTAGTAATGACGGTCGGCGGAAAGAGCAGGTTGGAGATCGTCATGGATCGAAGCTTGGCCCGCGTTTCGATAGATGGAAGGTGTTTCTTGTGCCATGCGGCTTCCTTGGCGGCCCTTTGGGAAAGCAATGTTTGCAAGACTCGATTGCCGCGCACTTTTTGCCGCAACAATTCTTGCTCTTTGAGCAATTCCATTTCCTTGCGGCGTAACGCTTCAAGTCTCTCGTCAAGGGCTTTCAACTTTTTCGCGATTTGCTCCGGCGATTCCTGCGCAGGCAAAGTTGGCGCGATGACTAGCACCGTCATCGCGCCAAGCAAAAAAACGCCACTCGAGTTCACCATCATGGTTCACCTCTCAATATGGGTTCATCCGTAACACTTGAATCCATTCGCATCGGTTATTTCTTGCCCACCCCCCGAATCCCCTCGACCGTCACGGTCGGCTGACTCAATTCCCAGGATTGCAATGCCGGGTACGGGCCACCCGGTCCGAACGGCCGCATTGTCGAGCCACCCGGAAAGGGCGAACCGGGCCACGATGGGCCGGGGTACATTGGATAAATCGACGATCCGAAGCGCTTCGCGGTACTGAGCGTTCCGGTCAGGATGATCGGCTGATTGGCATGCTTCATCGCCAGCTTCACCAGGTTCACATTCTGTTTGGTGAAATGCAACGGCCACTTCGTGTCGCCGGTGACGACAAACCAGTTGTCGATGGCCGTACCCGGACGCACCATCTTGACATGAATTAACTTGCCGCGCAACTCGATCCTGGCGTAGTGGTTTTTCTTGTCGGCCTCATCGCGCTTCTTCTGCTCGGCCGCCTGTTTGCGTTTGAGTTCCTCGGCCTTGAGTCTGGCCTGGCGATCGGCTTCCTGGGCCACGAGCTTGGCGGCGCGTTCGAGATCAGCCAGAGCCTTGGCGATTTCGCGCTCGCGCTTTTGCAGCTCCTGTTCCTGCTTGCGAAGTTCGTCCAGCTCTTTGCGCAGTTGCTTGATTCTCTGGTCATCCCTGGCATCGCCGGTCTGGGCGGGCGCTTCAACCCACGCGAATACAGCAGAACAGGCGATGGCGGTCACAAACAAGAATCTCACGGCACACCTCCCAACATTGGCACCACGCTTCCCTGTCGATAAGACGGATTCCAATCGGACAAAGTTTGCGCGTAACCGGACTCCCTCCCGCTCAGGCGGGAGGTTCGCTAGAATCCAAGATCCGCCAGGCGCCGCACCAGGGCGCCGTAGCGCTCGGCCGGGTCTTTCCATTGCCCGCGCCAATGGGCGGTCGGGTGATACCAGTTGATGAGCCGAATGTGATCGCCTTCCCAGACGTCCAGCGTCTCGCCATAGGTCGCCGACGCGACCGAGACGACGCCGTCGTTTTCCCCCTCGTGCTTCAGCACGATATGGTACGGCAAGAGCCATTCCGGGTGCAATAGATGTCCGTCGTGCCTGCCCGCGACGGAAAAGTAACGCACGTTTTGGGCGTCCGGCGCCTGCGCGTTGAGAGCGGCGCAATTCTCGCGGCGCAGATCGTAAAACGCCTGATAATTGAAGCCGATCGAATCGAGCATCGGCCTGATGAGGCGGGCCAACCGTCCGACGCCCCAGTCGGCAAAACTGGTCCCGCGATGCGGCGTGCCGAGCGTTGTCAGCGTGAGCACCTTGTCTGCCATGCCGAGGCACGAGATCATGTAGCGCGAATCGAGCCCGCCCAGCGAATGGGCGATCAGATGAACCGGCTCATTCGGCACGTGTTGCGCCAGGAAATCCTTGAGCTCCTTGGCGCGATGGGCGATACCCCCGGCCGGCGTGAGCGACGGAACCAAGACTCGATTCCCCGCCGCCTGCAACATCTCCGGAACGCCAGGGAAATAGTTGGCAAACGTCACCCCGCCAACCTGGATCTTGTTGAAACCCAGAAGGCCGTGAACCAGCACGATCGGCGAACGCAGCGTGGGAATGACCATGAATTCATGGTAAACGGATTTCCGCCGCAAAGCAAGCGGCCTTGAAAAAACGCTTGTCGATTGCTCCCCGTCTCGGAAAATGCATATAGCCCGCCATTCATGGCGGGTCCGAAAACAAGCCCGCCATACATGGCGGGTTCGAATTCAAACCCGCCATGTATGGCGGGCTATTTGGAGAATCGACATGGCACTCATCAAGGCAGAACCAGGCAAAACACGTATCGGCTGGATCGGCACCGGCGTCATGGGACGCTGGATGTGCGGCCATGCCATGACCAAGGGCTTCAAGGCCACCATTTTCAACCGCTCCAAGGATAAACCCGATGTCAAGGCGCTTCTGGAACAAGGCGCGAAGTGGGCCGACTCGCCCAGGCAGGTCGCCGAGAATAGCGATGTCGTCTTCGCCATCGTCGGCTTCCCCAAGGATGTGCGCGAAGTTTTCCTGGGTGCTCAGGGCGCACTCGCCGGTTCCAAAGCAGGCACGATCCTCGTCGATATGACCACCAGCGAGCCGACGCTGGCGCGGGAGCTCTACGACGCCGGCAAGGCCAAGGGCGTCTACAGCCTCGACGCTCCCGTCTCCGGCGGCGATGTCGGCGCCAAGAACGCCGCGCTTTCCATCATGATCGGCGGCGACAAGGAAGTCGTCGATGCCGTCGCCCCCATCTTCGAGTGCATGGGCAAAACGATCGTCCACCAGGGCCCGGCCGGGTCGGGGCAGCACACCAAGATGGTCAACCAGATCCTCATCTCCTCCAACATGGTCGCCCTGTGCGAAGGCCTGCTCTACGGCTACAAGGCAGGGCTGGATCTCGAAACCGTCTTCAAGTCGGTCTCCGTCGGCGCTGCCGGCTCAAAGGCGCTCGAAGTGCTGGGGCCGCGCATCCTGGCGCGCAATTTCGAGCCGGGCTTTTACGTCGAACATTTCATCAAGGACATGGGCATCGCGCTCGACGAATCGAAGAAGATGGGCATCGCGATGCCGGGCCTGGCGCTGGCGCATCAACTGTATCTGGCACTGCAAGCGCAGGGCTATGGCCGCAAGGGTACGCACGCTTTGATGATGGCGCTGGAGCATATTTCGGGCGTGAAGCGTTGATCGCATGAAGCCCAAGGGTGAGCGCAGCGAACCCCTGGGATCGGGGTTTGATCACCGTCCCGGGTGATAGTGCCGGTTGAAATGCAAGGCGTCCCAGTCATCGGCCGGCGACGTGGCCACGGGCATCGGTCGGGCCGTGGGCATGGGGCGGGGTGACATAGGTTCGGTGGACGCCACGCCGCGGCTCACGATCGGTTGGGTTGGCGCCTTGGTTTTTTGGCCGATCGGGACGCCAAATTTCGAGTCGTCGCCATGGCTGGGCGTCTGCAATTTCTGCAAGCCGCGATAGTCGCGCAACTGCGGATTCTTGGCGACGGTTTCCAATACCCATTGCTGCATGGCCTGAAGGGCTCGGGCGCTGCGGTCTTTGATTGGCGGGATCGGCGCGCCGCCGTGGGCCGTGATCGCACGCACGAGAAACGGGCTAATCGCTGGCCGGTCGAGGTCGATGAACGCCGCGACTCGGGCCAGATTGCGCTGCGTCGTGGTCTTCCTGCCGTTCTCGTAGACACGTTCGAGATGAAACTTGCCGCCGTGCCCCGTGGCGTGGCAGTTGGCGCACGTGTTCATCAAGATCGGCTGCACACGCGTCGTGAAGCCGACGAACGTCTCGAATGAGACATCCACGCTCGGCGGGGGTTCACTCGGTTGATGCGGAATCGTCGTCATCGTTGGTGCGGGTTTGGCAGCCGGCGCGAGCGCCGCGCGCTCCAGTTGCCTGACGAGCAATTTCGCCTCACGGTGATCGGGTTGTAGGATCAGCGCCGCCCGGGCCTGATCGAGCGCCTTGTCGGGCAGGTGATGCAGATGACACCAGCGCGCCAGCCGCACTCGGCTATTCGCGTCGTCCCCCTTGATCTGCGCCAGGGCGTAGGCGTAGGCATCATTCCAGTCGGCGCACAGGCGCACGGCCTTCTCGGTTGCGATCCAGACTTCGCTTTTGCCGCGGCGGACGCAGTATTGCACGCCGATCCGTTCGATGGCCCCTTCCATCGCCAGGCCGTTCTTCAGCAGCAACACAGAGCCCTTGTCGCGTGGATTGCCGGGTTCCTGGGCGTGTAGAACGCCCCCGAGTCCCGCGGTCAGCAAGGCCCCAACGAGGGAAAATCGCAATAGAGTTTTCATGATGGGCGAAGGCAATAAACGAAGTGGGCGAAGCGGTCAAGCGGAATTTCAGATTGTGGATTTTGGAGTTCGGACCTGAGACAAAACCTGCAATCTGTAGCCGGAATCTGACCGCCATCAATCCTTACCATACCGCTCTGCTTACTAATCATGCTGGTGGGGCTACCACCCCCGTTCCGTGAACAGTCCTCAAGACCGCCGTGGTAACTATTGATTATACAAGGGGTTGCGGCCTGATTACGACTATTCACTTAGTTTGAGGGGGTTGTTGGGCGAATCGTTGCTCACCGTTGGCACCCAAAAGCTGGGCGGCTTGAACCAGGTCTGAATTCTGCAATCAGAGACCAAAGATTATTCGGGTTCGGTTTCGACGACCTGCAAGGGCGGTCGATCGCTGCGGACGAGGTAGACGCCGCCGAGGATCACGGCGATGCCGGCGAAAAGCGAGAGGTACACGGGCGTTTCGTTCATGAGCCAGCCGATGAAGACCGCGACGACCGGATTGACGTAGGCGTAAGTCCCGACCTTGGCGGCGGACACGTGCCCCAGGAGCCAGTTGAAGGCGACGAAACCCATCAGCGAACCGATGATCAGCAGGTAAATGAACGCGAACGCCGCCCGGTGATCGAACCGGGCGACAAAAGTGGGCCATTCGCCGATCGCGGATCCGAGGGTTGTCTGGGCGATGCCGCCAAGGATCATCTGAAACGCGGCCGAGGTCAGATGCGGTAGTTGCACGTCGAGATGGCGTGACAGGAGCGACCCCAGGGCCCAGGACGCGGCCGAGCCCAGGACCAAGAGCGCCGGGTAGTCGTCCACGAGGTTGAAGCCGTCTTGCAATTGCGGGGCGAGCGTGAGCACGATGCCGGCGAAACCGACGACCAGACCCACCCAGCCGCGCCAGTGCAGCCGTTCGGCCCGAGGCCAGAACGCGCTGTACAAGGCCATCCAAAGCGGCGTCGTGGCAATGAGGATCGCGGCGACTCCACTCTTCACGTTGCGCTGTCCGAGGTTGATTAGCAGGTTGCCCATCAGGAACAGGCACACGCTGATGGGAATCAGGCGAAAAAAATCAGCAAGACTCAGGCGTAGCGATTTTCCCCTACAAGCTTGATAGGCCAGGAGAATCGCGCCGGCCAGGAGAAGCCGAACGCCGCCGTAAAGTGCGGGGGGCATGCGCAGCGCCTGCATCGAATAACCGGTGACGTAATAGGTCGTGCCCCAGGCAAGATAAATCATGGCAAATGCAGTGGCGACGGTTAAGGCGGACGGGGCTTCAGCGTGGAACGTATCAGCGGCGGGATCGCTCATGGCAGAGATATGATATGGTTTGCTATCACGCCGCCACGTCATTTGTTGATCGTGCACAAAGCGGCCCGGTTCTCCCACGCCAGGATTGAATCCAGCAAATCGCAGCCATCCATCGGCTCGGTTGGCAGCGGCCAGGCGAAGCGTTCCGTTGCCGCCAGCTGAAGCGCCGGACCATACGCGCGCTCCTGGCACCATAGGACCACAAAGCACACGATGGCCCGAACCCGGCAACGGAGCCGGTCCCATGCTTCCGGCTGATCGCGTCCGCCCTCGGGCGCGCCTCGTTCAGCCCGGTCCACCAGCCATTCGATAAGCATGCGCGCCTCCGCGTCATCCAGGCGCGACGTCAAACGCTCGTCACGCAGCAAGGTGTCTATTAGCTTTGGCATTGGCATGACGATTCCCGGTCGCGGCGTGGATTGGCGGCTGAGCGGTGAGCCGTATAACGCGAACGCTCCGGTTTCGCAACAGCAAATCGGCAAACTTTCGGGATGGTGTCTCGTGGAATTAATTTTGATCAGCGGTTTTTTTTCTTTGGCATTTCTCACACGTTGCCCTTATAAAAGGGATGCTTTCATTCCCTTTCATGCGTAAAGGGGTCGCGGTTGTTGGGGGGTAACAGTTCCGGCGATACGTGTCGCGCGGAACTGGCCGCGGCCCCTCTTTTCCGGAGTCACGTCGCCCTCGCTAACACTTCGGGCTCGTATCGGTTACTTGCTTGACCTGGCCAGAATATCCGCCACGCGCACACTGGCGCCTTTTTGCTGCTTGCTTTCGTGGGCGGCTTCCATGAATGCGAAAATCTCCAGCGTCTCGGAGATGCTGACCGGGACGGGGCCGCCCTTGAAGAACTTGGCCATCTCAATGGCGATGCCCTCGTAACCCATGTACTTGTCGTTGGTGGGGACCACGCCTTTCACCGGGACACCGTGTCCGTAGATGCCGCTGACCGACACGCCCTTATCGCCGAACACCGTCGCGCTGTATTTGAGGGCGCCCTTCTTGATCCCGCGGAACGTGCCCACTCGGCCATCATTCCAGACGCCCGTAATCGATTCGGCATAAGGCGTCGAGGTGCAGCGCACTGATTCGCAGCCCGGGCCCATGATCGTGAAAAGCGTTTCGATGCCGTGGACGGCGTGCCAATAGAATTCGGCATGATGCGGTTCGGTCGGGCAACCGCCGTAAACATCGCAACCGAACACCTTGCCGACTTCGGGGTGATTGCGCATGCCGATGAAGCCGGGGCTGTAGCGATGTTGCGAGCTGGACCAGCAGGGCGTCTTGGTTTGCTCCGCGAGCTTCAAGATGGCAACCGCGTCCTTCATCGATGCCGCGAGCGGCCTGCCAATGTAGAGGCGCTTGCCGGCTTTCAAGACGGCGGTGGCCTCGGGTAAGTGCTTGCGGCCATCCAGGCTCATGATCATGACGGCATCGCAGCCGCGCAGTAACTCGTCCACCGAGCCAACGAGCTTGACGTTGAATGCCGTGATTTGTTTTTTCCACTGGGGCAAGCTAGCGACGCTTTCGGGAATATCGGCACTCGCCTGACCAGGGTAGGCAGCCACGACGCGCAGACCCGCGAGATCACCGGTCGCCTTGGGATTGTTGAAGAGCTGCGCGTAGGCCACCGCCTGATAGTTGTCGAGCCCCAGAACGCCGACGCGAACGACCTTCGTCGGCTGGGCGTGGAGGACTGAGGACGGAATGAAGGACACGGCAACGATGCTTGCCAGAATGACAGAACAAAGTTTCGGCATGATGAAACACCAGGGGTTAGAGGAAATAAATCTCAATGTGAACATGAGGAACGACCAAACTTGGTAGCTCCATATTCTTCAACCGAGAGTTAGACCTTTTTTTGCATTTACCCCAAAGGGGTAAAAGATCAAAGCCCAGGGTCGCGAGCGCAGCGAGCGCACCCTGGGAACGGGAGCGAGGGAACTCAATCGACCCTGAAAGGGTCGAACAAACGAACGCCGACCGTGTCCTACGCTTTCAGGGTGGAAACGAAAACGGACGCTGTAACCCAAGGCGCGCTCGCTGCGCTCTTGACCCCGGGCTTTGTTATGTTACCGCCATCGGGGTAAATGCCACATGGCCCCTGGATTTTCCGCGAGCATGTACGCGATATTTTTTTCGAACTTTCGTCAACGCCAGCGGAACCATTTGAGCGCGAGCGTGAACGTCACGACCGCGTAGGCAACCAGAATTGCCAGGCGCCAGCTCACGCCAAGGAGGCTTTTGCCTTCAAGCATGACTTCGCGCAGGGCGTCAATCAGTTGCGTCAACGGTAACGCCTGAACGAAATACTGCACCTCGTCGGGAAATCGTTTCGAGGAGAAGAAAACGCCCGACAGGATATATTGGGGCATCATCACGAGATTGAGAAGGCCAGAGGCGGATTCGGATTTCTCGGTGCGGGCTGCCAGCAACATGCCGATGCCCGCGAACGCCGCCGTGCCCGCGAGAATCACGATCAGCAAGGTGAAGAACGATCCTTCAATCGGCACGCCGAGGACCAGATTACCCATACCCAGGAGGATCGCCATCTCGGGCAGGAGAAACAGCCCGCGCGAAACGAGGAAGGACAAGAGAAAATCGCTATGTCGCATGGGCGTGGCCATCAGGCGTTTGAAGAGCTTGCGCACGCGCATATCGACAAGAGCGAACCCGACGCCGAAGAGCCCGCCGCCCATGATGTTCGTGCCGACCAACCCGGGGAGCAGGAAGTCGATATAGCGGGCTCCCGGCTCGGTGACTGGCGTCGCCCGCACCGTGACGGTTTTCGACTGGGCGTCCCGCAGCAGCACCGCCTCGACCCAGAAACGCGCCTGGGCGCTGTCGGCACGTGTCGGATCGTGGATGCACTCGATTTCCTTGTCCCCCAGAACGAGGTAGGCCGCCGTTTTGCCGATGCGCAGGCGATGTTTGCACTCTTCGCTCGGCAGGATCGAGATTTCCTGATTGCCGTCGAGAGGCTTTGCCTCGCGCAGGGTCTTGGCCGTCGCCTCGGCGCGTGCGAGACTCGGCGTGTTGGCGACATCGATGTCACCCGCTTCCGGCGCCGTGCTCTTGAAGGCGAACCCCAGCCCCACGGCTAGCGCCAGCGGAAAGCCGTAGACCCAGAAGATTACCTCTGGCTCGCGCATGAATTCCCGGAAGCGCGCATCGACGAGATAAGCAAGAGCTTGCCAGCGTTGCGGGATCATCGGCGGGTCTCTGGAGAATCAGCTTGCGTTTAGGCAAGCGGTCGGTATTAACCTACCAGCCCGGAGCGCAAGCGACGGGGCAGATGTCCGCTGGACCCGTCGCTTGCGCTCCGGGCTGGTGGGGATATTTTTTCCTGCCGCGCGCCGTGGCGCTCACAGTCAACCCCAGGTTGGCCGCGAGCCAATGACAGGGACTCCGAGTTATAAATATGAAACACCCCCCTCCCCCGCATCATTTCCTTCCCTTAGCATGTCTTCATGAACCAACCATCCGAACCGATCCGTATCGTCATCCCGGGCGACGAACCGCCGCAGTTGCAATGTTCGCCCCACCTTGATCGCCTCCGAACGCGCGGCGAGGTCATTTTGTACACGAACCGCCCCGCGGACGATGCCGAGAAGCTGCGTCGCGCCGGGGGGGCGATCTGCCTCATCAACTCGCGCGGCGCCGTCAAATGGCCCGGGCACGCCCTGCGACAGCTGCCGAGCCTGCGCATGCTGACCGTGTGTGGCATCGGCACGGACGCGATCGACATCGACGTTGCCAGGGAACTTGGCATCATCGTTTGCAACGTCCCGGGTCTGACCGCGCCGATTGTCGCCGAACATGCCCTGGCCCTGATGCTGGCGACCGCCAGGCGGGTCTGCTTTCAGACGTCCCAGCTTCGCAAGGGAGTCTGGCGCACGCCGGACAATCTTTACCTGCGAGGGCGAACCCTCGGCATCGTCGGCATCGGCCCGATCGGCGCCGAGATGGCGCGCCTGGGCCAAGCGATTGGCATGAGCGTGCAGGCGTGGACGTTCAACCCCTCCCCGGAGCGCGCTCAGAAGCTTGGCATTCCGTTGCTTGGGCTCGACGACTTGCTGCGCACCTCGGACGTGGTCAGTGTGCACGTCAAGTTGACCGATCAGACGCGCGGGCTGATCGGCGCTCGTGAGATCAGCCTGATGAAACCCGGGGCGCTCCTCGTCAACACCGCGCGCGGCGCGGTCGTCGATACAGCCGCCCTTGTCAACGCACTGAACTCAGGCCATCTGGGCGGAGCGGGTATCGACGTTTTCGACGTCGAGCCAATCCCGCCAGATCACCCGCTGCTGGCGTGCGACCAGGTCGTGCTGACGCCGCATGTCGCCGATCAGAATCCGCAGGGCATGGAGATTCTCAACCGTGGCGCGGTGGACAACGTGCTGGCGTTTTTGGATGGAACGCCGCGCAATCGCGTGGTTTAGCCGGAGCGCCGCAGGCATGCGCGGAATCAATCCTTCGTGTACGCCTGCGGCGTTGCGACCAAACAATAGGATGACACCATGCCCTGGCTTGCCGCATTCCTGACCCTCCTGACCGCCTACCTGATCGGCGCGATCCCGTTCGGATTCCTCATCGCGCGCATGCGCGGCGTCAATATCTTCGAGCACGGCAGCGGCAATATCGGCGCGACCAACGTCGGCCGCATCCTGGGCAAGCCGCTGGGGTTTCTGGTGTTCGTCCTCGATTGCACCAAAGGCGCCATTCCGGTCGCGCTGGCCAGCGCCCTGGCGCCGCTGTTCACCACTGACCTCTGGACGCGCGGCTACGTCGAGGTGGCGGCGGGACTGACGGCGTTTCTTGGGCACCTCTTCCCCGTCTATCTGAAGTTCCGCGGCGGCAAGGGAGTCGCGACCGGGCTTGGCGCCGTTTCGATCCTACTGCCTTTACCAACGGTGATCGCGTTCGCCGTCTGGGCCGTCGTACTTTGCGCGACGCGGTTCATGGCGGTGGCTTCGATCGTGGCCGTGCTGGTTTTGTGTGCCACTCACCTGCGGTTACCGTCGTCGTGGGACTGGGAGGAGCCACGCACCTGGTTCTGCCTCATCGCGGGCACGCTCGTCATCGTTAAACATCGCGACAACCTTGGTCGGCTTGTCAGGGGAACCGAAAACCAAATCAAGGATAGCTCACTCATGCAACAACTCACCAAAAGTCTGCACATGCTCGCCCTGGGATTGTGGTTCGGCTCGTCTGTCTTCTTCAGCTTCATCGTGGCGTTCTCGCTATTCGGCAGCTTTGACGCGCTGACGCAGCAGAAGGATCGCGAGACCTGGTTCCCCCAGCCGATCATGTATCGCGGCACGGCGGACGACGTCGACCCCGTGAAGGAGCAGGGCACGCGCGCGGCCGGGTTCGCGATCGGGCCGATGTTCCTGGCCTATTTCGCCTTGCAAGGCGCGTGCGGCTTCATCGCGCTGGCGACGGCGCTGCCGATGCTCAAGCATGAACAAGAAAGCCGCGTGCATCGCTGGCGCGTGAATTTCCTGATCATCGCGGTGCTGCTGGTGCTGGTTGGCTGGCCGCTCGAACGCAAGGTCAGCGCGTTGCGGATCCCGCGGAATGAATCGACGGAAGCCTATTTGCTGGATCGCGGCGATGCCGCCAAGCGTGATGAGATGAAGGACGCCCGGGCCGAGTTTGGCCGCTGGCATCTCTACAGTGTGCTGTTGAACCTGGCGACAATCGTCTTCGTGACCGGCGCGATGGCGATGTCCGGAAATCTGCCGTCCGGTGCGGGCGCCGACCAGCCGGGGGCGCAAGCGACCGGCCGCTTGCGCTCCCAGCTGGTGGATGGGGACGAGGCGAGCGGTGGAAAAACGCCGGGTTGATTCATAATTTGAGTTTGCATCGTTAACCAAGCATCTTTATCGGTTCGGAAAAACAACATGAGCATCCTGGTTGACAAGAATACGCGCGTCGTCGTGCAGGGCATGGGCAAAGCGGGACTGTTTCACGCCCAGCAGTGTCGCGATTACGGGACCACCATCGTGGGTGGCGTCACGCCGGGCCGGGGCGGCACAGCGAAGGAAGGCTTCCCACAATTCAACAGCGTCCACGAGGCGGTGCAGAAGACAGGCTGCGACGCGTCCGTGGTCTTCGTGCCGCCGCCTGGCGCCGCCGACGCGATCATGGAAGCCGCCGACGCTGGAATCGCGATCATCATCGCCATCACGGAGGGAGTGCCTGTCCTCGACATGGCGAGGGCTATCCGTTTCCTCAAGGAACGACCCGGCTGCCGGCTCGTTGGGCCCAATTGCCCGGGCGTGATCACGCCCGGGCAATGCAAGATCGGCATCATGCCTGGCCATATCCACAAGCCGGGCCCCATCGGCGTCGTCAGCCGGTCTGGCACGTTGACCTATGAGGCGGTCTGGCAGCTATCCAATTTGGGCCTGGGACAATCGACCTGCGTCGGCATCGGCGGCGATCCCGTCAACGGCACCAACTTCATCGATGTGCTCAAACTCTTCAATGACGACCCGCAGACCGAAGCCATTCTCATGGCCGGCGAAATCGGCGGTAACGCCGAGGAAAACGCCGCGGCGTTCGTGAAGGCGAACGTCAAGAAGCCGGTCGCCGCGTTCATCGCCGGTCAAACCGCGCCGCCGGGCAAACGCATGGGGCACGCCGGCGCGATCATCTCCGGCGGTTCGGGCGGGGCGAAGGAAAAAATCGCCGCCCTGCGCGCCGCGGGCATCCTGGTAGCCGACAGCCCGGCCGATTTGGGTTCGACCTTGAAAAGGGCGATGAAAGTTTAGCCGCGACTCGAAGGGGAGCGCGGGCAAAGCGCCGGCCTATGCGCGTGGAAATCGCCTTGGGGTGATGCCAAACAAACGAATCCATTTCGCGCAAGGCAAAGTGATGAAGAAGCCACTCAAACGAATCAAACACAAGGCCCCCAAGATCAAGAAGCCTGCACGCGCCGGCTTCGACGCCATGCTCGGCATGATCGAGACCGCGCGGACGCGCGCCATGGCCGCCGTCAACAACGCGCTCATCGATCTCTACTGGAACATCGGCGAACACATCAGCCGCCGCATCGACGAGGACGGTTGGGGCCATGCGACCGTTGAGGAATTGGCCGTCTACGTCAATCGCCGGCATCCAGGCATGAGCGGCTATTCCGCAAGCAATCTCTGGCGCATGCGGCAATTTTACGACACCTATCGCGATCAGCCAAAACTCGCACCACTGGTGCGAGAATTGAGTTGGAGCCACAACCTGCTCATCCTGGGCAAGTGCAAGGGGCAGGAAGAACGCGAATTTTACATCCACTGTTGCCTGCGCGAAAGGTGGGGCAAGCGCGATCTGGATCGCCAGATCAACGGCGCATTGTTTGAACGGTCCATCCTGTCGCCGCCAAAACTCGCACCACTGGTGCGAGAATTGTACCCGGAAGCCCTTGATATCTTCAAGGATGCCTGTCTCGTCGAGTTCCTTCAGCTTCCATCAGACCATTCCGAAGCCGATTTGCATACGAAACTGATCGAGCAACTGAAACGTTTCATCATTGAGTTGGGCCGCGATTTTTGCCTCGTCGGCAGCAAGTACCGCATCCAGGTTGGCCGCCGGGATTTCGAGCTCGATCTGCTGTTTTTCAATCGCGCGCTCAATGCCCTGGTCGCGATCGAGTTGAAGATCGAAGAATTCCAGCCCGAGCATCTGGGCAAGTTGGAGTTTTATCTGGAGGCGCTGGATCGCCAGATCAGGAAGCAGCACGAACGACCGACCATCGGCGTACTCCTGTGTGCGACCAAGGACAGCGAGGTGGTTGAATATGCGCTCAGCCGTTCTTTGTCGCCGGCGTTGGTGGCCGAGTATCAAACCAAGATGCCTGACAAGCGGTTGCTTGAATCCAAGTTGCACGAATTCTTCGCCCTGGCCGAATCCCAGGCGGGCATGAAGGCGATTGAGGGGCCAGTTACCAGCCAGGCAAGGAAAATCGCCAAGACCAAGAAGCAGGAGTCCAAGGCGAGGCGGTAATCGCGACCAACCACGCTGGCGAGGGTGCATGTCATGTCGATCCAGGTCGAGTGCGATTGCGGTCGAATGTTCCGCGTCAAGGACGACAAGGCGGGGCGAAAGGTCCGCTGCCCGGAATGTGATGAAGTCGTCCGTGTTCCCGAAGCGGAGGAGGAAGAGGACGATTCCGCGTCGGCAATTGCCGTCGCTCCGAAGCTGCCGCCCAGGAAGCCGCCGAAGCCGACCTTCGATGACGCCGACGACGAGCCGCGACAAAAATCCAGGCGTCGAGTTGACGAGGACGAGGAAGAGGGGGAAGACGAGGATCGACGGCGTCCAAAATCAAAACGTCGCCGCGATGACGATGACGAGCCGGACGACCGGCGACGGTCGCGGTCCCGGGATAAGAGCGACGCGTCTTTCTCGCAGCCGTCAACGGCACTCGCCACGATCGGTGTGGGCTTGCTCATGATTCTTGGATCGATTGTCTGGTTCGTGGGCGGTTTGTTTTTCGACATCATCTTTTTCTACCCGCCTGTTCTATTCGTATTGGGCATTATCGCCGTGGTTCGCGGCGCGATGCAGAGAAGTTGAGGGATCGCTGTCAGCAAGAAACACCGAGGTGCCTCGATGAACGATCAAACGCCGACCTGCCCGTGTTCGTGGTGATAACATCGCAGGTCTCGGGCACTCGCACCGATCAGCCGCTGTTCTCGCGTCTCTGGGGATCCCGATTTATCCTGTCCGAACCTCAGGGCGTTCGTTTTCGCGCAGGCCGCGACCCAGTCCTTTTTCTCCCCAGCTCGCCCGGCATCATCGCCCAGACGCGCCGCGAGATGCTCCATGCCACGCGCGAAGTCATCGAACTCGCTGGCCAAACGTTCGGCGATCTGGAAATCAACACGCGCGTTGTCCAGTACGAGATGGCCTTTCGCGTGCATTCGTCCGTCCCGGAATTGACCAACCTTTCCAGCGAACCGCGCCGCGTCCTCGACGAGTACAGCGTCAATCGCGGTTACGACGACGGCAGCTTTGCACGCAACTGCCTGCTGACGTCCCGCAGGATCGAGCGCGGCGTCCGCTTCGTGCAACTTTTCCACCGCGGCTGGGATCAGCACGGCGCCCCGCCGAGCCAGATCCGCGCCCAGGCGCGCCAAGCAAAACGAACCAGGGGAGGTGACAGATTCGCATTTCCGCCAGGCTCATTTTTCAACAACAAGCCTTAACGAAAATTAATCTGGATTTTTCTTTTCTGACCTTTTTTTCGCCCTTACAATCGCCGCCGTCAATTTTTCCCCAGTGATACCTACTGAAATTGGGAGCGAGAAATGGTGACCCGGAATTGGTTAAAGGCGTTGCGTTGCTTGCTACAACCCGGTCAACGGCAAGAGCGTTTATTACGAAAGGTCCGCCTGGCCCGCGCTCGTTTGAACGTGGAACAACTGGAAGATCGCACCGTTCCGTCCGCGGCGCACGATCTGGTGAGCCTGACGGCACTGCGTGCCGATCCGACTTATGCCGCCATCGACGGGCAATTGCCTGGAGGACAGCGTATTGGCGTGGCGATTATCGATTCGGGCGTCTTCGCCAACCACGTCGATTTGCGCGATCGTTTCCTGGTTTATTACGATGCGATCACCAATACCCAAAGCACGAATGTCGCCGCGGCGCAGGACCCCAATGGCCACGGCACGCACGTCGCGGGCATCGTCCTGGGAGGGTTTTCGAATACGCTTCAGGACACCGTCGGCGTGGCGCCCCAGGCAGGCCTCGTGGCGATCCGCGGTCTGCCCAGCCAGGGGGACCCACAACTTACGCGGGATCCGGTCCTCGCCAGTTTGAACTGGGTGCTGGCAAATTATGCCCAGTACAATATCAAGGCCGTCAACATGTCGCTCGGCACCCAATACGCGGCCGGCCAGCCGATCGGCGGGAACTTCAACTCCACCCCGCCGGCCAATGATTACACCCAGGTCATCAACTCACTGCAACAGGTCGGCATCACCGTCGTTGCCGCCTCGGGCAATAGCTTTGCCGTCTACAATGCCCTCGGGCAGAGCCATCCGGCCGTCTTCTCAACCTTTAGCGTCGGCAACCTGATCCCCTCCAATCTGGCTGCCTATGCAAGCGGCCAGAGCGGCGACACCATCGTCGGCCTGGACATCTCGCCGACCGCAGGAACTTTTAACGTATCCAGCCAACGCAGCACTCTGGCCAACCAGGTCGTCGCGCCTGGCAGCGATATCGTCAGCACTTACAGAAATGGTCAATACGAGACGATGGGCGGCACCAGCCAGGCCGCGCCTTTGGTGGCCGGCATGGTCGCGCTGATGCAGGATGCCGCCATGACCTTCGGCGGCCGATACCTGACCGTTAGTGAGGTGGTCACGATTGTCCGCAACACGGCGGACGTCATCGTTGATCGGCCCGATCCACAAACCTACCGCGTCGACACCAACAACATTCCTCGGCTTCCCAACGGCAACATCGATGTATCCCGCCTTGCCGATTTGAGCGAGACCGGCACGTCCTTCTTGCGCGTCAACGTCCAGCGGGCAGTCCAGGCCGTGCGAACCCTGGTCTTGCAGTCCGGCGGAGGCGGAGGTGGCGGCGGGGGAGGCAACAATGGCGATACCAACAACGTCATCGCCCGCGCGGTCGAACTACCGCCCCTCAATGGGCAGTCCACCTTTGCCTTCGATGGCCGAATCGGTACCGATGGCCAGGTCAACGTCGGCAACGACGATGTTGACGTGTTCAAGCTCACGCTGCAAACGCCCGGCCAGCTGGATTTCCTCACGGAGGTTATCCCCGGCGGGACGGAATTCGACGCCTACCTCCGTGTCTTCGACGCCAGCGGCAACGAAATCGCCTCCAATGATGATGCTGAACCCGGCGTCATCCTCTACCCGGCCTTGACCACCGGCGCCCTCCCGGCGGGAATCTACTACGTCGGTCTGAGTAGTTTCGACAATGGCGCCTACAGCATCGTCAACGGGTCGGGACGAGCCAACGGCGGCAGCTCTGGCGATTACCGTGTCACCGTCACCACATTCAACGCCGACCCCAACGGCGTCATCCAGGGCGCGGTGCCGATCGATCTGTCCAGCCCCAACTTCGTATGGCCCTCCGATTCCCCGGCCGCCCAAAACGGCATCTTTGTCGCCAACAAGGTTAGCAGCCTGATCGACTCGGATCCCAATCCGCTGTATCCCAGCGACCCGTCCCGGTTTCCCGAGCGCCTGCAAATCGGCCCAACCGACGTCGATATCTTCAAGATCGTCGCGCCGGATACCGGCCGACTTTTTGTCGATGTCGAAGCCCTGGCTGTCTACGGACAGGATGCCGTCGATTCGTATGTCAAAATCTTCCGTCTGGAAGCCAACGGCTCGGTCACCCTGGTCGGCGAGAACGACGACGATGGACAATCAACCGACAGCTTTGTGGCCCTCGATGTCGAAATTGGCCGAACCTATTTCGTCGCGCTGACGACCTTCGGGAACCGCGACTTCAACCCATTCGATCCCAGCGGGCGCACGTCCACCACGAACGAGACCGGATTGATGGACGTCTATTTCTCCTTCTTCAACGGCGATGTCAATGGCACCGCCTACGCCAACGTCAGCCTGAACGATAACCCCAACGGGGTCAACGGCATCGGCGTATTCCCGGGCAATATTGGCGCCGATTTTGGCAACCCGCTGCTGGGTGTCAACGGCGGCTTCAAGGATGTCGATTTCCTCCGCATCACCGTCGCGCAGGCGGGCGCATTACAGGTCAGTGTCTCCAGTCCGAATGGCTCGCTCGATCCCGTCCTGGGCATTTGGCAACTCAACGAAGCCGGCGACGACATCGTCCAGGTCATGGCCGACTCCGGTCCTGACGCTACCGCCCGCTTTGAGGTCCAGGCGGGGCAGACCTTCTGGATTTCCATCACCGGGCAGGGCAACGGCGGCTTCAACTGGGCCGCCCCAGGCAGCGGCACCGGCGGCGACACCGGCGACTATGAACTGACGACCGCGTTCCTCAGCGAAAACCAGTTCCTCGTTTATTCCAACAACTCGGTCAACGTCAACACCCCAACCGACATCGCAGTCGGGCAGGCGATCGACGCCGCCATCGGCCAGGACGACGCAACCGTCACCGGTGCAGCCGATGTGGACATCTACACCTTTCAGCCCGCCGTCACGCAATTCGTGGACATTCGCGCCGGCAGCAATCTCGCCGGAAAAGCGGACGCCTTCCTGCGCATCTTCGATAGCGACGGCAACGAAATCGCGTTCAACGACAACGTCAGCAACACCACGACCGATGGCTTCGTCCGCCTCCTCGTTCAGGCGGGCCAGACTTACTACATCGGCGTCAATGGCTCTAGCGATGATGCCCGCGATTACGACCCGCTCACCGGCGCCGGTGCCGCCCCCGGCAGCCAGGGCACCTATACCCTGTCGGTCCAGACCACGCCCATCTTTGCCAACGGCTTGCTCTTCGTTCAGGGAACCGACCAGGCAGACGACATCGTCCTCAGCCCCATTGACACACGGATCCAGGTCAAGATCAACGGCCAGGTCGTCGCCCGGATACCCAAGAACAAAATCCTCGATGTTCAGATCTTCGGCTGTTCCGTTTTAAGGTGCAAATCCGTGGCGCCCAGGGTGTTTTCATGGTCTGGATGGTCCATACATTAATCGCAGCTGAGCGGCCGGCAAGGAGTCGGTCGCGCCTTCATCTTTGCCAGGGACGGCCATGGCCAA
>JACPPF010000118.1 GCA_016191165.1 Planctomycetota bacterium
CCGTCGCGAACGTCCTGTTTGAGTTGCTCGAAAGCGTCCATGCCAGCAGCTTAGGAAAACGCCCCGTGCCCAGCTGCGCCAGTTTTGAAAAAAAAGCCCGAAATTTCACTACGCAGGTTTCAGAGAATGGACGACTACCTGGCGCTGGCCCGGTTTGGCCGACGACCAAAAGGATACTGAGCAGGAACGTTTTTGGGTTGCTCGTCCGACGCGCCAATTTTCTTTTCGTCGTCGGCAACCGGTGGTTGTATTACTGCATTGGGAGAGCGGCCGGGTTCAGCCGGGTTTGGCAACGAAACGACTGGCGCTGGCCCGGTTTGGCCGACGACCAAAAGGATACTTAGCAGGAACGTTTGAGTCATTGGGACCTCGGCCAATAGGTGCGACGATGCGCGGGAATGCGCATGCGGAGTGTTCGCAGGCCGAGACAGATGCAGGCACATCGCCTGCCGTGCCTACCAGCACCGAGAGTGCTTCCACCCGGTTATCGGCATTTCCTGGATTGCCGCTTTAGCTTGGGTTATTGGCGTTATCGCGAGGACGGCAAAGTCGGCAGCGCTGACGCAAATTGGGCCGACTCAACCTGGTTAATCGCCTGGCGCGCGTCCAAACCGACGAGAAAAGGCGCGCGAGCAAAATACCGGGTTGCGAAATGCGAATAACCGAGAGCGTGAGCGATCGCGAGCCCGGCAGGCGGGCTTTCACCGCCTTTTTGTGAAGAGTCGGGGGGTGCCACGTCGGTTTTTCGCAAGGCATCGTATTTTCCGATGATGGCGTTTGCGTTCCTTGGAGAATTTGCCTAAACTTGTAAGAAATGGATGCTCTTGGCCTTCGCGCGGACACCATTCGGGTAGGGCGTTTTCCGTGTGGGGCGGACCCAGCGCCTGGATTGCATTAACTCCATTTGACCATGACGGAAGTCATCACCTGCTCGGAATGTCAACGCAAGCTTCAGGTGCCCGAATCCTTTATCGGGCAGATGGTGCAGTGTCCGGAGTGCGGTCACCAATTCGCGGCCCAGCCGAATCCGAACGCGGTGCAGGCGCAGCCACCGGTGTCCTCGGCAAGCGGCGCTGCGGCGCCCCAAAGGGAAGAGGGCGCGCGCCGGCGTCGGCCCGTCGATGAGGACGACGACGATTTCGACGACGACTACGTCGATATCCGCCCGATGCGACGCTCCGGGACCCCGCACCGCGGCGGCATGATCCTCGCCGTGGGCATTTTGGCGTGGGTTTTGTTTCCTTACACGACCTGGATTTGCGGCCCGATTGCCTGGTTCATGGGCAACTCGGATTTGAACCAGATTCGCGCCGGTGACATGGACCCGAGTGGCGAAGGCATGGTGCAGGCCGGGCGCGTCCTGGGCATGGTCGCCACCATTGTGAGCGTCGTCTTGATCGCTGGAATTTGTCTGTTGATTGCGGTCTCCACCGCGCACGGGTAGGGGCGTCAAAACAAATTTGGACGGGAAAAAACGCATGTCCCAGTTGATTGCATGTCCTGAGTGCAAGAAACATCTTCAGGTCCCTGACGAACTGATGGGCAAGAAGGTTCAATGCCCAGAGTGCAAGCACACCTTCACGGCAACGGCGCCTGGCGAAGGGGACCACAGCAAGACCGGTACAACTTCGTCCGCTCCGCCGCCGCCGCCGCCAAGTTCGCCGGCCTGGGAGAAGGATGACGATCGCTCCTCGTCCAAAGGGCGCAAGAGAAGCGATGACGGATATGACATCGAAAAACGCCGGGATGATGACGACGACGACGATGAGGATGACGACGACCGCCCGCGCCGACGCAAACGCCGGCGCTCGTCCTATCCGGTCAGTCGCGGCAACTATGTCCCGCATCGCGGCGGCATGATTCTCGCCTTCGGAATCATCTCCATTGTCACGAGCATCTTTATTTTCGGCATCATTGCGTGGATCATGGGCAACAACGACATGGAGGAGATTCGCGCCGGCCGCATGGACCCCGAGGGCGAAGGCATGACTCAGGCCGGCCGCATCATCGGCATGATCTCGACGATCCTCGGAATCATCGGCATTCTCGCGTGCTGCGCCTATTTCATGTTTATCTTTTTTGTCTTCGGAATGATTGGAGCGGCTGCCGCGAACAACCCTCGCCGCGTCAACCCGCCGCGACGATTTTAGTTCGACGTTGAACCGATCGCCAAAGGCGGGCGGCTAAACCCGATCGGGAGATTTCATGCGCCGTGCCTTCTTCATGGTTCTCGTCGTCCTTTTGGCGGTTGGTAAACCGGCACACGCCCAATCTCCGCGCCAGCCCAATATCGTCTTCATCATGGCCGACGATCTCGGCATCAACGACCTCGGCTGTTATGGACGCAAGGATCACAGGACGCCCAACCTCGACAAGCTTGCGAAGCGTGGTCTGCGTTTCACGTCGGCGTACGCGGCGGCGTCGATTTGCTCGCCGACACGCGCCTCGATCATGACCGGGCAGTCGCCTGCCAAACTCCGCATCACCACCTTTCTCCCGGGCCGAGGCGACACCGTGGCCCAGATGCTTTTGCATCCGGACATCAACCAGCAGCTGCCCGCGAGCGCCGCCACCATCGCCGAACTGCTGCGTGCTCTGGGTTACACGACCGCCTGCATTGGTAAATGGCACCTCGGTGGGAAAGGCGCGCTGCCCACCGAACGCGGGTTCGACCTCTATCATCCCGGGAAGGCGTTCACCACGCCATCGGCCACCGAGGGAGGCAAGGGGGAGTACGACCTCACGCTCCGGGCCGAGAAATTTCTCGACGACAACAAGGATCGCCCGTTTTTTCTCTATCTTTCGCACAACAACCCGCACGTCGTCCTCAACGCCAAGAAGGAATTGATCGCCAAGAATAAGGACGCTTTCAATCCGACTTACGCCGCCATGGTGGAAACGCTCGACGACTGCGTGGGCCGAGTTGTCGCCAAGCTCGAAGCCTTGAATCTGATGGAGAACACGATTTTCATCTTCACGTCCGACAACGGCGGCTTGCACGTCCTGGAAACCGCCCTCACGCCCGCAACTTTCCATCGACTGTTTCGCGGTGGTAAGGGTTTTCTCTATGAGGGAGGAATTCGTATCCCCCTGATCGTCTGCTGGCCGGGCCGAATCCCCGCCGGGGGTGCGACCGACGTGCCGGTCATCACCACCGACTGGGCGCCGACCTTCCTCAAGCTGGCGGGCGGCAAGACGCAGACGAAGTTCGAGGGCATCGACCTGACCGAGTTGCTCCTCAAGGGCAAGGCCCCGTCGCCGCGCGACCTCTTCTGGCATCAGCCGCACTACACCAATCAAGGTGGGCGACCGGCTGGCGCCATCCGCGCCGGGGCGTGGAAACTCATCGAGCAATACGAAACCGGTGCGTGCGCGCTCTACAACCTGGCCACCGACCTCGGTGAAACCAAAGACCTGGCCGCCAAAGAACCCGGGCGCGTCGCCGACCTGCGCGGCAAACTCGAAAAATGGCGCCGCGACGTCAAAGCGCAGGAGAACATCGCCAACCCCAGCTTCAACGGCAAGCTCTGGCGAAAACTCTATCAGGACGTCGATCCAACGCGCCTGCCGTTTGAAAAGTCCGCCGCCGCGATGGCGCTCAAGCTAGAACCGTGGCGTAAACTGATGAATGAAGTCGTCGTGCGGCCCAAGCAAAAGAAGAAGACGCCGGCCCACGTCGTGCCTGGCGCCGGCGCCGTTCTCCTGCACGCGCGCAACGCCAAGGTGCATGGAACCAAACTCCGCTACGAGAGCCCGCCGTACAAGGACACGCTTGGCTTCTGGGTCAACCAGGACGACTGGGTCGAGTGGACCTTCGCCGTGCCCCAGGCGGGGGTCTTCGAGGTCGAGGTGCTGCAGGCGGCCGGCAAGGGCAGCGGCGGCGCCGAGATTGCCATTGCCGTGCAAGGCAAAACCTTGACGATGAAGGTCGAGGCGACCGGCCATTTTCAGCGATTCATCCCGCGCACCGCCGGCACGCTCACGCTCGACGCGGGAAAGACGACTCTGAGCGTCCGCGCCAAAAGCAAGCCGGGCGTCGCCGTCATGGACCTGCGGCGCCTGACGCTGCGCTCGGCACGATAGCGATGGGCTTCCACACCAGCCCGCAACGTCAGCCTCCCGCAATCGCGCCAATGATGAAAAACGGCTCGGTCCCTGATGCGATCGCATCGGGCAATGGGACGTCGGGGGAATCGTGGGAGATGTCTTCCTCGCAGGCGAAGAAACGCAGGAGGGGCCGGCGCTCTTTCGTTACATGATCGCGGATGGTGCCGCACAGCATCGGGTACTGTCTCTCCAGCGCGTCGAGGATCGAACGCTGCGTGACCGGGCCGGGGACGTCGAGCGTCACCTCGGCGCCGACCTGGGCGAGCGTGCGCAGGTGGTAGGGGAGAATGATTCGGATCATGGGGATTCAAGGTCCCGGAGTGCACGTTCAAATGGTCGCGCCGTCCAAGACCACGGCGCTGCGCGGGATGATGACGATGCCTTCGCGAATGACGAAGTTTGGGCCTTCACCGTTCTTGATCTTGTCCTTGTTGCACAGGCGCACGCCGGCGCCAATGCGGGCGTCCTTGTCGAGAATCGCGTTCTCGATGTTGGCGCCGTCGCCGATGCCGATGTTGGGCAGGCCGCGGCGGCGGTTGTCGGCTTTTTCCTTGGTGGTCTCATAGCCATCGGCGCCGATGACGACGGTGTCCTTGATGGTTACGTTCTTGCCAATCTGCGTGCGCACGCCGATGACGCTGCGCGTGATCTTGGCGCCCGCGCCGAGGACGCAGCCGTCGCTGATCAGGGCATGATCGAGCGTCGCCGCCGTGGCGCGCATGGCGGGGAGGTAACGCATGCGCGTATAGATGACCCCCTCGGGCGCGTGGAAAACGAAGGGCGGATTGTCGTCCGTCAACGCCAGGTTGGCTTCGTGATACGATTTCACCGTGCCGACGTCCTCCCAATACCCGTCGAACAGGTGGGCGCAGACGCGATGCGAGTTGATGCTGCGCGGGAAAATCTCCCGGCCAAAGTCGGCGGCCAGCGGCGGCGCGTTCAAGAGGTGAAACAACGCATCGCGCTTGAACAGGTAGATGCCCATGTTGGCCAGGAATTCGCGGCCGCCGCTCGCTATGCCACGGGCTTGCATCCATGCCTCGCTCGTGCGCACCGGTTCGAGTTTGTCCCTGGTTTGGGGCTTTTCGACGAACGCGGTCACCCGTCCGGCATCGTCGGCGCGCAGCAGTCCGAGCTGGGATGTTTGATCCTCGCGCACGGGCATGACGGCGATGGTCACGTCGGCGTCGGTGTCGGTGTGGGTTTTCAGGAGGTGCTGGAAGTCCATACGATAAAGTTGATCGCCCGAAAGGATCAACACGTGCTGGCAGGGGTCTTCGTGGATGTAGCGAATGTTCTGCCGAACCGCGTCGGCGGTGCCCTGGTACCAGTCGGAGGCCTCGTTGGTTTGCTGGGCGGCCAGGATCTCGACGAAGCCCTTGCTGAATGGGTCGAATTTGTAGGTGTTGGCAATGTGGCGGTGCAGACTGACCGAAAGAAACTGAGTCAGCACGTAGATGCGGTTGCAATCGCTGTTGATGCAGTTGCTGATCGGGATGTCGATGAGCCGGTACTTGGCGCCGATCGGGACCGCCGGCTTGCTGCGCAGCATCGTCAGCGGATAAAGGCGGGTTCCGCGCCCGCCGCCCAGAATCAAACTCAATACTTCGCGATGCATATCGACCTTCCCGTTCCCTTCCGGTGACGTGTTCAATTGCGACAAGATTTACGATATAGTATCAGCGCACGTTCCGCGCTGGAAAAAGAAATTGTGAAGTTTCTCAAGGAAAAATCGGGCCGTACAATACGCTGCTTACCCGCGGATTTCGCGCGGCGCAACGCCGATCGCAAATCGCGGGCCAAGTGACGTGGCCATGGGAATACGGTAGAATCCATCATGCAAATCTCTGGCAACACTTTCTTCGTCAGCGGCGGCGCCTCCGGGTTGGGGGCCGCGTGTGTTTGTTTGCTCGCGAATTCTGGCGCGAACGTCCTCATCGCCGATCTCAATCGGCCGGCCGGGGAGGCGCTTGCCGCGGAATTGGGCACGCACGTCTGCTTCGCGCCGACCGACGTCACCGATGAGGCCAGCGTTCAGGCCGCGGTCGAACTGGCCACGCGAACCTTTGGCGCGCTGCATGGGTCGATTCAATGCGCCGGCATCGCTCTGGCCGAGAAAGTTCACGGCAAGGCCGGGCCGAACCCCCTCGCGAGTTTCGTCAAGACGATCCAGATCAACCTCGTCGGCACCTACAACGTCTTGCGTCTGACGACAGCGGCGATGATGCAAAACCCGGCCAACGCCGGCGGCGAGCGCGGCGTCGTCATCAACACGGCTTCGGTGGCGGCCTTCGACGGGCAGATCGGGCAGGCGGCCTACGCGGCCTCCAAAGGCGGCGTCGTCAGCATGACCCTGCCCCTGGCGCGCGAACTGGCCCGGCATGGCATCCGCGTCGTCACCATCGCGCCGGGAATCTTCGATACTCCGCTCCTGGCGGGCCTGCCCGAACCCGCGCGCTTATCGCTGGCCCAGCAGGTCCCGTTCCCGCCGCGCCTGGGACGACCCGAGGAGTTTGCCGGCCTCGCCCGCCACATCCTTGAAAACGAGATGCTTAACGGCGAGGTCATCCGCCTGGACGGCGCGATCCGGATGGCCCCCAAATAGCAAAGGACGCCCAGGGGCGAAGCGCTGCTAGTCCCTGGGATTTGGATCGATTCCCATGTACGAAACCTTCGAACACACCGCCGACCTCGGCCTGCGCGTTCGCGCCGCCGATCTCGATACGCTTTTCGCCGAGGCAGCCCAGTGCCTGTTCGCCACTATCGTGGAGGACCTGGCGACCGTTCGACCAGGCCAGCGCATTGACGTGAAACTCGATGCCGATGATCTCTCCTATCTACTCTTCGATTGGCTGCGCGAATTGCTCTACCACTTCGACGCCGAACATCTGCTGTTTGGTAAATTCGAGGTTCATGTGACCGACGCCGGCTTGACCGGCTGCGCGTGGGGTGAACCGCTCGACCGCTCCCGGCACAACCTCGAACACGAAGTGAAGGCCATCACCTACCACGGCTTGCACATCGAAAAAACCGGCCCTACCTGGGAAGCGGAAGTGATCGTGGACATCTAGCGAGGTTTCTACCTCAGACCAAAACAACACACGCATACTAGCCCGAAGCGTAAGCGAGGGATCGCGTGCAACGGAAAACCTCGCTAACGCTTCGGGCTAGTATGCAAACTTGACTCAATCGCCATGAGTTTCGCGGCGCTTCCCTCGGTTTATTCGGTGCGCTGAAAATCCTTCACAACGATCTCGACGCGCTGGCTCGAGCGCATGACGCGGCGAACGTAGCGAATGACCCGCCCGCTTTCGGGATCGAATGTTGCCGTGACGTAGACCCTTGGAGCACCGGGTTTCGCGTCGTTGTCCATGAAGCGCTGGATGTCGCGGAAGATTGCGTTCATGCTGCGGAAGATTTTCGGGTCGTCCTTTTGCTCGTCGTTTTTGACGAGCGGCGAGCCGTTCATCAGGGCCTCTCGTACCTCGCCGTTGCGGACTTTGACATGAAACGTGATTACTTTGTCGTCGGGACTATGTTTTTCAGTGTAAATCATGTCGTAATTTTTGATCTGCTTTTCGTCCCAAAGCCTGCGGGCTGCCGCCAGTTGCTCGGGCCTGAGTTGAACGCGGAGGTTGAACCAGATCATGAAGACCATGACGCCGATCGACGCCACGACGACGAAAGCAAAGAAGCTGATCCAGCCCCAGTTATTGCGCGGGCGGGCGGGTTTCGGCTGGGAAATGGTGCTGTCGCTCATCGGTAAGTTTCTCATCCTGGACCGTTTGCCCGGATACCCGAAGGGGTGCGCGGGTAGTTATCCCTCGCATTCGCGGCTCGCACTGCCCGCGCTCCCCTTCGGGTCGCGGCTAAACGAAACGGCGGCCTTCACGCCTTCCTGAACGTTTCCGGCGACTCTCCCTTGGCAATGACGACGATGCCCGCGTCGGTGACGGTGAAATTGCGCCGGCGATCGTGTTCGACATCGTAGCCGATGACGGCGCCCTGGGGAATCTTCACTTCCTTGTCGATGATGGCGCGGCGGATGCGCGCGCCGCGGCCAACGTCGACGCCGTCGAGGAGTATCGAGTCCTCGACATGCGCAAAGCTGTTGATGCGGACATTCGGGGACAAGACGCTGCGCACCACTTGTCCACCGCTGACGATGCAGCCGGCACACACGATGCTATCGTGCGCTTCGCCGCGCCGGCCCGTCGCCGCCTCGCGGAAGACAAACTTGGGCGGGGGCAGCTGCGGCTGGTGCGTACGGATCGGCCAGGCCTGGTCGTATAGATTCAACTCCGGTACGACCTGGATCAGGTCCATGTTCGCCTGATAATACGCGTCCAGAGTGCCCACGTCGCGCCAGTAGGGCTCCGGCTTGGAATTCTTGTCACGGAATCGGTAGCCCAGGACGCGGTATTTGTCGATCATCGTCGGAATAATGTTCCGCCCGAAATCGTGATTGCTCTCCGGCTTGGTCGCATCCTGACACAATAACTCGTACATGAGCCGAGCGGTGAAAACATAGATCCCCATCGACGCCATGATGCGGCCCGGTTCGCCCGGGATGGTCATCGGCTCCCTGGGTTTTTCCTGAAAGCCGACGATTCGCTCGCTGGCATCAACTTGCATCACACCGAAGTGGATCGACTCCGACGCCGGCATCGGTAGACAGCCGACCGTGAGATCGGCCTGCTTTTCGATGTGGGCACGGATCATCGCGCTGTAATCCATCTTGTAGATATGGTCTCCGGCCAGGATCAGTACGTATTTGGGATTCGCCTTCTCGATGGTGTAGATGTTCTGGTAGATCGCGTCGGCCGTGCCCTGATACCAGGTTTCGTCGAGCCGTTGCTGGGGGGGAAGGATATCGACATATTCATCCAGTTCCCGGCTCAAGAAGCTCCAGCCGGTGGCGAGGTGTCGGTCGAGACTGCGCGCCTTGTATTGCGTCAACACGAGGATGCGGCGCAGGTCGCTGTTGAGGCAATTGGACAGCGTGAAGTCGATGATGCGATAAAGCCCGCCGAAGGGGACTGCGGGCTTGGCCCGTTCACGGGTCAGGGGTTCGAGCCTCGTGCCTTTGCCGCCGGCCAGGAGCAAGGTCAAGACATCTCTCACGATACGCTTCTCCTCATGGGTTCCGTTTAGAGGGAGCTCTAGCTGCCTCCCCTCTACGCTCAATTGTGGCGCGGCAGCGTAGAAAAGGCAAAAAGAATTTGCACAAACGCGCGGAGCAAACCCCGCGGTTAGATGGCTGGCAAAACTGCGATGTACGGCAGCTGGCGATACTCGTCGTTGTAATCCAGCCCGTAGCCGACGACGAATTCGTCGGGAATCTCGAAGCCGACAAGCTCGACTTCAACGTGATGTATCTGCCGACCCTTCTTCTGCAAAAGGACACACACCTTGACGGACAGGGCGCCTTGATCGCGCAGATCCTGCACCAGGCGCTTGAGCGTCTGCCCGGTGTCGAGGATATCGTCGAGCAACAGCACATGCCGATCGCGCACGTCGGGCATCAGGCCGGGGCTGACGTACAGTTCGCCGGACGTCGTGGTTTCACCGCGGTAGCTTGACGCCTGGATCAGGCCGATACGCAAAGGCATGTCAAGCCGGCGGACCAGATCGGCCAAAAACATGACGCTGCCGGTAAGGACGCCGACGATGGTCAAAGGCCGATCGCGATAGGCCGGCGCCAGGACGGCGGCCATCTCGCTCAAGCGTTTCTGAATCTGCGCCGCGGTGATGAGGATGCGCATGGCGGGGTAATCGGTTCGATCCGGGGCGAGCCAAGTCGCGTCAACGGCCGGGTCACTTGCCATGGCGTCTGCAATCGGCCAGTTGCGCGGCTCGGCTGGCCTGTCGTTCCAAATCATTTTGGCCTACGGGATGGTGCTTTCCGAAATATACGGATTCGCTTGCGCGAGGAACAGGATAATCACGCCGACAAAATGGGTAGGCCGGGCCGGCCAAACAAGCTCACCCTCGCGCCATGCCGGCGGATTGTCGCGTTTCTCGGCAAAATCGTCAAAGTCGGACTGATGCGTGCCTACGGAATCGCCGATAGTCAATGAAGAAACTACCCATTGTGCAGGGGCTGCGAGCCACGGCATCCGCGCAACAGCGTGGACCCTTTCTCGTCATCGAAGGAGTGTTGTTCCATGATCTGGTCAAACTGGCAGGGTGCGCTTTGGCGCGGCGCTGGCGTGGTTTTGTTGTTCTGGGCAGGACTGGCGTGGACCCAATCGCCCGCGCGCCCCGCCGGCAATCCGGCCGAACGGATCATGGTCGTCCATGAAAACGGCCGCAGCACGCGCTGCCGGGTTTTGGAGAGCTGGCAACTTCCCGATGGCCGCATCGCGAATCTGCTCGAGGCGCTGGAGACCGGCGAACGGATCACCATCGTGGACGAGCAACCTCCCGGCCTGTTGCGCGGCGGCAACAAGCGTGTCATGCCCAAGCGCATCTTTACTTGGGGCCGAGGCCGAAGCAGCCCGCCGGAAGGCTCGCCCATTCCGCCGCAACTGCGGCACGACTCGGGTATCGTCATCAAGAACGAAACACCGCCGCCTTCCGGCGCTGTGGTCAAGGAAGGCCCCGTCATCGTCAATCGCATCGTCGATGAGAAGCCGCTCGGCAAGGAATTCATGGCGCATACCGACGGCCCGGTGACGATTCTCAAGGAAGAACCCGCCATGAAGTCGGCTCGCCCCGGCCTGTTCCAGCGGCTATTTCAACGGCCGGAAAAGCAAGCACAGCCGCAGGTCGTGGATTTCAAGAAAGCGCCGGCCCCTGCGCCGCTGGTGATCAACGAACAACCGAAGCCATCGATCCCGCTTACGGTGAAGCCGAAGAGCGGTTCGACGCCGATTCCGACTATCGTGGATCCGCCGAGCGTACTCCCCGGCACTGGGCAGCCCGTGCCCTTGCCGGCAATCCCGGAGGTGGCTAATCCGGTCGCGCCCACCCCAATTCTGCCGCTGAATCGTCCGACCCTCAAGCCGGAGCCGCCGGCGGTTGTGACCCCCCCGAGTGTGACGCCTCCGAGTGTGACGCCTCCGAGTGTGACGCCTCCGAGTGTGACGCCTCCGAGTGTGGTTTCTCCATCCCCTGGGATTCCAGCGTTTGAGCCGAGCCGGCCCGACCCGGTCAAGCCGGCGGAGCCACAAACGAAGAAGCCCTGGCGTTTGGGTTCGAACTTACAAGCATGGCTGCGTGGCCGCGGCGAGTCGAAGCCAGACGCTGCCAAGCCAGGGCCCGTGAAGTCGGAAGGCACAAAGAAACTAGCGACCGAGGAATACCTGGCCCAGCAGAACAAGGTTGCGGAGAAGCAGTTGACGCAGAAGATCGAGAAGATATCGCGGGCGCCGTTTTCGACGGCCATGGTGGCGCAGCCGAACCAGAAGAAACCCGAGCCGACCCCGCTGGCGATTCTGGCGCCAGCGCCAAGCCCGGAGAAGCCGCTCGTCGATCCGAAGCCGGCGCCGATTCAGGAGCCGCAGCGAGACGTGAAGCGCGACATGTGGGGCACGCCGGCGTCGCCCATCCAGCCGCCGGGGCGCACCCTGGTGGGAAGCGGCACATTCAAGCCGGACCTGGTGAAACTGCCGCCGCCGCCTGTGGCGCGCGTGAACGATCCGCTGACCTCGCCGGAGCGGTTGATCCCGCCGGATAACCCCAAACTCACGCCCAAGGGCGCGATGCTGCCGGCCGTATCGCGACCGGACCGGTTCCCTGCCGCGTCCCGTCCCGACTCGATCGCCCGGCCGGCCGAGCCGCAGTCGAACCCGAACGTCCCGCTGGGGGCGCAATCGGTGCTCGCGGCGAAGAACGGCATCCTGGGCCCGGTGACCTACTTGCCGGTGCCGACGGTGACGGTCCCCTATCCGCACAATCCGCCGATGCCCCCCGCACCGAAGCTGCCTGATCCGCCGCAGCTGAACGCCAATGTCAACGCGTTCTCGCAGCCGCCCGCTCCGCGTGCGCCCCAACAGCAAAACCCGATGCATCAGAATGCCTTCAGCAGCCCGATGCAAAACCAGCAGCAGATTCTCGCCCAGCAGCAACAGATGCTTGCCCAGCAACAGCAGATGCTCGCCCAGCAGGCGATGATGCAGTATGGCTACTACAGGCAAAACCCGTACATGATGAATCCCTACATGCCGCAACAGGGCATGATGAACCCGATGCTCGCGCAGGGCAGCCCCTACGGTCAGCCGCCCATGGCGCCGTCCAGCGGGCCCATGAACAATTTCTCGCGCTACTACAACGGCCCGGCGGCGCCGAGCCCCTATGCCGTCAATCGTCCGATGGCGATGCCGTATGGGCAGACGGGCTATCCGCACCAGGCGCCGATGTATGCAACGGTTCCGCAGATGCAGCAGCCGCAGCAACAGGTCATGCAACCGGCGTCGCATCAGCAAATGCCGACCCAGCAACAGGCGACCACGCAGCAGGTTCAGCAGTTGATCAAGGTGCTGCGTGAATCGCCGTACCCGGCACAACGGGAATGGGCGGCCCAGTCGCTCACCACGAACTACGAATGGCGTGCCCATCCGCAGATTGTGCCTGCGATCCTGCAGGCCGCCAGCCAGGACCCCGCCTCGAGCGTCCGCGCCGGCAGCGTCTACTGCCTGGGCCGGATGGGCGCCGCCGTCGAGCCAGTCTTCGGGGCGCTGCACTCGCTGCGCAACGACATCGACCCGCGCGTGCGGCAAGAGGTCGAACAGGCGTTCACCCGCCTTGGCCAAACGCCGATGGCGCCGCAATAACGTAAACACTTTTTGACGCCTCCGAGCCTGAAGCGCAAGCGAAGAAAAGCACAACTTCGCTTACGCTTCAGGCTCGGACCCTTTTTGTAAAATCAAAACTTTCCCGGCCTGCCGCTCGTCTATAGTGTGAGCTTCCATACAGGTTCTCACAAAGGAGCGAGCGATGTTGACCTGGCGCAAACTGATTCTCAGCCTCACGTTGGCGTTTTTCACCCTCGGCGCCGCCGGTGCCCAGGAGCCGACCAAAAAGCAGCCTCGACCCACGGTCGAGGTCGTATTCTGCCTGGACACCACCGGCAGCATGTCGGGCCTCATCCATGCCGCCAAGCAAAAAATCTGGGCGATCTCCAACCAGATCTCCGCGGGTAATCCGACGCCGCTCGTCAAGGTCGGCCTGGTCGCCTATCGCGATCGCCGCGACGCTTATGTCACGAAGGTTTTCGACCTGACCGATGATCTCGACGCCATCCACGGCCAACTCATGGGCCTGAAGGCCGTGGGCGGCGGCGATTTCCCGGAAAGCGTCAATCAGGCGCTGCACGAGGCCGTGACCAAGATTTCCTGGAGCAAGGACAAGAAGACGCTGCGCATGATCTTCCTCGTCGGCGATGCCCCACCGCACATGGATTACCCCGACGATGTCAAGTATCCCATCACCTGTAAGCTCGCCGTGGAACGCAACATCATCATCAACACGGTCCAGTGCGGCACGCACGCGGCGACGCGAAAGTACTGGCTCGACATCTGCAAGAGTGCCGAGGGCTCCTACGTGCAGATTGACGCCCAGGGCGGCCCAGTCGTGACCGTGGCGACGCCGTTCGATGCCAAGCTGGCCGCGATCAACCTCGAGATTAACAAGACGCAACTCGTATTCGGCGGCCGCCGAATTCAAGAAGCCGCCAAGCTGCGGCTGGCGAAGAGCGGCGCCCTTCCCGCCGCGGCCCAGGCGGACCGGGCAGCCTTCACGGCGCGCAACAATGCCGCGGTCGCCTATGACCTTCTCCAAAAAGTGAAGGATGGCAAGGTCAAGCTCGAAGACCTGAAGAAAGATGAGCTGCCCGAGGAATTGAAAGGCAAATCGCTTGCCGAGCAGAAGGCCGTGCTGGCATCCATCGAAAAACGTCGCGCGGAACTGAGCAAGGAAGCGATCGACCTCGACAAGAAACGCGGCGCCTATATCAACAAAAAGCTTGCGGAGAATCAGAAGGCCGGCGCCCGCGACGGCTTCGACAACCAGGTGCTACGCATCCTGCAAACCCAGGCGGAACGGGTGAATATCCAGTACGGGGCCAACCCGAAGAAAAAATAGGCGAATGCTATTGGGTAGTGTCTCAGTTTGATGGTAGACCTCACGCTCCGCGTGAGGAATTCCTCACGCGGAGCGTGAGGTCTACCATGCGCCGAAGCAAAGTGAGACACCACCGGCTATTGGCTTCCAGTCGGAGCGATATCCGCCTAAAGCTACTGAGCCTTGCACAGGTGGCGCAGCTCCAATGCCCTCGTTCCCAAACTCTGTTTGGGAACGCAAGTTTGGAAACTCCGTTTCGATGCAGCAATTCTCTCACGAAACAGAGTTTCGCTCCCGTGGGTTCCCAAACGGAGTTTGGGAATCAGAAGGTAAGAGTTGCGCTATTTGCACAGTTGTCTGTAAATGCTAATCGCGAAGGGGCCGCGCGCAAATGTACGCTCGATTTGAGAACCCATACGAGCCGCGACCGCCAGGAAGCGGTCTGGACAAACCGCTCCCTGACGGTCGCGGCTGGTGAGCGGTAATTGACCCCCGCGGCTACTTCTCCTGCCGCTTCCACGTCACTACAAAGTAATTCGTATCCGGCCAGGTCGCGAATTGACCTGGCCGTTCGTCTTCCGTGGTCAACCCCCGGCAGATCTTGAGCGTGTCCTTGTCGAGCAGGTAAATCGCCTTGAATTTCTTTTCTGCCTGCCCCGGCAGCGCCTGAAACATGTCCATCGCCGCGGGCTTCTTGCTTGGATCGAGCGTGATGCGAAAACCCGGCAGGGGCTGACCCTTGACCGTGGTGCGGTAGTCGTCCCCCTTGACGATGAGCAGTGTGTTCTGCAACTTCGCCGCGGGAACGTCCTTGCCGTTGACCTCCAGGGCGTGCAACACCCAGGCGCCTTGCATCTGTTTAAGATCGTGCTTCGCTTTCAGGTCGTTGGCTGGTTGACCAAAGACGACGATCAGTGGCAGGGAAAGCCAGAGAGATTTGGCGAACATGGTCTCGTCCCCAATTCAGCGAGCGGGCGGGTCACCAGGAGAGGATAGGTTACATGAAAGTAACCGGCCGTTCCAGCGCGATTTTCAGACGGCGCAAATACTCCGCGCGCGGGATCTCGACGGCGCCGAGACTTGCCGTCAACTCGGTGGCGACCTGCGTGTCGAACAACGTGAAGCCGCGGATTTGCAGGTATTCGAGCAGATAGGCCAGGGCCACCTTCGAGGCGTCGCGCACGCGGTGGAACATCGACTCGCCGGCGAAGAATCCGCCGATGGCGACGCCGTAAAGGCCGCCCGCCAGTTTGCCGTCGTGCCAGGCCTCAATGCTATGGGCATGGCCTCGCTCGTGCAGACGAATATAGGCGTCGATCATGTCAGCGGTGATCCAGGTGCTGTCGCGGTCGGCACAACCGCGGACGACGTCGTCAAAAGCTTGATCGAGCGTGAGGCGAAATTTGTCCGAGCGGATCGTCCGCGCCAGCCGGCGTGAAAGATAGAATTCGTCGAACTCGAAAATGGCGCGCGGATCAGGCGACCACCACAGAATTGGTTCGCCTTCATTGAACCAGGGGAAGATGCCATTGCGATAGGCCCGAAGGAGCGTTGCCGGGCGCAGATCGCCACCAACGGCCACCAGTCCGTGCTCGTCGGCGTGCTCGGGTCGCAAGATCAACGCCATGACAAAAGCCGCTCCGTGGAAGCAATCCTTGCCCTCCACAGTAGCAGACGCACGCTGGTTCGCCAACGTCAGTCGCGGCGACGCCGGAAGGTCAGTCGGCTCAGGAGCATCGAGATCATGTCCTCGTCGCCGTCCTCATCGCGTTCACGCCGCCGCCGGGCCCGCCAGCGGTCGAAGAAAAACTGAAACCCGAAGCCGAAAAGAGCGCCGCCGCCACAGATCGCCGTGAGAAGGGTCGAGTTCTCGTCGCTCCAGGTGATCGCGTCCATCATCTCGCGATAGTGCATCAAGGCCAGGACACCGTACGCCAGGAAACACACGCCCACCAGGCTCGTCAACAACATGAAAAACCAGCGAAAGAGCAACAGGCACAACAGCCCACTCACCAAAAAAGCAATGACCTGATGTTGAAAGCTCGGAAACGCGAGCAATAAGGCATACACTCCCGCCAGCCCGCCCGCGGCAAACGTGATGACACGCACCAGCGCGAGCGCCAGCACCCCCGCGGCAATCGCCAGCAGGATCGCCACCACGATCGGCTGCGCATGCCAGGTGTTTGCCTCGAGCAATCCGAACAACCCCGCCACGACGGTCGTCGCCAGCACGATCCAGAAGCGATGGCTCCACCAGCCCAAAAGCCAAAGCAACAACCCGATTGGCAAGATCGCCAGGATCAGCCCAAGCGACAGCCCGCACAGGTCCGCCAGGATATCGGTCGCGATCAAATACATCCGCGCACGCGCCTCCGCCGGGGAATCCATTCATCCGGCGTCCATAAGGTTTTCCCGGCGGCGTGTCAAGCGAAGTGATCGACCGACGGGGCAAGTTGGAGACTTGGCGCGGAATGTAGATGTTCTTGCTTGCCAGTCCGCGCGATTTCGCGAAACGGACCTCGCAACAACGGATTGGCGAAGATTCCATTTTTCGGCCTGGTTCAAATCCGTCAATTCTCGGGTACCAACCAATCAGCGAGCCGCCGGGCTTGTCCCGGCGGTGAACCATGCCGGATCGGGATGCACCGCCGGGACAAGCCCGGCGGCTCGCTGTAGTCTTCACCTGAACCAAGCCCATTTTTCTTGCGCCTCAGCGAACCTCCACCTCGACCCCATCCACGAACCGCCGGCATCCCGGCAGCGCTTCCAGAAATCGCCGGCCGTACGGCTTTGTCAACATGCGCGGGTCCAATATCGCGACCAAACCTGTGTCGCTCTTCGTTCTTATCAACCGACCAAAACCTTGCTTCAACTTCAAGATCGCTTGCGGCAGCGAGTAGTCGCTAAACGCCTGGCCGCCGCGCGCGGAGATCGCCTCGCAGCGCGCCTCGACAATCGGGCGGTCCGGGGGAACGAACGGGAGCTTCGTGATGATCACGTTCGACAACGCCTCGCCTTGCACATCGACGCCTTGCCAAAAACTGTCCACGCCGAACAACACCGCCCCCGGCGTCGCACGAAACGTCTCCAGCATCCGGTTCGACGGCACGCCGTCGCTCTGGCTGATGAGTGTCATGTCATGGTCGGCAAACCAGTCGCGCAGAAAGTTGGCCGAGCGCTGCATGGCCAAATTGCTGGTGAACAGGACAAACGCGCGCCCCTGGGTGCGCAAAGTCAGATCCTGGATTCTGGCGCAACAGGCTTCCTCGAAGTTGCGCGCGTTTGCGGTCGGATCGGGCATCTGGCGGTAGAGGTGTAATTCTGCTTGCGTGCGATAATCGAACGGGCTGCCGAGCTGGATTGCCAAATTCTCGGCGCCGGCTACTTCGCAGGGTGCGTCGTGCTCGTCGCCTTCAAGGTCAACCGCAGATACTTGGCGGGGTGGAAACCCGTAGCGCTCCTTGAAGAAGGCAAAGCCGTGGGCGCCGCCGGTGGTCAGGGTGGCGCTCGTGAGGATGACGGACGGAATCCGCTCGAAAAGTCGCTCACGAAAAATCGGGCCGATTTCGATCGGGGCGCACGCGAGTTGAAGCCGATCGCCGCGCTCACCCATGCCTTCGATCCAGTAGACCTGGTCCGGCAGCTTCTGCGCCAGCCAGGCGACGAGACTCGACGCCAGGCTTTCGCAGCGACTGGCCGCGGATTCCAGCTCGATTTTTTCCTCCTCGCGTTCGACCTTTTCCGCCACCGCGTCGAGATGGCGTCCCAGTTTTTCGAACTCATGCGAGAGGATGTCGGGCACGATGCCCGCCTCGCGAATGCGCAGCGAATCGCTGGCGTATTTTCCTCCCCCTTCTCCTTGGGAAAGGGGTTGAGGGTGAATGGCGTTCGGTGCGAGTTGCGAGCCCTCACCCCCGGCCCCTCTCCCAGAGGGAGAGGGGAGAGAGGCGGTGGCCCCTCTCCCAGTGGGAGAGGCGTGACGGAGCATCAAACGCCGCCAGTCGAAAATACTGTCAAAAAAAAGCTGCACGATGCGGCGCGTGCGATGCACTTGCAGCCAGTCCTGCGAATCGCCGTGGATGCTCAAGAGGCCAATCGCCTTGCCGCGGCGTTCGTTGTAGAGGCGGTTCAGTAGATAGTCGCACTGCCCGCGCGTGATCGACAAACCCATGTGTTCCGCGGCAACGTCTTCAAGCGTATGCGCCTCGTCAAAGATGACGGCCTGATACTTGGGCAGGATGCCGACTGCGGGGTTGATCGATCTCAAGGCAAGGTCGGCGAAAAACAGCGAGTGGTTGACGATCAGAATCTTCGCGCTTTGAATATTACGGCGTGCCTTGTAGTAAAAGCAATCACGGTAGTCCGGGCAGCGCGTGCCCAGGCAGTTGCCGGAATCGCTCTCGACGAGCTCCCACACCGGCGGCATGGGGCGAAAGTCAAGGTCGCTGCGGCTGCCGTCGCGGGAGTCCTTCGACCACTGGAGGATGGTATCGAGCTGATCGAGCGCGCCGGATTCCGTGAGCAGGGAGTAGCCGCGCTGGTGGGCGACCTGAAGCCGGCGCTTGCTGAGGTAATTTCCGCGGCCCTTCACCAGCAACGCGGAGAATTTTTCGGGCATCACCTGTTGCAGAAACGGGATGTCCTTGCGGATGAGCTGCTCTTGCAGGCTGATCGTGTGCGTGGAGATGACGACGCGGCCCTCTTTCGTGGCACACGCGGCCTGGATGGCGGGGACGAGATAGGCGAAGCTCTTGCCGACGCCCGTGCCGGCCTCGACCATGAGGTGATGGCCATCGTCGAGCGCGTCGGCGACGGCGCGCGCCATGTGCAGTTGCTCCGGGCGCGATTCGTAATTGGGCAGCCGCCGGGCGATGGCGCCGTCAGGGCCTAAGATGGCTTCGTGGGACATGGGGTCATTGTCGCGAATTGGGATGACATGGGGAAGGCGACTTCCTGCATTCGTTTAGCGCCCGCATGGCGCCATGCGGGCGCTAAACGAACTCAACCGAAACGACCCAAATGCGAATTTTCCTCTACGAACACATCACCGCCGGCGGTCTTGGCAGCGACGTGCCCTCGTCGCTGGTGCGCGAAGGGCGCGCGATGTTGAATGCCATTGTCACCGATTTTCAGCACCTGCCCGGCATCGAGGTGGTGACGATCGAGGGCGCCCACCTTGCGACATTCAAACAGGCGGCCGCGGCTTGCGATTGGTCGCTGGTCATCGCGCCGGAGTTCGACCATCACCTGCGCGACCGGAGCCAGGCGGTGCTTGATGCGGGCGGGCGCCTGCTCGGCCCGTCACCCGGCGCGATCGAATTGACAGGCGACAAGCTCGCGCTTGCGGAGTTCTGGCGCGTGCGCGGCGTGCGCACTCCGTGGACCGATGTATTGACTCACGCCGATTGGACACACCTGGACCTTCCGATCGTGCTCAAGCCGCGCCACGGCGCCGGCTCGCAGGAGACCTGGCTGGTTGACGTTGCGACTTCCGCAATCTTGGTTGCTGAGATTTTTGACCTCTCCAGGCGTGAGCGAATCGTACAGGAGTTCATTCGCGGCCAGGCCACCAGCGTCGCCGTCCTGATCGGCAAAGCACAAACGATTCCGCTGGCGCCGGCGCGGCAGCATTTGTCGAACGATGGGCGCTTACGCTATGAAGGCGGTTCGCTCCCCCTGGCGCTTCCGCTGGCGGCTCGCGCCAAACGCCTTGCGGTTCAGGCGGTCGCGGGCATCGACGGCCTGCAGGGCTACGTGGGCGTCGATCTGGTTCTCGGTGAGGACGGCGTCGATCACGCCATCGAGATCAACCCACGGCTCACGACGTCCTACCTCGGCCTGCGTCGGCTTTGCCTGGACAACCTCGCGGAGCTGATGCTGAAGTGCGTTGGCGGCCAACCGATCGATCCCCCGCGCTGGCGCGATGAGCCGATCGCCTTTGGGATTGATGACAGCGAAGGGAATCCCTAAAGCAAACGGCAGGCAGCTCGCAGCAGGTACCAATTCCATGGCTTCGGATGCGCTCCAGAACGTCGCTCATGCCGTTGTGCAACTTGCCAAACGGCAGGGCAGTGTCACGTCGGGCGATGTGCGTGCCGAACTGCGGCTTGCCGGGCTGGCGGACGCCGATTGGCCCAAGGTCGTGGCGCTGGCGGGCAAATCGCTTCTCAAACGGCAAGCGAAGTACTTTCACAAGGACTCCTTCAACGCGCGCGCGCAAAAACAACAGGCTCAACAGCAAGCCCTGCAAAGGGCGATTCGCCGGCTCATCAAGCAACATCAGCGTCGCACCAAGGAAGAAGAACGCCGAGGGCAAAACCGCGTCGATTTTGTTCAGCAAGTCGAAGTGCGCGCCGAGGACGGCAAGAAATCCACACTCTTGAGTCGCGACCTGTCGCTCACGGGCATTCGCCTGATTGGCACGAAAGGCCTGCTGGGGCAGAAGGTGCAACTTGCTCTGCCGACGGGCGATGGCGAAACGATGTGCCGACTGCTGGCGCGCATCCTGTGGACGTGCGCCATCGGCGATGACCTGTTTGAGAACGGCGGCATTTTTTTGGAATTGGTCGATTGAACGCGGCCGGGACCAGCCTCGCCCTACCTGCCGGTCCACCGATTCGTATCATGCCAGCGTCCGGATTTCCTTCCCTGTCGGTGTGCGCATGGTGATTTCGTCTCCCCCGGAAATGCTGGATTGGCTCACGCGAAACCAGTTCTTGTCCCCCGCGCAAGCGGAAGAAATGCGACATCTCGCGCCGGCGCCGAGCGATTGTCACGCATTGTGCCGGGTATTGATCGACCGCGATTGGCTGACGCCGTTCCAGGTCAACCAGATCTTGACGGGCAAGCACGAGCAACTCGTGCTCGGCAGTTATCGCCTGCGCGAACGGATCGGCGAAGGCGCGATGGGGCAGGTTTACAAGGCCTGGAGTCTGCGCCTGGAGCGCGTTGTCGCGGTCAAGACCATTCACAAAGAGATGGTCAAGCACCCCAAGGCGATGGATCGTTTTCGCAAGGAGATGGAGACAGCCGCCCGGCTTGATCATCCGCACATCGCCCTGGTTCGCGACGCGGATGAAGTGGACGGTCGCCCCTTCCTGGTGCTTGACTTTGTGGACGGATTCAATCTGTCCACGCAGGTTAAACAGCGGGGCGCACTGCCGATTGTCGAGGCGGTCGAGTATGCCCGCCAGGCGGCCCTGGGGCTGCAGCACGCCTACGAGCGCGGCGTCGTGCATCGCGATATCAAGCCGGGCAACCTGCTTGTCGGCACGGTCAAGAGCGGCGACTTGCAGCCGGTCGTCAAGATCCTCGACTTCGGACTGGCGCGTTTCGAGAGCGAACGCGAAAGCTCGGCCCGATTGACGCAGGTGGGCACGATGCTCGGGACCATCGATTATGTCGCGCCGGAACAGGCGCAGAGCTCGCGCGACGCCGACATTCGGGCCGATATCTATGGCCTGGGCTGTACGTTGTTTTATTTATTGACGGCGCGCCCGCCGTTTTTGGGCGAGACGGTGGTGGAGAAACTGAGCCCGCGTGTGACGGGCGAGCCGCCGCGGATTGGCGAGGTGCGCTCCGATGTGCCCGCGGGACTGGAAGCCGTGATTTTGAAGATGATGGCGCGCCGCCCGGACGATCGCTACCAGACACCGATCGAGGTGGCTGAGGCGCTGCAGCCGTTTGCCCTGCCGGCGCCGATGAAGTCGGCTTCGGGCGTGGTGATGGCATTGCCGGTGGCGCCCGGCGCGGCATTCGCGGGCGCAGTGCCAATGGCGCAGCCCGTCCTGGCGATGCCCGTTGCGGCGCCGGCGGAGGACAGCGCGTTTCTGGGCATGACCGCCAGTGGGCGCGAGGTGTCCAGCGCCGCCGCACCGCCACGCCCCGCGATCGCGCGGAAGCCCGTGCCCGTGAAGGCCGCCGTTTTCGCGGGCATGGCTGCCGTCTTGCTCTCCGCTCTCACCTGTGCCGGCGCCTACTTTCTGATGTTCCCCAAGACGCCGGAGAAGAAAAAAGGCGTCGTGCGCATCACCGACGCAAAGTGGTCGATGCACGACAAGGAGGCCGTCCCCGGTCGGCCCCACGCGGTGCTGGTGTGGATCGATCGCGTCGATTGCAAGGGCCCGGTCAAGGTCACGCTCGAAGGTTTACCCGACGGCGTCAAGGCCACGCCGCTGCTGATCCAGCCCAACAACAAGCAGGGGGAAATTCGCTTCATCGTCTCCTTCGGCACCGACCCGCTGAAACAAGACGTTCGCGTGGTCGCCGAATGCGAGCAGGATGGCGCCAGCGATTCGTTTCCGCTCACCCTGAAGGTGAAGGAAGACCCGCTCAAGCGGAAGCAATGAACCGCCAGCAAGATTACGGATTGAAGAAAGCTGTGCACGGACGTAAAAAAAGGGGCACGATCCCCGAAAATCCCACCTGCAGCGGCTTCACCATTGGACTTGATGAACGTTCTTGCGAGGATTGTCATGTACCGAATGTTTGCCTGTGCCTTCGTCTGGATCTTGTTCGTCGGCGCGGCGCCCGCCCAGGAAGTCGCGTCCCTTTTGCTGCGCATCAAGGCGGTCGGTCGCGAGGGGGTCGGCAATGTCGATGCGGCCCGAGCGTGGAAGGAACTGGTTGCCAAGGGGCCCGGTGTGATGCCCGACATTCTCACCGGCATGGATGACGCCAATCCCGTCGCGGTCAACTGGCTGCGCGGCGCCGTCGAGGCGATTCACGATCGCGCGGTCAAAGGCGGCCGGGCGATCCCCGCCGACAAACTCGAGGCCTTCCTCAAGGACACACGCCACGCCGGCCGATCGCGCAGGCTCGCCTACGAGTGCCTCGTGCGGCTCGATCCCAAGACGCCTGAACGTCTGTTACCCAAGATGCTCGACGACCCCGGTTCCGAACTGCGGCGAGATGCCGTCGCAGTCAAACTCAACTACGGCTTGCGGACCGCGTTTACCGATGGTGAAGCCCAGAGGCAATATTTCCAGGATCTGCTGCGTTATGCGCGGGACAACGATCAGGTCAACACGATCACCAAGGAATTGAAGAAAACCGGTCTGGATGTCGATCTCACCGCGCAGTTCGGCTTCGTCACGCGCTGGCTTCTCGTCGGGCCCTTCGACAACGTCAAGGGCGTCGGCTTCAACAACGCCTACCCGCCAGAGAAGGCCTTCGACGTCAAAAGCGTGTTCGTGGGCAAGGACGGCGATCAAGTCAAATGGAAAGATTACACCGTGGTGACCAAGGCCGGTCCCATCGATCTCAAAAAGGTCGGTCTGGTCGATCTCAACGACGCCTTCGGCAAACTCAAAGGCGCCGTGGTGTACGGTTACGCAGCCATCGAATCCAGGTTGGAACGGCCCGTCGAGCTCCGCGCCGGCAGCAACAACGCGGTGCGCATGTATCTGAATGGGAAGGAAATCTACTTCCGTGAAGAGTACCATCACGGTTTCGACATGGATCAGCACGTCGGCAAGGGCGTCTTGAAAGCGGGCCGCAATGAGATTTTGATCAAGGTGTGCCAGAACGAACAGACGGAAAGCTGGGCCCAGCTCTGGTCGTTTCAGTTGCGCGTGTGCGACGCGCTGGGCGGGGCGGCGCCGGTTACGAACGTGACACCCAAAGTCAACTAGAGCCCAAGCCCCGCGATGAGCGCAGCGATTCGCGGGGGTCTGACCTAGGGGGCGGACCGGGTCGGACCCTTCCCTTATCCCCACCAATCGCTGCGCTCATGGTGGGGCGTACAAGGAATTCCATGATACGCATTTTCTCATACGTCGTGATGTTGCTGCTCGTGGGCGCTATCCGCGCCGAGGACGCGGACCAGTTCCGCGGCGCCGGCGGTCTGGGCGTTTCGGCGGAGAAAAACCTGCCGACTCATTGGAGCGCCGCCAAGAATCTGCGCTGGAAGGCGGCCCTGCCTGGCAAAGGGCTGTCTAACCCCGTCGTCGCCGGCGGCCGCGTCTACGTCACCGCGACGGGCGCCTACAAGCAGAAGCGCGAAGTCGTCCTATGCTTCGACGCCAAGACCGGCAAAAAGCTCTGGGAACGCCAGGTCTGGGCGACCGGTACGACGCTGTGCCATCCGAAGACCAACATGGCCGCCCCGACGCCGATCACCGACGGCGAACGCGTCTACGCCCTGTTTGCCACCGGCGACCTCGTGGCCTATGACAAGGACGGCGATCTCGCCTGGTATCGCTCCCTGGTTGGTGATTATCCCACCCTGGGCAACAACGTCGGCATGGCCGCGTCGCCCACCATCTGGAACGACCTCCTCATCCTCTGCATGGAAAACGCCGGCGAATCGTTTGCGGTGGGCATCGACAAGAACACGGGCGAAAATCGCTGGCGCATCGCCCGCCCGCGCGGCATCAACTGGGTCAGCCCGATCGTCATTCGCAATCAAGGCCAGGCCGAGGTACTGCTGCAAGGTCCGACCGGCATCGATGCGCACGATCCACTCACGGGCAAGAAAAAGTGGTCCGCGCCCGGCATCCGCCAGGGCGCCTATGCCTCCACCACCTTCGGCGACGGCGTTGTTTTCGCGCCGAGTTCCAAGTTTACCGCACTCCGGCCTGGACAGGGCAAACAGGAACCCAAGGTGCTTTGGCAGTCCATCAAGCTGCGCCCCGGCTATTGCTCCCCGGTGGTCCAGGGCGGCCTGGTCTATGTCGTCAACGGCGGCGGCATCGTCAACTGTGCCGATGCCAGGACCGGCTACATCCTCTGGACGCACCGTGCCAAACAAGGGAGCTACACCGCTTCACCCATGCTCGCCGACGGCAAGCTGTTCGTCCTCAACGAGGCCGGCGTCACCACCGTGATGCAGACCGGCCGCGAGGCCAACGTGCTCGCGGAAAACCGCATCGACGACACCTTCCTGGCGTCGCCGGTCGCCTCCGGCGGGGCGATCTTCTTGCGTTCCGACGGGGCACTGTATTGCATTGGTGCGACAAAATGACCTTTCGGTCCGCGCTGCTTTGAAGAAGCGTAAATTGTCAAGGAGAAAAGCGAGCCGTTGGGTCTACCCCTCGGCTCGCTCGCCATCGGGAACAAACGATGCCTCTTACTTTTTCACGGGGCCTGTGCTCGTCGCATCGCATGGTACCTTGCGATACGTAACGACCTGCACCCGTTCGACGACCTGCTCCGTGACGCACTTCAGCGTCGGGCACGGCACGTCGATCTGACGCTTGACCAGTTGTTTTCGACAATAGGGTCCGGCGCAATTCGGGCATTGGCCATGCTTTGCATCGCGAATGCAAAAAGGATCATCGACCCAGGAGTAGACCCATTTCTTTCTGGTTTCGGGGACCATCTTGCAGACCGTCTTGATGACGTCCTGGTAGGTGATCTCCTCGACCAGCTTGAAACCTGATTCGCAGGGAGGTCGGGCGTGGTGATGCCTCTTGAGCAGGCCGTCGGCCTGGGCGGACGGCAGGGGGAAGCCCATGCCGAGCACGACGGCCGCGACGGCGAACAAAGAACGTTTCATGGGAAGGTGTCCTTTCGTGTGGGAGTAGTTGTACCAAAGTCTCAAACCCGAAGGGCGAGCGGGGAGACATCTTGTGATCCCCCCGTCGCTTGCGCTCCGGGCTGGTGAGTGATGGTTAGAAGTCGAACGTCATCCGCATGCCGAAGCCGTGGTAGTAGCCGTCGCTTGTGCCGCCGCGCAGGGCACGGTAACCGATGTCGTAGTTCCACTGGATCTTCATGTTGGGGTTGAGGAACCAGTTGAGCCCGAGGGTGACCTCGTGGACGAGGCCGCCGTAGATCTCGTTGTCATTGAGATCGGACCAGCAATAACGGGCGCCGACCTGCCAGGCGCCGGAGCTAAACGGATTGGACCCGCCGCCGTGCCCGGGAACCCAGAAGTAATTGCGGAAGGGAACCACGCGCGTCGGCGCGGCGCCCGAGCCATGCAGGGCGGATTTGCCATAGGGGCGGTGTTCGCCGGTGAGAAAGTACAAGGCCTGGATGTAGGCGGTCTGGCTTTTGAAAGTTCGCGAGGAAACCGGAACGGGGGTGCCGCCTGTCAACTGCGTCGTGTAGGCCGTCACGCCGGTCACCCAGCTGGCAACGTATTCGGCCTGCACACTCAACGGACCGAGGTTCATGAAGAACTCGGGATTGACAATCATCTGGGAAACGCCGAAGGCGTTGACCTGGGAGACGAGATTTTGCAGGTTTGGTCCGCCGTTGCGCAGGAGCCAGCGATCGTTCAAGTTGGCCCGGCCCAGGTCAAGCCGATCGGTAAACTTCGCGCCCAAGCCCACGTGGACCATCCGGCGGCCTTCGTCCTGGTACCACGGCAAACCAGTGAGTCGGCCAGCATAGTCCCATTCGCCTCCGCCGGTCGTCCAGCCGAACAAGGTGTTGGTTGGCTTGGTCGCGCTCAACTGCCAGGCGATGCGCTGGTCTTCGGTGTAGTTAAAAATCATGAACCCCGGAGCGAAACCATTGTTGCGGTTGTAGTAGGTATCGAATCCGATCGAACGCTCCAGGAAGTCGAGGTAACGACTGCTGGTCAGGTGATCCAGACCAATCGCGGGTTTGAGGCTGCCGATACGGACACCGCCGATGATGGGGATGTAGTTGAGGCCCGCCCAAACGTCGGTCGGGGCCGGCACGCCGAACGTGTTCGCGTCGCTATTCGGGCCGGGCCGCACGGCGCCCGTCTTGAGATCAGCGGTAAATGGTTGGCCTGACGAAAACTGATTGGCGAAGTCATACTCGATCATGAAGTCGATGACTTCATAAAGCCAGCCATCCACCTCAAGGCGTGCCCGGCGAAAGTTGAAGCCTTCGTTCAAAGGCCCAATGCCTCCCTTGCCGGTGGCGACGGCGTCGGAGGTACTGGCGCCGAAGACCCATTCGGGCTGGAATCGGCCGCCGAAATGGATGCGGAAGGCATTGTCGGAGGTTTCAAACCAGGGTTGATGGCTCTTCCACGTACCCGTGAGCCCGACGTTCTTGCCGACCACGAAGCCGCGCGCTTCCTGATCTTTCTTTTTGGCGTCCGCTTCGGCGTGAAGCTTGGCATCGCGCTGACCGAGGTAGTCGCCGATGATCTTTTGCACGTCGTCCTTGTTTAACCCGCCTTGATTGGCTTCCGCGCCGACCGGGGCCTGACCAGGCGCTTGTCCTGGCGCGCCGCCGCGGTTCTGCAGGTTCTTCAAAAGCTCCATCAGGTCCTGGTTTTGTTTTTCAAGGCGTTCGATCCGCGCCTTGAGGGGGTCGGCCGCCGCCGGCGTGGACGCCGGTGCGCCGAGCAACGGTGCTGCGCTTTTGGGTTGATCCTGTGCGCCAACTGGCAAAATCGGTGCAAGACGCGGCGCGGCTTGAACCGCTGCCGGCATGATCGGCCCAATCGGCGCCTGCGGAATCGCCGGCAAAACCGGCTGACCCTGCATCGCGTTCACGACGGCGAAAAACGCCGCGCCGCACAACGTGCCCCGACCTAGCGTCCCCCATAACTTCCGAAACATGTGCAAGCATCCTTTCTTGGCGCCAAGGCCTCAGTATCCCCAAACTCAGCCGGCGCACAGGGTGGCTGCGACGCATGCTTCCTTGCACGCGAAGCCTCAACCACCCTGGGCTACCAGGTAGCTTTAGGACAACCTGTCGGCCTGAATCAATCGGCGAATCGCGCATCCTGCGCAGGCCGCTCATCGCCGTTCCTGCGGGTAAATTCGGGCTTATCGATAATCTGGTTTTATGAAGATCAAATGTGGAATAACGAACGACCGGCAAAGGCAACAACAAAACTGGCACAACCCCGACCCAGGTAATAACCGTCACGATTCGGGATCGAATGCAACCGCCTGGAAAAGGCGGTGCCAGCCCGAATAATCCGAAACCGCGTCACGACCGTTGGGCGCTGCGCGTCAATTACCGCTCACGAGCCGCGACCGTGAGGGAGCGGTTTGTCTAGACCGCTCCTTCACGGCCGCGGCTCGTATCGATTTTCAAGTCGAGCGTTCATTCACCCGCGGTTTCCAGGTGAGGAACGGACTTTTCCGTGGCGTCGCCGCCTCGCGCCGGCTAGAGTAATCCCGCTGCTTCCATTCCCCCTTTCGCAAAGGAACCCTTCCATGTGGCACGGCGATATCTCATCGAGCCTCGACACCATCGGCGTCGCGGTCGTCAACTACAAAATGCCCCGGCTGCACACCAAAGCGGAAGTGCTTGACAATGCCAGGAACATCGCCAGGATGATCGACGGCATGCGCGTCGGCCTGCCGGGCATGGACCTGGTCGTCTTTCCCGAATATTCCACGCACGGCATCATGTACGACTTCAAGGAGATGCTCGATACCGCGTCAACCATCCCCGGCGAGGAAACCGACATCTTCGCCCAGGCTTGCCGGAAAAACCGCACCTGGGGGGTCTTCTCTCTCACCGGCGAACGCCATGAGGAGCATCCGAAAAAGGTCCCCTACAACACGCTCATCCTCATGAACGACCAGGGCCAGATCGTGCAGAAGTATCGCAAGATCATGCCCTGGTGCCCCATTGAAGGCTGGTATCCCGGCAATTGCACGTACGTCTCCGATGGGCCGAAAGGATTGAAAGTGAGTCTGATCATTTGCGACGACGGCAACTACCCCGAAATCTGGCGCGACTGCGCCATGCGCGGCGCCGAACTCATCGTGCGTTGCCAGGGCTACATGTACCCCGCCAAGGAGCAACAGGTCATGGTGTCGAAGTGCATGGCCTGGATGAACAACGTCTACGTCGCCGTCGCCAATGCCGCGGGTTTCGACGGCGTCTACAGCTACTTCGGGCATTCCGCTCTCGTCGGCTTCGATGGCCGCACGCTGGGCGAATGCGGCGAGGAGGAGAACGGCGTGCAATACGCGGCCCTGTCGAAGAGCCTGATCCGCGATTTCCGCGCCAACGCACAGGCGCAGAACCACCTCTACAAGTTGCTACACCGCGGCTACACCGGCACGCTCAACAGCGGTGAGAATCGCCCCGGCGTCGCCGAGTGCCCCTACGAGTTTTATCGCAATTGGGTCCACGACGCCGACTCAGCGCGCGAGAAGGTGGAAGGGTTGACACGCAAGACCGTGGGAACACCGGAGTGCCCGATCCCGGGCGTGCCGCATGAGGAGGTGGTGGTATAGAATGACCGGGGCGCACGATGTCAGGCGTGCGTGGTCGGAAGCAACTGTACGAACGACCCGGGAGGCACTGGCATGAAAACTAGGCGTGAGAAAAACATGGGCCGTTTCAACGTCGAAATTGAAATCGTGAACAACCAGGATCTCATGGCAGTCAGGCTAGGCGTGCTTGATCCGGCGAAGGTCCGTCGAATGACCATCAGCGGCCTGGTCGACACGGGCGCCACGCGGCTGGTGCTGCCGGCGAAGGCTGTCAAATTCCTTGGTTTGCCGGTCAAAAAAAAGAGGCTCCGGGTCCGTTACGCCGATGGGCGCCGGGCCATGCGTTCGGAAGCTGAGGAGGTTCGCCTATACCTTCTGGGGCGCGACGGTCATTTCAATGCCGTCGTGGAACCGGGCCGCGAGTCGGCGCTTATTGGTGCCATCGTGCTCGAAGATCTCGATTTCCTGGTGGACTCCGCTAGGGCCAGGCTGGTGCCGCGCGATCCGGATTTTGTGGTGAGTGAGATTGAATAGCGTCAATTCACGTCGAACCGTGGCGCGGAAAGGCGCCGCCGGTCAATAAAGCCCCGTCACCACGCCGCCGTGCTCGACGAGCCGGCGCGGGCGTTGCAGGCGGTCGCGGTATTCGGTTCCCGAGTCGATGCCCAGCGCGTGATACAGCGTGGAAAGGAGGTCATAAGGATGAACCGGGTTGCGTTCAGGATAGGCGCCGTGGCGATCGGAGGCGCCGTAGACGCGTCCGCCGGGGATGCCGCCGCCGGCCAGCAAGCACGTGTAGCACGCCGGCCAGTGGTCGCGCCCGCCGGGGCCGACGTTGTTGGTCGTCGGCGCGCCAATGCGCGGGCTGCGGCCAAACTCACCGACGGCGACCACGAGCGTCGTTTCCAGCAAACCGCGCGTGGCCAGATCCTCGAGCAGCGCGGACAGCGAGCGATCGAAGACCGGGCAGCGCCAGTCGCGCAGCATCGGGAAGTTGTTGCGATGCGTGTCCCATGAACCATCAGGCCCGGCGACCGGTTCGGTGTCGGAACCCGATGGCCAGTTGACTTGCACGAATCGGCTGCCGCGTTCGATCAGCCGGCGCGCCAGCAGGCAGCTTTGCCCGAACTTGGTAAGCCCGTATTGCTCGCGCACGGTCGACGATTCGCCCGCGAGGCGAAACGCGTTTGCGGCGCGGGCCGACTCGATCAGTGAATACGCCCGGCCATAGTAGCCATCGAAATCAGCAGGCCCGAGACGCGAAGTGGGCGCGAGCCGGCCACGCAGATCGATCCGCGCCTGCAATCGGCCCAGCGTGACGTCGGCAGGCAGCGACAGGCTTTGGAGCGGCAGTTCGCGTGTCGGGTCGTCGTACATCGGGAAGGGATCGTACGCACCGCCGAGGATGCCCGCCCCCTGCCCCACCCCGGCGACCGACCCTTCACGTACCGGCCCGCACAGCGCGATATAGCCCAGCGCGCCGCGCTCCACGGGGCGGAACCGCGCCACCAGCGAACCGGCCGATGGCAGATCCTCGCGCGACGGCGGAACTGAAAGGCCCGTCGGCGTGAAGTTGCTCGGATCATACCCTGTCATCAGCATGTAAATCGCCGCGCCGTGATTGGTCAACCCGCGCGGCTTCACCCCCAGCGAGCGAATCAGCGTGAAGCGATGCGCTTGCCGCGAAAGGCGGGGCAACACCTCGCTCAGCAGCATTCCCGGCACCGTAGTCGCAATGGGCGAAAACTCGCCACGATATTCCGCCGGCGCATCCGGTTTCGGATCCCACGTGTCGATATGGCTCGGCGAGCCTTGCAGGTACAAGAAGATCAGCGACTGCGCCCGCCCAAACCCGGTCCCGCGATTGGCGGACGTTTGGGCCCGTGCCTCGTGGCGCAACATTTCCGGCAAGGAAAGACCCAGCAGCGATACGCCGCCCACCGTGAGGAGTTCCCTGCGTGTGAGGCCGGCGCTGGTTTGGACGGATAACATGTGGTTTTCCTTCTTGGCCGCTTGCAACTTGGCGTTCGCGCGGCGCCGCGCGAACGCTAAAAGGCAAGCGGCTAATCGCATTTTCAACCCGGATTGGCGACGCGGCCTACAAACAGGATGCTACCCGTGCGATAATCCTGAATCACGAACAAGAACGGACGGTCCGCGTGAAACGTCGCTCGCGGCGGCAGCGAACGGGTCCCGACCTCGATGGCCGTGGACGCCGCCGCTTCGGTGCCCGCCTCGTTGACATCCACGAACGCCTTGTGGAGCACGGCGGTAATATAGAGCTTCTCGCGCGTCGCCATGCCGCTAAAGTCGGCTTTGCCAAAGATGAACGCGTCCTTCATGCCCATTTCCTTGAGCACGTCGTTCAATTTGAATTCGGCCGTCACCTTGAATTTCGGCAATTTCAGATCGACGATGTGGGTCGAAAGTTTCTTCGTCCAGGCGTTCAAGTTCGCAGCAGTGAGCTTCTTTTCCACGTCGGCGAGCCCGTCCTTTTTCTTGGGCAGCAGGACGAGCATCGACTGCTGGTAACCCACGTAGGGGATTTGCACCATCGAGAACGTGCCGAGGTCCGCGTAACGGCCCCGGTTGTTCGAATGCATCATCGGAACCTTCGCTGACTTGCCATCGGCCAGGGAAAAGCTGCCGGGCTTGGTTTGCGACGGTTCGAAGGGATTCACCCACGCGGCCTTGAAGTAGATGGCGTTGGTGAGAACGAGCCGGGTCATGTTGTCGAGCACACCCTTGGGGATCAGGTCCTTGATCTTGTCCTTGGTTTTCTGTTCGACCCAGCCATTGATTTTGAGCCGGGCGGCCTCGGGGGCGCCGGCGTAATCGACCTCTTCGAGGCCGGCGCCGTAATGGTCGCTGCCAACCTTTGTGAATGCTGGCAAGAACCCGTAGTCCTTCTGACCCCACAGACGATTGGCGACGGTGAGCTGGAAGGGCCGCTTCTTGCCCTCGCCGTCCAGCGCGCCGATCAACTTGGCGAAAGCCGGGTGCAGGCGGTCCTCGCCCAGGTTGAACCGCAGCGTGGTCTTCATCTCGTCGGCTGTGTTTCCCTTTGCACCGGCGTAACACATGCCAAACGCATTGGAGATGCTGTAAGGCGAGAGGAAGAGATTGCCGTCTTTTTGGGCGAGGCGCTGGTAGAGCGTCAGGCCGAAGTCGGTGTTGCCATCGACCAGCGTTTTGACGTCGGGGTCGATTTTTTGGGCATGGCCGGGCGTGACCATCGCGAGACTCAACCAGGCGGTGAAAGCGCCAATGAGCAGGATTCGCATTTTCAACTCCTTGTATGGGCGCCGCTCGATGCGTGGCGCCGTGGGACGTGGACGACCAGTTTATGACGCCGGATTGGTGACGCGCCCGGCGAACAGGATCGAACCCGAGCGGTGATCGCGAATGAGGAAGAAGAACGGCCGATCGGCATGAAACGTCGCTGTTTGGGGACGCCCCAGGAGGTTGAAGACAATCCCGGTGGCCGCCACGGCCTCTGTGCCGTTCTCGTTGACCTCGACGAACGCCTTATGAAGGGCGGCCGAAATAAACAGATTCTGGTTTGAAGCCATCCCGCTGAAGTTGGCTTTTCTCGGGGCGAACGCGTCGCTCATGCCCATTTGCTTGAGCGCCTTGTCGAGTTGGAACTCGTCAGTGACTTTGAATCTCGGGATCTTCAAATCGACCTCAAAATCGTCCAGTTTTTTCAGCCACGCCGCCAGGTTTTGCGCGCTCAGTTGCCCCTCCAGGTCCGCCAGGCCATCCGCTTTCTTGGGTAGCAAGATAAACATCGATTGTTGAAAGCCCTCATAGGGAATTTGCACCATCGAGAATGAATCGAAGGACGCCAGCCTTGTAAGGTGTTTGCTGTGCATCATCGGGGTTTGGATGATCTTGCCACGGGCCAGCTTGAATGGCCCGGCCTTGGTGTTTCCGGCGTTGAACGGCGCCAGCCAGGCAGCTTTGAAGTAGATGGCGTTGGTCAACACCAGGCGGGTCTGGACCGAAACGGCCCCGCCCGGGAGGAGCTTCTTGATCTTGTTCTTGGTTTGCTTCTCGACCCATTTGTTGATGGTCTGGCGGGCGTTTTCGGTTCCTTTGACGAAATCGACTTCCTCGAGGCCCGCCTTGTAATGGTCTTGCCCGATCTTGAGAAAGCCCGGCAGGAAGCCGTGGTCCTTCTGACCCCACAACCGATTGGCGATGGCAAGCTGGAAGGGCCGTTTCTTGCCGTCGTCGGCAAAGTGCCGCACCAGCTTGCCGAACGCAGAATGAAGCTGTTCGGCGCCGAGGTTGAAACGCAACGTGGTTTTCATCTGCTCGGCGGTGTTGCCTTTGGCGCCGGCGTAACACATGCTGAAGGCGTTGGAGATCGAATAGGGCGAGAAAAATAGATTCCCCTCTCTGGCAGCGAGGCGCTGGTAAAGCGCCAGGCCAAAGTCGGTGTTGCCGTCGACGAGGGTCTTGACATCGGGGTCGATTTTCTGGGCCCGCGCAGGGGCGCAACTGGCCACCGCGACGACGAGGACCGACAGCAAGGCGATGGTGTTGCGCATGGGATGACTCCTTGCACGTTGCGACTCGTTTTTCGTCGATGCTACGAGCCCGGGTTGACAACACGGCCACTGAAGAGGATGGTGCCCGTGCGTTGATCGCGAATCAGGAACAGGAACGGATGATCCACGTGAAACGTCGCCGGCGGCGGCTGTCTTGGCCTGGACTTGAATTTCGTGACAACCACCGCGGTCGCGGCTGCCGCCTCCGTGGACTTCTCGTCGACTCCGATGAACGCCTTGTGAACGACATTGGAGATATACAGGTTGCCGTCCTTGCCACTCGCCATACCCTTGAAGTTGGCGTTGACTCGATCGAACGCATCCCTCATGCCCATCTCTTTTAATTGGGCGTTAAGCTGGAATTCCGTGGTCAGCGTGAACTTCGGCAACTTCAGATCGACGCTATGAATGGCGAGAGCCGTTGTCCAATTCTGCAAGGCGGCGGGCGCGAGTTTCTTTTCGACCTCGGCCAGGCCATCCTTTTTCTTTGGGAGGATCACGAGCATCGACGCCTCGTGCCTCTCATACGGCATTTCCAGGATCGAAAAATCCCCGAGGTCGGCAAAAGAGAGTTTCGGGCGGGAACGCATCATGGGCGGCTCGATCTTTTTGCCGTCGAGCAGGAAGAAGGGCTCGGGCCTGGTCAGTTTGGCGTTGAAAGGAATGTGCCAGGCTGCCTTGAAGTAAATGGCGTTGGTCAGGACGAGACGCGTATCCGTGTTGATCGCACCCCTCTTGAGGAGGTCTTTGATTTTTTCCTTGGTTTGTTTCTCGACCCAGGAGTTGATCCGCCCACGGACAACCTCGTTGGCACGGATGAAATCGACTTCCTCCAGTCCCGCGCGATAACGGTCGTTGCCGGTCTTGAGGAACTCGGGATAGAACCCGTAGTTTTTTTGCCCCCACAAGCGATTGGCGATGGTGAGCTGAAATGGCCTGGGCTTGCCGTTGCCATCCAGCTGGGCGATCAGTTTGCTGAAGACTGGGTGAAGCCGATCATCGCCCAGATTGAATCGCAAGGTCGTTTTCATCTCCTCGGCCGTGCGGTTTTTGGCGCCGGCGTAGGTCATGGCGAGTGCATTGGAGATGCTATACGGCGAGAAAAAAACATTGCCGCCGTCGGCCGCCAGACGCTTATGGAGTGTCAAGGCGAAATCGGTGTTGCCTTGGACCAGGCTTTCGATTTCGGGGTCGAGTTTCTGGGCATGCGCCAGCGGCACGGCAGTCCAGGCCGCAAGCAACAGGAGAGTGAAAATGGCAGCACGCATGAGAGGATCCTTTCGTTCCAGGTCGCGTTTCAGGGGCCCACACTAAAGACGCGGTTGATACGACTTTGGTTTCCCTGGCGATCCCTCACCGTTACGATTAGCCGGCCGCGTTGCAGCCTGGCCAGCGGTTCTGCCAACGGCAGCTCCCAGACGCCCTGCGATTTCACGCGGAATTTGGACGCCAGGTTGGTGCCTGCGGGAACGCCGGCCAGCGTGAAATCGGCGGTGACCTCGAACGACTTCAGATCGAGACCGCTGTAAGTGTCGTGCATGCCGATCAGGATGCGGGTAACCTTCTCGTTTTTCCCAGGCTCGGGATACGTCAGCGTCAAGGTTGGCCGTTGATCGTCGCCGTGCCAGCCGAAGCCCGCGGGTGAGCGTAGCGAACCTGCGGGATCCAGATCAATGGGACAACCCAGGTCGATCCAGCGGATGATCGTGCGGCGATCCTCTTCCGAAAGCGCCTTGACCTTGCCCGCCTTGACCGCGGCCGGCGGCGGCATGATGCTGCCTTCGTAGTCGATGTCCACCACGTTGTCGCGAATCCAGTAACGCAGCTTTTGTTCGTCGTCGTAGTTGACCCCCTTGATCCGTTTGCCGCCCTGATGCAGGGACTTCGGGTCGTTGCGAATCGCCAGGCTCGGGAAGTCGTCATTCGATCGGCTGTCCATGCGCTTGCCAAACAGCTTCCACACCAGCAGGCTGCGCCGTGACTGGAAGCGCACGACATATCGGCTCACCGAATCGGGCGGCCAACCCACCTCGCGCGGCTTGTAACGCTCGCCGCCGACGGCCAGCCGAAAATACGTCATCGGCACGCGCACGTCCGGCCCGGCGTCGTGCCCGAAGGCGGGGAGCGTCTTCTTCATGTCGTCGTCATCGAGGACGAGGCCACCAGCGGGCTTGCGTCCGCCGTTCGCCGTGTGACAGGCGACGCAGCTCCGCTCGAAAATCGGGCGGATGTCGCGGAAGTACTCGACGTTGAGCAAGGCCCCCCTCACCCCCAACCCCTTTCCCGCAAGGGGCGAGGGGCGCAAGTAGCGCAGGCCCGTCTCGTTTTTCACGTCCCACTGGCGTTTCGATTGATCGTTCGCCCTGGTGGTGATGAGCGGGGTATGCGTCGTAAGATCGAAAATCTTGTAGTCCTTGCGGGCGGCCATCGTTTTCTCGAACGGCGTTGGCTGTTGCGAATGAGCATGGCAGCCGCCGCAGTCGTTGCGAATTTCGCCCGGGCGAAGTTGATGCCAGGTCTGGGCGAAATTGAGGACCATGCCGTGCTTGTCGATGGTCTGGAAGGTGAACGACTGGTTCGCGGGAATCTTCGCCAGGAAGCTGGTGTCGGGATTGCCGTCGGGGTCGAGGGGTTGGGTTATGCCCACCCCCCGCTCACGCGGAAGGCTCGCATTGAAATGGCGCACGGGAATTTCGCCGAGGATGCGCAGGCGTTCCATGGCGTGGTTGCCGTAGAGGGGAGCGCCGCCGTTGCCCTTGATGTCGGTGCGCGGTTCCTGGGCGACGATGCGAATGGCGTGGATGTCGCTGTTGTCATAGATTCCGGCGTCGGCGCCCTGCATCGACCAGTTCATGCGCATGCGTTTGGGATCGCGTGGCACCGCCGTCACGCTGCCCTTGGGAACATAGCCCTCGGGCGCACTTTCGCGTTTGTACATGCTGGACGTGCCGACCAGGCCATAGGGCGTGCCTTCGGGCAGGTGCGGCGAGCGCTTGCCGTCATTCTTGTGCACGAGAGTTTTCGGTTCGTCGATGCCATAGATGCGCTTGTAGGGCACGAGCGGCCGAGGCCATTGCTCGTTGTACTTTGGATCGTTCTTGATGAGGAGCATCTGGCCGGGTTCGTCGATGGGCTGCCCGTTTTTGATGAGATAGATGCCGGCGTCGATGAACGGGTAGTAGTTGTACTGGTGATTGGCCGGCCCGGGGGTCCAGACGGTGAGCAGGTGATTATCTGGAGCGCCGCAGGGATGCGTGACCTTGCCTAGCGCGTGGGGATAACTCTTGCCGCCGTGCTGTTTGGATTTGACCTGCTCACCTGGGGTCGACGAGGGGGCGGGGCCGTCCTCGCCGTAGGCGAACTTCGTCAGCACCTGGATGCCGGTCGGCGTGAAAGGCATCTGGAAGGTGTGCCCGCCGTAGCGTTGTCCCTTGTTGCGCGGGTCGCGCAAATCGCCTGGCCCGAATGCGGGAACGCCAACCGGCGGTCGCAGAGGCAGCTTGAGGAAGGTGCCGAACCCGCTGTTGTTGAGGTTGTAATATTGCTCGACGACGATGCTTTTATCAGAAAGCTGCGACTGGAAGTGAAACGCCGGCGGCGCTCCGCCGGTCCAGTACGCGCTCACCACCGGCTCCCAGTTCGTGCCATCGGGATGAATGCTCCAGATGCCCCACAGGATGCTGTTGTGCGTGCCGTGCGATTCGAGCGTCGAATAGCAAATGCGGCCATCGGTCAGGATCACCGGGTGCAAGGCACACGCGATATTAAGGTAGCCAATTTGGTCCACATTTCTCTCCCTCTCCCCTGGTGGGAGAGGGTTGGGGTGAGGGGGATCGTCCATCACGAAAAGTTGCAGCGTGATGCGAGGATAGCCGCGCGGCGGGGCGTAGGCGTTGCGGTTCGACGTGAACACGACCTTGCCGCCCGGAGCGGGACAAGGGCCGAGATTGAAGACGCCGTAGCGCAGCGACGTCTTGCCCTTCTCCGGCGTGCGAAAGTCCTTCGACCACGGCGCGGCCCCGAGGTTCGGCGTGAAGGTTTGATCCGTGAGACGAACGGTCTTTTTCGATTGCACGTGGACCTTGTAAATGTCCGAACCGGAGTGCTTGGCGTCGATGAACTTGGCATAGTAGACCCATTTGGCGTCGAAGGAGACGTAAGGGTCCATGACGCTGCCGTCCTTGCCGCTGACGAGAAGCTCCTCGCTGCCATCGGGGTGTAGGAGCAGCAGGTCGGCGCCAGGCTCCATGCGCGTGGGGTCGGAGAACTCGGCCCACTTGGTGCGTTTCACATCACCGTGGCGCGGCGTCCGCACGTAGACGATATCGTAATCGTATTTGACGGTCTTGTCGGTCGAAACGTGCGGCGGGTTGACGTTGAGCTTTTTCGGCGGCGCCTTCTTGTTTTGTCCCAATGCGGGGGAGAACGCGGCAAATAGGAATAGAAACGCAAAGATAAGCTGACGTTGCATGGCGGGATCCTCACGGCTCTTGTGCCCAAGTTGTACTTCGATTCAATCGGGGAAACTGGGCTTGCGGTTATCAAGGCGCGATCGACTTCACGGTCATCTCGGGAAAGCTCTTTTTCTTCAACGCGGCACGGATCGCGTCCTCGTTCCACGATTCTTTGCCCTTGATCTTGAAGCGAACGTCTTGCGTGTCGATATCGGTCTTGATGCTGCCATGCTCTACCCACGGTAGAGTCGCGAGTGCGCTGCGCACCCGCGCCGGTCAGCCGACGCGTCAGGTCATGCCGGGCACGTTGACCACGACATCGGTCGTGTACTCCGATTTGGCCGACGGCTGATCACCCGACGGCGCCGGGCCTTTGCTGCATCCCGTGTGCAACAGGCTCAGCGAAATTGCCAGCAGGACTGAGGGGAACAAGATTCGCATGAAAGCTCCTTGGCTATGAGCGCCCAAAACAATGAAAGTAGGTCAGGCTTTCCAGCCTGACCGTCAGGCTGGAAAGCCTGACCTACTTCATTTCTTTAGACCCTCTAAACGTATTCTTACACGTACCACGGGACATTCTATTGGAAAACGCCCTTGCTATCCGTGTTTGGGTTGGTACGGCAACGAGTTGGTGTGGAAGGTTTGAGGCGGAGTGTCAGCAACGCGCAGGGCTGCACGCCTTGAAGGGAAATGAGCGCGGTCACTCCAGAAACACCGTCTGCCGATCGCCCGACGAGAAGGCGATGATCGTGATCATCGTATCTGGGCCTTCGTTGACGAGCTTGTGCTTCATGCCGATGGGGATGCGCACGACGGAACCGGGGCGCACGTCGATCCAGTGCTCGTCGAGCAGGTGTCGTCCCGTGCCTTGTTGCACGTACAGGATTTCCTCGCAGTTGGGATGGTAGTGCATCGGATTGGCCTTGCCCCCGAAGAGGTGGCAGATGCCGAGCGTTTGCGAAGTGCCGGGCAATAGTTCGGCGTTGGCGAGCCATTGCAGCGTACCCCAGTCGAAGGACTGGGCCGGAACTTGATTGGCGTGAATGGTCAACATGGTTAAACGCTATAATAGTGAAATCGTACTCGCGCTCCACGAGGAACCGCCATGCAACCCTTCGAAGGCGAACGGATATTCGCGTTGCCGCCTAATCAGCTTTGGCCCAAGTTGCGCGACGCCGCGTTTCTGGCGGCGTGCGTTCCGGACGGCACGCCGCACGAAGGCGCGACGCGCGACCGCGCCGTCGTCACGGTGCATCCCGGCTTTTCCTTCATGCGCGGCAGCCTCGACGTCACCATCGAGGTCCTCGGCGGCGAAGAACCGACGACGCTGAGTTACACGCAAAAGAGCAAGGGGATCGGCTCCTCCAGCGAAGTCGAGACGGCGCTGACGTTGACGCCGCACGAGCACGGGACAAAAATCACCTGGCGTTCGGAGGTGAAAAACCTCGGCGGCTTGCTCAAGATGGCCCCGAACGGTCTGATTCGCGGTGCAGCCAACCGGGTGATCGAAGACGGCTGGGCGGGCGTGGCGGCGAAACTCGCCTAGCCGCTTGCGCCTTAGCGCTCGCGTGGCGCCGCGCGAACGCGAAGCCGCAAGCGGCTTTACTTGAACGCCTCGTACTCCCTCCCACCCAAAAGCGCCGCGGCGATCTTCATCTTCAAGATCTCATCGGTCCCCTCATAAATTCGGCACACGCGCACGTCCATCAGATGCCGCCCCGGGCGATAAAGCGTGGACCAGCCGCGGCCGCCGAATATCTGCACGGCATGATCGGCCGCCTCCCACGCGGCATTCGAGGCGAATAACTTCGCCTGGGCCGCCAGTAGATCGGCCTTCGCCTTCAACGCGTCGTTGTTCGGTTCGGCGGCGCTGGCGTCCTTGGCTTCGGCGGCCTTCATCACCACGGCTTCGCTGGCGAGGCGCGCCATCTCGATACCGGCCAGGTGTTCCTGCACGAGCTGATGCTTGCCAATCACCTTGCCGTGCTGCATGCGCTCCTTGGCGTAGTGGATCGATTCGATCAGGCAGTCTTCGATGACGCCGAGGCAACCCGCGGCCACGCTCAGGCGTCCGCTGACGAGCGTGCCCATCGCAATGCGAAAGCCGTCGCCTTCCGGGCCGAGCAGGTTGGCGATCGGTGTCTGGTAGTCGGTGAGTTCAAACATCCCGGTGTTTGCCGTCGGCATGCCGACCTTGGCGAGCAGGTCCTCGCGCGCGATGCCGGGGGCATCGGTGTCGATGACAAAGGCGCTGATGCGGCGTCCCCCCCTCACCCCCGACCCCTCTCCCACAGGGGGAGAGGGGGGGCGATCGTAAGCAAAGACCACGATGGTGGTCGCGATGCCGGCGTTCGAGATCAGGTATTTCGTGCCGTTGAGGACGAAGTGGTCGTCCTTTCGTTCATAGGTGCTTTGCATTTCGAGCGGGTTGCTGCCGGCCTCGGGTTCGGTCAGGCCGAACGCGAGGATCTTGTCGCCTTTGCAGGAAGCGGGGAGGTACTTTTGCTTCAGTTCCGCGCTGCCCCAGGTCATGATCGGGTATTGGCCGATGCTGGTGTGGCCCGAGAAAAAGGTGCGCACGCCGGTCCCTTCCTGGCCGATGCGTGCGAGCGCCCTGGCGTAAGTGGCGGTATCGGCGCCGCGGCCGCCATATTCGGTCGGTACGGGCATGCCCAGGATGTTGTATTTCTGAGCCAGAGGCACCAGGTGGTGATTGAAGCGGTGCTCGACGTAGCACAACTCCTCGTGCTCACGCAGCTCCTGGCAGAAGGATTCGACATCGGACAGCAAGCGGCCTCGGTCCGCGGGATTCATGTTCGACTCCTGGCATTGCCGCTCGCGGCCTAGCGCTCGCAATACGTCAAGCTAAAACAGTTCCGCGTTCAGCGTAGCGGATATGATAGCCAAAACGCCGGTTGCATTCCCGGATTTCGGCCGGTACATTGGGTTGACTATGTCCGATATTCCCACGATCCATGAGCCGAAGAAAGACTCGTCGCCGAGCGTGACGCTGCCTGATCCCGGGCATCCGGCCAACGCGCCGACCGAACAGACCGACTCGGCGCGCAGCCGGACGTACGTGGTGGCGGCCGGGCAGCGCTTCGGCGAGTACGAGATCCTCGGCGAGATCGCCCGAGGCGGCATGGGGGTGGTGTACCGCGCCAGGCAGACGGCGCTCGACCGGATCGTGGCTCTGAAGATGATTCTCGCCGGTCGGCTTGCCAACGCCGACGAAGTGCAGCGTTTTCGCACCGAGGCGGAGGCGGCCGCCAGGCTGCAGCACCCGAACCTGGTCACGGTTCACGAAGTCGATGAGATTGACGGCCAGCATTTCTTCACGATGGAATTCATCGAGGGCATGAGCCTCGACCAGCGGCTCATTCAAGGCCCGCTCGCGGGAAAGCCGGCGGCGCGCTACGTGCGCATCCTCGCCCGGGCCGTGCATTATGCCCACAAGCAGGGCATCCTGCACCGCGATTTGAAGCCCTCGAACGTTTTGATCGACGCGGACGACGAACCGCATATCACCGACTTCGGCCTGGCCAAGCGCCTGGGTGAAGGCGGTTCCGGCAAGACGCGCACTGGCGCGGTGCTGGGCACGCCCAGCTACATGTCCCCCGAACAGGCTCAGGGCAAGACCGCTGAGATCGGGCCCGCGGCGGACATCTACAGCCTGGGGGCGATCCTCTACGAGCTGGTCACCGGCCGGCCGCCGTTCCGCGCCGAGACGCCGCTGGACACCGTCATGCAGGTGATCGACCAGGAGCCCGTGCCGCCGCGCTTGCTCAACGCCAACGTCGAACACGACCTAGAAACGATCTGCCTGAAGTGCCTGACGAAAGACCCGCACCAACGATACGCCTCGGCCGAAGAACTGGGCGAAGACCTGCAGCGTTATCTCGACGGGGACTCGATTCACGCTCGCAGCCTCAACATGTTTGATCGCCTCGCCCATGTCCTGGAGCGCGACACGCACACTGCGGACTTTTCGACGTGGAGTTCGATGGTCCTTATTGTTGCCGCCGCGGTGTTTGTCGAGCATTTCGCGGTCTTTTGCCTGGTGAAGCTTGAGCAACCGAACTGGCTGCTCCTGGGAGCGCGCGTCCTCCTGTTTGTGACGCTTGGTTTTCTGTTCTGGCGGCATCGCGGCGAACGACTTCTGCCCACCAGCGCAGCCGAGCGCGAGCTGTGGACGATCTGGATAGGCTACTTCACGACCTACTTTTTCATCGTCATCGTCATTCGCCTGCTGACCTATTTCGAGATTGCGCAACCCCACCCCGACTGGGAGGCGAGGCGCTATTTCCGCGACCTGTTGCCATACCCGTTCATCGCATTGGTGTCGGGTTTGGCGTTCTTCATCATGGGCAGCAACTACTGGGGCCGCTGTTACGCGATAGGCGGCGTGTTTTTCCTGGCGGCGGCGCTCATGCCGCTGGACCTGACGTTTGGCCCGCTCATCTTCGGCACGCTCTGGGGCATCACGCTGTTGACGCTGGGATTGCATCTGCGCAAGCAAGCCGCGGTGCTGGAGGAAAAGCGTGCCCCGACGGCCGTCCTGCTTTCCCAAGCCGCGACCGTGAATTATCGAGATGCCTCCCCAGGCTGAGCGCAGTGAAGCCCGGGGTTCTTTTGGGCGCGATCCCCGGGTTTCGCTGCGCTCAACCCGGGGCTTCTCTGGATCAATTGGGAAGTGGAGGCCGGACGCCGCGAGCGCGCAGCTTCTCGGCGCGTTCGGCGATTTCGAGCTGGTTGGGATCGCGGGCCAGAATTTCCTGGTAGAGCACAAGCGAACGCTCCGGCATGCCCTGCAGCTCGTAAAGTATCGCCATTTCCGTGCGTGCCAGCCGGTTCTGGCCGTCCAGCGACAACGCCTGTTGCAGTCGTCGTTGGGCCAGGGGGTAGGCTTTCTCCTGACGCAAACGCCAGGCGTCGGCAACATAACCGTCAGCCGCGTTGGGATCCTTTTGCAGCCATTCCAGAATCTGTTGATTCGCTTCCACTGCCCGTCCCGTGCGGTACTTGAGCGATACGAGCGCAAGTCGGGCATCGCCGTGTTTCGGGTCGCGCTGGATGCAATATCCGTATAGCTCCTCCGCGTGCTTGGTGTCGCCGAGCCGATCGTAACATTGGGCCGCGTTGTAGATGAGCACCGGATCCTGTGGCCGAAAGGTCAGGGCGTAGTCGAAGCTATCCAGGGCATTGCGATAATCCCCCTTGGCGAAAAGCTGGACACCGTCCTCGTTGTACATCATCCAGCGATCGCTGGGCGCGGACATACAGCCTGCCAGGGCAATCACCAGGCAAACGGTCGCGATTTGTCGGCCACGGGAAAACATCGGGACTTCCTCCGAACTTCGCGTTCATACGCAAGGATCGGCAAAAAGGGAAGCCCGAAATGATGGAAAAATGGGGGGGACGGAGGGGAAGCGGAGCCTCCCGGCTGGCGTTCCCAGGCGGAGCCTGGGAACGAGGAAGCGGTCTAGCCGGCGACCGGCTGGGATTTCTTGTTGATCAGCCGGGCGATTTGCGATTTCTTTCGCGCGGCCGTGTTGCGATGGATGATGCCGCGCGCGGCGGCCTTGTCGAGTTTTTTCACGGCGACGGTGGCCTGCTTTTTGAGATCGTCGAGTTTGATTTCCTTGGCGTCGGCCACCTCGAACGTGGCCTTCAGCTGCTTTCTGAGAGTCTTCTTGACGGCGCGATTGTGGTCGCGCCGCTTGAGGTTCTGGCGGAGTCGCTTCTTGGCACTTTTCAGATGAGGCATCGCGGGTCCTTCATTTTTGCAGGTTGACACGCCTTCTTTGGTCTGGCGGGAAATATCAATTTATCGGAAGGGCCGGGACTGGCAAGGAGATGAGCCGGCGGAAAGGCGGTTTTTGCTGGCGAAACTCCACCGCGTCCGGTATGTTGTATTTGTCGTCAGGTTTCGGGTCCAACCCAGCAGGATCGCCGCCGTGAAGAAAATTGCCGTGCTGCCGACGTTGCTCACGCTGGGCAACGGGATTTGTGGACTGGTCTCGATCGCATTCGCCAGCAAGATCACGCCCGAGACCGCGCTCGCGGTCAACGAGGCGAATTTCGCCTGGGCCGGCTGGTTCATCCTGTTCGGCATGGTCTTCGACGTGCTTGACGGCTATGTCGCCCGCCTTTCCAAAACCGCCAGCGATTTCGGCGGCGAACTCGACAGCCTGTGCGACGTGGTCACGTTCGGCGTGACGCCCGCGTTTTTGCTGCTCAAGCTCGGCCCAGGCTGGGAGCCGAGCGCGTTTCTGCATCAGGTGGTCGCGGGCATCGCCGCCCTTTATTTCGCGTGTGCCTCGATACGGCTGGCGCGGTTCAACGTCGAGAACAATCCTGACCCCGGCAGTCACAAACGGTTCCGCGGGTTGCCCTCTCCGGGCGCCGCGGGGTGCATTGCCGCGCTGGCGATTCTACGCGGCGAATTCGTGGCGGCACTCGATACCCGGCTCAATATCGATCAAGAAGCGGCGCGGGTTCTCATCATCAAGGCGGTCGAAATCCTGGCGCCAATCGGCGCGCTGGTCGTGGCCCTGTTGATGGTGTCCAACGTTCCTTATCCGCACCTCACCGGCAAGATCCTGCGCGGCAAGCGGCACATCGGTCACCTGATTCAGGTTCTCCTGGCGGGCATTATCCTTTTGATGTTCCGTTCGCTGGCTCCGCTTTTGGTGTTCTGGATTTACGCGTTCGTTTTCCCGATGCGGTCGCTGGTCGTGCGCAACCTGCGCCCGGACACGAATGCCGAGCCGCCCAAAATGGATGAACACGCGCCGCCGCAGGTCTGAGGCCAGACGCCCTGGGTAAGCGCAGCGAACCCCGGGGATCGCGCACCTTTCCTCCCCGGGGTTCGCTGCGCTCACCCCGGGACTTGGGCTGACATGTTCACCGGCCTGGTCGAAACCCTGGGAACCGTGCGCGAGGCCGCCCCCGACGGCGCGGGCACACTTCTTCGCATCGAGGAACCCACCGTCGCGCTGGACCTGCCGCTGGGCGCCTCCGTTGCCGTCAACGGCGTCTGCCTCACGGTGGTCGCCGCCGACGGGAGCACGTTCGCGTTCCAGGCCGGCCCGGAAACACTCAGGCTCACCAACCTCGGCGAACTCAGGCCCGGTACGAAAGTCAACCTCGAACGCGCCCTGCGGGTCGGCGATCGGCTCGGCGGGCACATCGTGCAGGGACACGTGGACGGCGTCGGTACGATCGACGGGCGCGAGCGTCAAGCCGACTGGGAAACCGTCTGGTTCGCGTGCCCGCAAGACCTGACGCGCCAGATGATCCGCAAGGGCTCCATCACCGTGGACGGCGTGAGCCTCACTCTCGTCGATGTCGAACCGGGCCGATTCAGCGTCGCCCTCATCCCGCACACGATGAGCATGACCACCCTCGGCTTCAAACAACCGGGTGAAATGGTCAACCTCGAAATTGACCTGTTTGCGAAGTATGTGTTCAAGTGCCTCGAGCAAATGAACCTGCCAGCGATCAGGTGATACAATATTAGCATGAACCACGACCCCGTATCTCATCCCGCTCCGCGGCAAACGCTTTCGTACCTGCGAAGTCTTTTTGAAAGCCATCGGCTGCACCCCAAGAGCAAGCTTGGGCAGAACTTCCTGATCGACCTCAACCTCATCGACTTCATCGTCCGCGCCGCCGAATTGACGCGCGCCGACCTGGCGTTCGAGGTCGGCACCGGCACCGGCAGCATGACCGCCCAGCTCGCGAGTCTTGCCGGGTCTGTACTCACCGTCGAGATCGACCCCGCCTTTTTTGAGTTGGCGCGCGAGACCGTGCAGGACCACGCCAACGTCCGCATGTTGCTGGCGGACGCCCTCAAGAACAAGAATCAACTCAACCCTGATCTATTAAGCGCACTCGAAGAAACGCGCGCGACCTATCGGCCTGAGCGTGTCAAACTGGTCGCCAACCTGCCTTACGCCGTCGCCACGCCGGTCATCTCCAACCTGCTGATCGCAGGAGTTGACCTTGAGCGCATGATCGTCACGGTGCAATGGGAAATCGCCGAGAAGCTGATCGCCAGGCCGGGCACCAAGGAATACGGCGCCCTGGCGGTGCTGGTGCAAAGTCTCGCGGACGTGGAGGTGCTGCGCAAGCTTGGGCCGACGGTATTTTGGCCCAAGCCAAAGGTCGATTCGGGGATCGCACGTATCGTCCCCAATGCGGAGAAACGCCAGCGGATTCCCGATGTCCCGCGATTCAGGAATTTCCTGCGCGACCTGTATTCGCATCGGCGCAAGAACCTGCGCGGCGGTTTGATCAGCATGACGGGCAGCCAGCACCAGAAGACCGTGGTGGACGCCAAACTCGCCGAATTGGGCTACGCGGGGACCGAGCGTGCCGAGACGCTGTCGATTGAACAGCACCTCCAGTTGTGCGCGGCGTTCGGCGATGCCCCGGGGTGAGCGCGGCGAACCCCTGGGTTCCCGTGCGCCCGATCCCGAGGCTTCAAAAATCATCGTCATCGAATTCGTCGTAAAACGCGTCCTCGTCCTCGTCCTCGTCGCCGAACATCGGGCCGAAGCCGCCGCTGTTGAAGAAGTTGTCGAACATGTCCATCATCCCCGGACGGCGGGAGTTCAATTCGGTGATGATCTTTTCTTTTTCCTTGATCTCTTCCATGAATTGTTGCTGCAATTCGCCACGCGGCATCTGCTCGATGAGCCGGCGGGCGTCATCGAGATGCTCGCGGGCCAGGTGGGTCTTGGGATTGCGGGCGTCGCTGTCCATGAGATAGTAGTCGACAAAAGAAAGGCGGAAGAACACGCTTTTGAGAAATTGCCTGCGCGCGTGCTGAAGGCAATTGAACCAGGGCTTGCGCGCGCCCAGGACCTGCAAGCCACGGCACATGCGTTCGAGCTGCGCCTCGTTGAATTCGTGTAGACGAAGGCCTTCGAGAAACTTGAGGATCGTCTTTTCCTGCGTCTTTTGGCCGTGGAACGTGTCGTCGTGGGTCAGGCGCTGCTGGGCGGCGGCTTCGAGGAGAACGAGAATCTCGCCCGGCGTCGGCGCTTGCGCCAGCGCCTCTTTCAGTTTCTGAGCGATCTGCTTTTTCTCCTTGGCGGATAGCTTGGCGCGTACGCTCTCGCCGACCAGGGCGTAGCGGCAGGCGAGGCGTTGATCGGTTTCCGCGAGGGCCAGCGCGATCAACTCCTCCGCCCGGGTCGGATTGGCGGCCTTGATCTCGGCGACGGCCCACTGGCACAGGATCGGCGTTTTCGTTCCCTCGGATAACTTGAGCGCTTGCTGATACTGTTCGCGTGCGTCATCGAATTTCTTGGCGATGGTCAGCGAAACGCCGAAGATCCGCCGCGCCCGCGCCAGATCGCCGCGCAGGGTCTGATCGAGCGGGTTGATCTGAATCGCCTTTTCAAAATACTCCAACGCCTTCTTGAAGTCGCGTGTGTCCAGGCACAACTCGCCCAGCGCCTCCAACGTCTCGGCATGATCGGGGAAGCGTTTGAGCAGCTCCGCGCCCAGCTTTTTGGCCTTGGGCAGCTTCTTCGCCTGGCGGTAGAGCAGAAACAGGTCGCGATATGCCTCAAGACGATCGGGCCCCAGTTTGATCGATTGCTCCAGACATTCTTCCGCACTGGGCTTGAGCGGTCCGGTATGCGCGGCAAAGAGGTCAAAGAGCGGGTTGCCCGAATGGCGACGCCGCTTGCGAAACGGCCCCGCGTTTTCCGCCATGCGCTGCCAGATCAGGGCCTGGACGCGCCGGGTCGAATCGCCTGGCCAAGCCTGAGGAATCTCGTCGATTTGTCGGATGAAATTCTGCCAGGCCTTGTGAGCTTCGGGCCACATGCCGCGCGATTCCAGGGCGAGAGCTTCGAGTCGAAAGCCCTGTGGATCGTCGTGGGGGAAGCCAAAAACGCGAATAAAACGTTCGATGTCCTCCGGTTCGCCATTGTCGACGATGGCCCAAAAGAAGCAATGCCCCAGGCGAGGCAACAGATCGGGGAAGTCACGCTTCAGGAGGCGGACGATTTCCTCCCCCTTGCGGAACGCCCTGGCCAGGCTTTCGAGGTTCAGCAATTCGCGCAACTCCCGAAGCATGGGGGCGAAGGCGACGCCCTGCTGTTGCATCATTTTCGCGCGCAATTTCTGCTGAATCGCCACGGGCTGGGCGTTGAAAAAGCCAGGATCAATCTTGGCTCGCAACGGCGCGCATACCCGGTAGGGAAGGCGCGTCGGGTCGAGCCGTTGCCAGTTTTCGATGGCCCGGGCGTCATCCTCGCCATAGTGCGCGAGCAGACCGCGCAGGAGAAGCTTCCATTCCAGGAACGGAGATTGCAGCCCGATGTTTTGCAGGGCTGCGCGAGCGTCGTCGTCGCGATTGGCTTCGTAGTGGGCGAACGCCTGCATGATCCAATCGAACGGCGCCTGCTGCTCGGCGGGGAGGCCGGTCCTGCCGGCGGGTCCCTTGGCGACGGCGCCGTCAACGACGTGATGCAGGACGCCCAGACGCTGTTCGGGTTCTTGAAGGCTATTGATGACGCCCAGCGCCTGGGTGGCGGCTCCGCATTGCGCGAGGCACTGGGCCACGGCGGCGATGAACTCGGGAGAACCGCCCAGCGCCAGGGCATTGTTGAAAACCGTGACGGCGTCCCCGGTCGAGCCCTGCGTTTGAAGTTGCCGGCCGCGCTCCAGCGTCACCTGACGCAGCAATTCGCGGCGTTCTTCGGTCTGCTCGAGCTTGTAGTATTGGCGCGTCAAGTCCAGCGCTTGCTGGGTCCGGCCTTCTTGGCGGGCCCTGGCGATGCGCTCGTGGAGCGGACGTTCGGCGATCGTTTGCGTCTTGTGTTTCTTGGACATGGAACAATCCTTGTCAGTGCGTCCGGTGACCGGGTTTCTTCAACCGCGGACGTCGCCCGAACGCGCGCGGGATTGCGGGATAGTGTACGGAAAAATGTCAGGGAATTGCAGGTCGCGATTGACAGAGTTGTGCTCCCGAAAAGAAATAGAGCAGCACCTCGGTGGTCTCGGTTTCGACGAAACCGAGCGAACGGTACAGGTCAAGGGCCGGCGTGTTGCGCGCATCCACCGCCAGGGTCAGACGTGTCGCAATTTGGTTACGCACCACGTCGAGGGCGTGTCGCATCATGGCGCGGGCCAGGCCGCGGCGGCGGAAAGCCGGGACGACCCCCAGGTAGGCCAGCTCCCAGGTCAAGCCGTCAAGCATCTCGGCCAGCATCACGACACCGATGGGTTGCGCATCGATTCGCGCAAGCCACCAGAAATCGGGATTGAATTTCCCCTGCCCACGGTGCCCCGCGAGAATCTCGTCCATCGATCGGGCGCCGTTCAACTCTGGACAGTCCAGGGTGCCATCATAGGTGCTTTCGAGCGTTGCCAGGAACTCCGGCTGAAGGGCGGGACGGAAGGCGTCGAATCGCAATGCAGGCGCTGCCGAGACATTCGACCCGCGCAAGTCATGCTCGAGCTGGCATAGACGCGTGACCTGGTGAAACCCGGCGCCAAGCAACGGTGCGGCATGGACCAGCTCCGCCGCATGCGCGGTGGCCTGGGCGATCTTGCAACCGTTGGATCGGGCCCAGTCAAGGCCGGTTCGCACCAGGGCCTCGGCACACTCTTCCTGGGCCACGGGGAGCCAAAAGAAGCACGCATTGCCCGCGAGCGCGACGCAGACTTGCACGCCGGCAAGGAGCGGACCCGAACGCGCCACGAAGATGCCGCGCGGGTCGAGCGCCTCGCCCGCGAGCAGGCTCATCGCATGTTGCAGGCGGTCCTCGCGGTCCGCGTCGGCCACGCGCGCGAGGGCGAGCCGCATGGCGGGGACCCAGTCGGTGCGACGCAAAGGCTCAATATGAAACATTGCTACAAGCCCGCGGCAAGAGCAGGCGAGGCGGGGAGATGGAAGTTATTTTTTCCCGTTGCCGTTGCCATTGACATGCCCGTTGCCATTGGTATGCCCGTTCGTGCGGACTTTGCTCATGGTCAACAGGTTGCCGGGGGGATGGACGATGACCTCGGTCATGTAATGGCGCATGAGGAAGATGCCACGACCGCAGGGGCGCTCGAGGTTCTCGTCGGCGAGCGGGTCCGGGAGGTCTTCCGGATCGTAGCCGGGGCCTTCGTCGGCGATATCGATGTCAAAGCGATGGGGCTGGATGCAAAAGCGGACCTGGACTTTTTTGCCCTGGTCCATCTGGTTGCCGTGTTTGATGGCGTTGACGATCGCCTCCTCCAGCGCCAGTCGGATGCCGAAGATCTCGCGATCTTCAAAGGCACACTGCCGAAGCTGGGTTTCAATGATGTCCTGAAGGTTGCGTGCTTCGTTGAGATCGCTGGGGATAACGAATTCAACGGATCCGTCCGGCTCACGGGATTGCATAAACGACCTCAAAAACCGCGGGGCGATGAAATGGAGGTCCCCTTCTCAAACTCGGCGTGCGTGATCCGAAGTACCTTGAGCCACGCCGAGAAATTCCTCAAAAAAAACGGCCGGGAAGACTCCCGGAGAAATACTTAACCAATGACGTGTTATAAAACCATTATAGCGAACGCTTAAGGAAAAAGTAAACAGCAAAACCGCCCGCCGGCCGTTAAAACGACTGGAGAGCGGTTTGTTCGTCCTTGATGATGTTGAACAGCTTGTTGAGTTTCGTTATTTCGAAGACCTCGAAGATATCGTCATTGATGTTGCACATGACGAGTTTTCCGCCGCTGGTATTGACCTTCTTGTTCAACGTGATGAACTTGCCCAGCGCGGCGCTGGAGAGGTATTCAACGTTGGAGAAGTTCAGCAGAACCTTTTTCCGACCCAGCTCATCGACCAGGCTGAAAAGGTCCTCGCCGATTTTTTGGATGTTCTGCTCGTCGAGGATTTTCTTATCGATAAAATTGACCACGGTAATCTCGCCATAGTCTTCGACTTCGAGTCGCCGGCGCTTGGGTTGGGTGGACATGAATCGCCTCCTTCGACGCGCATTCCCCGTCGTGGGCCAGGATTGCAAGAGAATCGCATCGGCACTCCCATGTTAAGGCCTTGATCGGCCTTGTCAAGTAATTTTCAAGCGAAAATGCCGAAATTCCAGCCGAGCTGAGAGCAGGGAGCGCGGACAAAAAAAGAATCGCAATTATCCATGCAGATTCGCTTTCGACCCGTCGAGCCTGAATTTCCGCGCGGCGAAGTCGCCGATTTGCTCGCGGTGGGGCAGCTGATCGACGAGGCCATGCGCCCCGGGCATTTCTTCGCGGCGCCGGATTTGAGCCTCGCGTGGAGCGCCGGGCGGGCGGAGACCATCCCCTGGGAGATCTTCCGGGGCCGAGCTCTCGATGCATCCCAAACGCGATTACAAAAGAGCTTCCTTTCCTGGCACATGCTGTCCGCCGGCGCCGACGAGCCGATCGTCTCCGTGAAACTGGACGTCCACGTTGGACAAATCCATGTCACGCGCGGGCTGCTCATCCACGCCTGGGAAGGTTATGACGCGGGCGGCGGCGTCATCGAAAGCCGCGAGATTGTCAAATGGACGCGGGAACTCGTCGGTACCATCCGCCTGGCGGACTTTCCCGACCTGGAAAGCGTGCGCGATGAACTGATCTGCCTGATCTGGCAGGCCGTCGTCGGCACCAGCCGCTTGCCGCTGATATCCGTGGAAGCGCCCTTGCCGGCGTTCGTTTTCGGAGAGCTGCATTATGGACACCGCGCCGACGCGGGCGACACGCCTTGCCAGTCGTGGGCCGACTTCCTGGCCGGCGGACTACGCTCGACCAACGCTTTCGCGGAGAATGTCAAGCTCATCGAGTTTACCCTGCGGCATCTTGAAACGGCCAGGCTACCCGAGTTGGTGGACATCCTGAAGCAAAGCTCCTGTCGCGCGGAGTTGCCGGGCATTTTTGGCCAAATGTTCAACGACGTTTCGTTGTCCCCGTACACTCGGTTCGTTGACGACGCGCTCGAATGCTGGGACCTCCTGGCCAGGCAGGGCGTGATCGACCTGGACACGAAGATCGACTTCCTGAGCCGATTGCTTCGGCAAGTGTGCCGCCATTTGACCGCGTATGACCTGGTCACGTTTCACCATCGCGGCGCGAACTATCCGGACGCGCTCCTTCTGGACGAGTTGCTGACGCATTACCTACGTGAGATTGATGCGCGGCCCGAGCGTTTTCTTGGCGCTGACAATCGTTCGCGCCTGCGGCGGCGGGCACTGCGGCAGGGGTGTTTGCTGCGGCGGCACTACGAGGGACACCTCGTGCCCGACTTGCCTACTTCTCCGGGCGAAAATGCGCGCGTTCTCGCGGCGTCCCATCCGCGTGTCCCCGAAGAGCAGCTGACGCAACCGCGCCGCCGCCGGCGGCAACTGTTCGCGGATGAACCGTTGCCCGCGTTGCTATCGCCCCAGGCCAGGCAGGTTCTGGACCGAGGCCTACGCGATCTGACGCTTCTTGACGAACGCGTGGAAATGGGACTGGGCGTCTTCATCGATCGGCCCCTGGGCTATGCCAAGGCAGTCGCCGAACCCGATTTGACGCCGCTGCTGGCGCATGAGGCATTCAGCCCATCGCTGGCACGGCGTCGCTGGCAGGAGGTGAAAGCGCTTTGCCAAACGTTGGCGATCGCTTTCGATGCGACCCAACTTGACGAGTGCTTCGCGAACGGCGTCTGGCCCGCCGGCCTGGCGCACACGGTGCTTGCGAATTGTCCCAGACCGACCGCGGCGCTTGCCGACGTGCGGCAAGTCGCGGAGGACTTTGTCATCCTGCGCACGTTGCCCGGGGGGCTGCGCGTGGTGCTGGATTTTTTGGCGGCGGTTCATGCGCTGCCGGCGCCAACGGACTGGAGATGCCGGCTGTGCGTCCAGGTGGTTGACGGCGAATCGGGGATGCGTTTGGCGTTGTATGACGAACGCCTGGAGCGGCGCTGGGAAATCGCCTGCAGCGGCTCGGCAGGGTACATCACGCGCGCTGGAGTCGAACTGCCACGGTCGATCTCGATCGGCGTCTCCGCTGAACCGGCGGCGGTTGACCAATGACGGGTTTGCCGAAATCGTTCGCGGAAGAGGGGCCGTGTCGTTCGCGAACGCGGGATTCATTTCTTCAAAGCGGCCAACGCCTGGCGATCGATCTTTTCGTAGACCTCCCGCGCGAACCCCGGTTCGACGCCCGTCGCCGTGATCTCCACCTGGAAGCGATTGGCCAGCATCACGGTCAACTCCGCGCGCCGGTCGGCCTTGCGGTATCGCTCAATGGCCGGATTGCCGTCCAGTTTCAGGCCCAGCGCGGAACCTTCCTCCGACGATTCCTTCAAACTCGCGGATTCGTCAATCCAGGCATAGAAGTATTTGATCTGGGCGGCATCAAGGATGCGCACGGTCAACGCCCTGTCACGAGATTTGTAGGTTTGCTCGACGAAGTTGTACTTGAAGGTGTCGTCGCGCGTGTCAAAATCGTTGCTTTCCAGAAGGGGCGTACCGGCGCTGTAACCCATCGGCGGCTTGGGCAGCAGCGGCAGGAGCTTCGCGCATTCGATCGGTTCCACGGGCTTTAGCTCGGTTTTTTCCTCCACTTGCGGGGTGGGCGGCTGGGCTGCTTCCCGGTTGCAGCCGATCAGAAAAATCGCGGTCAGAAGGATTACCGACATCCGCATGGCAGGCTCCAGCTCACAAACCAATCGCGCCGTTCACCGGGCATTCATTGCTTATCCGGGGCCTTCTGGAGTTTCCTCGTTTTCAACTTGGCCAGGAGCGGCCTCACCGCTTCGCTGGGGATGGCATAGCTCTCGGTGCGGCCGGCGCGGGCGATGTTAATGCCGAGCACCTTGCCGTCGAGATTGACGAGCGGCCCGCCACAATCGTTGGGCCGGAGAACGGAATCGTGCTGCAGAATGACGGGAAAGCCCGCCCGGCGTTCGCTAAGCCTGGAGCCCATGTTGTTCTGGATTTCGCCTCGTGATTTGCCCCCCTTGGCGCCGGGGCTGGCGCCAAGGGTCACCTTGATTTCACTTTCCTTGTCGGCGCGGCTGATCTTGAGAAGGATGTCGTCGCCGGGTTTTTTCCTGGAGAGCAAGCCGCGCAGCTCGTCGGTGTTTTGCACTTGTTCTCCGTCAAAGGTCAAGATTTGATCGCCGGCCTTGAGTCCGGCCTTTTGGGCGGGCGTGTTGGGAAAGACTTCCTCGATCCTGACGGCGGGGAAGGCCAAGTCGAAGGCGATGCCGAGGTAACCGCCGGGCCTGCCGCCTGGCGAGGCGAAGCGAGCGCCCTTGACGGTTCGTGCCGCCACGCTGACCACGCCGATGGCAACTGGATTGGGCCCCGTTCCGGGCGATGCGACCCAGTGGCCGATCTTCGCCGCCTTGCTGTCCGTCCACACCACCGGCGTCAAACCCTTGACGGCAACCTTGAGCATCGCCAGGTCATGCGGCACGTCGAAGCCGACCAGTTCCGCATCGACCTCGACGCCGTCGGGCATCCGGCAGGTGATCCTGCCTCCCTTGAGTTCACTGTGCTTGGAGAGTATCCAGCCATCCGCACTGACGATGGCTCCCAGGGCTGCGTCCTTGCCGGCAACGAGGACGCGCACCGTGCTCTGGCTCGGCTGTTCGACCACGCTCCGAAAGAGCCGCACAATCTCCGGGCTCTTCGTTTGCTGAGCGAGCGCTGGTCTGGGTGCAATCAGGAGGAGAAAGGAAAACGAAAGGAACAAACCGCGTTTCATGGATCGACCTCATCAATTTAGCCGCGGAGCTTGCTCCGTGTGATTGGCGGCGTCTAAACGAACTAAGAACGTTTACCGATCTTGACCTTGAGCATCAGCGTTTCCTCGCCGCGGCGCACTTCGAGCGTAATCACGTCGCCGACCTTGCGGGACAGGACGAGTTTGGGGAGCATGGCGGCCGAGGCAATCGCGTTGGCGTTGAGTTTGAGCACGACGTCGCGCGCTTTCAGCCCGGCCAGGTCGGCGGGCGATCCCGGGGTGACGCGCAGGATGACGCAGCCCTCTCCATTGGGATCGGTCTGTACGCCGAGATAGGGTCCGCTCTTGCCCAGCCCGCCGCCGCCGAGTTTGCCGCCCCACACCTCGCTCTTGGCGATCTTGGCCCAGTTGTCGCGAAACGGATTGACCGGCACGTGCATGTTGGCGGTGAGCGGATTGCCGATGCGGCTATTGATGCCGACGACTCGCCCGTGCATGTCGAAGAGCGGTCCGCCCGAATCGCCGCCGACGAGGATGCAATCGGTCGTGAGGGTGGTGGCGTTGGCCCGCAGCAGTCGGCCCAGGCGAACGGGAGGCGTGCGTCCCGGCTTGAAGCCGCCGGGGTGGGCGATAACCATGCACCAGTGTCCGTTTTTCATGGCGGCGGAGTCGCCCAGGTCGACGAAGGGCCATTCGCCAAGGGTGGTGATCTTGATCATGCCGCTGTCGATGCCGTGGTTCCCGCCGAGTGTCTTCCCCTTGGCGATCTTGCCGTTATGGAAATAGATGGTGACGGCCCGCCCCGGGGCGCCGGAGACATGGCCGGCCGTGAGGATGTAGCCGTCCTTGGAGACGATGACACCGCTGCCGGAACTGGAGCCGACGCGCACGGACACAACGGCGGGGCTGACGTTCTCGACCACAGTCGCGACGTGATCTTGAATCGCCTTCAGATCCTCAACGTTCTCGGGCGCGGCCTTGTCAAATACGGCCGGCAGCTTCGCGGCGGGCGCCTTGAAGGCCGGCGGCTGAAACTCCGGTTCCTGTCCAAAAACCGGCGCACCGGCCAGCAGCGTAAACGCCACCACCCAAACGAATGATTCACGGAATCTCATCGGTTTCGGGCTCCCAGGTCGATTTTCGCCACTGCGGCTCGGCGTTCGCGACGCGAATTGCAAACGCCAAGCCGGAAGCGGCGCAGATGGAATTTACTTTCAAAGGTTTCCAGATCAATTCTAGTTCACGTCGTCGGGAATGGTCAAGTCTTTGATGGTTTCCTGTTTGCCTTGCCGGAGGACGATGACCTCGACCGACGCCCCCACCTTGAGTTCCTCAAGCGCCTTGCGAAAGGAGAAGATGTCGTTCGTTACTTTTTTCGGTCCGATTTGCAAAAGGATGTCGTACTCTTTCAAACCCGCCTTGGCGGCAGCGGAATTGGGGGTCACCCGGTTCAGGATCAATCCCACATCCTTGGCAAGGCCAAGCTGGGCGCGGAGGGCCGTGGCGGGCGGCGACGCGAAAACGCCGAGCCTTTGTTCCACGGGCATGCTGCTGTCGATGGCGCCGCGAACCTGAAAACGCCGCTCGACGTCGAAACGCATTTGCTGCAGCTTGAATTTCTTCGACTGAAGTTTGCCAAACTGCGAAAACGCCTTGCGATCGCCTGCCTTCTGGGCATCGCGTGCCTTTTGCAACTCCTCGGCGACGAGTTTCTCCTCCTCACGAATGGCGCGCAGCATCGCCTTGCGAATCTTGGCGATCTCGTCCTCTTGTTCTTTCAACTTCGCCGTCAATTCGGCAAACGGAACGGGCTCGACCGCCTTCTTGGGTTGCACCTTGACGGCCGGCTTTTTCTCGGGCGGTTCCTTCTTGTCCGTCTTTTGAGCGAACGTTGATTGCGGCACAAGCAACAACATCCCCAGCGTCAGCGCGCCGCCAATCGCCCGAAAGATCCGTTTGATGGAGAGGTACATGATCGATTGAACTCCTGCATGGGTTGAAGCGAATGGGTTCGTGTCATTGTGCCCTATTTCCCGAACGGCGTCGATGACTTTTTTTGAAATTTGCCCAACTCGGTTGTTCCGACGCCCACGTTCCCGGCGAGCCGTATAATCGCAGAAACCGTTCCAGGCTTTCCCAAGGAATCCGACCATGCATTCATTCCAACTCCCCTGGCAGGAGCCCATGCTTCGAGCATCGGCTGCGCTTTCCTTGTTCCTCTCGGCGTCGTCCGCATGCGCACAGGCTCCAAAGGAGATCGGCAAGATGACGCAGCAGCAGGCCTCCGCATTCGTCAAGCTCGCGATCAAGGGCATTCAACAAGAATACCCAAACAAGCCCGGGCACGTCCTGAACGGCGCCGCCGACGCCAAGACGCCGCGCGAATTGCATCCCGCGTTTTACGGCAGTTTCGACTGGCACTCCTCGGTACATGGCCACTGGATGCTCGTGCGTTTATTGCGCCGCTTTCCGGACTTGCCGGAGCGCATGGCAATTCGCGCCGCGCTCGGCAAACACCTGACGGCGAAGAACCTGAAGGCCGAAGCCGATTACTTCGACCAGCCCAATCGCAAATCGTTCGAGCGCACCTACGGCTGGGCCTGGGCGTTGAAGCTGGCGGAAGAACTGCACGGCTGGGACGACGTCGATGCGAAGAAATGGTCGCAAAACATGAAGCCGCTCGCCGACATTTTAGTAGCGCGCTACCTCGTGTTCTTGCCAAAGCAAACCTACCCGATCCGCACGGGCGTCCATCCCAACACCGCCTTCGGCCTGGCCTTCGCCTGGGACTATGCCAAGGCCGTCCAGCACACGCGCTTGCGTGAATTGATCGAGCGGCGCAGCCGCGCCTACTATGCGAAGGATTACGACGCCCCGGCGCGCTGGGAGCCGGACGGGAACGACTTCTTTTCGCCAAGCCTGATGGAAGCCGACCTGATGCGCCGCGTCCTGCCCGTGGCCGAGTATCGCGCCTGGCTCAAGCGTTACCTGCCGGGGATTGCGAAGGGGGAACCCGAGACGTTATTCAAGCCCGCAACCGTCAGCGACCGTACCGACCCGCAGATCGTCCACCTCGACGGCCTGAACCTGAGCCGAGCCTGGTGCATGAACGGCATCGCGTCCGCCCTGGCCAAGGACGATCCACGGAAAAAGGGTCTGCGCGCATCGGCCGCGCGCCATGCGGCAGCCGCGCTCAAGCATGTCGCCAGCGGTGACTACGCGGGCGAGCACTGGCTGGCGTCGTTTGCGGTTTATTTGTTGACGAGCGAATAGCCGCTTGCGGTGAAGGGATCGCGGGGCGATGCGCGAACGCCTTTTCCCAGGGCGACCTGGGCGTTCAAGGCCGCTCACTGCTGCTGCTCTTTTTTTCGCTCACGCCCTTGAGGAAAGGCAGCCAGTCTTCCGTCCGCGTTCCTCGATCCACGCCCGTCAATTCTCGGATGGCAAAAAGAACCGCGTCTCTCTGGGGATAGGATTTGGTTGGGTTCTTCTGCACGGACCGCAAGAGGTCGATCTCCTTTCGATTGGCTTTGCGCGTGCGCAGGAGATAGTCGTAGCGCTGGAACCCTGGCCACTTGTCCGGGTTGGCGACCGGCTGAAACACGGAAAAATCCTGGCGCAAAAACGTGATGTCCGCACGGACCGCGGTTCCGGTGCCGCCGTAGTAGGGCGGAGAAATCGATTGGCCCGGGACCGGCGCGAGCCCGCGCACAAGGTCCTCTTTAGCCAGCGATGGCGCATGGCACAAGAAGCAGTTGCACAGATGGTTGATGCGAACCATTTCGCGAAGGTAGACCACTCCATCACCGAAGGGCAGCTTCGGGTCCGGTTCCTTGAGTAAGCCGATCAGTTCGGGCGTTAGTTCCTTCCATTTCAAGGCAGCGACCGCCTCGGCGGCGTGTTCGGCCGCCGGTTGCCAGGGCCAGCGAAATGCGTCCAGGATGACCTGGCGGTATTCCTTTTTTGGCCTGCTCGCCAGGGCCCTGATCGCCTGTTGCCGAATCTCGGGTGAAAGATCGAAGACCGCACGTTGTGCGATGACCGCACTGGATTCTTTGCCTTCGATCTGGGCCAGCTTTTCCACCATCAATTTTCGCAGCGGTTCGCTCTCGACCTGTAGCATCTGGGCCAGCGTCGGCACAGCCTCCGACTTGTCCCATGCTAGGGAACCAGGCTTGGTATCGCTCAGCGAGGTGCGGAGCTTGTCCGCGTCCGGCCGCACGTCCTCCGTGGGAACCGATGCCATCATGGTGCTGCGGAGCTTGGTCGAGAAAACATGCAGGCGCTCCGCCTGATCCTTGCCGATCTGACTGTCCAGTCCGTTGCGCCAGGGCAATTCCAACCAATCGGTCCGGCGGAAACGCAAGGCGAATTGCGCCAGAAAACGCTGCCCGACATCGGCGGGGACCATTTTCCCTTTCGTGACGTACTCGTGCGCCACCTTTGCACCAGACTGATCGAAGCCAGCTTCGGGAACTAGAAAGAGTTGCTTGCGAAGTTCCTCGGCGGGGTGCTTGTCGAGTCGCTTGAACGGCGAGGCTTGCTTTTTGTTTTCCTGGCCGGGAACGGCGGCAGGCACCAGCATCACGACGATACCGATGATGAACCGTAGGCGAGGCATAGTGTTCTCCTTCTATGCGGTAGGAAGGGTCCAGCCCCAAAATAGGGTGACTTGAACGAGCGCAGATTGTATCATAGATATTCATGGAATTGGCAACAAGATCGGAAAAAAGTGTCAGTCATGTAGAATACCGCAAGCACAGCGCGGATGCAACATGCGCTGGCAAAGGCCCGGCGCGTCCGCGCTGCGCTTGACACACCGGGCGGTCCCCTTCGGCAACGCCTTCCGCAGCATCCTCTCTTCGCTTGACCCAAGCCACAGGGGCTAAATAAAAGGTTTCTTGTTGCATTCGCCCGGCCCCGCAGCTACCATCGTTGCAATAAGGAGGGCCACGTCCATGCTCGTAACGTGCCCAGGCTGTTCGCAGACGATGCAATGCCCAGATGAATTCGCTGGTAAGGCAGCAAGTTGCAAGAAATGCACAACCAGGTTCGTTGTCCCCGCCGCGCAGCAAAATGTCGCCTCGACGCCTGCGAGTCCCGCCAATAGCCCGATTGCATCCGGATTGAACGACGCTCCGGAAGGCCAACCGTTGATACAATCGCCCTCGTCTGGATCGCGAAAGGCCCTTTTTTTCCAGTTCGCGGTTTTCGAGAGGATGATCAGCCTTTGGCTTCTCATCGGTCTTTACTGGTTGTCGGTATTTTTTTTCATCGCTTGGGGCGTTTGGACCATTCTGGCGTCCTTCGGTATTGCGGCGTCAATTGTTGGCCAACCGCCTCGCAAAGCCCAGCCTGTTTTTAATGATTTCAACGAACCAAAAGCGGCTAAGAACGTGGACGACGGGCGTTTCGGGATGGCTGGTTTGGCAATGGTTGGAGGGGTTTGTTCCGGGGTTGCAATCATGATCTTTGGCCCGCTCGTGTCGCGGGTTTATTTCGAGATGATTATTGTGATTTTTCGCATGAACGAGACCCTATCCGAAATCCGCGATCAGTTACAGAGACGTTAGGCGAATCCGTGCCAACTCGCCACGGGTTAGGGCGTCTGCCCCTTTGATATCCGTTAAATCACTTATCAGGAAAGGTCCCGGCGCCTTTTTCCTGGTGAAAGTGTGGATCAGCCAAGGATGTAATTCAACCCCACGCCCCGCCCCTCGCTGCGCTCACGGCGGGGCGTGGGGCAACTTCTCCTTGTGACGGCGGCAAAAATGGCCGTTGCCAGGCCGCTGACGCCCGCGCACGCCCTTCGGAGTACCTCAGGGCGTGCCAGGGGATCGTCTCACGCTGGGCATGGACGTACTGCGCTGCAGGACGCCGGAGATGGTAACCAAAGAAATCTGGACCTGCTTGCTGGCCTACAACTTGATTCGTCAACGCATTCTGCAAGCTGCTTTGTTGGCCGAGCGGTCGCCGCGGCAAATCAGCTTCACGGCGGCCCTGCAAAAGATCGCGGCGTCCTGGAGCACGATCCTGATGTGCGGCGAAGAGTGCGCGCGAACCATGATCGAAGTCCACTTGCGTGATCTCGCACAGCACATCGTCGACCGATCGCCCCGACCGAAACCGCATCGGCTGCTGAACCAACCGCGCGCTCAAGCCAAGGCCCAATTGACCAACGGCGCCGCGGCAGCTTGAGAATAGAACACGCCCATCAAGAAAGGAGGCGCATGAAGTCGATGCTGTTTCCTTTGCGCGATGCCGGGGCACGGAACCGTGGAGAGTACGCCCAGCGCCGAGAACCGCAAACTATCCAGGCGAAGGTCCAACTTCATCCGGCGCTTGCATCCGTCGCGCGGCGACATGACGCCCTAACTCCAAGCCTGACAAGGGGCAGTGCCATTCGGGCCTGACACCTTTTCCCCCACTGTTTCTGGCTCAAGCGAGCCGGTGTTATTCAAGGGCATTGTCTCCTCCGTTCCTACTTGCCAAGGCCGACATGATGCCCGTCTTTTCGTATCCCAGGAACCGTACGGTTCCGTCACAAAACGCAAAATTGGCGCCACCGGAATGGAAACTCCAGAAATGAAACACGTCGCAAGGGTCACCAAGTCGGCCGGGTGAGAACTTGTAATAACCCGGGGGACACGAACCGACCGTTACTACCATGCGGTTTTTCTCACGTACGCCCATGACAACCCCAAGTGTCCCTTCGAAATATGTTCCCGAATCCCGATACCATATTCCGTACCACCGACCGTTGAAAACTGGCGGCCGTTCGCCGATCAGAAGAGTGTTGCTGGTTCCGTCTCCTATGTCGGCAAAACGGATTTGTGAGTTCCTGAACAACACGCCATTGCGGTTCTCGAAATCCAGGCCTGCAACCCCCTGATAACTCGTCAAGGAAACCTGGTAACCGGGAAGGAAATTCGGCTGGGTTTGCGGGGTGTTGGCATACGCGTCGATCGGACAGGTAAAAACCTGCACAACAAGGTGGTTGCCGGCGTGGGGAGGATCAATCCAGCGCACCGGTTCGGCTCGATACGCCGAAAGGGTCCCGTTCCAAATATTGCCTTGATCAACATAAGGTAGCAACGACACAAACCACGTCATGTAATTGGGCCGATCTGACCCGAAAATGGCGCGATTCCTGCCGTAAAAAAGCCCTGCGGGAAACGAACCTCGCGCATCCTGATAGTGATGGCTGGCAAGCGCCAGCTGCCTGAGATGATTGCTGCACTCCAGGCGCGCTGCCGCGGCCCGCGCTCGCTGAATTGCCACGGCCAGCAAGCCAAGCAGAATGCCGGTCACACTCAATACAACGAGCGTCTCCAGGATGGTGAAGCCGCGAACCGACCGTCTGGATTTGTGCCCATAGTTTGTCATGGCTCGAGATCCCCCTCAAAGATGGGCCCTAGCCACGGGTCCAGCATTGCTGCGCCAGCGGTACCAAAGATAGGCCAATACAACGAGGATTATTCCCGGCAAACCCCACCAGATCCAAATTAGGCGCCGAGGCTGGTCCCAAATTATGCCTTTCGGTTCCGGAATTCCAAAGGCAGTTAACGTGAATTCAGAATCCGGCACATTTTCGTCATATTTCAAATCGTATTCGTCAACGGAATAAGACAAAGTCACTCCACTGGGCATTTTAACATTCGGAGTAGAACGCTGCACCGTCCTCTTTATCAATTTGGCAAGATCGCCTTTGAGGGTCCCGGAATACTCGTAAACCACTTTTGTCGATGTCTCCTTAGGGTCCGGTCCGAATCTTGATATAGCATTGACGGCCACCAACGCCATATGGAGTTTTCGGTCAAAAGTCATTGTGCCTTTGCCAACAACTAAAGATTGCTTGGTAGTTGGCTGGTTGTATTCAAAGACGACTAGATCCCCGGATTTGTCGGCCTTCGGCTTACTCAGGAGGTGGGAGCCATCCACCAACCGCTGGGAATAAGACAACGTCAACGGCACTATCACGTGCTCTCGCAATTTTCTGTTGTTATAGGTGACTTTTCCTGGATCAGTCAAATGCAATTCCTTTACCGTCCATTCCATTCCTTCCTTGCGAGAAAGGATAAACCCGTATTTCGAGTTGACCGCATATACATCGTCCACCACGCGGCCGTCCATCTGAAGCGTTTCGCGCATGAGCACACAATTCACGTTTTGTTTGTAAATGTGAGTCGTCACCTGAGTCATCTTTTGGTTCTTGGCGGAATCAAACGTGACGGTACCGGTTGATTTCCCTTGTAGGAAATGGGCGATTTCTTTCATTTGTTCGCATCGGATTTTGATTTCGCCCAAGGCGTCGGTCTGACCATACCCCGTCTGAATCACCGAAGCGAAAACGGCGAGGAGAATGCACAGGAAAAAATGTGTTTTGCTCTTTTTTGACATTGGCCACCTCGTCAGAAGTCCCCCAATCTCGTTGGCTCGGCTTCGAAGAGTCTATCCGGTATGCCGAGTTTTCGGGCGATTTGCCCCTGAAAGTCTCGATGACTTCAGATTTCCCGGATCGTCTCTAAATTTTGGACGACAATTTCGCATTATTTGAAGCAAAAGCAAGAATAGGTCTTGCCCCCAATGTCCTCATTTATGGCTTGTCGGCATACGCAAAGGCCGTTGTTACAGAACGCTGCCTTAAATAGGTCGCCACAATTGTTTCCGGTCGAAGTGCAGGGAGTGTCAGGTCCACCCGGACAGGTAACACACGTTGAGCACGATACATTCTGGTATTTATTGCATTCCGCGACGTAGCCTTCCTCGATCGAACCATAGGGCGCGCCATTCGATTTTTGGCAGTTTTCCACGCATGTGCTAAACTCGGAGTCGTAATCACCCGCCCATGCGTAGTCACCCGAAAGCGCCCCAAGGAAAAGGCAACTCAGACCGAGAATCGTCAAAACGTGAGTGACAAGCGACCGGTTCATGTGAAATCCTCCAAGGCAAAAGTAGGAACGGACCGGGGCACGGAATTTAATCCGCACCCGAAGAAACTCCCGTGAACTCAAATCTGGCCATGCCAAGCCCATCCGCGTGGATAAATAAAATCCCTCGCTGTTGAAAACGTCCCTGTTTTTCGGGAAACTGCGCCCGCAAGGCCACTCGACGCGATTTGCCAGGCAGAATCGTGATTGGAAGTCGCTCCGCCGTGACGTATGCGCAACTGGAATTTGCACCTACAATTCGAATCGGCGTTTCGGACCAGTTGGAGATTTCCAAGGCGCCATCGCGAATCTCGCCGGCGCACCCCTGGCCGAAATCCACTACGCGCGGATTGATGGAAAAAGGCTGATGACGAAGTTGGGCGGACAACTGACCCCAAAACATAACGCCGAGCAGCGGTGGCAAGGCGAATGCCATGAGAATGCCAACCGCCACCATCACAATGATAAAGTCGCTTCGGACAGGCGGTCGAAGGTTCCGCCACTCAAAATCTGGACGAAATAGAAGCATGACGGCCAGAGTTGCGGATTCAACAACGAAAACCAACCACGGGTTAGCCGGGACAGGGCCGAAACACCCGCACGACCTTTGTCCCTCGGCCGCCAAACTTAGATTGGTCGCGGAAAAAGCGAAAAAAACGACGAAACAAGCCGACCATGACAAAAAACTGGGCGTGGTCAATAAAAGCCACAAACCGAGCAAAACCTCGACATAAACTAAGACAATCTGCAAGAAAGGATCTGCGAAGACACCGCGAGACACTACCGCCTGTGCCCCCCCCCCCTTCGCCAAATGTTTTGAGAATTGCAGCTGCAACAAGAACCACGCCCAAAAGGCGCAAGAAATGGCCTTTAAGAAACCTCCAGGCAGCCATAGGTTTCGTGTGTTTACCCATCGCGTCTGTGGCCTTTATTTGGATTGGAATTTTAAGATACAAAGTTTGATCGCCGCCTGTCAAGAATTATTCTCAACATTTTCCGAAAATCTGGACTTGAGGATCCCGTACCTATTTCACCCGAATTTGGCCAGAAGGGCAGAAACACGAATCGGGAGTCACGGAATTGACGACCGGCGCGGCATTGGGCACGACGCGATCCTCCAGACGCTCCACCAAAAGGCGAGCGTAAACCGGTCTACGCGACCCGGCGCGCCGAATTGGGGAATGCCTCCCCCCCTATACCAGGGCCTACGCATTAAAACTTGCCAGGGTTCCGAAAAAATTCGGAATCGGCTGGCGCTGTTCAGTTGAAAACCAAGACGCCGGGCGCGTAAAATGCGGGCCCTCGAAAAGTGGCCGAAAAATGCCAGTCCTCCGTTGCTCATCTCCTGCGTTTTGGTGAAAGCAAAGCGACAACGCAATTTGAATCGCCCATTATCCTATCCGGGGCAGTTCCTGAATGTCAGGTTTTTTTCCTGGCAGCGGCTACCGCGCCTTCGCCGGCCGCTCGCCCTCACCCCCTCTCCCGGGGGGAGAGGGGAGTCCCGCGATCAGCCCCGCCAGGAAGTTGACGGCGTTGCCCTGCTCGCGGCCCACTTCCGCCAGGACGTCGAACCGCTTGGTTTGCTGCACCAGTTCCACGAGGTTCGGGCACGACAGGCGCACGTCGCCCAGCGGGACGATGTATTTGCGCACCATGTCGAGCGCCTCGGTCTCGCGGCCCAGGCGCATCAGCAAATTGATGTAGATCTCCGTCGGGAAGGTGCCGGCGCTGTCGGGCGGGTTCGCATCCACCTTGGCGCGAAAGTGCGCCAGGTTCGCGTCCACGTCCTCACCTTGAAGGATCGCCAGGTACTTGTCGTAGTCGGCATACTGATCCTCGAAGGGCGGTTCGCTCTGATAGCGGAAACGCGGCGACAGCTTCATGCCGTAAGCGCACAGGTCGCGCGTGACCGCCAGCTCCGGGCATTTGTCGAGCTGCGTCGCCATTTGTACGACGGAGTTGAGGTGGGACAGATCGATGTGATAGAAATCGTCCTCGAAAAGAAAGTCTCGCCCCTGGATGATCTCGCGCACCGTCTGACCCGAGGGGGCGAAGTTCTGCTTGGCCTGGATGTCCGCGCGCAGGCGGTCGATCAACTCTTGCTGGAGCGCGACAATCAGTTTCTTGGTGCAAACGGCTCGCACCTCGGGGGTGAAGGGCAGATCGCCGCCCATGACGGTGATGGCGCTGCACATGCCGAAACGCTGGAGCACCCAGTCGAAGCCCTTGTCCGGCGCGACGCCCTGGTGGAAGGCGATGTCGATGATCGCCTGCGCGTCGGCGTTGTCGTCGAGTTCCAGCTTGTCCAGCGCCGCCGCCACCGGGCCGGTCTCGCCCAACATGCGGAAATAACCCCAGGCCTGGGGGATCTGGCCATCGTCGAGATAGAGTTGCCCGACGGCGCGGGCCGCTTGCGCGATGCCGTCTTCAAACGCCTGGTGGGCCGACGCGGGCAAATCCTGGTTCGAGCCGGTAGCAATGGGCGAAACGCCGAGCTCAACCCGCTTTTTCATGAGGAGGGCGTAAAAGAGGTTGGCGTAGTCCTTGCTCGCTTTCAATTCCTCGGCAAGTTTGTCCACCGCCGCGGCGGGACCGGCGGTTTTGACGGTTTGTTCGAGCTGGTCAAAAAGTGCGGCATCCATCGGCGGGGGTCTTTCTGAAAAGAGTGCGGGCGCGCGGCTTGCAGGTAGGATTCAGTCTATCGCGAGTGGAAACGGGTTCAAGCCGCTGGCACCGCACCGCTTACAAGCGACTCCGCCCCCGTGCTTCCGAATAGGCGGATTCCAGATCAAGCGGCAGCGTTGGACCGCCACGCAGAGGCAGCGGCACGATCGGCAGCGGGCGGTCGAGCGCTAGCTCATAGAAAAACGTCTCGGCTTGCTCGGCGCCCGATTTCAATCGCGCGGGCCGATAGGAGACAGCATACAAGGCGGCATCGCGCGGGAAGCGGAACGCTCCCTCCTTTTGCAGCACGTCGATCAGCTCGTCGTGAAGATTCGCATGGCGATCCGTGACCACATCGACGACGACCAATCCGATGCCCGCCTGCAAATAACTGGCGCATTTCGCGGCAAAGGCACGGCGTGCTTCGGGTCGGTCTTTGTTGCCGGGACTGACGAGTTCGATGGCGCCTACCAGAGTCGGGCCAGTTGCCGTCGAGAAGACCTGAATCTCAAATTCATCGGGAAAAACCAAAGGCAAGGTGACGGTCGTTATCGGCGGCGCCCAGGTCATCAACGCCAGGCCGCCGTTGCTTTCCGGAAAAGAGTCGGACGATTCGTGAGCCAAAGTCGCGACATCGACTTCGATGCGCCCGCCGACGTGCGTCTGCGTCTCCGCGAAATAGCCTTTCGGAAGAACCTCCTTGTTCAGCGCGGCCATGATCTCGGTCGCCCAGACGGCATGAAACGACTCCCAGTGCCGTCTCCCCAGAAGCGGCGGCCGAAAATGGTCGAGAAGCGGCATGGAACGAACTCCTGGAGGGAAAAATCGCCAAGGTCATCCTACCACGACGGGATCCCGAAAGACAGGCTCACGCCTTCGACGACGGGTTCTTGCGAACGGGCGCGGACAGCGGCCGCGGCTGCGGCGTGCCGGGGAGAATGATGACGCCGGGTTCGTGCTCGGTCCCTGGCGTCCGCGGTGAGGTGGGTTGCATCGATTGACTCAAGGGCCGCTGGAAGCCGTTCAGGATCGAGGCGGGCATTTCGGCGGGCGTCGGCAGCGGGATCGGGCCGCGCGTGAACGGCTCCAGCGCGTCCGCGGCCTCGATCGGCGTTTGGAAACGCCGGGCCGGCTCCTTGGCGATCATCTTCTCGAACACCTTCAGCATTTCCTCCGGCACATCCGGGCGCAGCGCGCGCAACGATTTGGGATGCCGTACCTGATGCCAGATGATCTTCTGGGCGCTGGTGCCTTCCTGGAAGGGACTCTTGCCCGTGAGCAGGTAGTACATCGCCCCGCCGAGGCTGTAGATGTCCGCGCGGATATCGACCCGGCTATCGACGATCTGCTCCGGCGCGATGTAGTCGCCCGTGCCGATGATGTAGCCGACCTCGTACTCCTTGATGAACGCGGCCGAGTCCTCGTGGAAAAAACGGGCCAGGCCCATGTCGAGCAACTTGACGACGCCGTTGCGATCGAGCAACAGGTTGCCCGGCTTGATATCGCGATGCACCAATCCGGCCTCGTGAGCGTGTTGCAGGCCGAGCGACGCCTGGCGGATGAAATGGGCGGCGTGCTCGGGGCTCACGGTTCCGTTGCGGCGCACGAAGTCGTGCAGGTTGCAGCCATCGACGAATTCAAGGACGATGAAATGCAGTTTGTCGTCGTGGTCGATGTCGTGGGCGCGGACGATATTGGGATGATCAAGCCGGGCGACTGCTTTGGCTTCGCGGTAAAAGCGCGCCAGGGATGCGGGATCCTCCGCTTGCTGGACGGGCAGAATCTTCAGCGCCACCTTGCGCCCCATGTGGACATGTTCGCAAAGGTAGACCGCGCCCATGCCGCCAGCGCCAAGACGCTCCAGCAGGCGATATTTGTCGGTGATGAGAAAACCGCGCCAGCGACCCGCAATGAGCTTTTCGGCCTGGAAATGCGTGAGCACGCCTTCGTGGATCAACGCATCGGCAAGTTCTTGCGGGGTTTTCGGCTCCAGGCCGGCGAGCGCCCAGCTGGACCGGCACGTGGCGAGCGTTTCCTTGTCAAGGAGGCCGCTCTTGAAGCCGATTTCCAGGAAACCAGCAATGGTGGTCGGCGCCGGCATCGTGCTTTACCCATGCTCAGCCGTCTGAGACGGCATTTGTCGAAATGAGAGGATTTGACCGCGAGTCGAATCTGGTGTTTCTCACCAATCATTCGCCATCATCTAATATTTCCCTCACGATTTCAAGCGCCAAATTGGCAAAATTGGCGGAATTCATGCAATCGGTCGTAGGTCAGGCTTTCCGACCTGACGTTGGCAAACGCCGTCAGGCTGGAAAGCCTGACCTACGAATAAGACGCGGGGCGTGGCAGCGTTACTTGAACGACCGGCGCGTCACATTGTCGCTGTCGCGGCCTTCGCCGAAGCCGACACCGTTGGCATCGACGCCGATGACGACGCGGCTATTGACCGCGTCATTGGGCGAGTTGAGCAGGATAAGCCCGCCCGAGCCGTTGCGATTGGCGCCGAGGTACGAGTGGGTCTTGCCCGTCACGGTGTTGAGGCGAAGGATGCCCTCGCCGGTGTCGTTGGAGGCGCCGATGGTGGTGACGACATTTCGGCCATCCTTGGTGAAGAAGGAGTGGTAGGCGCCGGAGTTACCGCCGCGGATGTCGTGGGCGAGAACCCCGTTATTGCCATAGATGGTGTGGGAGGTGGCGCCGGCGTCGCTGCCGATCCAGTGGCGGCGCTTGCCGTCGGCGCCGGTGAGCATGACGAGCCCGTCGCCCTGCTTGGGTCCGACGCCGAGGAAAGCGCGTTGCTTGCCATCGTGGCCATAGACGCGCACGAGACCGCCGTCGTCATCGGCGCCGGCGTAAATGACGTTGCGATTCTGTTTGTTGCGCAGCGCCAGGTAGCCTTCGTGGACGCTGTCGCAGCCCAGGTAGGCGCGGATATTGCCCTCGAGGTCGAAGACGTTGATCTGGCAGCCGTCCTTGTTTCCGCCGGCGACCAGCAGGCGTTTCTCGTTATTGCCGAAGAGACGCAGCGTGCCGCCGAACTTGTCGTTGTCGAGAACGACGATGTTTTGGTCCTTGGAGTTGAGCACCTTGACGTTGCCGCCGAAGGCGTCGAAGCCGAGCACGACGCGGGTCTTGCCGTCGTTATCAACGATGGTGAGTCGTTTGCAGATTACGTCCTGGACTTCCTTCTTGTCCTGGTTGGCCACCACCCAGCTGGGGCCCGTGAGGACGGCGATCAGCAGCCCGGCCAGCAGGCTGCCCAGCGCGTAGGTTCCCCAGGCCGCGCGGCGCAGCGGGCGCGCCTCAACCTGGGCGAGACGCTTTTCCAGTTCTTCAATGCGGGCCAGCAGACGTTCCTGTTCGAGTGACATGAGACGACCTCCGAGAAAAGAAATTGGGGCATCGCAAAACACGTTGACGACTTTCCTGATTTCGCACGGATTGGCCTGTGAAAAACGGGCCGCACGTAAATCGAAAATGATCCTAACGCGCGGAAAAGGTGGGTCAACGGAAAAAAAAAGAAAATTTGCGCCTCGCGCCTGCGGCGTCCTCAGGTGACACGCCTGACAAGCGCCGATAGGATGAACGAACCGGGGTGATGAGGAGATTGCCCGCCGCTAGTTCCCAAGGTGACCTCCCACGAAGGATTTCCTCATGGACACCCCTCCGCAAGTCGCCGATGTCCCGCCGGAGGCAATGCAAGCCGCCGCTCGGGTTGACGAACTCCATTTCAATCCATCGCTTGAACCGACGATCGGCGTTGAGGTCGAGCTACAAATCCTCGATCGCGAAACCGGCGACCTCACCCCCGGCGCCGTGCGCACCCTCAAGGCCTGCCATGAAGAAAAGGTCGAGGGGGTCGTCGCCGAGTTGATGCAGTCGATGATCGAGGTCAAGACCGGCATCTGCGCCAACGTCGATGAGGCTCGCGAACAACTCTTCACGCGCATCCACAAGGTCCGCAACATCGCCAGCTCGCTCGGCTACGAACTCGCCCTGGCCGGCACGCATCCGTTCCATCGCACCACCGGCAGCACCGTCTTCCCCGATGAGCGCTACGAGCGCATCCTCGATCGCCTCGCCTGGCTTGCCTATCAGCGCGTCATGTTCGGACTGCACGTCCACGTCGGCGTTCCATCCGGCGATATCGCGATCGGCGTCATCAACCTGATGGTACAATATGTCCCGCACCTGATCGCCCTGTCCGCCAATTCCCCCTTCTGGCAGGGCGTCGATACCGGCCTCGCCTCGAGCCGGGTTGCCCTGTACCGCCTGCTGCCTCACGCTGGCCTGCCTCTCTACTTCGGCAACTGGAAAGAATTTCGCAACTACTGCAAGGTGATGAAGGACTGCAAGACCATCGACTCGTTCAAGGACATCTACTGGGACATCCGCCCGCGGCCCGACTTCGGCACGATCGAGTTCCGCATCTGCGACATCCCGATGACCATCACCGAGACGCTGCGGCTCGTCGCTCTCATCCGCGCTCTGACCGTGTCATGCATTCGCCTGTTGCAGGGAAAGCCCCGCTCGCGCGGCCGAGACATCCGCAGACACTGGATCGCCGTCGAGAACAAATGGCTCGCCACGCGCTACGGCATGAATGCCCTCTACATCCGCACGCCCACCGGCAAACGCCGCACGCTGGCCAGCGACCTGGCCGACCTGATCGACCGGATGATCCCCATCGCCCGCGAACTCGGCGACGAAAAATACCTGACCGGATTCAAGCCCGTTGACAAGATCGAAACCGGCGCCACCCGGCAACGCCAGCACTATCGCGACAAGGGCAACTGGAAAGGGCTGACCGATTTCCTGGTCCAGCAACTCCTGAACGACCTCGGCATCCCGCTGCCAACCGGAGCGCCAGGCGATGTGCCGGTGGAGGCGTATCAGGGTTAATCGCTATTCTCTCGGTTCACGGCTCAATCCAGCATTTACCCCGAAGGGGTAAAATAACAAAGCCCAGGGTCGCGAGCGCAGCGAGCGCACCCTGGGTCGGCACGTCCATCTGCGTTCCCACCCTGAAGGGGTGGAACAACCCGCCCGCGTTCATTGATTCGACCCTTTCAGGGTCGATGAATCCACGAAATCGCCGTACCCAGGGTGCGCTCGCTTCGCTCGCGACCCTGGGCTATGAGCTTTTACCCCTTCGGGGCGATCAATAACGCGTCGGACCGGATATTTCCGTCGCGTGCGCTTCCTGTAAACAAAAAGGATTGGCAACCCAATCATCATCGGTTAGAATTCAAACAACATTATTGGGGAGTCCGCCATGTTGGAAACCTCGGCGCTGATCCTGTTGGCCGTCGCTGTTATTGGGATGACGGCGTGGTATTTCCTGCCTCGGCCCGCGCAGCCGTCGTTGTTTGAAAATGAACGCGAGGAACGCTTGACGCGCGCGATGGCCCGCATCGTCGGTTGCTCGCTCAAGCAAGCCCTCCCCGCGGTCCGCAAGGAACTCGACATCGCGCCGGGCCAAACCGACGACACGCTCATCAAACGCGCCGCCTACCACTACCGCCAGGATCAACCGGTCGCGGAATGCCCCATCTACCCCGAAAAAAGGCGCGGCTGAGGCTGAGCCTCCCTGCCCCGGTCCGGGGCGCCGACGCAGCCAAAAAAACCTACCAGCCCGCGGCCTAACCAGGGTTTCATCATGCCCAGCAATGCCGCCCAGGAGTTTCTGGAATTGGCCGAGCGCTCCGGCCTGGTCGCTCCGGCGACGGCGCGCGAAACGCTTGCGCAGTTGACGCTCGACGGAGCAGCTACGACCGACAAGGTCGCTGAGCATCTCGTCGAGAAGAAGGTTCTCACCATCTATCAGGTCGAGCAACTCATCGCGGGCAAGGGCGAGGACTGCGTGATCGCCGGGCGCTACCACGTGCTCGCCAAGCTGGGTGAAGGCGGCATGGGGGCCGTTTACCAGGCGCACGATACGAAGCTGGATCGCGTCGTCGCCGTCAAGGTGCTGCCCGCCGGCCGACTCCATGATGCCGACGCGGTCGCACGCTTCCAGCGCGAGGCCAAGGCGCTCGCCCGGCTCTCGCATCCGCATATCATCCAGGCCTTCGATTCCGGCGACGAGCGCGGCCGGCACTTTCTGGTTATGGAGTTCGTCGAGGGCGTGACGCTCGACAAGGTGCTGCGCCAGCACGGCGCGCTGGCGCCGACGCTCGCCGCCGACCTGATTCATCAAACCGCGCTCGGCTTGCATCACGCCCACGAGAAAGGGCTGATTCACCGCGACCTCAAACCGGCAAATCTGCTTGTCGCCGGACTGGCAATTGAAAAGGCACAGGGACCGCCATCGTTGGGCGTGGTGGCGCCGACCGTCGATTACGCGGCAACGCCGTCGCCGCGCCTGATGAATGCGACGGCGACGACGGTGAAGTTCTCGACCTGGGGCTGGCGCGGTTTCTGCAAGATCAACTCGGCGATGCCCAGCTCACGCAGGAAGGCGCGGGCATGGGCACGCCGGATTACATGGCGCCGGAGCAGTTTCGCGACGCCCTCCATGCCGATCCGCGTTCGGACATCTATGGCCTGGGTTGCACGCTGTATCACTTGATCTCGGGGCAGGTGCCGTTTCCGGGGACGTCGTTTTCGGAAAAGGCCCGTGCTCATGGCAAGAAGGAACCAATCCCGCTGGAGGAGCGCTGTCCGGAGGTCCCGGCGGGGCTGGCGTTCGTCGTGCAGAAGATGATGGCGAAGCATCCGAGCGAGCGCTACCAGTCGGCCGGGGAGGTGGCGGAGGCGCTTGCGCCATACGTGGCGGGCAGTTCGCATTCGGTGATCCGCATGCGCGAGACGGGCCGCTGGCCGCCGGGTCAGCACACGATGCTGGCGCCTCGCCGCGGCATACGCGCCCTGCCGTGGGTCGCCGGAGCGGCGGCGCTGATGCTGGCAGGGCTGGCGCTCCTGATCGCCTGGCCGCGGCTGTTTCCGGCGGATGCGCCCAATCCCAATCCTGGTCCCATCGTGAAGTTGCCCGACGCGAAGCCGAACCCGCCCAAGGGTACGGACGCGCCGAACAAGGAACCAATCAAGAAGGTCGATCCGGTCAAGAAGAAGGAACCGATCAAGCCGAAGGTGGTGACGATCGAGAATGGCTTGACGGTCGCGAAGGACGGCACGGGGCAGTTCACGACAATCAGCGCCACGCTGGACAAGGTTCAGCCCGGCCAGACGATCCGCGTGTTGGATGCCGCCACCTATGCGGAAACGCTCTCGATTGATCGGCCCAGCAAGCAAACCAGCATCACGCTGGAAGCGGTCAAGGGGGCCACCTTGATGTTCCCCAAGGGAACGCTCGGCATGCTCATCTCGGATGTGCCAGGCGTGACGGTGCGCGGCTTTCGCTGCCGGCACGAAGGGGAACTCCGCTACATGATCGGCGTGGGCGGCGGCTCCTTTGGATTGCACCTGGATCGCCTGGACTTCAAGGCCAGCAACCCGCTGGTCAGCGCCGTCACCCTGGAGGTCATCGAACCGGGGCACGAGGTCGGCATCATCGAAAACTGCACCATCCAGGGAGGCGGGGCTGGCCTGCGCGTCAGCGGATTCATCAATTTCACCAGGCCCAGTCCGTGCGGCAGTATCGTCCTGCGCAACAACACCATCCTCGACGCGTCCCAGGCCATCTTGATCACCGGCAGCGTGCGGCACGTTCATGTCGTCGGCAATCGCATCGGCTTCGCCAAGCTTTATGCCATCCAGCTGGAAAACCTCCTTCCCGGCGCGGACGACATCCTCATCGCCAATAACTCGACTCTCGAATGCAAGGCGGGTTTCCGATTCTGGGACGACGCCAAAAAAAAGAACCTGCCCAAGAATATTCAGATCGTCAACAACCTCTTCCTGGGCGGTCCCGACGCCAACTTGATCTTCCTGGACAGCGGCGGCAGCATGTCGGAAGTTGCGGGACCCGGCGACGCCGCGGTCCTCCTCAAGGCCTGGCGCTGGTCGTGCAACTGGCGCGAAACGCGTGGGCCCAAGGGGGACGACATTTTCAGCAAGAGCTGGATTCCCGTTGCTCCGGGTGACACACGCCAGGACAGGATCGCTGTTCTGAGCCGAGCCGTGGGGTCGCCCGAATTTATTCGGCCTGCCAAGGACTCGCCATTGGCGACGAAGGGCGCCGGCGGGGATTTGCCTGGCTACGTGGGCGCTATGCCTCCCGACGGAATAGCATGGGACTGGAGCGAGGTCTGGCAGGCGCGCGTCAAGAAGAAGAACGGGAAGTAGAAACTACGCCCGCCTTTGCCGCTTTTTCGCGACGGCTTGCTTCGGTGACGGTTTCTTTTTCCTTGGCTGAGCCGCCTTTTTCGCCGCCGGCTTGTTCTTGCGATAGCGCGGCTGATAGAGCTGCACCTTGACGTCGCCGGGCATCACGAAATGCGTGATCAGGCCGTACCCGGCGTCGGTGATCGGGTCCACGAAGACCACGCCGCGCTTGCTCAAATCGGCGACGCTGCGCTGGATGTCGTCACAATAAAACGAGACATAGTGCGTTCCCGAGGGAGCGGATTCCGCATCGGCGGGGTGGCAGCCCATCTCGGCCTCGGGCAGGTCGAAGATGAGCCAGCCCTCGCCGACATCCGTGAACGGAAGCTTCAACTTGTCGCGCAAGTAGGCGCGCAATTCATCCGGTTTCGACGTATAAAACATCGTGTGAACGCCGCGGATCATGGTCGTGTCCTCGCTTGCGGTTTCGCACACAAAAAAAAGGTCCGTCGCGCCTCGTCTCAACGGATGGGCAAGTTGCATACGATATTTCTATGGACTTCATCGAGCTGCGTGATGTCTGCAAAACCTATCAGATCGGCGAAGTGGAAGTGCCGGTGCTGAAGGGCGTCTCCCTGTCCGTGCAGCGCGGCGAACTCGTCGCCCTCACCGGCGCCTCGGGGTCGGGCAAATCGACGCTCATGAACATCCTGGGCTGTCTCGATCGGCCAACGTCCGGGCAGTACTGGCTTGACGATCAGGAAGTCTCCGGCCTCACCGCGCCCGAGCGGGCTCTGTTGCGCAACGCCAAAATCGGTTTTGTCTTTCAGAATTTCAATCTCCTGCCGCGAACCAGCGCGCTCGAGAATGTGACAATGCCGCTCGCCTACACCGCGGCGGGCACCGGCATGCGCGAGGGGCGCGAACGCGGCAAGGCCTTGCTCGAACGGGTCGGCCTGGGCGATCGGCTCGATCACCATCCCGCGCAGCTCTCCGGCGGGCAGCAGCAGCGCGTCGCCATCGCGCGCGCCCTCATCAACAAACCCGCGTTGCTCTTCGCCGACGAGCCGACCGGTAACCTCGATTCACGCACCAGCGTCGAAATCTTGCAAATGTTCCAGCAACTCAATCGCGACGAGAATCTCACCGTGATCCTGGTCACTCACGAAACCGACGTGGCTCACTATGCCCAGCGCATCGTTCACATCAAGGACGGCCTCATCGAGGACGGTTTGTATCGGCCCGTCCATGGCGGCGGCGAATGGTAGGTTCGCGTTGGTTCCGCAAGCCGCCAATCGAGCGCCAGGCCGCAAGCGGCTCAGAGCGTGTTTTCCAATTGACCATTTGTACACAAAAAGGCTAGGCTCCCGCTTTCCCAACCAAAGGATTGCAAGGAGCCATAGCCATGGAACGGCGTCATTATCCCAGCTACCTCACGGACGTGCAATGGCAGATTATTCAATCTTTGATCCCGGCACCAAGTACCGTGGGGGCACCACAGAGAATCGATCGCCGAGCGATCATCAATGGGATTCTGTACGTCAACCGCACAGGCTGTCAGTGGCGTGCCA